>JBGAGK010000031.1:0-43260 GCA_044226785.1 Steroidobacteraceae bacterium | reverse complement strand
ACCTCGACATTGAGCTTCTTGAAGCGTTCGACCAGATTCACGTGCGGGACCAGCCGGCGCTCCGCAGCGTTGTACTCATTGCTGTACGACCATTCATGCATGCCCATCTTGCGGCTGCTCAGGGTCGCACCGCGCGGCATGCGGACTTCCACAGGCTGGCCCTGACAGAATTTGTGGATGGAGATCGCGGCCTGATGCCCATGCTCCACCGACCAGATGATGTTTTTCGGTCCGAAAGCCGCATCACCGCCGAAGAATACGCCGGGACGGGTGGACTGAAAGGTGACCGGATCCACTTTGGGTACGTTCCAGCGATCCAGTTCCACGCCGATGTCGCGCTCGATCCATGGAAAGGCGTTCTCCTGCCCGATGGCGAGGATCACGTCGTCACAGGGAAGGAATTCTTCGCCCAGCTTTCGGGTTGTCTTGATCTCGCCATCCTGGATGTCGTACTCGAGCACATCGAACATCATGCCCGTCAGCTTTCCTCCCTTGATCACGAAGGAGGTGGGTGCCCGGTTGATCACGATCTTCACCGACTCCTGCTCGGCATCCTCGAGTTCCCAGGCCGAGGCCTTGAAGAACTCGCGCGGCTTGCGTGCCATCACCTTGACATCCTTCGCGCCCAGACGGAGCGAGGTGCGGCAGCAATCCATGGCGGTGTTTCCAACGCCGATGATGAGCACCCGTTCTCCAATGCGCTCGACATGACCGAAGGCCACCGATTCCAGCCAGGTGATGCCGATGTGGACCCGGTCCGTATCGTGGCGGCCGGGCAGATCCAGCTCCTTGCCCCTGGGCGCACCCGATCCGATGAACACAGCGTCGAATTCGCGGGAATCGAGCAGCTCTCGCAGGCTCTTCACCGGTGAGTCCAGGCGCAGGTCTGCGCCCATGGACACGATGTAGCCGATCTCCTCGTCCAGCACCTTCGCCGGAAGGCGAAACGCCGGAATATTGGTGCGCATCAATCCGCCCGGGATACCCAGCGCTTCAAATATGGTGACCTCGTAACCCAGAGGCAGCAGATCGTTTGCCACGGTCAGAGATGCCGGACCGGCGCCTACGCAGGCCACCTTCTTGCCATTCTTGTTGGCCGGCGCGCGGGGAAGCAGATGCGCGACTTCGTCACGATGATCGGCCGCCACCCGCTTCAGGCGGCAGATGGCCACCGGCTTTTCTTCGATGCGTCCTCGGCGGCAGGCCGGCTCGCAGGGCCGATCGCACACCCGACCCAGGATTCCCGGAAACACGTTCGTGGCCCGGTTGAGCATGTAAGCCTGGGTAAACTCGCCCTGGGCAATCAGCCGGATGTATTCCGGGACGTCGGTGTGCGCCGGACAGGCCCATTGGCAATCGACGATCTTGTGGTAGTAATCAGGCTCCGTGGTCTTGGTGGGCTCCATGGGTCCTCTGGTTCAGTGCGCCTCGCAAGAAGTCGCGCCGAAGTATAGCGACCGGCGCAGCGAAGTCACGTGATTGACTCACTCATGGCGGTATATTAATGCAAAACTTCAGCTTTCCCGGGTAAGCTCATGGCCAAACATCCCCCTGGACATCTCCTGCTGCCGCTCGCCATGGCGTTGCTGGCGAACCCCCTGAGCGCGGCCCCAGCCACCCTGGCGCAGGTACTGGAAGGCGCGCCATCCTCTGCCTGGCGGGCACCTGATCCCCGGCACACGCTGTACCTGGATCTGGTCAGCGGCCGGGTCGATCGAACTGGCGCCTCTGTTTCGCCCCCCGGCACGTCCGGAACATCGAAGTCGCGCGCGAAGTATTTTGACGGTTTGCACATCATCCGCGTTCAGGACAAAGTCCAATGGGGAGATTGAGCACCGCCACCCATGGCACCACCCGTATTCGAGCGTACATGGAAAGGACCTGCCCTTCAGCTTTCCCGGACGGCGATGTCTACGCGCCCCAGGTGGGCTTCACGGACGGTCCGGTGGCCGGGGACGGAAGACCTCCGGATCTGTCGCCCATTGCCATGGTCGGCGTTGCTGGCGATGCGCCCACCAGCGGGAGCGGTGCCGAACTGTATGTGATCATCGGCCATGCCCCGCGGCACCTGGCGCAGGTCGCTGGAAGGCGCGCCAAAGGCATCGAGCGGCTTTCCAGCCTGCCGCGGGCACCTGATCCTCGACCCTCCTTCCAGGCGGATGATCCAGCGGGTCCGTGTGGAAGCCGATGTCCCTGTGGCTGAACGCGAGCACCTCGAGGTGCTGCGCACCGACACACCGACCTTCGACGGCCTGGTGGAATCGCGCCGCAACCGCCGCGAGAACTGGTACGTACACCCGGCCGGCCGGATCGAACTGTGCAATGTGCCGATTCCGGTGCGCGAAGTTTCCGGAGCCCTGACGGCGCCTTAGGGTGAGTTCGGGTCGACGCGCACGTTCACTTCCGTCGTCAGCGTGCCCGCGGAACCGAACACCAGGGTGAGCGTGAAATGGTCACCGTTTCGCAGCGGCGCCTTGAGCCCCTGCAGCATGATGTGCACCGCACCGGGGGCAACATCAACCGTGCCGTGGGCCGGGATATCCAGGAAGGGGAGCTGACGCATGCTCATCATGCCCTGCTCCCGCCGGGTTTCATGGATCTGCGCCTGTTGCGCTACAGGCGTGGACAGGCGAAGCAGCCGGTCAGCACCTCCGGCATTGACGATGCGCAGATAGACGGCCGCCACATGGGCTCCTGGCGGGGTCGGACGCGCCCGTGCATGCTCGATCAGAAGGGACGGCGGCTGTGGCGCCTCGGCCGATGCGCCGGGTGCAGCGGCTGCGACACTGCCTGCGAACCATACCGCGACCCACAGGCACAAGGCACGATGAATCCGGATCCTGTATCTCATGGCGGGGACAGTATACGCCCCGCATCCAGCGCCGGCTGCTCCGGCCTCATCATCCGGTGTGCCTGATCATTCCCCCTGCCAGACGACCCACCCGAAATGCCAGCTGGCGAGGATCAGGAGTCCGAACGCGATGCGATACCAGGCAAAGGCCTTGAAATCATGTCCGCTCACATAGCGCAGCAGGCCCTTGACGGCGAATGCCGCGCTGATGAACGAGGCCACTGAGCCGACGGCAATGACCGCCAGATCGTCCGCGCTGAGCAGGTTGCGCGCCTTGAACAGCGAGTAGGCAGTGGCGGCGAACATGGTGGGAATGGCCAGGAAGAACGAAAACTCCGTAGCGGCCCGCCGTGACAGTCCCGCCAGCAGCCCACCCATGATGGTGGCGCCGGAGCGGGAGGTGCCGGGAATCAGGGAAAACGCCTGGGCCACACCCACGGCCAGGGAATGTCTTCGTTGCATGCCGTCCACTTCCGATACGCTGGGCTGGCCCACGCTGCGCTCGATGATCAGGATGGCCACGCCGCCGACGATGAATGCCAGGGCTACCGGAATCGGCGCAAACAGATAGCGCTTGATGGCGCTGGCAAAGGCAAGACCAAGGATCGCTGCCGGCACGAAGGCAATGATCAGGTTCAGGACAAAACGCTGCGAGCCGGGGTCCCTCAGGGAACTCGCAACCCTCAGAAGCCGGTCACGGAACTCCCAGCATACGGCCAGGATCGCGGCCAGCTGGATGACGATCTCGAATATCTTGCCCTTTTCGTTGTTCCAGTCGAGCAAGGAGCCGACCACGACCAGATGTCCGGTGCTGGACACCGGCAGGAATTCGGTCAGGCCTTCGACCACACCCAGGATCAGCGCCTTCAGGATCACGCTCAATTCCATCGATCCGCCCCTCTTGGATCAAAGCCGCGCATTCTACGCGCAAAACAAAAACGCCCCGACCGCAAGGCGATCGGGGCGTCCGAAGGCACAACCTTACTTGTTGGTTCCCGTGGAAGTTTCCGAAGAAGCACTCTTCTTATGGTGCTTGCGATGATGCTTCTTGTGCTTGGGAGCATCTGCGGTCGAAGTTGAGGAGGAAGCCGCGGTGGCGGCCGAGGCGGAAGTGTCCGCCTTGGGAGCATCGGCAGCCATGGCGCCACCGGCCAGACCCAGGGTCAGCAAAGCGGCGGAAATCAGCAATCCAGACTTGTTCATGAAATCTCCATCGGTTCATTCAATTGGGAAGGCGGAAAATCGACGGGAAAAGCTTACGCGGTCCCGAAGCCTTCGAACCGAACGTGAACATTTTTTCACGATGAAGAAGAATTCATCAGGTCTTCCGGCGCAACTGCCTGACCAGATACCAGACGATCACGGCATTTGCCACGACCACCATCGCCCGGCCGGAACCCGGGCGCCGCAGGAATTCCCATATTTCGAGCGGAATCAGTGAGCTGGTCAGGATCACCGTCAGCCACTCGGCCCAGCGCTTGCCCAGCCACAGGCCCACTCCTTCCGTGGTGAACACGGCTGCATAGGCCAGCGAAACGAACCCCAGTGCCTTGATGCGCGCCGGACTCAGGCCACTGATGAACACCAGCCCGCGTTGCACCCACTCCTGCTCCAGGCCCGACGGCAGGGTGGCCGCCCAGTTGTACAGCCCCGCGATGACCGTGGGTTCGCGCAGGCGCAATACCCCATACGCGGTCGCCAGCAGGAGTACCGCCTTGGAGAGCTTGAAGACCGCGATGGCCCGCAGGACGGCAAGGCCTGGATCGCGGTGTTTGGTGCGCTTTCTGCTCAAGAGGCCTCGGCTCCATTGACCGCCGCTGCCACGGCAAGGTCAGCGGTGACATTGCCCACTGTCCGGAACAGGTCCGGAATCACTTCGATGGCCAGCAGCAGGGGCAGGATGTCGGTGGGCACACCCATGGCATTGGAAATCGGGACCGTGGTGGTGAAAAAGGTGATCTGGCTGGGCAGTCCCACCACGGCAAAGCTTGTCAGCACGGCCAGACAGATCCCTGCGATCAGGGGTGCAATTCCAATGCTCACGCCATGGATGTGCGCCACAAACAGTACCACGCTCAGATTGACAATGGGGCTGGTGGCACGGAACAGGGACACCGCCATGGGCAGGGTTACCGCGCAGACCTGCGCTGGCAGCCGCAACACATCCCTCGCGGCCTCGATCATGACCGGCAGGCACGCCAGCGATGAGCGGGTGCTGAACGCGAGGATCTGGGATGGCAATGCTGCTCTGGCAAACGCCGACAGCGGGATCCCGCCCCGCCACCGGGCCAGCGGATAGCTGGCGAGCACGACCAGAACGCCGACCCCACAGACCAGCGCAAGGTAATGCCCCAATGCATCGGCAGCACCGAACCCGCCCTTTCGACCCAGCGGCACGGCCAGGGCGAACACCCCCAGTGGCGCCACCAGCAGGACCCAGCGCACGATCACCAGCATCACCTCGACCACACCCTGGAAAAACCGCAAAAGCGGCTCCTGGAACTGCGCCGCGACACGATTGGTGGCGAATCCGAACAGCAATGCGAAAATCACCACCTGCAGCACATCCCCCCTGGCCGCCGACTCGAACGGATTGGCACTGATCAACCCCTGGATCCACTGCCCCAGGGGCGGTGGCGCAGTGACGGGTGTTGCCGCGTGTCCCACACCGGCCCGAAGCGCCGCAGCGGCAGCCGCATCGACTGGAAACAATTGCAGCAGGACGGGCGTCAACATCGCTGCGCCGATGGCTGAAGCCGTCAGGCCGACCACGAACCAGAGCAGGCTCCGTCCCGCCACGGGAGCACCGCGCGCCTGGCCACGGACCTCACCGACACCCGTGACCAGCAGGGCAAATACCAGCGGCAACACCGTCATCCGCAGGGCATTGAGCCAGACCTGCCCCACCGGCTCCACGGCCAGGAGAATCCGCCCACAGGTACCGACCGGATCAGTGCACCCGCTGCCCAGGAGGAAGCCAAGAATCAACCCCGCCAGGATACGCAACCCCAGACTCATGAGACTTCAACCCGATTCGGCAAGCAGCCAGTCGTGAAATCGCGCGATCGCGTACTCCTCGGGCATCAATACGCCTTCCCGGTGTGGCAGCGCGCGCAGCCCTGCCTGGTTGAGCTCGCACACGAAAGCATCCTCCGCCAGAACCTGGCCGGCAAACCCGGTGACTTCGCCCAGATCGAAGGCAGGATCTGCCAGCGTTTCCGCCGCGAACAGGTACTCGATACGCAGTTCCGTGGACTCGGGTTCGAGTGGCCGGATTCGCACCACCCTCACATAGTCCGGATGCCCTACGATGAAGACCGAGGGGAGCCCCGTCATGTAGACGTAGGCGGCCCGCCGATCCGCCTCGCTGAGCCCGGCAAAGGGCTTGCCAACCAGTTGGCCGCTCCGGGTCCAGGTACTGGCTCCCGCTCGCAGGCCACCCCGGTATTTCGGATCGTCCTGTCCGGCATGTTCGCGCCAATGCGGATCGTCGCGTGGTTCCATGATGGCACGCGCGTAGATCGGCACCAGGGCGGACAGCGATGGATGCACGCCCGGGCAGTGCAGACACTCGTTGTAGTTCTCCCAGAAGATCTTCCAGTTGCAGCGGATGACCTGCGTGGACACATGGCCGGTTCTCAGCGTCTCGAGCGGCCAGCGACACGAATACGAAACCGCGCCACTCCTGCACACTCACCGGGTACAGCGGGTACTCGCATGGATCGAATCCCTTCGCCGTGGACCGTGAAGTCGTGCGGCGAAGCGCACCGTCCAATCCGTAGTTCCAGGCATGGTAGGGGCAGGTGATGCCGTTGCCACGCAAGGTACCCGCCTCCTGGGTGCACAGTCTTGCGCCGCGGTGCCGGCAGGTATTGTGGAAGGCGCGCAGCACGCCGGCATCATCCCGCACCAGAAGAACGTTCTGGCCGGCGATCTCGAACGTCCGGTAGCTGCGCGGTGCCTGCACCTCTTCGGAGCGCGCGACATACACCCAGTGATGATGCCAGATGCGCTGCATTTCGATCTGATGGCGCGCGGGATCGAAATAGAACTGCGCCGGAAGGCTGGCTCGGACTGTCGTCAAACCGTTGAAGTCGGGGTCGGTTCGTGAAGCAGACATCCCGGCATTGTACCCACGCTGATTGCACGCGGGAAACCGGCGTCCTGCTGCCTGTTATTGGACAACCCCGTGGGTGGTTGCCGCATCGTAGACCTTCTCGCCATCGATGAATGTCATCCTGACCTTCGTATTGTGCAGATCGGTGGGCTTGATGGCATACGGATCACGGTCCAGCACGATGAAATCGGCCAGCATCCCGGCCGCCAGCCGCCCCACCTTGTCCGACATGCGCTCCTGGCGCGCTGCGTTGACGGTAAAGAGCTGAAGCGCCTCCTGCACGGTGATGGCCTCGGCCTTGCCGAAGCTGTCGGCGCTGCCCCCGGGCCGCTCGCGCCTCACGAGCGTCTCGATAGCAATCCACGGGTTGACCGAAGGCACCACAGCCCAGTCCGAACCCGGCACTACCAGTGCACCGGCATCGAGCATCTCGCGCACAGGCCAGACCCGCTTGATCAGCTCCGGACCCACTGCCGCGGTGATGCTGTCGTTGATGGGCGAAGGTCCCCATAAATACGGGGATACCTCCAGGGTCGCGCCGATCCTGCGCGCGCGCGGCAGATCTTCCTTTGCAACGAAAGTGCAGTGTCCGACGTTGTGCATAAGTCCCGAGTATCCGTCGGCCTTGCGTGCCGCCTCGATGGCGTTGAGTCCGGCATGTACCGCCGCATCGCCCGCCGCATGGAACTTGACAGTCAGGCCCATCCGGTCGAACCGCGTCACCGCCTCGTTGAGCACATCCTGCTTGACCAGCAGCATGCCGTAGCGGCTCGCCCGATCGTCCCGACCCGGCATCTTCCCGGCATAGGGTTCGAGCATGGCCGCGGTGTGGCTGTCGGTGGGTACGCCATCGAGGAAAATCTTGATGCAGTTGGGTTGAACATGCTTCGACATGTACAGGTTGCGCTCGGCGATGATCGTCTCGTCCTGCGCAATGCCCGGCGCCCAGTTCAGGCAAAGTATCGCCCGCTGTTTGAGCTCGCCCGCGGCTTCCATGGCCGCATAGTTGTCGATTTCCGCCTGCCCGCCTGCCACGAAGCCCAGCGAGGCTTCCGTGTAGGAGGTGATGCCCACCGAGAGCATCTGGTGCAGCGACCAGCGCAGCGCGGAGTGGATTTGCTCCTTCGTCGGCAACGGGATCTTCGAGCGCACCAGGTCGATGGCCGCATCCTCACGCAGCACACCCGTGGGCTCGCCCTTCGCATCGCGCTCGATGATCCCGCCCGCAGGATCCGGTGTGTCGCGGGTGATGCCCGCCAGCTTCAATGCCTTCGAGTTGACCCAGCTGCTGTGGCCACTGGTGTCGTCGAGCAATACCGGGTGATCGCCGCTCACCGCATCCAGGAGCCGCCGATGCATCGGCGTACCCAGTGCGGGCGCATCCCATTGGCCGCCGGTCAACCACTCGCCCGGCTTGAGTTTCGCGGCGCACTCCTTCACCCGGGCCAGCAGCACCGACATCTTCGAGCCCTGCGCAAACAGGCAGCGACGCTGCAACATGCCGCCAAACAGCGGATGGACGTGCACATCGTGCAGCCCCGGCATGACGGTGGCGCCCTTGAGATCCAGTTGCGTGGAACCGGGGCCGCGCCAGGGGCTCACGGCAGCCTCATCGCCGATGGCCACGATGACTCCCTGGCGCACCGCCATCGCCTCCGCCCAGCCATTCGGCATCCGTATGTGCGCATGCGTCAACACCAGATCCGCAGCCTGTCCGGGCTGCGGCTCGAGCGCCGCAGCATCCAGCGCCACACCCAGCGCCACACTTGCAATCATCAACGATACAACTCGCATCAAGGGTACTCCCGCATCATTGCCGGTACAGCGCCCGCACATCGAATCGAAGTCAGGGCGCAGGAAACCGGCTCAGTGGACATGATTCAAGACACTGTATTTCAGGAAGAAATCGGCCTCGGCGTAACCGGGATACAACTGCATCATGCGCTGCATCGCCTGCTCGCGTGAACGCGCGTGCCGCACGGTATCCAGAAAGTCGTCGATGTAGCGCACCGTGGTATCGAACAGACCCGCATCCGCGGTGTTCCCGTGGCCCGGGTAGATGCGCGGATTGCTGGCCGCATAACGAGCCTCGAGCTGAAGCATGACCGCCCTCCAGGTCTCGATCCTGGCCACACTGATGTCATCGCCCATCCACAGATGCACATGGTTGTAGCCCAGATCCGACAGGAACAGTGCATTGAGATCGGGAGAGTACAGAGTCGACATATGCGGAGATTCGGTCGGCGGGTAGTCAGAAGTGATCTGAAGGACTCCACCGCCTTGCAGAACCAGTTGGGGGCCGGGGAGCACGGTAATCAGGTGATCGTAGTCGAATCCGTCCGGATTGCCTGGCGTCTTCGGCCGCAGCGCCGGCTCCAGTGCCGGCTCGGACCCGGATTGCCCACCACTGTCCATGTAAATGGCATAGGCCTTGATATCCTTTTTGATCGCCTCGCTCGCCACCACGATGCGTGCTTCCGGAAATTCCTTGTGCAGATACGCCATGCCGGTGAAGTGGTCGGTGTGGCCGTGGGTGATGAAGATGTCGGTGAGCGGCAGGCCACTTGCCCTGATCCGTTCGGCCAGTTTCATCGCCTCGGATGTCTTGCGCTGCGCATCGATCAGGACCTGCGAGACACCGTTGGAAACGAGATACGAGTTGACCGTGGCATATCCGCCCTTGAACACGTCCACATGCACTCGCGGCTCGAGCGCCGCGGCGTGCACCGCCATGCCCAGCCCCGCGCACGAGACGAACGTCAGAAACACTGCCCGCATCACCGGCGCTCCCGCATCAGTACCGGTACAGCGCCGTCACACCGATGGTGCGTGGACGGAAGGTCCCTATCAGGTACAGCGGCGAAGCACCCGGTACACCGTCGAGCTGACGCGAAAGCTTGGGCTGTGAATTGAACAGGTTCTGCGAGAACAGCGAAACGTCCCACCCGCCCCACTTCACCCCGGCACGCAGCGACGCGTAGGAGTTGGCTGGCGTGTTGAATATGACATCCGCGTTGCCGCCATTGGCCGGATTCTGCCCCGGTGTGAAATGATAAAGACCTGCCCCGTACTGGTAGTCGATCCGCGCATATCCGTCATGGGCCATGATCGGGAAATTGACCTGGGAAAACAGCGTCAATGTCCAGGGCGAGCCACCCAGGCGATCGCCGTCCGACACGATGGGCAGCGCAGTACCGGACGCGGCCGCAGTCGGAGTGGCAAACGCGGTCCTGGTGTACTTCGCCAGCGTGTAGGCGAAGGTCGCGCCGGCGGAAAACGCCTCCGTCGGACGGATTTCGGTCTGGATGTCGAAACCGGTGCTGCGCATCTCGCCCAGGTTGGAGGTGAACTGGAAACCGCAGTTGATGAGCGGCACGTTCTGCTGGATGTCCTTCCACTTGATGAGAAAGGCACTGGCATTGAGCAGCACGCGCCGGTCGGCGAACTGGTTCTTCGATCCGACCTCGTAGCTCCACAGGCTGTCCGAGTTGTACTTGTCCGGTACGTCCGACAGGCCGTAGTTGGTGAGGTCGTTGATGCAGGTGGTGCCCACTTTCGGGTTCGACCCGCCGATCCGGAAGCCCTTGGCGATGGTCAGGTATAGCAGGTTATCCGGACTCACCCGAAATTCGGCACCGAAGCGCGGAGTGACCGGGTGTTCGGTGATGGTGCCGGTACTGCTCACCGGCGGCCCGAACAGAACGAAGCCGCTGTATTGCGCCACACCTTCGTACTCGGCCTTGGACACGCGCAGGCCGGCGATCAGCTTGAACTTGTCATTGACCTTGAAATCCGCGTTGGCGAACAGGGCCAGCTGCTTGTCCATGGCGTTGAATGGATCCTGCCGGTAGATGTAGCCGTCGGTACCGGGCACTCCAAAGAACGCCAGCAGCGACGGGTCGTACACGTTTTCGATCGTGTTTTCCCGGGCGCGCTGGAAAAAGGCTCCGGCCGTCCAGTTCAGCCGGGCTGCGCTGTCCGTGGATTGCAGCCGGACTTCCTGGGTGAAATTCTTCTGCTCGTCGCCCCATTGAGTGGGAGATGCATTGTTGCCGGTGTCAAAGAACGGCGAACCCAGGAAGATGGAGCGATTGAACTGCGTGTAATCCGAATACCCCTTCTGATTGCGATCGTAGTAGGAGGTATTCGAGACCAGTTGCGCCCATCCCAGATCCCATTCGATTTTCAGTGCCGACAGGGTGAAGCGGTCATCGCCCGTGCCAGGTACCTCGGCGCCGCTCCGGAAGGAACCGAAGAACAGGTTGTTGGCGGTCTCCGCACTGCCCGGCGCGATCGACCAATAGGCCGAGCTGCCATCGATGGTGCGCTTCTGGTAGTAAATGGATGGCGTCACCGACAGCTTGTCGGTAATGGCCCATTTCAGCGCCAATCGTGCTGTGATGGTCTCGTTGGAGTTGGCCCGCTTGTCCACCAGCGTGCTGGTGCGCCAGTCGTAGCGGTCGATGTAACCACCTTCGTGCCGCGTCGACACGCTGGCCCGGAATGCGAGCCTGTCTTCGATGAGGGGCGTGCCGCCGGCCACGCCCACTTCGTAGACCGGGTCGCCGTGCTGCGTGCCAGCGCCCTCGGCGCGAACGTACAGCTTGCTTTGGGTAAGATCAGGCGCCGGCGTGATGAACCGCAGTGTGCCACCTTCCGAGCCTGCACCAAACAGGGTGCCCTGCGGACCCCGCAGCACCTCGACCCGCTCCACGTCGAACAGTTCCGGATAGGCGCTGAAGGTGCCGAAGGACAGGTGCCGGCTCTGGATGGGCGTGTCATCGATGTACAGACCGGTGGTGGCGGCGCCCGCCGCGGAGTCGATGCCGCGGATGGAAATGTTGGAGCTCTCGAAATTGTTGCTCACCGTGCCGCGGGTGAAGCTGACGCCGGGCGAGAGTCGCGCCAGATCGTCGATGCTGCGCGTTCCCTGGGCATCCAGAGTCGCCTGACTCGTGGCCAGGACACTGATGGGGACGTCCTGCAGGCGCTCGGTGCGGCGCTGCGCGGTCACCACGATCTCCTCGAGACTCGCCTCGTTCGGCGCGTCGGCAGCTGCACTCAAGGCTGGCATCGCCAGGACCACGGAAAAAAGTATCAATGGATACGCGGACATCTCACCCCTCCCGGTATTTGATGCGCTCTCTCGTGCCTCGGGCGAACGGAGGGCTACACAACTTGTACGCACCAATCCGGCGAGGCCGCCAACCCTTTTTCCCAAACCTCAGTAGTTGAAACTCGCCGTCAAACCCAGCGTGCGGGGCCGGGCGGTGATGACATACAGCAAGGGAGTGCCGCTCCTTCCCAGCCCCACATCCTGCTGGACAGCCAGCCGCGGTTGCCGATCGAGCAGGTTCTGCACGTTGAATGCGATATCCCATCTGGCACGGCGCATACCGATGCGCAATCCCAGGTTGCTCTGCGCCGGGATTCCGGCGAACCAGTCCGGATTGCCCCCATTCAATGGATTCATGGACGGCACCATGCCGTTCTGGCGCGCCGCGTACTGGTAGTCCAGTCGCAGATAACCCTCTCCGGCCGCGAAGGGTTGGCGGGCCTCCAGGAATGCCGACAGGATCCAGGGCGAGGCGGCCAGGCGATCGCCGTCCTGCACCAGGGACAGCGCCGCAGGCACAAGGCGCACCGTTTGGGTGTAGACGGCATCGGTGATGCCCGCGCTGCCACCCAGGGTGAGTCGATCGCTCCAGCGGTACTGCACATCCAGGTCCAGGCCGCGGCTCCGTGCCTGACCCAGGTTGGCGACGAACTGGAAACCGCAGGCGGTCAGCGGCACGGCTTGCTGTATGTTGTCCCAGTTCACCCAGTACAGGCTCCCATCTAGCCGGAGTCTTCCCTGGTCGCGCAGAAGCTTGGTCCCCAGTTCATAGCTCCACACGCTGTCGGCACCGTAGGTGGTCGGCACATCCTTCAGCCCAAACGACCCCAGCGCGCTGTCAGGGCCACCATGACACAGTTGCCCCACGGCAGCATTTGCACCACCGATCCGGTAACCCTTGGCCACGGTGAAATAGAACAGGTCATCCTCGCCCGGCTTCCAGGACAATCCGAGCCTGGGCGTGACCGGATTGTCCGATTGGCGGCCGCGGCTGTACACCGGCTGCCCCACCACCGGGCCGGCAAAGAAAGCTTCGCCTTCAAAGCGCGCGTGCGTGAAGCGCAAACCCAGGGTCAGGCTGAGATCCTCATGCACCCGCCAATCCGCCTGACCGAACACGGCGACCTGCGTGTCGACTGCATTGAAGGGCTCCTGGTAGAAGATGTAACGATCCCCGTACGCCGGCAGATTCAGCTGTTGCGCGAGGTCCGGATCACGCACATTCTCGATGGTGTTTTCGTAGGCACGCTGAACGAACACCCCGGCAGTCCACCTGAACCGCCTGTCGAGCGACGATTCGATGCGCAGCTCCTGGGTCCAGATGCGCTGGGTGTCGGCCCACTGGGTCGGCGCCACGACACCGGCCGGCGGAAAGGGATTGCCGAGAAACACCGCACGGTCGTATTCCGCGTAGTCGGTAACGGCGCGTTGTCGCCGGTCGAACCACGAAGTGTTCGAGGTCAATTGCAGCGCACCGACCCAGGCGTTCACGCGCAAAGTCCACAGGGAAAACGTGTCCGTACTCGGATTTGCAATGGCATTGCCGTTTCGCAGCGGCTCATCGAACTGCCCGCCCGTGGGATCGGCACTGCCCGGAACGAGGGCCCAGTACGCCGACGTGTCGTCCACATGCCGTTGCTGGTAGAAAAAGGAGGGTGTGACGACCAGGTCCTCGCGCGGAGACCAGTTCAGGGCAAGGCGGGCGGTGCGAGTCAGGCCGCTGTTTGAATTTTCCGAAGCCGGTACGGCACGATGCCAATCGATACGGTCGACATAGCCGCCCTCGCGGCGTTGCGAGGCCGAGACCCTTACGCCCAGATGCCCGTCAATCAGGGCATCCCCGGCCGCTGCACCCAACTCGAAACCTGGCGCGCCGTTTGCGGTATCCATCAGTTCGGCGCGTGCATACAGTACCTGCCCATCCAGGGGCGGATCGGGCGTGATGAAACGGATGGTTCCGCCCTCCGAGCCGGCCCCGAACAGCGTTCCCTGCGGACCACGCAGCACCTCCACCCGTTCGATATCGAACAGCATCGGATACGTGTTGTAGGTTCCAAAAGACAGGTGCCGGGTCTGAATCGGCGTATCGTCGATATACACCCCGGTGGTTGCCGCTCCCGCGGAAGAGCCGATGCCACGGATGGATATTTCCGAGGATTCGGAGTTGTAGTTGCGTCCGCGGGTAAAGGTGACTCCGGAGGTGAGTCGCGCAATGTCCTCCATGGTCCGCAGCGATCGTTCCTCCACCGCGACACGGTTGTAGGCTGATATGCTCACCGGCACATCACGCATGCGTTCCACCCGGCGCTGCGAGGTGACGATGATCTCCTCCAGCGCACCCGCATCAGCCGGACTGGATGCGGCGATCACAGGGGGCCCGGTCTGCAACGCTGGCGCGGATTGAACGACCCTTCGGACCACCACCACGTTGTCCCCCGTCTCACGCGCCTCCAGGGCACTACCCTTCAACAAGGTTGCCAGCGCCGCACGCGGTGTCAGGCTCCCGCTCAGAGCGCGGCATCGGATGCCCGCCACCAGTTCCGGGTCAAACAGGATCTGCAGATCGGCCTGTCGCGCGAGAGTGCGCAACGCATCGTTCAGAGGGGCGGATGGAATCGACACTCGTACCGTTTCGTCCAGTCGGGCCGCACGGGCAGGAGTGCCGCAAAACGCCAGCAGCGCTGCAACAACGATCGCGGCACGGACGCAATCTGGCATGCGCGTACTGTACTACGCGACCTGCATTGGCCTCCCGGGATACGCGAGGCGGGGTCCGCTAGAGCGTACGAAGATCGTCCGATTCGCGTTTCAGGTCGACGAGGAACCGTTGAAGCTCTTCGCGCCGGGTCGGCAACATGCGCCGGCCTGCAGGTGTCATCACCCCGGCCGGTACCCGGTGCAGGTAGTCCTCCAGCATGCGTGCCATTGCAGGACCATCCGGCTCCCCGCCGTTGGCGTCCGCCAGCGCCATGACCCGGGCCACCCCGATGGCACCCAACCAGTCCAGCGCATCGGCGTCGTGCAGGTACTTCGCTTCCGCCCCGACCGGCTTGCGGTCGAACATGTGGGTGCGGATGGCTGCGGCCACCTGTTTGATCTTGCCCATCGGGAATCCCGTACCCTTCAGCAATCCGGCCACCCGGTCAGCCGCCACATCGGCATGATCGACTTTCGGGTCCTCCCAAGGCTTGAAGGCCGCCAGGTCGTGCAGGAAGGACGCCGCAAACAGTACGTCGTCATCGAGGGCCACGTGATCTTCGCCGGCGAGCCGACGAGCCAGATCGTAGTCGCGAATGCAGTGCGAATAGCCCCAGGCCGGGTTCTTGAAGTACGTCCGCGCGAACTGTTTCACGTTCGCTCGCCAGTCTCCGCCCGCTGCCGGATGCGGTCCGTTGGCTGGGGGCACGGCCGCAACCACCGTTGTCGCAGCCATCACACAGAACACCACTCCCCGGATTAATGCCCGCATGGATCTGAACTCCTTGTTTCCGCCTCATCCTCATACGCCTGACACGGCATCTGACCGCCAAAGTCGGCGGCGCAATCCCATGTCGTGCGTACTAACATGTACATATCAACGAGACGAGCCACTTGAATACCAACCGCCTACCACCGCCGGGGATCGAGAAAGAAGCCGATCCAACTGAGCAGGCTCAGCGCGCCTATCTGACCCTCCTGTTCAACAAGTATCGCGGGGCACTTTTGCGCCACGTGGGTCGCTTTGCCGTTTCACGCGAAGACGCTGCCGATATCGTACAGGATACCTATCTGAGGGTGATGCACCGGGTAAATATCTCGCGCCTCGATGCCGAAGTGCAATCTTATCTCTTCCGGACGGCTTCCAATCTGGCCCGGGACCACCGCCGGCGTGGCATGGTCCGGGCCCACCAGCCTCTTGAGGAGACCCCTGACGAGCGGCTCCTGACCGATGAAGCGACGCCTGAACAGCAACTGGCCGCCGGGCAAATCAGTCGTGCCCTGCGCGCCACCATCGAAGCCATGCCCGACCAGACTCGTGCCGTGTTCCTGCTGGCTCGAAACGATGGGCTGTCGTATGGGCACATCGCACTACGTTTGGGAATCGGACGGCGGACCGTGGAGAGGCGCATGGCCGAGGCTATAGCTCTGCTGGTGAAACAACTGCAGGGAGCGATATGAAACGTCCCCAGACGGCCGCTGAGTGGTTCGCCGCACGGCTGCAGCCTCATGATACCGGGCTGGATCTGGCATTCCGGGCGTGGCTCGCAGCCGACCCGGCGAATGCCGATGAGTATGCGCTGTGCGAGATCAGCTGGAATCTTTCGGCTGACGCCGCCCGGACCTCCCCCCTGTCCAGGATCAATCCGTCGCGACGATCGCTGCTGGCCGGTGCGGCCACGCTCGCGGCCGCCGCGATCGGCGGCGCAAGTTTCTGGGCATGGCACGAATCCGCTCGGAAATGGGTTACCGGGCCTGGAGAACAACGTACCGTGCTGCTCAAGGATGGCTCGCGTCTGACGCTGAATACCCGGACAAGTCTGAGCGTCATGATGACGCGAAGTTCACGGGATATCGATCTAGAGGATGGGGAGGCCTACTTCGAAGTGACCAGGGACGCCTCGCGCCCGTTCACCGTTCGCACGACCCTGGGCTCCGCACGTGCCGTGGGCACGCATTTCAACGTCTATCTGCAGCCGACGCGCCTCTCGGTCATGACCACCGAGGGGCGCGTGCTGGTGAACGCCGGTCCGGCCGGTCGCGGAGTGTACGTGGATGCGGGTCGTCAGGCGAAAGTGGAGGCGGGCGCTTCGAATGCCACCCTGACCGATGTGGATCCGGGATCTGCCCTTGGGTGGCGAGAGCACCGGATCGACGTGAACGATGTGCCGTTATCGCAGGCGCTCGAGGAATTCAGCCGATATACCGTCCTGCCCGTACGCGCGGCCAGCCCCGGTGTGGGTGCACTTCGGGTCACGGCGGTTCTGCGCGCGGGAGACCTCGATGCACTCGAGAGCACGTTGCGTGAAGCTTTCGGATTGACCCTGAAGAAAAACTCCAGAGGTTACCTGGTACAGGACCCTCGACAAGTGCCCGGGCACTGAAGCCGGTCCGAACCGTTCAGCAGGACAGCGGTATGCGCGCCTCGACCCGGCATCGCCCATCGCGCAATTCATTCTGCATGGTCCCGCCGAGAACATGTATCCGGTACTCGGCCAGACGCAACCCCATCGAGTGGTAAGGTTCCCCCGGGACATCGAAGGATCCCTCGACGAGCAGGTTCAGCTGTTCGGGGATCGAGTGAATCGTCAATTGCAATTTCAGACCGCAGTGACGCACGATCGAACTGAAAATCTGTTCCACGATCCTGAACACGTGATCGGCGTCCTGGGTGGCGATGCCCTGTCCCGCCAGATTCATGTCCATGTCGATCTGCACCCTGAAGCGCCGGGAAAACTCACTGCAGAGCGTGCGCAACGCCACATCGAGCGCCCCACGGGCGACATTGAGCGGTGAAAGACTCATCGAGATGCGCCGGGCCGTATCAATGCCGTGATTGACCTGGGCGATCACTGCTGCCACATCATTTCCGGTTACCCGGTTGCCACAAACCTCGCGCAGCCGAAGATCATGCAGCTGGTGCCGGATCATCTCCAGTTCGGTACCGAGCGTGTCGCGGACATCCGCAGCCAGCCGCGCGCGCTCCAGCACCGCGATCTCCACCAGCTCGCGCTCCAGCCGACGACGTCCGGAAACGTCGCGGATGGTCAGAACAAGCCCGGCAATGAGAGGGTTGTGCAGCTGATTGCTGCCAAATACCTTGACGCTCCGGCGTTCTCCGCCGGTATTGCGGACCTGCAGCTCGATATCGGCACGCGCTTCATCCTGCAACATCAATTGCCCGAGGAAATCGCGCATCCTGGATTCATGCTCACCACCCAGCACCTGGGTGGCATGCCGTCGAACCAGCAACCCCGGATCAATCCCCAGCACGCGATTCGATGAAGGGCTGGCGTAGGACAGGCGCAGGTCGGCATCTGCCACCACCACCAGGTCGCGGGACTGGCGCATCAACTCGGTCAGTTGGGTCTGGGCGACCTGGCGGGTCAGCTCCGCCTGCAATGAATCGATCTGCAGCCGTACGCTGAATTGGCGAGCCACGACCAGCAAGGCCGCAATCAGGGTGAACGCCAACAGGACAATGCCCCGGGCATGCCAGAATTCCACGTCCTGTACACACAACAGGCCTGCAGCGACCAGCAGTGCGAGCAGCGGCAAGACGCCATGCCGGCTGGACTCGATGACGCGCACGCCAGAGGACACCCGGGAGTGCTGTTCCAATGCCAGTGCCGTACCCACCAGTGCGTAATACAGTCCGAAGGCGCCGGCGTTGGACCAGGCATCCAGCTTGTAGGAACGAGTGTCGCTGCCCACCCAGGCCAGATCCGACACGAAAGTGATGAAGGCCGCCAGTGCCATCAGCAGCAGGGGTCGCCCGGCCCGCCATTCGACGATCCGGGTGGTCATCATCGACATCAGGACCAGCATCAATCCGTCGCCGGCACAGAAGGCTACCGAGTACACGAGATCTGCATCGTGCCATCCTCTGCTCGCCACAACTGGCCGGATCTGAAGCAGCCAGATGGGCACGGCAACCCCGCAAGCCAGTACCACAAGCTCAATCCTGACGAAAGCACTGCGGAAATTCCCGCCCAGGGACCGGAAGAACATCACGAAAGCCGCACACATCAGCGGGTAATAGGCAAGATACGGCAGCTGTGACCAGTTGCACTCCGCAAACCATCCAAACCGGGATCCCACGATCCACCCGAGCGTTGCGATGACATCACTCAGGGTTGCAAGCCCGATGAGCAGCCATGCCGTGCGGCGCGGCCCCGGTTCCAGCTCGCGCAGCACTGGCCACACCAGGAACATCGCCACCAGCTGTGAAGGCAACGGCTGCCAGTCGGCCACGCGCTGCAACGTCGGGACACCTCCCCAGCCGCCCACGAACCAGGCAGCGATCAATGCGGTGTAGCCCCACAGAAGTGCAGCCAGCAACGTGTCCCTCGACCGTACGGAACGCCTCCGGGGCAGGTGCTCATCGGTGTCCGGTGATATGGGGGACATCATGGCCATCGCATCAGATCACACCCCCGGCTTCGCCGCTCACCGGGCCCCGGGTGCACGGCAGCCTCACGATGACCCGGGTACCGTGTCCAGGAATCGACTCCACCTGCAGATGCGCACCGAGGATTTTCGCCCGATAACCCATCATGCGCATGCCAAGGCCGCCGGATTCGACATTGGCAGACTCGAAGCCGCAACCGTCATCTTCGATCGCCATGGCCACGCCCTCGGCTGATCTTTCGATCCGGATCCCCGCGTTTCGGCAGCCGCTGTGGCGCGCAGCATTGTTGATCGACTCCTGTGCGATCCGGTACAGATGCTCTGCTTCGGCGACGCTGAGCTCGCAACACAGCGATGCCGGCTGGAATTCGATCCCGAAACCAAAGCGCCCCTTCGCCTCCGCCGCCAGGTGTTCGAGCATGCCTTCGAGCGTCCCATTGCTCGCCGGCAACGCGGCGAGTCCGGATTCCAGGCGCTGGGTGAGGCGAATCGCGCCAACCACATGCTCCTCGATCTGGCCCAGCGAACGTGCCAGCAGTCCCCGGGAGCGCTCGACCTCGAGATCAAGGCTCCGGAGCAACAGTGCAATGCCAGTCAACTCCTGTCCAACGCCATCGTGTACATCGCTGGACAGGCGGCTTCGTTCACGGGAAGCACAATCGAGCACCTCCCGCTCCAGTCTCTGTTCGTCCGTGATTTCGTGCAGGGTCAGCACGACGCCCGCGATGTCCGGATCGTCAAGTCGTCCACTCCCGGCCACACGCACGGCGTGGGTCAGGCCCTGGGGGTCGACGAACGATGTCTCGAATTCACCCTGTGCGATTCGCCTTTCAAAGATGTCATCGAGCAGCCGATCCACTCGCGCGGCGTTTTCATTACCCAGCAATCCGCTGGCAGGCTGCAGCCGAAGCGCATCAGCCGATCGGCCAACGACTTCGGAAGCGGCCGGACTGGCATAGGAGAGCCGGCGGTCGGGACCGATGAGCGTGATCAGGTCGGCGGAGCGGCGCACCAGTTCGCTCAGTCCGATCTCGAGATTGTGCGCGGTAAGCGCATTTTTCAGGCCTGCAAATTCGAAGCGAAGTCCCCGGTACTGCATTCCAGCCAGGAAGATTCCAGTGACAACGACCATGATCAACAGCGCGCTGCTTGTACCGTTCAGATTGGCCGCTTCATCCAGCAACAATGCGATGACGATGAGTGCAATCAGCGAGGGCAGAAAGCTCAAGGAGGTCTCTGCCTGCGGCTTGCCTTGGCTCACCCTGTCACCGTACTTGCGCTCGAAATGGATGGACATGCCCAGCAGGCAGTAGGGAATCACCGAACCTACGATTCCGTACCAGGCCCTGGGTTCAAACTGCTCCTGCAGGAACGCGACAATCCAGCCCATGTGCCCGATGAACCCGATGATCGCAGCAGTGACGAGGATGGCGCGCGAGATCTGGGTACGCCAGTCCGAGATGGTCATTGCCACCAGAGCGGCGATCACCGTGACCACCCAGATGCCCGCCACATAGGTGATGAACATCAGCTGGCCTGCAGTGGCATGGCTGACCCGCTGCAGCAGCGGATCCAGATAGAAATACCAGAGCAGTATCCCGATCCCCAGAACCAGAGTGACCATGTCGATCCAGGTGGTCCAGCGGCGGAACGAACCACCGAGGTCCAGGAAGAACAGGACGCCGGCAACCGCCGCAACGGGATAGAAGGCGATCGCCAGCAGGTAGGCCACTGGTTCTTTCATGACCTGATGCGGGCTCCCGGGAAGAGCCCACAACACGGTCGACAGGACGTCGAAACCCACGGCGACAAGCGCCAGCCACCAGGCAAGCCGCCGGCGCCCGGGCGCAAGATCGGCCACCAACCGGACCAGCAGGCAGACGGCCAGGGCATCGACAAGCACCGGCAGCCACAGCATCATGGCCCTGTCGAGGCCGGAAGGCTCCCGGGGGCCCGCCGCGTTCAGCAGCGCGACTCCGGTCAACAGCCCGATCAGCCGCAGGATCACCGAATCCCGCAGATGCGGGCCCCGCAACCACCGACCCTTTGTGTGCTTCCCTGCCACGGCGTACCTAGGGCTGTCCCTGCCAGATCCTGAGCATATCGGGCGACCCTTGAGCCCGGACACCGTTGTCGCTGAGGATCTCGTCCGTGGCCGCCGCGACTTCGGCGCGGGTCAGTACAACGGCTTCTCCACCGCGATTGTCGAACTCGAATGTCACGAAGGGTTCCTTGAGGTCGCGCAGCACCTGCACCATGTGCGCGAGGCTCCGGATGTGGATGCCGTTGACCGTGGAAACCACCGAGCCACTCAGGTTCGAATAGCCCTTGGAAATCCGGTGCGGGAACATCGGGGAGGAAATCACCACCAGTTCCTCTCGATCCTGCGCCGGTTCAGAGCCACGCTGGGTGACCAGCGGGCTGCCAATGAAGCTCAGCGCGTACATGGCGCCGGCATTGCCTCCGATCGCCGCGAGCAACTGCGCGGTCGCCCGGGTGAACACCAGCGGCCCGTAGATGAAGTACGACGGATATTCACCTGGAGTGTCCGGAATCAACATGGGTCGCCGGGAGGAAACCGGAAGTTCGACCTGCAGGGTGCGTCCTGCGCGCACAAGGGTGAGCGGTACGCGCCCCTGAAGGGCAGCCTTCTGGACCTGATAGGTAAAGGTCACGCGCAGATCGTCCGCGAAACGGATCATGCCCTGGTCGTCCACCGGTACCCCGGCAATGCGGGTGATGACATCCCACTCCCTGAGCGGATACGAGGCATCCTGGCGGTAGGGCCTGTGCACGATGATGCCTTCGACGGACTTGTCCAGCTTGAGGAATGCGCGCAATGCGGGATTTTCGAGCGTCTGGAAGTCGTCGTGCATGGCCGGCTTGCCGTCGTAGCGCCCATCCTTCACGTCCGCGAGGAACAGCTCGATCTCCTCGTTCGGGATGATGTAGCCGATGTTCTGCGAATCGCCGCCCGCCCGGCTGAAGGCCAGACCGATCATCCGGTCACCCGCCACCGCGGGGCCTCCGCTGTTGCCGGGATTGATGGCGGCGTCGATCTGGATTCGAAGACCCGATACCGGGAAATTGTAGTAGACGAATTCGATGCGCGAGACGATGCCCTTGGTGATGGACAGCGATGTGCCGCCCTGCGGGAAACCATAGGCCATCACCGCATCCTTGATGTGCGGCAGGGCACTGGCGCGTTGCATCGGCGGGTGGGCCTCGAAGAAACTCTCGTCATCGAGCTTGAGGACAGCCAGATCGATTCCCGGCGCAATCGATTCCACGGTTGCCGAAATCTTGTCGCCGGACTGATTGGCCTGCACCTGTATCTGGCCGGCGTACAGGACGACGTGGGCGTTGGTCAGAATCCGATGTCCTTCGATGATCACGCCTGACCCGCTGATCTCCACCGGCGCCTGTCTCGTCCAGGGCCGTGCGACATCCGGATACCTGACGGTCGAAAAGATCTTGACCACCGAACTTTCCAGCGGCACCGGCCCGGCCGCCCCGGCAATCGCCGGCAGGCAAAGCAGCCACAAGACCCGCGCCAGATACCCCAGTCTGGAAGTCGGCATCGATCACCCCCGCATTTGAGCCTTGTAGTTGGAACGCCGACTATACTACGTGCAGTCCCGCGGCTGGACCTTACAGGACAGGACAATCCATTGAATCGCTTCGTCATCGACCACGTCAGGATTCTGACGGCGATCTGCGCCGGCTTGGTCTTGTTCTTCCTGCTGCCGGCACACGAACCGCTGATCCAGCGCATCCTGCTGGCCTGGAACGGCGGCGTAGCCCTGTTTCTGGTATTGATCAGCCACTGGATGCGGGGGCGGAGCGCAGAGCAGATGCTCGCGCGTTATGCCGAGGAGGACGAGAGCGCGCCGGTGATCCTGGTGGTGGTGACCGCTGCGGCCTGCCTCAGCGTGATCGCCATCGTCCTGTTGCTGTCCACGGCCAGGGCGCTTGCCGTCGAGGATCGAGGCCCGCAATTCCTGCTGGCGGCCGTCACGGTGGCTGCCTCCTGGATGCTGGTCCCGACCATCTTCGCCCTGCATTATGCAAGGCTCTATTACAGCGCCCCCGCCACGGACCGGCCCCTGGCGTTTCCCCAGACTCCCATGCCGGTCTACTGGGACTTCGCCTATTTTTCCTTCACCATTTCCGCCGCCGCACAGACCGCGGATGTCTGCACCCGGAACACGCCGATACGCCGCCTGGTACTGGTACATACCATCATCGCGTTCTTTTTCAATGCCTCCATCCTGGGCCTCGCGATCAATGTCGCCGCGGGCCTGATCGCCGCCAACTGAAGGACAGACCCATGGACTTCGAGGAACTCCGCCATCACGCTCACCGCCAGGTCGACTGGATGGTGGACTACCTGTCCACGCTCGAATCAAGGCCGGTCAGATCGCAGATCCGGGCGGGCAGCATCCTGTCGCAGCTCGCTCCATCCTGCCCATCCCAGGGCGAGCCGATGGAGCGCATCTTTGCCGACTTCGAACACATCCTCATGCCTGGAATTACCCATTGGCAGCATCCTCGCTTCTTCGCCTACTTCCCGGCGAACTCCAGCCCACCGTCGGTGCTGGCGGAGATGCTCACGGCCACGCTGGCCTCCCAATGCATGCTGTGGGAAACCTCGCCCGCCGCCACGGAACTGGAAATGCGGGTCATGCAGTGGCTGCGCGAGCTGCTCGACCTTCCTGAAGTCTTCACCGGTTCGATCCAGGATTCGGCCTCGGCGGCCACATTGTGTGCCCTGATTGCGGCGCGCGATCGTGCCACCGCGGGCCAGGCCGCGCGCGCCGGAATTGCAGGCGCCCAGCTCACCGTGTATGCCTCGGCGGATGCCCACTCATCGGTGGAGAAGGCGGTGCGCATCCTGGGTATCGGCAGCAATCACCTTCGCAAGATTCCGGTTGATGCCGAGGGCGGCATGGATCCCGGGGCTCTCGAAGCCAGCATCACAGCTGACCGGGGTCGGGGTCTGATTCCGGCCTGTGTGGTTGCCTGTCTGGGCACCACTGGCATCGGTGCCAACGATCCACTCGAACCCATCGGCCAGATCACTGCCCGCGAAGGCCTGCATCTGCACGTGGATGCCGCCTGGGCCGGCAGCGCCCTGATCCTGCCGGAGGTTCGCTCCAGACTGCGGGGCCTTTCGGCCGTCGACAGCTTTGTTTTCAACCCCCACAAATGGTTGTTCACCAATTTCGACTGTTCGGCGTTTTTCATGCGCGACCCGCAACGGCTGGTCAACGCCCTGACCCTCACGCCGGCGTATCTCGAGTCTTCGCTGGGCGGCAACACACCGGAATACCGGGACTGGAGTGTTGCGCTTGGCCGCCGGTTCCGTGCATTGAAACTGTGGTTCGTGATGCGCTCCTATGGCGCGGAGGGCTTGCGCGCCCTGTTGCGCAATCACATCGCGTGGACGGAGCGGCTGTCAGGACTGATCACCGGGGATGATCGCTTCGAGCTGGTGGCGGGGCCCAATCTCGCCATGCTGGCATTCCGGCTGAAGGGCGGAGCCATGCACTCCGACGCGCAGGTCGATGCCCTGAACGAACGATTGCTCGAACGCCTGAACGGCGCAGGCCGCATCTACCTGACCAGGACCCGGCATCGCGGCCGCACCGTCATCCGTTTCGTGATCGGCCAGACCTACACGCAGTGGCACCACGTCGAACAGGGCTGGGACGAGATACGAAAGGCTGCGGAGGAACTGATGGCGCAGAGCCTCAGGGAAGCGGAAACACCGTATTGACCTGACCCGTCCCCGAGCTTTCGAAATAAGGTGTCACGATCTCCACTTTGCCGCGATATGAGTCCCAGCCCAGCGCGCCCAGCAGCATGGCGGTATCGTGCATCCATCCCTCGCCATGGCAGGCCTGTGAGTAGGTCGGGAGCATGGCGCAGAACTCCTTGAATCGCCCTGCCTGCCACAGCTCGAGCACCCGCAGATCGACCTGCTTGTAGAACTCGTCACTGATGGTCAACGTACCCTTCTCCACCACGGCATTGTCGTGGATCCGGTGCGACAGGGAACCGCTGGCCACCAGGGCCACTTTGCTGTCGGAGGCGCGGATGGCCGAAGCGAATGCCTCGCCCACCGTCCGGCTCTCGTTCATGGTGGAAAATGCACACCAGCCCGCAACCGAGACGATGCGTGTCGAGGGCGGCATGCGCATGAAGTGAAGCGGCACGAGGGTGCCGTACTCGACATCGAGGGACTCCATGTGATGGGAGCGCGTGCGAACGCCACGGTCCGTTGCCGCCTTGGCCAGTTGGTCGGCCAGCGCCGGATTGCCCGAATATTCATACGGCAGGTCGTGGATGAAATGCGGAAATTCGTTGCTGGTGAACACGCCCTTGAAGGTCGCGCAACCGTTGATGTGGTACCCGGAGTTCACCAGCCAGTGTGTGTCGAGGATGACGATGGTATCCGCCCCGGAACGGCGGATTCGCTCACCGATCCGGAACAGGCCGTCGATCGCCGCGCTGCGGCAGCCCTTGAGCGGTCCGTCCATCTGCGACACGAACAGGGAGGGTACATGGGTAATCTTGCACGCAAATACCAGTTCGCCCATCGAGCCTCTCCGCTGCTTCCGGTCGATGCCATACTATCGATACAAGCACGAGGGTCACCTGTGGGTTGTACCTAATGAGCCTGTACTTTCACCGCCGGAAGTTTCTCGGCATCGCGGGTGTCGTGACCGCATTGGCATTCGGCCCCGCCGCCCTGGCGGGTCGGGGGAGATACAACATGAAAAGGGACTGGATACTCATCAACTCGCTGGGTGGTCTGGAGGACCCGAACCATCCCTCATCACCCAATCCGGGAGATGAGCCGCCCACCGCCTCTCCCAGGGTCATCGCCGATATCCGGGCAGCGGGAGTCAGTGCCATCAACCAGACGATCGGCCATGTATTCGGTGCGGGCGAACCCTTCGAGCAGACGGTGCGCGCCATCGCGCAATGGGATGCCCTGATCCGCAGCACGCCCTTACTCGTCAAGATCTGGACGGCCGATGACATCCGCCGCGCCAGGGCCCAGGGCCGGATCGGCATCATCTTCGGCTTTCAGAATGCAGTCATGCTGGGGCAGGATGCCAGCCGTGTCGACCTGTTCGCAGACTTCGGCGTGCGGGTCATCCAGCTCACCTACAACGACGACAATCCGCTGGGCGGCGGCTCGATGTCCCCACGAAACGCAGGGCTCACCGCTTTCGGCCATGAAGCCGTCGAACGCCTGAATGCCCGTCGGATCATTGTCGACCTGTCGCACAGTGACACGCAGACCTGCCTGGATGCAGTTCGTGCATCGCGCCAGCCCATCGCGATCACGCACACCGGCGCGCGTGCGCTCACCGATCTGCCCCGCAACAAGAGCGATGAGGAATTGCGTGCTGTCGCCTCCGGTGGCGGCTATGTCGGAATCTACTTCATGCCATTCCTGACCCGGGGACGCAATGCAACCGCCGAGGATGTGGTCGCGCACGTCGAACATGCCCTGTCCGTCTGCGGCACCGATCATGTGGGCATCGGCACCGATGGCTCGTTCACGGCCGTCGATGACATGCGATCCTACCTGGGCGATCTGGCGAAGAGCGTCGCTGCGCGAAAGGCAGCCGGCATCTCCGCGCCAGGCGAAAGGCCCGATATCGTGCCATTCGTTCCGGAACTTTCCGGGCCCGGTCAGTTCCGGACACTTGCCGACCGGCTCAGTGCGCGCGGGCACCCAGACAGCACCATCGAGAAAGTGCTGGGACTGAACTTCCTGGATTTTGCGCAGCGGGTGTGGGGCGGTTAGGTTCGGCAGCACACCCATGGACATGACCGGACTCTGCGTGCTCGAGGCGCGCTCGGCGATTGCCACCCGGCAACTGAAAGTCCGCGATTACGCGTCCGGGCTTCTCGCGCAGATGCACTGCTGGCGCCACATCAATGCCATCGTGGCGTGCGACGAAGGTGCATTGCTGGCGGCAGCAGACCGGTGCGATCGAGTGGCGAACATCGCCGCGGACCGCCCCCTGTTCGGCCTGCCGTTCGTCGCCAAGGACAACATCGACACGGTCGACCTGCCGACCAGTGCCTGCACACCGGCCTTGCTCGGGCATCATCCGCCGAGGAATTCCCCCTTGATCGACCGGCTGATCGATGCAGGCGCCCTGCTGCTCGGCAAGACCAACATGCATGAGCTTGCCTTCGGGGTCACCAACAACGGTGGCGCCTTCGGTGCTGCCCGCAATCCCCGCGACCCGCGCCTGATTCCCGGCGGCAGCAGTGGCGGGACAGCTGCAGCCATTGCCGCAAGGATTGCGCCCTTCGGTCTGGGATCGGATACCGGAGGTTCGGTGCGCATACCGGCGGCACTGTGCGGGGTCGTCGGCTTCAGGCCGTCCCATGGTCGCTACCCGCGGGAAGGCGTCGTGCCGATCTCGATCACCCGTGACACGGTTGGCCCGATGGCGCGCACCGTGGCCGATGTGGCCCTGGTCGATGCGATCCTCGCAGGAGCGAAGACATGCGTGGCTCCGGTGGATCTGCGCAGCCTGCGTCTGGGTGTGCCTCGGAGGTATTTCCACGAGGACCTGGAGCCGCCGGTGACCGCGGCGATGGAGTCATTCCTGCACCGGGCAACGACCCAGGGCGCGCAACTGGTCGAGGCGGATATCCCGGACATCGGCGAGCTGAACGAAAGCGTGAGTTTCACCATCGTCGGTTTCGAAGCGCATCGTGCACTGGAGCACTATCTTGCGGACAGCGCCCCCGGGATCACCGTCCATCGAGTCCTGGAATCCATCACAACGCCTTCGGTCAAAGCCTTCTACTCGACCCTGACCCGGAGCAGCGCAGTTTCGCAAGCCGCTTACCGGCGCGCGCTGGATGTCCACCGACCGGCTCTGCAGGCGGCCATCCACTCCTATCTGGACCGGCACCGGCTCGATGCCTACATCATCCCCACCTGTTGCATGACGGCACCGCCGGTCGGCGAAGACGAGACGGTGGAACACAACGGCCGAAGGGTCCCGACATTTTCGACCCTGATCCGCAACTGCGAACCCTCCTCGAACGCCGGCACGCCCAGCATCTCGATCCCGATCGGAGCCTCAGCCGCCGGTCTTCCCATAGGCGCCATGATCGAGACCCGCGCGGGGCAGGATCAGCGCCTGCTCTCGATCGCCTCGCGCCTTTCGCAGATCTGCGCACCGCTCCCGCCTCCCCGACCCGCCGGGCAAGGCAGGGAGAACCTACTCCGTGCTGAAATCCCTTCTGATGAAGCCCGCGATTCGTTCCCGCGCAGGCACATCGATTGAGGTGTCGTCCAGCAGTTTCAGCAAGCGGTCCTGTTCCAGAAAACCACGGGCGATCAGTTCGCGGTTGAACAGAAAGTCCTTCTCGCGCCCGGCCACGTACTTGGCTATGGCAAGATCATGCGGATCCAGACACAAGCCGCGGACGCCTTCGGTATCGCCTGGTGGCAAGGCTACCAGGCGTTGCTTCCACCCGCGAGGCAACCGGGAAGTCCGTTCATCGACCGGATCCGCGTAGTATCCGAATGTTTCATGGAATGGCGAGTCCTGCCCGATGGCATTCAGCCACTCCGTGCGATCTGCCTGCCGGGTCGCAATCAGATCGACTTCGACCGACCGGACGATGTCATCGGCGAGATCCGGAAATGTGCCATGGAGCGATTGACTGCCGACGATCACGAACTCACTTTCACCGGTGATCCGGCCTGCTGCGCGCAGCACATGATCAACCTGCTGCTTCTTCATTGAGCCGTTCCACCTCCTGTCGAGGCAACAGGCCTGCGTAGGGCGGCGACTGGCGCAGCCGCCTGGCATGTTCGTCGCGACCCAACAGGGCCGCAAACAACTCTCCATCGTCACCGTCCAGCATGATCTTCTTCCATTCGTCGAAGGCCGATACCCAGACTCCGTTGAGCTTCCATCGGTGCAGATTTGCCAGGCTGTGGGCACGGATGAGGTTTGGTGGAAATTGCGAGGCCACCGCGATCGCCAGCCTGCGTTTGTGTTCGTCCAGCCACTCGTTGGCGGAACGTGCGGGTGATCGCGGGCGGATTCCGCGCCCGGTCAATTCCAGTGACTCCCCCTCTCCCACTCCCCAGCGGGCCAGCACCGTCCTGGGCAGGATCACGCCCAATGAATTTCCCACGCGGCGTATGGTGACCTTCATGACTGATGTTATTACTGTTATAACATCGCTGTCAACCCTGCCTCGACGGGCTGCCTCGACGGACCCTCGACGGGCGTGCTGTCTGCGCAGACTCGTGTCGCGCCCCGGTCGGGCCCGGCATGCTGCAGACCTCGCGGCAGGCCTTGATGAATGCGTTCAATGGTGCGGACGATTCCGCGCCCTTGCGCCAGGCCAGACCCAGGGTTGCCTGCCACAGCGAGCCCTTCACCGGTAGCCTCGCAAGACCCGCGGCAAGCGCATTGGGAAGGAGCGATGCCGGAATGCCGGCGAGATGATTGCTCTTGCCGACCAGATCGAACATGACCTCGGTCGAATTGGTCGTGCTGGTGATTCTGGGCGGACGCAGGTGATTGGCTGCAAAAACCGACCCCATCCGGGCTATGCCCATGTTGTCCTTCGAGAACGCCACCCACGGATACGCAAGCAACTCCCGTGGACTCACCGGCCCGCGGTTCTGCAGGGCATGATCCGCGGCGCAGATGACGAGATGTTCGCCCACGCTCAGCGGCTCCTTGGTGATCTCCGGGTAGGAAGGAAATTCCAGCGATGTGCAGATGATGTCGAAGCTGCCACTGATCAGGCCCTTTAGAAGGGTGTCCATCACTGCCGCGGAAATGTTGATGCGCACGTTTGGACGGAGGACCTGCATCGCCAGCACCGCCTGCGATACCTGGCTGATGAAACTCGGACCCACGCCGACATCGATGTCACCGGCGAGACCGCCCTTCATGGATTCGATCTCCGAAAGCGCATGCGCCAGCTCCAGTTCGACCAGGCGCGCGCGTGAAGCCAGCACCTCGCCGAACGGCGTCGGCGTGACTCCCTTCGGATGGCGGTCCAGGAGCTTCACGCCCAGGATCCGCTCGAGCTTGTGGATGCTCTTGGTCAGACCGGGCTGTGTCAGGTGGAGTGATCCGGCCGCGGCGGTGAAGCTCCCGCACTCGGCCACGGCGAGAAAGTGACGCAGCGCGCGCGAGTCGACTTCCCGTTCGACCACGGTGCTGTAACCACCCGGCAGCGGCGTTCGGCGAGTCACGCGGGCCGACGCAGACCCGGCGTCGCATCTGCATGCGAATCGGGCCCACCGCCTGCGGACGGAGTCTCCTCGATCACGATGTCCTCCAGGACGATGCTCTCGTGCTGCAGATCAAAGGCCACCGAGACGGGTCGATCGCCCGCGCGATCGATGCGGATCTCGCAGGGTCCGGCTCCGGGGTCCAAACGGTCGAATTTGAAATCCCCGAAAGCATCTGTTTCAGAACTGGCGATGACGAACCCTTCCCTGACGAGTTCGATTGCGGCGCCGGCCAGGCAGTCGATGACGTCGGCTCTGGAAACCAGCACCGTGCCACCCACGAAGAGCTTCGTGTAGCGGTGCAGGTTGCGGTAATAGACCCGCGGCTGGGTGCCCAGCTCCGGACTGAGCGTTTCGAGACCCTGCTCGCGTGCAATGGCGGCCATTTCGGGGTCACTGACCTTCAACGCCCGCATCGCGCCCGTGGGGCATGACTGCACCGGCCGCGGCGCACTCCAGCCTCGATCGAGCAGATGCGCATCGAAGGGCCATGCCTGCGGGAGTGAGAGTTCCTCGTTCCACCAGATTGCACCGTAGGGACAGGCGGAAACAAGATCCTTGCGGCCCTTTGCCGCCACGGGATCGATCAGCACGATGCCATCCTCGCGCTTCCTGACCGCACCCCGGCCCGCCGAAACGCACGGGGCGGCATCGCAATGGTTGCATGTGGTCGGCAGGTACGCGGCATCGACCATCGGAGCACGTCCGCGCTCCCTGGCAAGAATGTTGATCCACTTGTGGCCGTGCGGCGGCTGCGGTGCGCTATAGCCCGGGAATTCGTTGCCGGTGTACTCGTCCTTCACGGCGAGGAAGCAGTTGTTGCAGTTGTGGCACTCGGCCACATCGATCACGAGATTCCACTTCTTCACGACGCGACCGCTCCCCGATGCCACTTCTCGATCTCGATCAGGCAGGAATTGGGCGCGGAGGCCGAGGTCTTCTCCGTCATGTGGCGTTTGGGCGTAAGGATGTTGATGCAGCCTCCGATGTCGGATGAGGCGCCGGACGGGCCCGTGGGCAAATATTCCGCGGACGAGCCAAATGCATGCACCACGCCCGGAAGGAGCCGCTCCGTGAGTACCGCCGCGCAGATGACCGCGCCACGATCATTGTAGAGCCTGATGAGGTCGTGCTGGCTTATCCCTCGGCGGTGGGCATCGATGCGGTTCATTCGCGCAATCCAGTAGTGGTGTCCGTCGATCAATACACGATGATCGACGATATCGTTGGTGGCACTGTCCTTGCCATCGCTCTGGGTATGAAAGCTGTAGCGTGGATGCGGGGAGATCAGCTGCAACGGATAGCGCGTGTACAGGGCGGTCGTTTGTCTGCCTTCCCAGGCGGGGATATAGACGTTGAGCGGTGGTCGCTCCGGGTCTTCGCCATAGCGTTTGAGACTCGAGGCCTCGAACTCGAACAGGCCCGATTGGGTCTGCAGGCCTTCGAGATAGCTCTCACCGTATTCGGACGGGAGTGGCGCAGGCTCCGGCACATCCTTCTTCCGGCCCTCGGCGAACCAGCGCCAGCTCACACTGCGACGGGCAGTGCGAGCCTGCGGCGGCACGACGTAGTAGCCCTTGCGCAGGAGCCTCCTCCACGACATCACCCTGGGAAGATCGGAGCTCAGGTAGACCTCGCGGCACCAGATCAGCTCGGTTTTCAGTTCGCTGAAATAGGCGCCCAGACCGAGGCGCTTGGCCAGATCCAGAAAAATCCGGTAGTCCGACCTTGATTCACCCAGCGGCTCGATGCATTTGTGCTGCAGCGTGATGACCCGATGATTCATCTGGTTGTGGTTGTGATGTACATAGCCGCCCGAGGCCGCCCATTCGCTGATGTCCGTGCGTTCGAAGTTGGTGCAGGCCGGCAGGATCAGGTCAGCGAACCTGGTTTCGCCTTCATCCCAGATCGACTGGTTGAGGACGAACTCCAGCGTATCGGAGCGCAGCGCCGCAGCGAGCCGATTGCTCTCCATCGTGGTTCCAAAATGCGAGCCCCCATACTTGTACATCATGCGCACCGGCGAGAGGCCGGGCGAGGGGTAGCTGAACTTCTGGAACTGGCCCTCCAGCGAGCGGCTGTCGGTGAAGTAGCCTTCCGTCCTGCCATCGAGGATGGCTTCAGGAATGCGCAGGCGCGGCACCTTCTGTGTAGTCGTATTCATGCTGATGAGATGTGGCAGGCGTTGATAGTTCTGCACTGCATCGCCCGTATTCTCGATGTCACCCGAGATGCCGCCCTCGGCATAGCCCGGGAAGTAGAAATCCAGGTCGACGGGCGTACCGGTCCCGAGATTGCCGAAATTGATTCCGGGCTTGCCCAGGCCCTGCATCGTCATCAGGCAGACCATCGCCCGGGCCCACTGCGCACCGGTGGCCGCACGGTTGGCCCCTCCGAAGGCCACGCCCTTGCCACCGCAGGACAGATAGGTCTTGCGTGTACCCCATTCGCGCGCGAGCGCGCGCACGATGTGGGGCGCCACGCCGGTCTCAGCCGCCTGCCATTCGGGCGATTTGGGCGTGCCGTCGCTCTCCCCCAGCACGTAGGCGCGGTATTTGTCGAAACCGGTCGTGCGCTTCGCGATGTATTCCTGATCGTACAGATCCTCGCAGATCCAGACGTACGCGATGGCGTGGGCAAGCGCCGGACTGGTGCCGGGCACGGGTGCTATCCATTTTCCACCCAGCCAGTTCGCCGTGGGATTCAAGTAAGGATCGATATGCACCATCCTGATGCCGAGCTGCCTCGCCCATTGCCGGCGCAGAGTGGCTTCGAACGCAGCGTAGGAAGCGCAGGTCGATTCCGGATCGGAGGCCCAGAACACGATCATCCCGGCATTCTGCAGCGCGTCCTCGAGCTGGCCGTAGGGCTCGGTGCCGCCCATGCGCATGGAATTGCCGTAATGATGCATGGCACCCCAGTACCATCCCTCCCAGCTGTCTGGATTTGCCACCATGCGGGTGCAGCCGATGGCATTCATGAATCGCATGTGGGCACTCAGGTAGTAACCGACATTACCCCAGGTATGGTGCGAGCCGTGACTGTCCAGGATGGCCCCGTGCCCGTGCACGCGGCGGATGCGCTTGATTTCCCGCGCAGCGATGTCGAGCGCCTCATCCCACGAGATGCGCACATACCCCGACACTCCGCGGTTCTGGGGATTTCGCGCGCCGTCCGGATCCCAGTCCACGCGTTTCATCGGATACAGCAAGCGCTTGCTCGAATACACCAGCGATTTTGACGCCAGGCCATGCGGGCTCAGCGTGGTCCGGGACGGTGGCGAAAAACTGCGGCCACGCGCTTCGATGACCCAGGGTTCGGGATCATCTTCGTCGAACTCCATCGGCGTGATGCGGATGATCTTCCCTTCCTTCACGTAGACGAACACCGGCCCGGCATTTGTCTGGTTGACATAGCGCGTCTCGCCGTTGCCTGCGGGCGTGCCCATGCGCCAGCCGTGGGTGAGCATGAGGTTCAGGATGTCGCTGAAATGGACGGCGAGTTCATCCGGACCCACCACCTCGAAGGCAAAATTCTTCGCGGCGTTGATCACCTCCATCGGATCGAGGAAGGGGCGCAGCAGCGGCCAGGCGGAGTGGAACATGCCGGCGCCGAGATGAACCAGGATGCGCGTCCCCAGCGCTGCACTCCTGAAGCGCAGGGTCAGGCCGGCATCGGCAATGACACCCGTACCGGAGATCAACCGTCCTCCCTCGAACCGGAGCCACCGTCCATGCGCAGTGTCCCTGACGACGAACTGGACGGTGAAGTCACGTGCCGCCATCAGAGCGCGCAACTTCGGCGAGCGCCAGCCATACAGCTTGAGCGCGGGGGGCAGGCACCAGAGGATCAGCGAAAACAGCATCGCCCACCGTATGCGGACAGCACCAATGGCCAATATCGGCGCCGTCCCCCGGAGGGGCAAGTAACAATCCCATGTGACACGCCCCGGAAGCGCGCCGTGGGAAAATGCGTCGCCGGAGAAACGGGTGGAGTGCCGATGAACGTCTACACGAGCTGCACGAATTCCGGGCCGATCAGCGTCTATGTCGAGAACGGCAAAGTCGTGCGCGTCCGTCCGATGGTTGCCGAAGACGCGGACTTCAAACCGTGGACCATAGACGCCGGCGGCAAGCGCTTCACGCCGGAGAAGAAGTTCAACGTGGGCCCCTACGTGCTCACCGAGCGCAACCGGCTCTATTCCAGGGACCGCATCCTGACCCCTTTCAAGCGGGTCGACTTCGACCCCAGAGGCAAGCGCAATCCGCAGTCCCGCGGCAAGGCCGGCTACGAGCCGATCAGCTGGGACGAGGCGCTGGACCTCGTCGCCGGGGAGATCCGGCGTGTGCAGGGCACCTACGGCCCTTCAGCGCTCACTGCCATGACCTCCTCGCACCACAACTGGGGCCTGGTCGGGTACAAGATCAGCGCCTTCCAGCGCTTCTTCAACCTCATCGGCTACACCTCCGTGTTCGACAATCCGGACAGCTGGGAAGGCTGGCACTGGGGCGCGACGCATACCTACGGGTTCTACTGGCGCCTCGGGATGCCCGAGCCCTACGACATGCTCGAGGACGGCCTGAAGAACGCCGAGATGGTCGTCTACTGGTCGAATGATCCGGAGACCACCCGCGGGGTCTATACCGGTCAGGACTCGGCGATGTGGCGGCAGTGGCTGAAGCGCAAGGGCGTGAAGATGGTGGTCATCGACCCCTATCAGAATTCCACAGCCAGCCCCATGGACGCCAAGTGGCTCGCGCCGCGGCCCGGGACCGACGCTGCACTCGCGCTCGCCATCGCCTACACCTGGATCAAGGAAGGAACCTACGACAAGGCCTACGTCGCCGATCGCACGGTCGGCTTCGAATCGTTCCGGCGTTACGTCATGGGCGAGGAGGACGGCCACCCGAAGACACCAGCCTGGGCCGCGGAGGAGTCGGGTGTACCGGTGCGCACCATCGTCGCACTCGCCCGCGACTGGGCGCGGCTGCGCACGATGCTGGGCGCAGGGGCACGCGGCGGTGAAGGCGGCGCCTGTCGTCAGGCCTACGCCACCGAGTGGGCACGCCTGATGGTCCTGTTGCAGGCGATGCAGGGGCTGGGCAAGCCCGGTCGTGGCATCTGGGGTACGGCGATGGGCGCGCCACGAAACAATGACGTGTACTTCCCCGGCTACGGTGACCCTGACGGGCAGATCGCGCGCAGCCGCGCGGCCCGGAACGTTCCGCAGAATCCGGTGCAGCAGAGACTGTACCGGCTGCTGATGCCCGAAGCGGTGCTCGGCAAACCGGTGTCCTGGCTGGGCGAGACCTTCTGCAACCGTTCGCTCGAACAGCAGTTCAAGCCCTTCGCCTATCCCATGCCGGGCAACTCGCCGGTGAAAATGTTCTACCGCTATGGCGGTTCCTTCCCCGGCACCATGGCAGACACGAGCAAGTGGGCGCGGATGTACCAGAGCCCGAATCTCGAATGTGTCGTCAACCAGGATTGCTGGTGGTCCTCCGAAACCCCCTACGCCGATATCATCCTGCCCGCCTGTACGCAGCTCGAACGCGACGACATCGGCGAATGGGGCGAGCCCGGGGGACAGACCAAGGGAGGCAGCAGCGGGTGCAACTTCCGCGTCATCGTGCGCATGAAGAAATGCGTCGAGCCGCTCGGCCAGTCCCGCTCAGACTACGACATCTTTTCCGCGCTCGCTGGCCGGCTGGGTGTGGAGCAGGAATACACCGAGGGCAACACCGCGCTGGACTGGGCGCGAAAGATCTACGCGATCTCCGATCTGCCGAAATACATCTCCTGGGAGGAGTTCGATCGCAAGGGCTACTACATCATCCCGCTGCCGGATGACTACCGCCCTGCTCCGGCGCTGCGCTGGTACGCGGAAGGCCGCACCTGCGATACACCGGATCCGAACAACCCCAAGCGTGGCACGCCGAAGGGACACGAGCTGGGCACCTACAGCGGCAAGATCGAGTTCGAGTCCCAGAGCCTGAAGGCTTTCGATGCCAACGACCCGGAGCGGCCGCCGGTTCCGCACTACATACCGAGCTGGGAAGGGCATCGCTCGAAGGAAGCAGCGAAATTCCCGCTGCAGCTGCTGACCCCGCATTCGCGCTTCAGCTTCCATACGCACTACGACAAGCATGCGAGCTGGCTGGACGAGATTCCGGGCCATCGCATCCAGAAGGAAGGTTATGCGTGGTGGCCGATACGCATCAACCCGGGGGATGCCGCGGCGCGCGGCATTCACCACCACAGCATCGTCAAGGTGTTCAACGACCGCGGTACGGTGCTCTGCATCGCCGTCGTCAGCGAACGGGCACGTCCGGGCGTGGTGCAATCGTATTCATGTTCGGCCAAGTACGACCTGCTCGAGCCGGGCAATCCGGACTCTCCCGACCGGGGCGGCTGCGTGGCCGTGCTCACGCCTGGGCGGATGGTGTCGAGGAACGCGGCCGGAATGGCGGTGCTTTCGTGTCTCGTGGATGTGGCCAGATGGGAGCACAACTGACATGGTGAAATGGGGAATGGTGATCGATGCAAGCCGCTGTGTCGGCTGCTACGCCTGCTACATCGCCTGCTTCGACGAGCACATCGGCATCGATCATCGGCCCATTGCGGCTCCACAACCGGAGTCCGGCCATCGCTGGATGGACATCAAGGTCCGCGAACAGGGAGTCTGTCCGAAGGTCAAGGTGACCCACACCCCGCTCCCCTGCCTGATGTGCACGGATGCGCCATGCATGAAGGTCGACAGCGGCGGCGCGGTTACCCGTCGGCCCGATGGCATCGTGATCATCGACCCGGAGAAGGCCAGGGGTCAGCGCCGGCTGACCGGTTCCTGCCCCTACGGAGTCATCTACTGGAACGAGGAACTCGACACCGCGCAGAAGTGCACCTTCTGCGCCCACCTGCTCGATGATGGCTGGAAACAGCCGCGTTGTGTCGAGGCCTGCCCGACCCAGGCGCTGGTGTTCGGCGATCTCAACGATTCCTCGAGCGCCGTCGCTTCGCGCATGTCGGAGCCCCAGATCGAGGAACTGCGACCGGACTGGGAAAACCGTCCCCTGGTGCACTACATCGGCCTGCCCAGGCGGCTGATATGTGGCGAGGTGGTGCTGGCCGATCGGCCGGAAGAACCGGCCCCCGGCGTCATGGTGACATTGCGGCGCGACGGCGAGGTGCATACGGATGCCACCGACAGCTACGGGGATTTCGAGTTTCGCGATGTGGATGCGGGTAAACCCTCTCTGTTGCAGGTGAGCCATCCGGGCTACGTTTCCCGGGAACTTGCGGTGCCGGCCCACAAGGACATCGATCTGGGCGCCGTGGAGTTGCAGCGCATCTGAACCTGGATGCATCCGGAGGAACTCCTCCCCCAGCGGGCCTCTCGCCGGGTTTGACATCCTTCCGAATTCTGATAATAATGAACTTCGTATGATAATATCAGACGTCCTCTAGCGGGAGCCACGCATGCCCACCTACCAGGTTGAAGACCGCGCCTATGAAGTCGATGACGATGGATTTCTCCAGGAACCGGAACTGTGGACCGAGGATGTCGCGCGCGATTTCGCGCTGACCGAAGGCATCACGGAACTGACACCGGATCACTGGCAACTGCTCCATTACATCCGCAAGTACTTCTTTTCCTACGGCGTCGCACCGATGGTGCGCAAGGTCTGCCGCGACAACAAGATGGATCTGGACCGGATCTATGTGTTGTTCCAGTCAGGTCCTGCCAAGGGCGCCTGCAAGGTCGCCGGTCTGGCCAAGCCCACAGGCTGCGTGTAGGGCACGGTCGTGCCGGCGCCCATCCTGGAGCGTTGGCTGGCTGCCGCAGTTGCGGTCTACGGCGGCTTGCTCGCGCAGCAGGCCGCGGTCGAACGCGATCCTTTCCGCAATCCCGTCGGCCATGCACTGCGCAGGAATCTTGGCGTGGTGTTGCGGGAATTCCGCGGCGGGATGGATGCATCTGCCATCGACACGGCTTTCGCCGACATCATGTCCCTGCGCTCGATCCAGGACCTGTCGGTGGATCGGGCGGTCGGGTTCGTTTTTTCGTTGCGTGACATCGCGCGCGATGAATTTCCGCAGATGGAAGCCGCCGACATCGAAGCGCGCGTCGACCGTCTCGCCCTTTCGGCCTTCAGGCAATACCTCGGTTGCCGCGAGCGGCTGGCCACTCTCCAGCTGAACGAACAGCTTCGCGCCCTGGGGGTGGCACGGCGCCGAGCCGCGCACGACGGCGGGGCGGTTGCATGAATGCGCTCGCAGCGACCCTGGTGGTGCTCGCGCTCGCCCTGGCTGGCGCATTCGCCGGTTTCATCCCGGGCGGCACGGCCGCCGTCACCATCGTCCTGCCCTATGTGGCGTTCTTCACGCTGGTCGCCGGCATCGCCTGGCGCATCTGGCGGTGGGTCGAGAGCCCGGTGCCGTATCGAATCCCCACCACCTGCGGTCAGCAACGTTCGCTCCCCTGGATCCGCACCGCCCCCTTCGACAATCCGGACAGCGGCATCATGGCCGCCCTCCGGGTGCTCATCGAAGCGCTGACCTTTCGCTCTCTGCTGCGCAACAGCCGTGCGCGCGTCTCGTCGGAACGCATCGAATATTCCGCGGCACCGCTCCTGTGGCTGGCATCGATGGCGCTGCACTGGTCGCTGCTCGTGATCGTGCTGCGGCATCTGCGGTTTGCACTCCAGCCGACGCCGGCCTTCGTGCCCCTGCTGGATGGCATCGATGGCATGCTGAGCATCGGTGTGCCGTCGCTCCTCATCACCGACGCACTCCTGGTCGCAAGCCTCCTGTTCCTGGTGGGGCGGCGGTTCTTCAACCCGCTGCTGCGCTACCTGTCGCTGTTCACCGATTATTTTGCGCTCCTGCTGCTGCTTGGCATCGCACTGTCCGGGATCGCCATGCGCCACTTTGCTCCGGTGGACCTCGTCTCGGTCAAGGATCTCGTGCTCTCACTGGCAGCTTTCCACCCGGCGGTTCCGGCGGCACCGGGCGCATTCCTGCTCGCGCACCTGCTTCTGGTCTCGACGCTGGCCATGTACCTGCCCTTCTCGAAGCTGATGCATTTCGGCGGGCTGTTCCTGAGTCCCACACGCAACCTGGCCAACAGCAGCCGGCGTGTCCGCCATGTCAACCCATGGAATCACCCCGTGCCCACTCACGGTTATGCGGCATGGGAAGCCGAATACGCGGACAAGCTGAAGCTCGCCGATCTGCCGCTGGAAGGAAGCGCCGATGGCGGATGAACCGGACATCAGGATCGAGCTGAAGCCGCCCCGGGGAGATTGGCGCGACCCGCGCGTCGAGTTCCGCAAGGGCACCTTCAGCAACGCAGCGCTGCCGAAGGACCTGACCTACCTGGGCCTGCCCAATCCGCGCAAATGGTCTCCGACCGACATGGACTGGCAATTGCCACCGGACTGGAAGCGGATTCTGCTCGACGGCATGAAGGACCGCCTCGCGAAATATCGCTCCTTCCGCCTGTTCATGGACATGTGCGTGCGCTGCGGTGCCTGCGCCGACAAATGCCATTTCTACCTTGGCTCGGGCGACCCGAAAAACATGCCCTTCGCACGCACCGAGCTGGTGCGCTCGATCTACCGGCGCTATTTCACGCTCTCCGGCCGCCTGTTCGGTTCTCTGGCCGGCGCCCGCGACCTCACCGAGGACGTGGTCAAGGAATGGTTCTACTACTTCTACCAGTGCACAGAGTGCCGCCGCTGCTCGATCTTCTGCCCCTTCGGCATCGACACCGCCGAGGTCACCATGATCATGCGCGAGCTGCTGATCTCGATCGGCGTGGGCACGCACTGGATCACCGAGCCTGCGGCCAAGTGCTTCCGCGTGAGCAATCATCTCGGCATTGCGCCACACGCATTGCGGGACGGGCTCGAATTCGCCCGCGACGAACTGCGGGACATCACCGGTCTGGATATCGAGATTCCGATCAGCCGGAAAGGCGCGGAAGTCCTGTTCGTGATGCCCTCTGCGGACTATTTCGCCACTCCGCATTACTACACGCTGCTCGGCTACATGATGCTGTTCCACGAGATCGGCCTGGACTACACGGTCAGCGCCTATGCATCGGAAGGCGGCAATTTCGGGCTGTTTCATTCCAACGACCTGATGAAGGGCCTGAACGCCAAGATCTACGATGAGGCGAAGCGCCTTGGCGTCAAATGGATTCTGGGCGGGGAATGCGGGCACATGTGGCGTGTGCTGCACCAGTACATGGACACCATGAACGGCCCGGCGGATTTCCTGGAGGTGCCGGTCTCGCCCATCACCGGCACGCGATTCGAGCACGCGGCTTCGACCAGGGCGGTGCACATCTGCGAATTCACCGCGGACCTGATTCATCATGGCAAGCTCAGGTTGAATCCGGCGCGCAATGACGAGTACATCGTCACCTTCCACGACTCCTGCAATCCGGCGCGCGCCATGGGACTGCTGGAGGAGCCGCGGCACGTCCTGAAGCATGTCTGCAACCGCTTCCACGAGATGGCTGCCAACACCATCCGGGAATACACCTTCTGTTGCGGGAGCGGCGCGGGGATCGGCAATGACGAGAGCCTGGAAATCCGGCTGCGCGGCGGCTTTCCTCGCGCCGTCGCGGTCCGCCAGGTGCGTGAGGAGCATGGTGTCAATCTCCTGGCCTGCATCTGTGCCATCGACAAGGCAACGCTGCCCACGGCGATGGACTACTGGGTGCCGGGCGTGCAGGTTGCAGGCGTGCATGAGTTGCTCGGAAACGCGCTGGTGATGCGGGGCGAGAAGGAGCGCACGACCAATCTGCGCGGAGAACCCCTTGCGAAGGAGGCGGCAAATGCGTGATCGACCGCTGATCCTCGCAGCGTTGGTGGTGCTCATCGGGGTTCTGACCATGCCGTTCTGGTACGGCGCATGGTCGCACACCCCTGAAACTGCGCCCGTCATGCAGCCGGCAAAGGGCGCACAGTGCATCCGTCCGGCAGGATGGATGCGCGAGAACCACATGCACCTGCTGATGGAGCTTCGCGACGAGGTGGTGCACAAGGGTATCCGGCGCGAGCACGAGTCGCTTTCAGACTGCATGAACTGCCATGTCTCGAAGATGGCTGATGGGCACTATCCATCGCCGACGAGCCGGGAATTCTTCTGCAACTCCTGCCATGGTTACGTTGGAGTGCGCATCGACTGCTTCAGCTGCCACAGCAACCGGCCATCATCCGCTGACACGGCTGTGCAGGCGCGCGAAACGCTGCCTTTCACCCTGCCCTTCACGGCCCTTGCGGTGGCACGAAGCACGACCCTCGAGCCGGGGCAGGCTTCCATCGGCTCACCGGCGGCCGGGAGCCGGCCATGACACGCTTGTCAGGCACGGACGCGCCCGCGCAAGAACCGCGCAGCGGCGGGCGCGACCCGCGCGTCGCCCGTGGCATCGATGAAATGCGGCGGCGGGTCGTCGGCGCCGCGGTCGTCGGCGCGCTGGTTCTTGCTCCGGGCGTGAGCCTGATCGCCTACCCCGAAGCCGGGGAGGAGAAGACGCCTGCGGGCGCCAGTCCGAAGAAGCGCTGGGGCCTTCTGATCGATACCAACAAATGCAAACCTTCGTGCAACGCCTGCGTCACGGCTTGCTCGAACCACAACGGCTGGGAGAACGAAGGCCGGCGCACCGATCCCCAATGGATCCGCAAGGTCGAGGTGACCGACCCGAAGACCCGGGTGTCGCGCTCCGTGCCGGTGATGTGCCAGCACTGCTCGAACGCACCCTGTATCGAGGTCTGTCCGACCGGGGCCTCGTTCAAACGGGCCGACGGCATCGTGCTCGTGGACAAGCACATCTGCATCGGCTGCCGCATGTGCATCATCGCCTGTCCCTTCGAGGCGCGCTTCCTGGTGAGCCGGCAAGGTGCCGGCCTGCGTCGAGGCCTGCGCGCGCGAAGGCTCCGGCGCCATGATCTTTGGCGATCTGATGGATCCTGCGAGCGAGATCAGCCGCGCGCTCAGCGCCTGGCCAGCGGCGCAGCTGCGCGCCGATCTGATGCTCGACGCGGGTGTCTCCTACCAGGGCCTGTGACATGCGTACAAGCGAATACAGCGAAATCGAGGGAATGAGTGCCGGCTTCTGGACGCTGGTTGCGCTGCTGCTGCTGATCCTGGGGGCAGGCCTGTGGGCCGCCCATGTCATGGACAGCATCGGCCATATGATCACCGGCATGAGCAACCGGGTGGCGTGGGGCATGCCCCATGTGGTTGCAGTGTTCCTGATCGTGGCGGCTTCGGGTGCGCTCAACGCCGCTTCCATCGCGTCGGTTTTCGGCAAGGCCGCCTACAAGCCGCTGGCGCGCCTGTCAGGGTTGCTGGCCATCGCCCTTCTGCTCGGCGGGCTCACCATCCTGGTGCTCGATCTCGGAAGACCGGACCGACTCGGCATCGCCATGACCCATTACAATTTCCGCTCGATCTTCGCGTGGAACATCTTCCTCTACACCGGGTTCATCGCGGTCACCGGGCTGTATCTGTGGACGATGATGGAGCGGCGGCTGAACGGCCACACCCGCGCGGTCGGCACGGCGGCATTCCTGTGGCGGCTGGTCCTGACCACCGGCACGGGATCCATCTTCGGCTTTCTGGTGGCACGCCAGCCCTACGACGAAGCCATCATGGCACCGATGTTCGTCCTGATGTCCTTCTCCTTCGGACTGTCGATCTTCATCCTGGTCCTGATGGCGGCGTACAAGGGCACGGGTCGGGTCCTC
>JBGAGK010000058.1:0-5017 GCA_044226785.1 Steroidobacteraceae bacterium | reverse complement strand
CATGGCGTGTAACAAGAAGCCAGGCCTGGCGAGAGGACGTGCCAACCAGCGGCTGGGGGCAGGATTTCATAGAAGACTTCGACGCACGCGCGATTCCCGCCAACTGGCACACCCTGGACTACGACGACCGCGACTGGCCCGTGGCCAGAGTGCTTGCGACAGACCCTGACGAGATCGACAACGAGCGTGGCTGGGGAATGGTTGAACCGTTCCCTGTGCTTCTGGAAAGCGAGCTGCCTGCGCTGCGCGAGACGTTGTCGCAGCCAGAAGGCATAAGTGCATGCTTTGGCCTGCGCCCCGATCCATCACTGCCCATCGACCGCCGACTGTATGACGAGGCGCACGTGCCATTGCCCGCGGGACTTGTGCAGGATCTGGATCAGCTCTGCAACTCCAAGGGGCAAGGCACGATCGTGCGCACGACGGCAGACTGCGATATTGCGATCGTGCTGCGTTTCGGGGAACGCCATGCCGGCTATCCCTGCATAGAGCTCGATGCCGAAGGCGGCGAGATCATCGAGTGTGCTGCTGACGAAACCGTGCCAGGCGAATACGCTGCCACGGGCCCCGTTGAGCCCATACGCCCGAGGCATGCACATTATCTCGACTGTGCGCAGCTTTTTCGCTACACCGCTCGAAAGGGACACCAGCACTTTCGCAAGTTCGAGTGGACATCCGTCAAGTACGTGACGGTCGTCATCCGCAACGCTCCAAAGGGCTTGCGGCTGCGCTCCGTTGCCTCGGTAGCCTGCGCCTATCCGGTGAGTCTGACCGGAGAATTCCAATGCAACGACGCGATGTTGAATCGACTCTGGCGAGTGGGGTGTCGGACCATCGAACTCTGTTCTCACGATGCATGGGAAGACTGCCCGGGACGCGAAAAACGTCAATGGCTCGGGGACGGCATCGTCCGGTACCTGGCCAGTACGGCAGCATTCGGTGGCAGTACGCAGCCGCTTGACCGCCAGTACCTGCTGCATGGCATGGAGAGCCAGCGGTCAGATGGCTTGCTGCAGATGTACGCGCCCGGTGATCACCACCGCCATGGCGTCACGATTCCTGACTTCAGTCTGCACTGGATCTGTGCAGCCAAAGCCTATCTGCTGCACACGGGCGATGATGACACGATCGACCAGATCATGCCCGCCGTGGAGCGGGTGCTTGCCTGGTTCGAGCGTCACATCGGCCCGAACTGGCTTCTGGTCGACTTGCCCTATTGGCACTTCATCGAATGGGCGCACACCGAACGTCGGGGCGAATCGACGACGGTCAATGGCATCTACGCGGGTGCACTTCATGCGGCCGCCTGGCTTGCATCCTCGGTCGAGAGAGGTCGCAGTGAACGGCGATGGCAGGCGCAGGCGGAGCGCGTTGCCCATGCCCTGAACAGGCGCTGCTGGAGCGAGGCGCGCGGCGTCTATGTGGACAGTGTCGACTCGTTCACCGGAGCGCAGTGCAGGCGAATCTCCCAACACGCGAATGCGATCATGATGTATTTCGATCTGTGCCCCACTCATCGCCAGTCACGGATCATTGCGACGATCGCCGATCCTTCCCGATTGCGATTGACAACCTGTCGCCCCATCGTGCCGCAGGGGGATCCGTTCGACCCCGATCAAGATGTCGTCCGGGCCAACACGTATTTTGCTCACTTCGTGTATGCAGCGTACATCCGCGCCGGGCGCATGGACCTGGCACTCGAAGCCATTCGGAGGGATTACGGACCCATGATCGCAACTGGCACCGAAACACTCTGGGAGAGCTTTGAGCCCGAGGCGAGTCTTTGCCACGCCTTCTCGGCATCGCCCGTATATCAGCTCTCGGCAGGTGTATTGGGCATTACGCCCACGGCTCCCGGATTCAGCGAGTTCTCCGTCCGCCCCCAACTTGGCGACCTTGCCGAGGCAGCCGGATGCTATCCCACTCCTCAAGGTCCGATTCGCGTCAGTTGGCACCGGCTAGGCAATCAGATCGCAGGGCAAATCGAAGTGCCGTCGAACACCTGTGCGCACCTGGTTGCGCCATCTGGTTGGGCGACCGAAAGGGAGTGCGGAGCGATGATGCCAGGCACGCACACGGTCAAACTCCGTCCAGTCGAATGACCGCAACACGGGCCGTCAGTGTGCCATCGGGCGTGCAACAGGAGTCAGGCCCAAGCGGGTCAAGGATCGACGAGATATTGTGCACGGTACTGTCGCGGTGATAGCCCCTGGTGGCGCCGAAACAGTCTGCACAGATGTGCAGCGTCGGCAAAGCCGAGCAACTGAGCAACCTGGGTGACACTGAGTTGCCTGTTCAGCAGCATCGCGCATGCATGCTGAATTCGGCGTCGTTGAAAGTACTCCAGCGGCGACCACCCAGTGGCTGAGCGAAACAGGCGGCGGAGTTGACTCACCGATACGCTGCAATGTTTGGCAATTTCCTGGACACCGAACGGCCGATGTTCAGTCAAACATCGTTCCACCGAGTCCAGGGCAATCCACACCTCGCGACGAAATGTGAACCCCATCACTCGCCCCGAGTTGCGTGCATACGCACGGCTCAGTCCGGTCAAGAGTTTGAGGGTAGCCGCTTTCAGGAACACCAGCGACGGGTTTTCAGATACCGTCTCCCTGACGATGTCATCCAGTTCGTGTTCACACGCGGTCAACTCGGCGGTCGTCAGCGAAAACTGCATCACCGGCGGTGCGCACCTGAACAGACCACTGGCCAGGAACAGGGGCACAAGCCCATCCACATCCCACAAAGTCCGCAATTCCGTCAACAGCCACTCGTTGAGGTAATACACGTTGGTCATTCCGAGCTGCCGGACTCCTCGCAAGGAATGAGCTGAGCCGGGCGCTATCACATAAACGGAGCCGAGAGAAAGTTGGCGCTTTTCACCTGGAGTGCAATGCCATGCCTCGCCGCCGCGGGTCACGCCGATTTCGTAGTAGCTGTGGTCGTGGGCACGCACGTCTCCCTCCACCAGCAACGATTGCACGCGGACTGGGCAGTGTGCCGTGAGTTGCACCTGTTCCTGGCTTATCGTGAATCGTGGCTTGAGCGATTCGTTCAAGAAAGCTGTCCCCTGTATTCAAGATTCGATGGAGCACCTGTGTCAGTGTGAAAATCATGACGTTTGATACCGACTATCCTCTCAGCGAGGCTCAAATCCGGCAATACCGGCGCGACGGGTTCATTCAACTGCCCGACGTGCTCGCGGGGGATGATCTGCGCCGGATGCGCGATACCATTTGTGTCGCCGTCACTGCGGAATCTGTCGGCGATTCGCGCCCGTTCCGCGCGAAAAGCGTCTACGAACAGCTGTTTATCCAGAAGGTCAATCTATGGCAGCGCCATCCGGCGGTACGGGAGTTCGTGCTCAGTCGGCGCTTTGGCAGTATTGCCGCGCGCCTGATGGGTGCGTCAGCGAGGATCTGGCACGACCAGGCATTGTTCAAGGAGCCTTTGAAAGGGAAACCCACGCCATGGCATCAGGACACGCATTACTGGCCACACCGTGAAAAGGGGCTTCAAACTTCCATCTGGATAGCCTTGTGTGATGCGACGATCGAGAACGGCTGCATGTCTTTTCTGCCGAGCACGCATGAGCTTGAAGCCGTTGAATCGGTGAAACTCGACGATCCGCAGGACCTGTTGACGATTGCGCCGCAGTTGCGTCACGCCAGGCCGGTTACCGTCGAATTGCCGGCTGGCTCGTGCACGTTTCACAACGGGTTCACTTTTCATCACGCAGGCGCGAATCGATCGAACGCCATGCGCGAGGCTTTCGCGATCATCTACATGCCAGACGGTACGACGTACTCCGGTGCCCAGCATGTCGTGACCGACGGCCTGAACCTTGATGTCGGACAGAAGTTCGATTCGGACCTCTTCCCTCTGGTCGCGACCCGGCACTCCTGAACCTCACCCCAGCTCGATGAGGCTCTTGGGTGTGGCGTGCAGGCACGCCGACGGGCCGTTTGCCTCGATCAGGTAGATGTCGGTGTTGTGCACGAACATCCGCTCGTTCATCGTGCCCGGATGGCAGACGATGGCCATGTCCTGTTCGATGGCCATGTCTTCGTCGTGCCGGATCAAAGGCCGTTCCACCATGTCGTAGCCCATGCCGTGCATGCTGAGCCGGCGTTCCTCGGGCAACTGCTGTGCGCGCAGCCAGGCATTGTGACGCTCGTGGATCTCGCGACAGGGCGTGCCGGGTCTCAGCATGGCCAGCGCCGCTCGCTGCGCCTCGAGCACCGCCGCATGGGTCTCGCGCAGCTCCGCCGATGCGCGCCCGAGCACGAAGATGCGTGACAGCTCGGTGTAGAAGCCACCGCTCCCGTTGTTCTCGATCAGCAGCGAATACATCGCTGCCGAGCTGCTGGCCCACGTACTGTGCGTAGGCGGCGATCTCGAAGTCCCTGAGGCCCGGCCGGATGAATTCGCTCACCCGCCGCATGACCTCGTCCTGCATGGCAGCGACCTGGCGGATGCAGGCGCGCTCCTCCGCGCTCTTGATGGCCTTGATGCGATCGACGGCGTCGGTGAAGTCGATGCATTCCCGCGCCTTCAATCCATTCTCCAGCGCGCGCCCGAACCCGTGGTACATGGCGGCCGGAGCCACCAGGCCCACCCGGCGTGCGCCGGAGGATTCAAGTTCCTGAAGCACGAGATCCGCGTCGTAGCTGGCCGTGTAGCCCACCGAGGGATAGCTGGGCGTGGTCAGCCGGTTCGCGATGCCGGTGGCGGATTCTTCCGCGGCGCTGGCGTGGCGCGCGCCACCGAAGGGTCCCTGCTCGATGAGTGTCAGGCCACCGCTTCGCGGAAATACCACGGTGGTGGGATAGCCATTGGTGGCCGGCTGATTGCTGAACCAGCGCACGTATCCGCCCACCCAGTCGCTGGAGTTCTGCACCACCAGTGCGTCGATGTCTTCGGCCTGCATGCGGGCACGCACCGCGCGCCAGCGGCGGTTCATTTCCTCGATCGAGACGGCATTCAGCACCCGGCTGGTGGAAGCATTCATCGGGTG
>JBGAGK010000057.1:0-5088 GCA_044226785.1 Steroidobacteraceae bacterium | reverse complement strand
CGCGTTCATAGGGTGGCTAAACTTACCTCAATCAATCGTCGCGGGCCGTGACAGAAAGCATGAACCGACGACCATCTGTTGGACGTTCGGGTCTAGCGCTGATAGCGACCGACACTGGCGGTTTCACGCTTGGGTTCATACACCACCGACAGTTCGAACATGTTGGACACTTCCCGTCCGAAGCCATCCCCCTTGTAATCCTGGTAGGTATAGTTGTACTGGCCACGGACCGACCATTGCCGCAGGAATCGCTTTTCCAGCCCTATCGAGCCCATGCCATACGTGCGGCCCCGGAATACGGCCCGGGTATCGGCCGCCTTGTCCGACAGTGCCCTGACAGCCACGAACCCGGAGACCAGCGGCGTGAGGTTACGGGTGACCTGGAACCGCAACTGGTTGCGCTCGATCGAATAGCCCGTGGAGCTGGGATCCACGGTTCGGGTGAGGTCCAGAAAGAGCCGGGTGATCTGATAGTTCCAGTTGACACCCGCACCGGCAATGTACGTTGTCTCGCTGCGGGAAGGCAGGGTACCCACCGCGTTGAACTGTGATCGCTGGCCCCCGGCGCGCACATAGGCCTGCGCGACGTCCGTCACGCGATAACGCCACTCGCCCATCAGGCCATAGGCATTGGTCGTGCTGTTGAATACGGGAATGCCTGCCGGATTATCCGGGTCGTTGCGCGTGAACAGACCGTGGATCAGCCAGGACTGCCGTTCGGTGAAAGCATGGCTGAATGCAATGTCTGCCCCGTAATGAGCATAGCCCACGTTGAAATTCGGTATGTATTTGTCGTAGGTCGCGTTGGTGTAGTTGAGGTTCACGTTCAATGAGTCCCTGGGCGTGAACTCGTGAATCAGGGTCGGAGAAACCGAAATGAGTTGCTGCCGGTTTCGCAGGGCTATGTACCCGGCGTCGCCCGTATCCGGGTTGCCGAGACCCCCATTGGTTCCTGTGGCAAGCAGATTGCTTCTGACCACTGTCTGCTTGATGTAGGACGCGAGCATGGTGGCCGTCGTACGTTCACCATGATGAGCCGTGTAAAACTCCGCGTAAGGGTCTGTCGAGTCCTCTTCCGAGGTGCTGGGAAACCAGGTCGCGTGCACGCCTGGCGAGAAGCGCAGCTCGTTGACCGGATCAACGGTATGGATGTCGAACCGCGCATCGCCGAACAGGCCAGAGACCGAGTCATGAAAACCGGAAGGTAGCAGTCGGTAGTTGTCGTCGGTCTGCCCGCCCACCTCCACACGCGGATCGACACTCCAGTTGGCGCAATATCCGGCCACCGGCCAGGAACAGGCCGCCCACAACACGATCAGCGTCCGCCCGCTGCAGGAATGAAGGTTCATGACTTACGGCACCACCACGATGTCACCGACCTGAAGTTCGATGTTCTGGCCCAGGTCCTTGCCCTTGCTGACGCTGGTGTAGTCGAAACGGATCGGTTGCTGCTGCCCGTTGGTTCGCCGAAGCACGATGATGTTTCCCAGCGATGCGAACGGAGTCGTTCCGCCGGCCATGGCCAGGGCCTGCATGACATCGACCCGCGGGTTGACGATGAATTCGCCCGGACGAACCACTTGGCCCACCACATAGATCTTGTTGCCCCGGATTTCCTGCAGGGACACGGTCACCACTGGGTCGGAAATGTACTTCTTCAGCTTCTCGGTGACGATCTTCTCGATTTCCATCACCGTCTTGCCGCGCGCGTCCACCTGGCCGACGAGGGGAAAGGAGAAGGTGCCGTCCGGCCGGACCAGGACGGGAGGGCCCACCAGATCCGGTTCCTTCCATACCGAAATGGACAGCAGGTCGCCGGGGTTGACGTGATACGGCCGTTCCTGCGCAAAGGCGCCCGTGCAGCCGAGGATCAACGTCAAAACACACAACAGGCGGCTTGGCCGGAATTCCATGGATACCCTCCTTCGGGCACTTCGAAACGGATCAGGGGATTCTAATGGTTTTTGAACGATTTCGTTGACTTACCTCAGGGTGGTGCAAGCTTTCTAGACACACATCCGATTTTTGCCCACCGCCCTGCGATACCATAATGTCGTCAGAATGCCACAGTCGCCCGCACCAAGGCCCATGCCCCTGATCGATCGCCCGAAACTGTCCATCATCGTGCCCTTCTACAACGAGGAAGAGAGCATCGGACCCCTGTATTCGGCAATCATCGCTGCCATCGACCCCCTGAACATAACTTACGAGATGGTGTTCGTCGATGACGGCAGCCGGGATGCCACGGTCAGGCTGGCCACGGAACTCGCGCAGCAGGATTCACGAGTCCGTCTGGTCAAGTTCCGGCGAAACTACGGACAGACCCCGGCCATGGCCGCCGGCATCGAGCATGCACGCGGCGAAATCCTCGTCACCATGGATGGCGACCTGCAGAACGATCCTGCCGACATCAGGCTGTTCCTGGACAAGATGGACGAAGGCTTTGACATCGTCGTGGGCTGGCGGCACAACCGTCAGGACAAGCTGGTATCCCGCAAGATCCCCTCGCGCATCGCCAACCGGCTCATCGGAAAGGTCACCGGCGTGCCCATCAAGGACAATGGCTGTTCTCTCAAGGCGCGGGTCCGCGGATCGCCGAAATCAAGGTGCGACACCACGCGCGCCAGTTCGGCCAGTCCAAGTACGGCCTGTCGCGGGTCTACAAGGTGCTGCTCGACCTCATGGTCATCAAGACCGTGGCGTCCTTCACCTCCCGTCCATTGCTTTGGTTCTCTCTGCTGTCCCTGCCGCTGCTGATTGCCGGCACCGCAACGCTGGGCTATGCACTGTGGGCCATGGCAGCCCAGGGCGCCCTTTCGCTGCCGATTGCCGGCTCGGGCCTGATTTTCCTGAGTTCCGCGCTCATCCTGGTCAGCGGCGGCGCATTTGGCGAACTGGTCTACAAATCCGGCGACATGCGCGAAGGTGATTTCGCGCGGCTGACCCGCAAGGTCGAACCGGCGCCGCAATCCGCTCCATCGAGGTCCTGAAATGTCCGAGCATCGGTCCCCCATTGTCTCCGTGATCATCCCCGTCGAAGGGCGGCACGCTGACCCGATCGATCTGTTCCGCGAGTACAAGGCAGGTCTGGATGCCCAGCCACTGAGCTATGAATTGATCTTCGTGCTCGACGGGCCTCGTCCGCAGTTTGCGGAAGGCCTGACAAGCCTGATGCGCGAGGGACACGATCTGTGCGTGGTCTCGCTGACCCGGAACTTCGGCGAAGCAACTGCCCTGATGGCCGGTTTCGAGCGTGCATCAGGCGAGACCATCCTGACCCTGCCGGCCTACCATCAGATCGAAGGCAGCGAGATCGGCAAGCTGCTGCAGGGTCTGGACAAGGCCGATTTCGTCATCGGTCATCGCTGGCCGCGGGCCGGTGGAGTGCTGGAACGGTTCCGGCGACGCCTGTTCCATGGCCTGATCGAGTCGGTCACCAAGCTGAAGTTCCGCGACCTGGGTTGTGGTGCCCGCGCCATGCGCCGGCAGGTCCTCGAGGAAATCTCCCTGTACGGGGACCAGCATCGGTTCCTGCCCATCCTGGCGGATCGCCAGGGCTTCCGCGTCACCGAGATCGATGTGCGCCAGTCGGACAAGGACCGCCACGATCGCATCTATCGCCCGCGCGAGTACACGCGCCAGGCGCTGGACATTTTCAATGTCTTCTTCCTCGTGCGGTTCACCAAGAAGCCGCTGCGCTTTTTCGGCATGGTGGGCGTGACGACCTTCGCCATCGGCTTCCTGCTGGTCACCTGGCTGGTGATCGACCGGCTGTTCTTCGGCCATCCGCTCGCGGACCGGCCGGCCCTGCTCCTGTCATCGCTCCTGGTGGTCCTGGGGTTGCAGCTGTTCGCGCTGGGTCTGCTCGGCGAGCTGATCATCTTCACCCATGCCCGAAATCTAAAGGATTACAAGGTGGACAAGGTGATCGAATTCCCTGTTGAGGCGGTGACCTCGACCCACAAGCCCGAAGTCCGTTCGGCCTGAGCGGCGAGCCGAGCGAACGCGCGCACCCTCCGAGATGCCCAGCGTCTGTTTCGTCGGCCTGGAGAACCTGCCGGTCCTGGCTCCCGAGTACGGTGAACATGGCGCTGGAGGTGCGCAGGTCCAGCAGACCCTGTTGGCCAAGGCGCTGGTGCGGCGGGGCTACAGGGTTTCCATGGTGGTGGCCGACTATGGCCAACCCGACCGTGCGCAATGGTACGGCATCACCACTTTTCGCGCGTTTCGCCATGCGGCCGGACTGCCGGTGCTGCGATTCATCTCGCCCCGCTGGACCTCCACCTGGAGCGCCATGCGCCGCGCCGATGCGGACCTCTACTACGTCAGCTGCGCGGGCATGCTGATCGCCGAAGTGAGCCTGTTTGCACGCCGGCATGGTCGCAAGGCTGTGTTCCGCGTCGCCAGTGACTCGGATTGCGATCCAGGTGCGCTGCTGGTTCGCCACTGGCGCGACCGGAAGCTGTATGGTCATGGCCTGCGCCATGCAGACCTGGTGCTGGCGCAGACCGAAAAGCAGCAGCAGCTGCTCCGCACCCATTACGGACGCAGGAGCCTTCTGGCCAGATCGCTGGCCGACCTGCAAGGCAGCGACCTGGATTTCCAGGCGCGGGACGTGGACGTCCTGTGGGTGAGCAACATCCAGCCGCTCAAGCGCCCCGACCGGCTGCTGGCGCTGGCACGCGCCCTGCCTCATCGCCGCTTTCACCTCATCGGGGGACCAATGGGCGCCCATGGCCCGCTGTTCGAACAACTCAGGAAGGAGTGTGCGCAGGTGGCGAATCTCACGTTCCACGGCAAGGTGTCCTATCATGACGTGCACTCCTGGTTCAGGCGCACCCGGGTGCTGGTCAACACTTCCGATATCGAAGGATTCCCCAACACCTACCAACAGGCCTGGGCCCACGGTGCCCCTGTGGTGGCGTTCCATGACCCCAATGGCCTGATCGCCTCGCGGCAGCTGGGGCATGCGGCCCTCGACGATGCCGATCTGGCCCAAGGCGTCGAATCGCTCCTCGCCGACGAGGCAGCCTGGCAGGAGGCCAGTGTCCGCTGCGTTGCATTCATGCGGGAGCGATTTGCGGACGG
>JBGAGK010000030.1:0-45419 GCA_044226785.1 Steroidobacteraceae bacterium | reverse complement strand
TGCGGCGCGGGCGGATTCAGTTACCTCGGGCAGCCGCTGACGTTCACCGTTCCCCCGGTGATCACCACCACGGCTCGCTCCGCATCGGGAAGCACGACACAGAACTACACCGGGCCGCTCATGCGGCTCACCAACGCTTCACTGGCCGGACGCAGCTACACGCCCACGCCGGCCGCTCCGGCACTCGATATTTCCGGCCTGCCCGCGACCGCGGGTGACCCGGTGATCGCGGATCAAGGGGGTGGCGTGGCGACACTCACGTTTGGATCGGGAAGTGGACTGAAGTTCAGCCGTGGTGCCGCCATCGCGCCCTTTACCGCGAGCATCGCGCTGTCCATCAATGTCATCGACCAGGATGGTGTCGCGGCCCCCAATCCCGTGAGCTTCGGCAGCAGTGGCGGCATGGCATTCAGCGCGGGTTCGAATCAGCGCTACGGGCGGCTGGCCCTGCGCAACGCCGTGGGCTCGGAGTTGCTGGATCTGCCCGTGCCTCTCACCACCCAGTACTACCTCAACGGCAGTGCGGGCTTCGTCACGAACACGGATGATGTCTGTACGAACGCGCCGGCACTTGTTTTCAGCAACTATCAGGCCGGTCTGTCGGACGGCGAGACCTGCGCGCGCGACGCCGGCAGCCCGGGAGTCTCGGGAGCCGGCTGCAGTGTTCCCGCACCAGCCGGCTCGCGTTATCGCAGCACGGCGCTCGCCGGGGACTTCAACCTGAATCGCTGCGCCCGGCAGCGGAAACCTGATCGATGAGCGTGACCGCCACGGCACCGCCCTGGCTGCAGTACCTGTGGAATGCCGCTGGCGGTCTGAACTCGAGTCCCAGCCCAGGCCGCATTCGGGGTGTTTCAGGGACCCGCCTCACGCATCTACCAGCGCGAGGTGTATTGAGGGCGGCGTGTGAGCGGCGGGCCATGCCCAAGTCCCCGGCGGCCACCCAAAATGCCTCACCCAAGTCCTTGAAATCCCGGGGAACCCGCGCGATTCCGATTGACACTCCGCCAGCCAGTCCGGAAAATCCCCGGTCCCTCGTGGTGAGGTAGCTCAGTTGGTTAGAGCACGGCATTCATAACGCCGGGGTCGAGGGTTCAACTCCCTCCCTCACCACCATCTTTTCAGAGCCAAGTCTGACAGCGACACGCTGCTGGATAATAGACGCTCTCCAGCTTTAGCGCCTGACGGGGGGCCTTGATGTCATTGGCCATGGCGTAGCCGCCGCACGCCGCCGGCGTGGGCTTCTGCACCGCCAAATCATCGGTTGCCGGCCGGCAACCAGATGTCGCGCAGATAGGCTGCCGAAGCTGATTTGTTAGTCTATCCGGCAATCAGCGCATCTACGGCCGCGCAATCGACCATCAAGGAGCGGCTATGCCATATCCTCAGCATTCCGAATTCAGCAACCTGGCATGGCGTGATGCACGAGATCGTCCCGCGGGTATATGCCTCCCGGCGCTTTCCCAAATGTTGCACCCCGGGACCTGTAAAGGGATGATCATGAGGAAGCCCTGCATACACCTCATCCTCGGAACGCTGGCGCTGCTCCTGGTGACTCCATGCGTCGCCGGGCCGGAACGATGGGAGATTCCCGATCCTGATCAAGTGCTGGTGCTCCCTGCAAAACCGGCGAGTATCAAGGGTGAGTTCTCGGTCGTCAGCGTCGGCGATCTGATCCATTCGGATGCCGTCGCGCAGACTCCAGACCCTGGTCTCCTCGATGTACTCAATATCATCCGGCGCGGTGATGTCGCCATTGGGAATCAAGAGGGCGTGTTCTTCGAGCCATCCACATTCACGGGTGAAGCGCCTGGAGGCCCTTACGTGCTGGTCGGAAAGGCGGAACTGGCCCGGGATATTCACTCGATGGGGATCGACATGGTGTCTCTTGCCAACAATCACTCCAATGACTGGGGAACTGCGGGGCTGATTGCCACAGAAGGATTGCTGGATTCCGCCGGAATCGTGCATGCGGGCGATGGTGCCGCACTCGCAGAAGCACGCGGCGCCCGCTTCCTGAAAACGCCGAAGGGCCGGATCGCGCTCGTCGCGACCGCCTCGACCTTCAAGGAAGGCGCACGCGCACAGGATTGCATCGACAACATGCCTGCAAGACGGGGCATCAGCACGCTTCGCCGGCGTGAGATCCAGGTGGTGACACGCGAGAGGATGACACATCTTCGGGCCGCGGCCGGAAAGCCCAATTCGTCGGGTGACCTTGAGTTCGATGGACGGGTTTATCGCGAGGGCCCGCCTCCGCAATACGTCTACGAGCTGAATACGTTTGATCACCATGCCCTGCTCGCCTCGATTCGCGACGCAAAGCAGCAGGCCGATTTCGTGGTGTTCACCATCCATGCACACGAAAACCGCGAAGGTATGGACGATGACGCGCCGGGAGAGCAGGCCGATTTTCTGGTGGATTTGTCTCACCAGGCCATCGACGTGGGCGCAGATATGGTCATGGGAGGCGGTCCCCATTCGTTGCGAGGGATCGAAATCTACAAGGGCAAGCCGATTTTCTACGGACTCGGCGTATTCATGCTGACGGGTCGCATCTGGCTGACACAGGATGAGCGCACCAATTTCTTCGGACCCAAACCCACGGTGCAACCGGATGCTCCCACCGCCACCGCCCGTCCGCAAGGATTGAACCCGAAGAGTTGGTACGAGGGTCTCGTCATGGAGACCACTTTCCACGACGGGAAGCTACAGTGGATTCGCCTCCATCCTCTGGACTTGGGCCAGGAGGGCGGACCCGGCCGCCGCGGAATCCCGCACCTGGCATCGGCGGCGCACTCGCGGAATATTCTCGCGGAGATGCAGAGACTGTCGACAGGATTTGGAACCAGGATCGAGGTCACAGGCACATCAGGAACCGTTTGGCCCTGATATCCGGACAAACAGGTACATCAAGGGATCCGCGAAAATGAAACTGATGCGCTCGATGTCGATTCGTCTCATCACACTCAATGCAGTCATGCTCGTGACCGCTGCTGCTGCACATGGCACGTCTCCATCCTCCAGCCCCAAGGAGGGTGCTGCTGATGTGCCGGCACAGCGCTTCGTATCCCGCCGCCAAGCCATGCTTGGCGGCAAAAACCTCTCGTACACCGTGGTGTCCGGGTATACACCGATCAAGAATGATCAAGACGACGTGATCGGACGACTATTTTCGTTCTCGTACGTCATGGATCGCGGCGCGTCCAGAACGCGCCCGGTACTCTTTGTCTTCAACGGCGGTCCCGGGTCTTCCTCAGCGTGGCTGCACCTTGGCGGCATCGGGCCCCGGAAGCTGGCCTTCGGTGACCCCTCTGGTCCACGCTCCAGCAGCGCAGCGCTCATCGACAATCCGGACAGCCCGCTGGCGGTGGCTGACCTCGTTTTCATCGATCCCATCGGCACGGGCTTCAGCCGAGTCGTCGGCAAGGGGCGCGAATCCGGCTTTTACGGCAGCAACCAGGATGCGGCATCGGTGGGTCAGTTCATCGAGTCCTGGCTCAAGGCGAATCGGCGTTGGGAGTCCCCGAAATTCCTGCTGGGCGAGAGCTATGGAACGGTCCGTGCCAGCCTTCTCACCGACGTGCTCATGGGCGGCGCCAACAAGTCTCCACTTCTCGGCGTTTCATTCCGGGGCCTCATTCTCATCGGGCATGATGGCGGACTGGTTCCGTTGGACAGCGATCTGCGATTCCGGACCAACTTCACGACCATGGCGGCCACCGCCTGGTATCACAGCCGGGTATCGCATGAAGGGCGGACCTTCGAGCAATTCATTGATGCCGCTCGCACCTTCGCCGCCAACGAACTTGGCCCCGGCATCGCCAGGTCTTCCGTCGGCCCGCTCGATTCGAAGGAGGCCGAGACATTGGCAGGACACATGTCGGAATTCATCGGGCTGCCGCCCGACTACATCCGCATCCGCAATTTCCGGATTTCCGCGGTTGAGTTCAGTCGTGCGTTGTTGGCGTCATCGGGGCTCGAAATGAGTGTCTTCGACGGGCGTTATACACAGCCCAGCAAGCCGAGCACGGATGCAGTTGGACTGATGCCGGTCGGCATGGACCCGAACGTCGCGAATGATGCGCTCCTGAGTCAGATCGCGGCGCCCTTTGCCGCCGCGTTTCATGCCTACATGTCGCAGGAAATCGGGATCGATGCTTCTGTGCAATACCGTCTGCTGGTGGATATCGATGAGAGCTGGAAGAACCGGGGACCTCGCATCGATCCGGGAATGACTCTCGTCAATGAGGCGCGTCGCAACCACTCACTTCGGGTGATGTTCATGGGAGGTTGGTTCGACGTGCTCGCAGGCACCATCGGTGCGGCGGAGCTCGGCGTCGAAAGCCGCCTGAAGGACGCTCATACGACGATCAAATCCTACTGGTCCGGTCACATGTGTTACCTGGGCGATGGCGGCAAGTCCGTTCCTGCCGATATATCCGCGTTCATCAAACAGGCACTTCAGGAGGATTGAGGTCATGGTCATGCGCCCTCATGTGCCGCATCTGCCCGGCCGCTCACTTCCTGGAAGTGCATTGGGTCAATTCCCAATAGTCTTCGGTGATCTCGGGTCCCTCGGATGAGAAGGAGACCTCTTTGCGATTGCCGCCGCGATCGACAATGAGATGCACCTCTTTGTCCAAGAGTACATTCGCCGCACTATGAGCAATGCGTGGCGTGACCCCGTCAAAGCTGACTACTGCGTCACCCTCAGCCAAGCCTGCCCGCGATGCGTTGGAATCTGCCAATAGGCCCTTGATCACGTGAGGTTTCATGAGAAGGCTGTCCTCGGAAAATCCGAGCACGGGTCGAGGTCGCTTCACTCTGCGCCTTGTAAAGCAGGGACCGAAGGCGCTTTCGGGCGGTTCGATCAGCTCACCACTGAGCATGCGGTTGAAATCCACTTCGCCGTACCTGCCCAATTCGTCGCGCAGCAGTTGGCGCCACTTTGGCTCGTCATAGCCTTGGCCGCTGCGCCGGCTTTCCAGCATGGTGAGGACGAGGTCGTCCAGAGAACGGCGCCCATGCGAGTGGCGGCGTATTGAGGCATCGAGGTTTACGAAATACATGAAACCACGGTTATAGGGTACGTTCTGGATCGATCGATCCGACCAGCGGCGCTTGCCAATTTCCGCAAATGACATGCCGACAAACGGGCTGGTGTAGTAGGCGTCCGTCATGAAAGCGATCTCTCGTGCGGCGGACGGCAGGTCGATCAAACCCTGGCGGAGTGGAATCCGGATCTTGTAAAACTCGGCAAGGCCCTCCGCAAACCAGGCATTTGCGCCGGAATCGCCTTCCAATTGTCCCAGGAAGTGATGCACCATTTCATGTGTGAACATGATGCGACGCGACGTGTCGCTCAACCACCCCTCACCATACTCCAACATGAAACCACCTGTTGTTGCCCCGCCACCATCTCGCGGTCGTGGGTAAGGTCGCATCAGCAATGTGTAAGACGGAATGTCGGGTTGCCTGAAGAAGGTCTTCAAGGCGTCGAAGGACTCTACAGACCATGCTGCTGCCGCTGGCACATCAAAGGGCGGATTGCCGATCCAATAGGCTTTGAGGAGACCATGCTCCGGTGCAAACCCTTGAACGTTTCCAGCCAGGAAAAATAGTGTCTCTATGTTGCCGGGTGATTCCTGCCATCGTTGGTTTCCTTCGCCGTGTACGGTCACACCTCGTGATCCCGGAGGCAGTGCAGACAGATCCCATGACCAGCTGAAATCCACATCCTTTTCTTCCGTCGCAGGCATCAACAGGAAGGTGAACGGTGCGCCTCCGAAGCCGCCATTGGCGCTCCGCAGATCATAGGACGGCCCTGGCGACCGCGGAGCCATGGCGTCGGCAACGTCGGCGATATAGCGAAGATGGATATCGCCCCTGGAAGCACGCTTCGATATGAAGGATCGCATGTCAAGCGGATACCCGGAGGGCTCCGAGTCGACAGTGACATCGAGCTGCAGCTCGCCTGCATCATCGCGCGCGCGGACATCTCCGTCCTTGTAGGGTTGACCTTGGACGGTGGTCACTCTGGCAGGCACCTGAAAGAGCGGATCACCCGCTTTGGCGCTTGCGCCACGTACCACTTCGATGACTTGTACATGCTTGATCTTTCCGGATTCCGCGAGCGGCCTGAGTGTCACGCTCATTTGCAGAGGTGCCTTGGCATGCGCTTCACCGCCAGCGAAACTGCCCGCCGCAATGAGGAACATCAAGCAAGTCAGGGCTGCAATCGGTTTCTTTCGGCTGCAACGTGCTGCAGACATACGAGAGCTGCATGGCCTCGTTGTGGAATCTGCAGATGCAAGAGCCCTTCTGCCTTGGGAATACGGCTGATATCGGTCCTGCATTACTGCGCCGCCCCTGCCCTGATGAAACCGGTGTCCCCTTCGATATCGATCCGGGTTCCATAAGGCGCAGACTGCTGCTGCAGATAGCCCAGGATTCGTCGGGCTTCAGTGCCGTGAGCCAGGCGGGGCGAGCCAGTCAGGGATCGTTCGGTCACCTGTCCTTCCTGGCGCAACACCAGCGGGTAGAGTCGGACCTCCGTCACTTGCCCGCCGGCAAAGCGACTGATCGCCAGTACGCTGTCGTACCACTCCGGTGGCCACGTGTAACCCGGGATCCTGATTTCGAAGAACAGGCTTCCGAGACCATAAAAGATGGGCCGCCCCTTGTAGATCTCGATACCTCGCAGGGTATGGGGACCCGTCGTCAGGACGACGTCGGCGCCGGCATCCACCGCTTCATGAAACAGCGACTGCAGGAAGGCGGCGGGTTTGAGGCTCGCCGGATCGACCAGGTGTTCCTGGCCACCCGTGGCCGTTTCATGAGCATGAATCGAGAACGCCACCAGATCCGCGGATCGCTTTCCCGTACGGATCGAATCCAGAATCTCGTGCTGATCTTCTTCGTTCACCACATAGTCCATTCCCGATTGATCGGAAATACGAAAGACCTGATTGATGAACGGTGCGCTGTTCGGATCCAGCGCGAGTTCCCGGTCGGTTGGCTTGACCAGCAGTCCCTGGCGTTCCGCAATCCCCCTCAGCGTGCTGAATTCCGCTGCGGAAACCAGAGTCACCGGTGAGTTGCGAAGCGCGCTGAGCCCGGGACGCGGGCGACGATCGCCCCGGCCAGGCCCTGCAACGAACGCAGGCAGGAAAGTCGATGCGGTGGAAACCAGGGCGACCCGTCCGCGCCGAGTCTCCAGAAATGCGGGTGCGCGTGCCTGGGTGCGGCCTGAGCCAGTGCCCGCATGGATTATCCCGGCCTCATCGAGAACGCCTTGAGTTGCGAACATGCCATCGACGCCCCAGTCCAGTGCGTGGTTGTTGGCAAGCGACAGGATATTCAAACCGAAAAGCTTCATGTCCCGAGCTGTCGACGCCGATGCCAACGGGCCTCCGCCCACGCCCATTTGCTCGAATCCACCGGTTTCGGCGCCAGGCGCGCCCTTGAAGGTTGCGATATCGAAGACATTGCCTTCGCGGTTCGCATAACCCGCATCGGCCTGTTGCAGCAGGGTCGAGATCTTCTTCAGTTCGGCATCCGCGATGGCTGTTACGGGATGGTAATAGCCCAGCAGATCCCCACCTGCAGCAAAGCTGAAACCATCGATGGTCGTAAGGGCACGTACGGGTGACGCATCATGATTTTCGACTGCGGCGACCAGCAGCGGAAAGGGGAGGAGGATCACCGCGAGTGTCAGCTTCAGTGCATGCATGATTTCCAGGAACCTTCGATATGGGGGTGTCATTTCTGCCTGTCCTGGAAGTTGGCGGGAGCGATGTTTCATTTCAGCGGGCAATGCGGTCGTCAGGTGTTGGAGATCCGGTGCAGGATTGAGTAGTTCCGTCAATTCAGGTGCTCCGGTGGTAGCTGCGGACTTCTGTGGTCTTAGGATCGAGCGGATCCAGTGCTGCAGTGGCGCTGCCAGAGGCGCATCATGGGATGCCGTATCAGATCGAGGTTCTTCAAAGGTGCCAGAACCCTGATGAAAGTTCCACAGCGATTGTTCGTTGCATTCCTGTTCATGGCCTCGGGCATCGCGGTCGATGCCGGCGCGGCGCCGCCGCCTGGACCACCTTCACCAACCTCCTGGCCCGCACTGACCGATCAGGCGGTGGATGGGCCGCGACACTTCATCAAGAGTCATCGCGGCACATTCGGGGGGGTCAAACTTGAATATCACTCCACGGTGGCCGAGACCATCGTGCAGGGACCCGATGGCAAGCCAGCAGCTTCTGCGTTCACGCTGGCATTGACCGTCGATGCCAGGAGTCCGGCAAGCCGGCCCGTCCTGTTCATCTACAACGGCGGTCCGGGCGCTGCATCGTCCACGTTGTTCTTCGGAGCATTGGGTCCCTATCGCATCGAGCCCTTCAACGACGAGGCCATGGCAGATCCCATGGTCCGTTACGTGCCCAATCCGCTGACCATTCTGGATGCCGCGGATCTCGTTTTCATCGATCCGCCCGACACGGGATTCAGCCGGCGCTTTCCCGAAACGCCTCCACGCCTGTTTCTTTCGATCGACGGCGACTCCTTCGCCGTGGGCCAGATCATCCAGCATTGGCTCTCGGCGAATGGCCGACTTCGGTCCCCGGTGTACCTCGTCGGAGAAAGCTACGGAACGCTGCGCAATGTGGCGCTGGCACGTGACCTTGCAAGATCATCCATCGCCGTTCAGTTGCGCGGCCTGGTCATGATTTCGCAGGCTATCCGCTACAACGGTCCGGCTGAACTGATGCAGCCCCGGTTCCCCGATCCCATGCGGACCATCGCACGCATGCCCGACGCGACCGCACTGGCCTGGTACCACGGCAAGATCGACAACCAGCATCAAACGATCGGGGAGGCGATTGAAAAGGCGCGCGCCTTCGCCCGCACGGAGTACGCCAGTGCCTTGCTTCTCGGCAATAAACTGGGCAGTGACGAGCGGCGTCTCGTTGCAGGGAAGCTTGCGGCATTTTCCGGCATCCCTGCGCAGTACTACCTTGAACACGATTTGCGGGTCCCGAATCTGCGCAAGGAATTGCTGAAGGCGGACGGACTGGCGCTCGCCCAGTTCGACGGCCGTCAAACCGAACCGCTCTCCGGTTTGCCGGAGGACAGGGACCGTGATTGGGACAAGGCATTTCTGGGTCTGGACACGGCGGCGAAGAACCTTTTCGAGCGCGAGTTCGGCGTTCATGGCCTGGGAAGATATGTGGGTCTGGTCCACGATCCGTATGGTTACGAAGAAGGATGGACCTATGTGGTGCCGCCCGCGTCTACCCTGGATGTGGTGCTGACGGATGCCATGCAGGGCAATACTGCCTTGCGCCTGCTGGTTCCACAGGGGATCTTCGACACGACAAGCTCCATGGGTTCGACCGTGTCCATGTTTCAGCAATTGCCCATCCCTGCCAACCGTGTCGCCGTGACGTATTACGCGGGCGGCCACATGGTCTATGCCGATCCGGACAGCCTGAAGAAGTTCATGAGCGACCTTCGGATATTCGTATCCGGTGGCATGCCAAGCGATCGGTTCCCGGACGTGGTACCGCATCGTGTGAAAGACTGAGATAGTCGTCCAGTCGGGTAATCATCGAGTCGGAGCGTGCAAAATGACTGTTTGGCAGAGAATTCTGATCACATCCGCACTGGGGCTGATGTCTGTTTCCGCTCCAGGTTCTGACAGATCCGAAGCGACCGTAGTCACGACGCACCATGCCGTGACGCTCAACGGCGGGCACAAGCTCGCGTACACCGCACGAGCGGGCTTCCTGCCATTGGTCACCGATGGAACCCGCGAGGAGGTTGCGCATCTGTACTTCGTGGCATACACCGCGGATCGGGCCGCCGGCGCCCAGGCAAGACCGATCACGTTCGTGTTCCCGGGCGGTCCGGGCGGCGCAGCCAGCCTGAGTCCGGACGGGCCCCGGGTGGTCGTCGTGAAGAACGGCGAAGCAAGGGTGGTCGACAATCCCGATACGTTCCTGGCATTCACGGACCTCGTTTTCGTCGATCCGGTCGGGACCGGATACAGCCGGGTGACGAAGCCGGAATACACCTCGCTGTTTTACGGCATCAAGCAGGACACCGATTCGATGGTCGAGTTCATGAGGATGTACCTGCAGCGCTACGACACTTCCGCATCACCTTTGTTTCTGTCGGGGGGCAGCTACGGCAGCATCCGATCCATCCTGGTGGCAGACGCGGCCATGGATCGAGGCATCCCGGTCAGGGGCATCATGGTCACCGCGGAAGGAGCAATCCTTTCGGTGATTGGCAGTGATTCATACTACGCGACGCTGATACCCGGCTTCACGTCCGTCGCATTGCATTACGGGAAGCTTTCTGCTGATCTGATGGCTGATCGCCACCGAACCCTCGAGGAGGCGAAGCAGTGGGCCTTTGATACTTACCTTCCGGCCATCGCCCGGGGTAACGCGTTCTCCGCAGACGAGCGCCGAAAGGTCGCAAGCCAGATGGCGCGCCTGACGGGTCTCAAGGCCGATGTCATCGAGGCACACAATCTGCGGATCAATCAGGAAGATTTTTCGAACGAATTGCTGCGCGACGAGGGCAAGTCCATCGGGTTCTACGATACGCGCAAAACCGGACCTGCACAGACGGGTCCTTATGATGCGACGAAGGACCCCAGCTTGATGGCGCGGGGAAATGCCTACCCAAGCCTCAAGGAGCGGTACCTGCTGAACAGGGAACTCGGAATGGTTTCCGACAACTATTATGCAGGGCCTTTTGGAGGCGGTTGGCCCGTCAAGGAGGGATTCCAGGACTGGATGACCATCAAATGGGGCATGGGCCTCAAGCAGGAACCCGTGGGTGAAGGCATCGAAATCGTCCTTCCCACGTTCGTTCGAATCGTGGACCGTAACGTCCGGGTTCTCATGGGGCAGGGCAATTTCGACTGGGCCTGCCCGCCTTTCGGGGTCGACTACGTGGCTTCACGGGTAGCTCCGGAACACAGGCAGCACGTGATCATCACCCGGTACGAATCCGGTCACGGCGTTCCAGCGGCCGAGTTTGCCAAGGATGCTGCCGGGTTTGTTTCGAACGTATTGAAGGAGCCCGCACTGGAAGTCCCCGGATCTGCGATCGACTAGACGCTTGCGAACGCGATCAGAGGCGATGTCCGATGTGACCATGTCACGGTCCAGCCCTCCCGGCCGGCAGGCGTGGTGGATGCTCGCCGTCTTTGCTTTCACCGCACTGGTCTCGTACACGGATCGGCTGATCCTCAGTGTGCTGGTGGACCAGATCCGTTCTGACCTGCTCCTGTCGGATTCCTATGTCGGGTTCCTGCAGGGCCCCGCATTCACCGTGGTCTATGTATTTGCGGCGGTGGTCTGTGGGCGCATCGCGGATCGCCGGAAGCGCAAGCCCCTGCTGATGGGAGGCGTCGTGCTGTGGTGTGCCGCCGCAGTCCTGTGCGGTCTTGCGCATCGCCCCGTCGAACTGCTCCTGGGCCGAATGCTGCTGGGTGTGGGCGAGGCCGTCCTTCTGCCAACGACCTTCTCGATGATCGCTGACGCGTTTCCTCCCGAACGGCGCGGCATCGCCAACGGGACGTTGATCATGAGCACGGTCATTGGCGGTCCCCTGGGAATTACGGTAGGGGGGCTGTTGCTGGCCGCAGCCCAGGCTGGCAGCTTTGTTGCGTGGCCACTGCTCGGTTCCCTGCCTCCCTGGAGATTCGTGCTGGTTTCGACAGGCATCATCGGTCTCGTGGCACCGATCCTGATGCTGTCTGTCATCGAGCCGGTGCGTCGACAGACCGGGACCGGCAGGGTGGAGGGCGCAATCTCCTATCTGCGCGCAAATCGAAGGCAATTGTGGCCCCTTTATGGCGCCATGGCGCTGCTTTCGATCGGTGACTACGGGCTTGTGTCCTGGGTACCGACCGTGCTTTCACGTCATTATGGGTGGCTGCCATCGCGAACAGGCGTTGTCTTTGGAGCCGTGACTGCGCTCGCAGGTGTGGCGGGCTCGCTGTTGGGCGGATGGATATCCGATCGGGCCGCGGCTCGGAGTCGTTCGCCCGGCCGGTTGCAGGTGTCGGTTGCTGCGGCGCTGTTCGCCCTGCTGGCGGCGGCGTCCATCTGCGTTGGCACCGCGAATCTGGTCGTGGCGGGCCTTGGATTATGGGTATTCGCATCGACGGTCGGGGCGGTCAGCGCATTCTGTGTCATTCAGGATCTCGTGCCCAGCCAGTTCCTGGCCACAGGTGTTGCCGTGTTGACGTTCACGAACACCCTGGTGGGCCTGGGTTGCGGGCCGGCTCTGGTCGGCATGGCATCCGATGCCCTGCTTCTGTCGCAAGGCGCGGTGGACCGATCCATTACTCTGGTGGCGGCGCCGGCAGCAGTCATGGCAGCACTGCTGCTGGTGATTGCGAGGCGCCGAGTGAAGGGCACGCAGGTTCAGGTCTCTGCGTACCCGATCGACTAACAATTCGAATGCGATTTCCAAGATCGGTGTGGGGCCGCCTCCTGGTTGCGGGTCTATGATCCGGATGTCATGAAATCACATGCCCAAGTAGTGGTCATCGGCGGCGGTGTGGTGGGGTGCAGCGTGCTGTACCACCTGATGCTGCTCGGATGCACGGACGCGGTGTTGTGTGAACGCAAGGAACTGACCGCCGGCTCGAGCTGGCATGCTGCCGGTGGATTCCATGCGCTGAACGGGGATCAGGGCATGTCACGGTTGCAGGCGTATACCGTGCGCCTCTATCGGGATCTGGAAAGGGAATCCGGACAGGACATCGGGCTGCACTACACGGGTGGGTTGAACGTAGCAGCCACCCCGGCGCGCTGGGACGCCCTGCGTGCCGACCAGGCCCGACATCGCGTGCTGGGCCTGGACACGCATCTCGTGGGACCCGAGGAGATCGGGCGTCTGTGTCCGCTGATCGACACAGAGGGTCTTCTGGGTGCCGTATTCGACCCCATGGAAGGACATCTGGACCCATCCGGCGCGACCCACGCATATGCCAAGGCTGCCCGTGCGCGCGGCGCGACCATCCAGCGGCAGACGCGGGTGCTCGGTCTCGAACCCTCGAGGCAGGGTTGGCGCGTCATCACGGATCGGGGAGATATCGCCGCCGAGCACGTCGTCAACGCCGCCGGCCTGTGGGCGCGTGAAGTGGGCCACATGGCCGGAGTGGAACTGCCGTTGATTCCGATGGAGCATCACTACCTGCTCACGGAGGATCTGCCCGAACTCCTCACGCAGCAGCAGGAAATGCCACTGATGCTTGATCTGGATGGCGAGATCTACCTTCGCCAGGAGCGCAAGGGCGTGCTGCTGGGTGTCTACGAGAACGAGGCCACCGCCTGGGCGGTGAATGGCACGTCCTGGGATTATGGCGAAACCGAGCTGCTGCCGCCGGCCATGGATCGGCTGGTAGAGTCCTTGAACAAGGGCTTTGCCCGGTTCCCCAGTGTCGCGAACTCCGGCATCCGCAAGATCATCAACGGTCCGTTCACCTTCACGCCGGACGGCAATCCCCTGGTGGGCCCCGTGCCCGGCCTGCGCAACTACTGGAGTGCCTGCGGGGTCATGGCGGGATTTGCGCAAGGGGGTGGTGTGGGGTTGACGCTCGCGCAGTGGATCACGCGCGGTGAGCCTGAGGGCGATGTGTATGCGCTCGATGTCGCCCGGTTCGGAACGTATGCCACCCGGCGCTACACGCTCGAAAAGGCGGCCGAGTTCTATTCGCGCCGCTTCCAGATAGCCTTTCCCAACGAATTCTGGCCAGCCGGTCGTCCGGCGCGTACCTCGGCCCTGCATGCCGAGCTTGCGTCGAGGAACGCCGTGTTTGGCGTCAGCTACGGCATGGAAGTACCGCTGTATTTCGCACCCGAGGGCGCGCCCGCCACCGAGCGGCCCAGCCTCGGCCGCTCTGATGCTTTCGCGCAGGTGGCCACCGAATGCAAGGCTGCGCGGACGACAGCGGGCATCATCGACATCTCCTCCTTCGCCAAGTACCGGGTGACGGGCCCAGACGCGGCAAAGGCGGTTTCGCGGCTGAGCGCCGGACGGTTGCCGCCACCCGGTCGCGTGCGGCTCGCGCCCCTGTTGGCGGCTTCCGGCAGGCTGATGGGCGACCTCACGCTATTGCGCCTGTCGGAGGGCGAATACTGGCTCACGGGCTCCGGCTACCTTCAGTCCTGGCATATGCGCTGGTTCAGTGAGCAACTGAGCGGCCTCGACGTTCGGGTCGAGAATCTCAGCGACAGCCATGGCGGATTCGCCGTATTCGGCCCACGATCGCGCCAGTGGCTGCAGTCGATCGCCGAGGATGAACTGTCCGATGCACAGGTGCCGTTCATGAGCGTGCGTTGTGCGCAGATGGGATTCTCGCCGGTTGTCCTGGCGCGGCTCTCGGTGACGGGCGAGCTGGGGTTCGAGGTCTACACGCCCACGAACTGCTTGCCGGCTCTGTTCATGCGCCTGCAATCCTCGGGCGAGGCCGTGGGCGCGCGCGACATCGGGCTGTATGCGCTGAATTCGCTGCGGCTTGAGAAGGGCTTCGGTATCTGGTCGCGGGAGTTCTCGCGCGACTACACCCCGCGCAGCGCCGGGCTCGACCGATTCATCGATTATGAGAGGATGGGCTTCGTCGGCCGTGAGGCGGCGCTGCGTGATCGCGGTACCGCGCCCGCGCGCCGCCTGGTGTTGCTGGCCATCGAGGCGGCGGATGCCGATGCCACGGGCTACGAACCCATCACCCGGGGTGACCAGCTCGTGGGATTCGTCACCTCCGGCGGCTATGGGCATTGCACCGGACAGAGCCTGGCCATGGGATACCTCGACGGACACATCGACGTAGCCAGCGAGGATTTGCGGGTGTCCGTACTCGGAGAGCCGCGGCCCTGCCGCGTGCTCGCCCGTCCGCCCATCGATCCCGATGGCAAGCGGATGCGCAGTTGAATCGGTCCGTATATCGTTGCGGCAGAAAGCGGGAGAAGCGATGAGCTCGAATTCCACCGACGTGACCCTTGCGCGTCCGGTCGTTCACATGAAGACCGCGTTGGCGGATGCGCTGGTGTGGGACAACCACACCTGCACGACGGTCTCGCCTGGTAAGCCGGAATCGCTCGCGTATCTGCGTCGTTATCGCGACATCGGCGTGGATGTGGTGACATTGAATGTCGGGTTCGATCCGGTACCACCGGAGAATGCCATCCGCTTGCTGGCCGATTTCCGCCGCTGGATCCGGCAGCATCCGGATGAATTCACACTGGTTGCCAGCGCCGCCGACATCGATGCGGCGCGCCGCACCGGGCGACTGGGAATCTGCTTCAACATCGAGGGCGGCAACGCCCTGTTTGGACAGTCGAGCATGGTATCGCTGTACTACGAGCTGGGCGTTCGATGGATGCTGTTTGCGTACAACCATAGCAACGCGCTGGCAGGCGGTTGCGAGGACGTGGACAACGGACTGACGGCCTTCGGGCGCGAAGTGCAGGACGAAATGGAGCGTGTCGGCATGGTGCTGTGCTGCTCGCACATCGGCCATCGCAGCGCCGCGGAATTGCTGGAGCGCGCGCGCCAGCCCGTGATCTTCTCGCATTCCAACCCCAGCGCCCTCTGGCCGCATGCGCGAAATATCGGCGATGGCTTGATGCGCGCCTGTGCCCGCACCGGCGGAGTCGTGGGAATCAATGGCATCGGCGTGTTTCTCGGGGAGAACGATGCGTCGGTGCGCACGATATCGCAACATGTGCGGTACGCCGTGGATCTCGTGGGTCCCGATCATGTGGCCATTGGGCTCGACTACGCCTTCGACCAGCAGGAGGTGCAGGAATTCGTCAAGGCGCATCCTGACACCTATCCGCCGGAAAAATACCCGCAGGGCCTGGCGATGGCCGAGCCGGAGTGCATGCCCGAGCTGGCGGATTGTCTGCTGACGGGCGGTCTTGCCGCGGCCGATGTGCGCAAGGTGTTCGGCGAAAACTTGCGCAGGATCGCAGCGCAGGTGTGGAAGTAATTGGACCGAACGACGAGCATGGATATTGTGTTCATTCGAAGCCTGGTTCCACTTTCGTTTCCTGCATGCCTCCTGGGATCCGCGCTGGAGGGACCGCATGCCGTGTACAGCGATGATCGCACGCGTTCCGCCATCATCAATGAAATTGCCCGGCTGATTGACGGAACGAAATCCGGGAAGACATCCGGGAACAGATGATCATGCAGTGCCGTCAACTATCTCGCGTGCGGCGCACATCCTTGGGTCTCATACCGAAGTGACGTCGAAACGCGGTCGCGAACGAAGTCTGGTGGCGGTAGCCGACCGCCGCTCCCACTTCGGCCACCGGGATCCGCTGCTCGCGCAGCAGGGTGAGGGCCCGCTGCATTCGGCAACGCACCGAGAAGTCGAAAATGGTCTCGCCGAACAGGGACTTGAATCCGCGCTTCAGGGTAGTTTCGTTCATACCGGCGGCACGCGCGACCTGGCGGATGGTCGGTGGGCGCTCCAGTTCGTTCATCAGCAGGCGGCGCGCGGTATTCAGGCAGCGAATTTCCCGGGGCGTGTACTGCTCGGCGGGCGAATCGGAAAGCGACGTGGTGCTGGCGACGGCAGCGCAGATCAACAGCATCACCAGGCTCTCCGCGTAGACCAGTCCCAACGGGCCCTGATGGGGGTTGTCGACCACCCTGGTCGCCAGGTCGAACATTTCGGCGCTCAGGGGCATTTGGCTGAACTGTATCCGGCTGGAGTCGCTCGGCTCCGCAACCGCCTTCAAAGCGGGTGGAATCGAAGAGGGGTCCCGCGCAAAAAGCCGCAGCAACGTCTGCGGCTGGACATTGACGGCTACGGCTTTCTCCAGGGAACTGGGGGCGGTCCATTCCTCTATCTCGATTCCCGAGGGCTGCCGGTAGATCAGCAGCGAGGGTTGGGCAATCCTCAGCGACTGCGATCGTCCGATGGCCATGGTCAGGTCGCCGGACAGCTTGAAATAAAACTGAACCAGGTCGTCCCCCGCGAGCATCTCGAGCCGCGGATCCTTGTAGGCGAAATTCGTCACCATGACGAATATCTCGTCGCGGATGCGTATGAAGTCCCAATAGCCGCTGCCTTCCTCGGGTTTCAGGTACACCCGCGCACCGAACAGGTTGCGGTCCGGATGTCGGGTGACACGTTCGATATCCCCGGCACGCTCTATATTGGCAAACGCTTCGTTGAGGGTGTGGCCGGGACCTGCGAACGTCGTTCGGAACAATCCCTTTTCCGGATCGGACACTGGCTTTGACGATGAGGATTTCCGGCGGGTTGGCATGTTGGCAACTCTTGCAGGAAGTCGCCCGGCCAGTCAACAAGGTGCGCGGGCACAAGGCTCGCGTGCAGGGTGCCAGAATTCCTCGGGCAGGTTCAGACGGGGCCTGCGACGATCTCCCGTCCTCGATGCCTGCGATAATCCTGCAACGCATCCCGTATCGCTGCATCGATGGGAGGGGGTTCATGGTCGGCGAGACGCCGCTTCCACAGCTTATTGGCACGCTGGGCGGCGTCCTGCGAGCCTTCCTCCGCCCATTGCTCATAAGTCTTCGAGTCCCAGATGCCCGGTCGCCACAGCGCCGTTTCGAAATGCTTCATCGTGTGCGTGGCGCCCAGAAAGTGCCCACCGGGCTCCACCTCCCGGATCGCATCCATCGATTGGCTCTCGGCGGAGAGGTCGATTCCGCGGACAAGGACTTCGAGCGAAGAGCACAGGTCCGCATCGAGCATGAGCTTTTCATAACCCGTCGTCAGCCCGCCTTCGAGCCAACCGGCGCAGTGCCAGATGATGTTCGCGCCCGACAGCAGGTTGGTATGCAGGGTCAGCGCGCTCTCGTAGGCTGCCTGTGCGTCGGGAATTCGCGCCGCCGTCACGGCGCCGCCGGCATTGTTGCTGGGTACGCCCAGCCGTCGCGCGAGTTCCACTGCCGCAGCGCTGCCGAGCATCGATTCCGGGGTTCCGAAGGCCGGTCCGCCCGTCTGCATGGAGACGGCACCGATGAAAGTTCCCATTGTGCAGGGAGCGCCAGGCTTGAGGAGCTGATAGAGAGCAAGTCCCGCCATGGCTTCCGCCAGTTGCTGCGCCAGGGCGCCGGCCAGTCCCACCGGACCCATGGCGCCCGACAGGATGTAAGGTGAGACGGTGACGGCCTGGTTGGCGCGTGCCAGCACCTTCATGCTCTCCATCATCGTGGCATCCAGCACCAGCGGGGAATTCGTGTTGATGGCTCCGTACAGGACGCAATTTCGTGCAAGGAATTCATTGCCGAATACCAAGGCCGCCATCCGTACGCAGTCTTCGGTAATGGCAGAACCCGCGCCCGCGCAAACCACCGGCTTGTCGCTGAACAGAAATTGCGCCTCCATGGCGTGCAGATGCCGTTCCGGCAGGTTCTTGTCCATCGGCGTGACCAGAAAGCCGCCGGCATGATGCAGGCACGGGATGGTCTGTACGAGGCTGATGAGATTGTGGAGATCATCGAGCGATGCATAGCGCCGGCCGCGATCCAGATCATGGGCGAATGGCGCACCCCCCGCCGGTCCCAGTGCGGTGTGCATGCCGCCGATCCGGATGGAGCGGTCAGGGTTGCGGGCATGCTGGGTGAACTCTGCCGGAGCAGTCGCCTGGATGATCGATCGGCACATCCCACGGTCGAAGCGGACCCGTTCCCCGCGAACATCCGCGCCCGCGCGGCGCAGGATGTCGAGGACTTCCAGATCCCCGCGGAAGTCCATGCCGATTTCCTGAAGGATGGTATCTGCATTGTGTTCGATGATGGACAGCCCTTCCTCCGTGGCTACCCGCAGTGGCGGGAACGAGCGCGTGAGGTATGCAGCATGAGGGAGCGCTGCCCTGCGCCGATCGGCGCGGCGACGGCCGGTGGATCCGGGGGAACGTTGCTCGATGTTCATGAAGCCTTCCTCCGGAATCGATCATCCCGGCACGATGGTACACATCGCGGTTGCCGACGGCGGTATCAAACAGGGATGGACGTCACACCCGTGCCGGATCGCCTAACAAACAAGGTGCGCAGGCCAAAATCGCGCAATTTCGCAACCTCGCAGGTGCTTGCGGACCTGCCGGCGATCAAGGCGCCAGCGCGTTGCGCACGAGCGTTCGTACATCCTCGGCCACCTGCCTGCGTACCGGCGCATCCAGATACATCGCATGTCCGCCGACGTAGCAACGAAACCTGATGGCCTGTGTGATGCGAGCTGGCAAACGTTGCTTCGTCTCATCGCCTGCGGCACAAGGCAGGAAGGAATCGAACATGCCTTCGGCAATCAAAACTCGCAGGTGGGGATTCAACGCCAGGGCTTCTTCGGTGGCAGGCAACGGCGCTCCGAGCTTCGGCGGGCCATCGCCGCGGGTAGCTGCTGCTTCGTACGCTGCCTTGACCTGTTCCTCAGGCAGCTTTTCCGTAGCGTAGTTCCAGCGCTCGCCAACACTTGCCGGATAGTTGCCATCCGGGGCATATCCCTGGGTCAGTTCCTCGATTCCCAGATAAGGCAGTGCGGTCCGGTACCCGATATCCTGGCGCAGGTAGTGAAGGATCGCTGCATCGTTCTCCCGTCCCGGCGGCGAAGTGCGCCGCATGTCGAAAATGTACGGCACCTGACCTCGATCTTTCAGCAGCTGGCGCCGGAATTCACCCGGGCTCACGCTGAGCGTGTGCGCATCGATCGCCCCGGGGAGAACGCCGATGTAGGCACTCAGCTGATCAACCAGCGCGCGGCGTTCCTCCGCTGTCACTGCATCCGGATGCGAAAGCGCCGGTGCGTAAGTTTCCTTCGCCCATTGTGTGACTGTGCGGCGCGCCTGCTCGATCGACGAACCGGCGAGGGCTGTGGATTTGCCGTAGTACAGTGCGGTGGTCGCCATGTCCACTGCGGACAACGCTGTACGCAGGGGCGCGCCCAGGTAGTCGTGACTCAGACCCCAGTCGCCCGAGATCAGGAACAGACCATTCACCGGCACATGACGTTGCAGCAGCGCAAAGGCGACGCTGGCCGCACGCCGTGAACCCCAGCTCTCCCCGACCAGAAACACGGGGGCATTCACGACGCCGTGCAGCAAAAGCCAGGCGCGCACGAATTCGGTCACCGATGCCACGTCTCCGCGAGTACTGTAGAACTCCTCTGCATATTCGCGGCGTGTCGGGCGGCTGAAGCCGGTGCCGATGGGGTCGACGAACACCAGGTCCGCAGCGGTGAGCCATGTCTCCTCGTTGTCCAGCAATCGGCCGCCTTCGGCGCGACGCGGACCCGCGGCGGAAAAATGCAGGAGCGAGGAGTCCGCACCCGGGCCGCCATTCCAGATGAACATCACGGCGCGAGTCTTGCCCCGAGGGGGCAGGCGATATGCGGTGTAGTACATGTAGCCGTGCGGCTCACCGGTTTCCACATCGGCGATGGCGATGCGTCCTGTCTCGGATTCGTAGCGCAGAGGCCTGTCGTGGACCCGCATTGACTGAGCACGCTTCACCACGTCAGTGAGCTCGGTCCCCGCGGCCCCGGCGTTGAGCGAGGCGAGAAGTCCGAGACAGGACAGCAGGGCGGTGCAGATCCGGCCCCGACACCTCACGGGTGCTGTTCCGTGACCGTCGGCAGCGTGAGCCTCGGCGGCAGGGCAAAGGGCGTGATGCCAAGCGCCGCGTGCAGTTCCGCAGGGTAGTAGACAACTCCGTCCTTCACCACCATGCGAATCGCGTGCAAGGCGCCGATGTCTTCCGAAGGATCGCCGGGCGTCAGGAAAAAGTCCGCACGCTTGCCGCGCCCGATGCTGCCGTACAGCTGATCGCGGCCCAGATAGCGGTCGCAGTCAAAGGTCGCCACGCGCAGTGCCTCACCCGGCGTGAAGCCGGCCTTCACGTACAGTTCGAGCTCGCGATGCAGCTGAAAGCCGATGATGTCATCGGTGCCCGGCCAGAGCGGAATCTGCTCGCGGTGGAGCAGGGCGAGTGTTTCGATCACCTTGTCGAAGGCGCGCTGGTAGCGCGCTTCTTCGGTCTTGTCCTTGAACGTAACATAGGAGCGTCGCCGATAGCGCTGGTAGCCGATGGGCATGTGATCCAGATATGCGGCCGCACCCTCGGGCACCGTGCCAGCGTGGCTCAGCATGAGTTGCTCGACGATGGCGGCGGTGGTGTCGAGGCCCGCGTGCTTTTCCTTCATGAGAGCAAGGGTGTGCGCGACGCGTGGATCGTTGAGGTCCAGGTCCGCCGCACGCGCCATGGCTGTCAGACGCAGTGGCGAGCGCGTATCCTCGCCGGGCTGCAGGAGCCACCCCAGCATGAGCTGGTTGACATGCGTGATCTCGTTGTAGCCATCTTCCAGCATGCGATCGGGCGTGGTGAATGCCGGGATGTGGCCGACCGTACGCAGACCCAGGCGCCGCGCCTCGGTTGCGAGTGGCTTGACCCAGTCCGGGTTCATGGAGTTGTAGATCTTGATCTGGATGTAGCCGCGGTCGGCATACCAGCGTACATCGCGCAGTGCCTCCTCCAGCGTCTCCGGAATGAAGCCCAGTCGGGCGGAGTAGGGGCTGCGGCCCTCGATGAAGCCGGATGGAATGATGTGGGGACCGGGCACCTCGCCGGCATCGATGCGCCTCATGAGATCGGCGAGCACGGCGTTCTCATTGCCCATGTCTCGCACCGAGGTGATGCCCAGCGACAGGTAGTACAGGCCACTCCAGAGATTGTTGTGGGTGTGCATGTCGTGAAGCCCGGCCACGAGCGTACCGCCTTCGCCATCGACTTCGACTTCATCCGCCGGCGTCGGCGCGGCACTTTCGGGTTCGACCGTGGTGATGGCGCCGCGATAGAACACCACTGAACTCGGCTCACCCGCACGGCCGGTCGCAGGATCGAAGATCCGGACGCGGCGAATGCGCACCGGCACCTGGAAAGCATGCGCCGAGCGCTTCTGGATGTCCTGGACCCTGCGCAACTCGAGTTGCTGCGCCAGGCGCCTCAGCTCTGCGTACGCGGGCTCGTGGCCCGCGCGCACCACGATCTGGTCTTCGAGCAACGCGAAAGGCTGCGCCTGCTTGTCCATCAGGATGAGCAGAGGTACTCTTTCCACGCCAGCGACGAAGTAGGCATCGACGCGTATCGCAGCGGACCCGGTGCCCACACGCACCTCTCCAAGCCGGTCCAGATGCAACTCCCCCCGGGGCAGCACATCGATTCGGTCCGAGTGCGAGCGGACCATCGCATTGACGTACAGGCCCAGCGCCCAGGGACTGGCATCATTACCCACGTAGAGCTTGGGAGTCGGTGCGGGCTGCTCACCCTGATCGGCCTGACTGGTCCAGGATTGCACCCCGTTCTTCCAGGTCATCTCCTCGTGTACCGCGCCACCCATTTCGGAATGCCCGTCGATACGCCAGGCCACGGGCAGCCCCTGGGCATCTAGCTGCAAATGTTCCCTGACGCCCGGCCCGCGGCCATTGTTGTTGACATCGTAGTCGACATCGACGGCGTGCCCGTTGTGCGTGACATCGAGATGCCCGACCTTTTCTCCGTTGGACAGCACGACGTAGTGGTCGGTGGGCGCGGCGAGGGTCGAGGCGGCCATCATCACGAGGCCGCTGAACAGGGTTGCTGGCAGGATATTCATGAGGGACCTCATGGAGGAGCGGCGCCGACGAAGCGCCGCAAGTCGCCGGCCAGTGCCTGCCGCGATGTTGTTCCAAGATAGGGCATGTGGCCCGATTCGTAGTAGTGGAACTCCACGTGCTGCGCCGGGATGGGGGCGTGGGTGAGGGTGTATTCGGCCGAACCCAGCGTCGTCACGAGATCGTAATAGCCTGCGCCGATGAAGATGCGCAGGGCCGGATTGTGGTTCGCAGCAATGGCAAGGTCCTGGGCGAAATTGCGGGTGACGGGTACACCCACACCCGAGCCGTAATCCCATCTGGAATTGACGCTGCTGAAGGCGATGGCCTCGTACTGCAGTGGCAGATCGATGTGAAGCGCGTTTCGCGCGTATTCTGCCCAGGTTGCCACGTAGGCGGGTACGTACTGGCTCATGGAAGGATCATCTCCCACCGGGTCCGAGCCGGCTCCGGCCAGCGGAAGCGTATAGCGTGAGTCGTACAGACCGACTCGCCGGCCTTCGTTCGCCAGCAGCAGATGAGCGAATTCGCCGAGCGGCACGCGCAGCCTGCGGTTCAGCACCTCCTTCCTGTCCAGGCCGATGAGCTCGGCCAGCCGCGCGGCCAGATCAGCTTCGGTAGCGGAATCCAGCCGGCTTCCGGCATACAGCGCCGGCAGAAGCGATTCTTTCGCGAACCTTCGCCCGGCTTCGGCCTGGCCGGCCGGCGTGCAGGCGGCCGCGACCTTGTGATGTTGACAGGCAGTGGCGGCCAGACTGGGCAATGCCGTGAGATACTCCCGGTCGCCCGCATCGGCTCGAAGGTCCATCGCCTGACCGAGCAGCACCACACCGTTCAATGTCAGACCATCCATGCGGCCGGTAGCCATCGGGCCTCCGCCGAGGAGCCGGGCCACCACCGCAGCCCGGATCGTGCCGTAGCTCTCCGAGATGATGTACTTGGGGGAATTCAGGCGGCCGTGATCCTTCAGCCAGTCGCGCATGAGTTCCACGGTCATGCGCGCATCGGCGTCGGTGCTCAGGAACTGCTCGGGCTTGCCCGCCGGCAGAATGCGGCTGTAGCCGGTGTCCGGCGGGTCGATCATGACGATGTCGGCGACGTCCAGAATGCTGTCCGTATTGTCGACGTAACGGAACGGCGCCACGACGTGCGGCCGGGATGGCTCGCCCGCATCCGCACGCACCGGTCCCAGCAAACCCATGTGCAGCCAGATGGAGGAAGAGCCGGGACCACCGTTGAACGCGAATACGACGGGCCGCATCGCCCCTGCCGCTCTCGTATCGCTTCGCACATAGGCGAACGTATACACGCTTGCCGTGCGCTGACCGGCCGTATCGGTGAGCAGGTGTTCCTCCACCAGCGCACGGTAGCGCAGACGGGTGCCGCCAAAAGTTCCCTCGTGCGCGGACTCGAAGCGGCGGGGAGGTGCCAGAGGGGTCGTGGCTGGTGCCGGCGGCGGCGGCTCAGCGGCCGCCTTTGGTGAGGCGGAACCCGTGCTCGCGCAAACGTGTGCGACCAGGCTGCCTGCGAGGAGCAGCGCCGGTCCCAGGCGTGTGGTGGCGATAGATGGCTGCTTCATTTCACCCACTCCCGAATGTCGGCACCGATGGCACGCGCGGTGGCGGTGACCGAGTACCCCATGTGACCGCCATCGTAGAAGCGCAGTCGTGTGCGTGCCGGATCCCATCCGGATTCCGCCACCAGCAACTCCGCGGCACCCACGGTGGTGCTGGTATCGTACCAGCCGTTGGCGACCACCACCCGGAACGAGGGATTCACCGACATCATCCTGGTGATCCCCTGCGCATAGGGCCAGTCGCCGAAGGGTGTCTTGCTGCCGCTCCAGTCCCATTCGTCAAGTTCAGCCACCGGCGAACCGGTGAGATACGCTTCCGGCCAGGTTACGTGCAGCGTGTCGCGGCGGTAGGTTTCGAAGAGTTTCGCCACGCTGACCGGCAGCACCGATGAGGGGTCCTCGGTGCGGCCCTTCGGGCCCATCGGGGCCGTGTAGCGCGCATCACTCCGCCCGAGCAGCAGGTCACGATCCTTCAGCAGTTCCTGCCGGTATTCCTCCTTGGTGATGCGCAGTGCATGCGTGAGATACCAGGAAGCCGGAATGCCACTGAAGGCTTCCAGTCGCTCTGCGATGTGTCGTTGTCCTGCCAGCGGCAGGTTGCTGCCCTGGAACAACGCGGGAAGATATTCGCTCCGGGCGAACCGTTGTGCCTCGTCCAGGAAGGCTTCCTGTGTCCTGCCGTTGTGCTCGACGCGTCCGTGATACCAGGCGATGGCGGCCAGGGTGGGGAGCGATACGGCGTAGCTCACGATATTGGCAGGGCGCTGCGCGTACTCGATGATGTTGACGGCCTGCCCGTACAGGAACACGCCCGCGAGTTTGAAAGTGTCGGGCGCATCCGCTACCTGCCCCGCGATCTCGGCGGCGCGGTTGGTGCCGTAACTCTCGCCGAACACGTAGACCGGCGAGTCGGTGCGGTCATGCACGGCCAACCAGGTCCTGATGAACGCTACGAACTGTTGGGCATCCGCCTTGACCGAGAAGTACGCATTGGCTTGCGTTCCGGCTGCAACCCGACTCCATCCCGTGGAAGCAGGGTCGACGAACACAAGGTCGGTGGCATCGAGAGGGGAAAACTCGTTCGCGACGATGCGAAAGCTCGATGGGTCCGCGCCGACCGAGTCGGGTATTGCCACCCGGTAGGGCCCCAGGCCGCCCAGATGCACCCACAGCGAAGGGCTGATCGGTCCGCCATTGAACAGGAAGGTGACCGGGCGGCGCGAGTGCTTCTCCACACCGTCACGTGTGTAGGCAAAGCTCACGATGCGCGTGCGGCCGTTGGCATCGGCAACATCGAGTGCTTCGACACGGGCGGTGTAGCGGATCTTCACGCCGTTGAAGCGGCCCTTCAGGTGAGTGATGACCGGTGCATGCAGGCCGATGGGTTGCTGGATCGCGGAATCTGCCGCGGCCGGGGACGGCGCGGCCCACAGGGTCGTGAGCGTGAGCAGTAAGGAAAGGGCAATGCGTACCATGAGCATCACAGCCTCCACGGATATCAGGATTGAAGCCGCTGCCGGTGGGCCTGCAGGGCCCCAGTGAGTCGTTGCAGTGCTTCGCGCAGCTTGTCGACCGGCTGCGCGAAGCCGATCCGAATGTGACCGGGTGCGTCGAAATATTCGCCGGGCGCAACGCAGACGCCATGTTCGCGCGCCGCACTGGCTGCGAAGCCGGCGGTGTCCTCCACGCCCACCAGATGCGGAAAATAGTTGCAGCCAAATGGCGGAAGAATGCCGGTGACCAGCCCGGCCTGCTCCCATTGCTGGTGCTGGCGTTGCATCAGCGGCCGGGATGCCATCAGGATCTTCCGCCGGTAGCGCTGATAGGCACCGGGATGCTCCAGTACGAAAGCGGCAACCGAGTGGGCGAACTTGGACACTCCGAATTCGATTTCATCGTACAGGCGCCGTACCGGCGCCAGGACGACAGGCTGGGCGATCACCCAGCCACATCGCAACGTGCTCAGTCCGTAATTCTTGGTGAGGCTGCTTACACTGAAAATATTCCCGCCCAGCGAGGCGGCGGCACGCCGCTCCGGTCCCGCGTAATCCGCATAGACCTCGTCTACCACGACCAGGGCGCCGTTCCGGCGCGCAAGCGTGCCAATCTCCCGCAATGCGTCGGCATCGGCCAGCATGCCTGAAGGGTTGTGCAGATCGGAACAGACGATCAGCCGGGTACGCGGCCGCATGGAGGATGCAACATTGGCCGGATCGAGCGCAAAATCCGGCGCCCTGCGTTCGAATCGGTCGACCTCCACTCCTTGCGTGCCAGCAAGAATCCCGAACAGGTCGAATCCCGGCGACTCCACCAGCACCCGGTCGCCGGGCCTGAGAAACGCACGGTAGATGAGCGACAGTGCGCTGCTCGCGCCCGTTGTGCACAAGATCGAAGTGGCCTCGACGCCATATTGCTGCCGGAGTTGCGAGACCACGTACGGGTTGCCACTGACGAAGGTGCCCGCATAACGGTCGGTGAAACCGCGGCCGAACGCCTGCGCCGCCGTCTCGGCCAGCAAGTGGAGCGGTTCGGGAACGGAGCTTTCGAAGAGAGACAGGATGCGGCCTTCGCTGGCCTCGAGGTCCTCGATGGCGCTTCGCGTCCAAGCCGAAAAACTGCAGTCACCCGGGGCGGCCAACGAGGGGAGGGTGTCAGTTTCGGGGGTCAGGGCCATGTCAGGCACGTTAGCGGGCCGATGGTGCGAAGACATGCCCGAACGGACTCGCCGGTGCCTCATGGCCGAATAAACATTCCCCGATGCCGCTTCGCCTCGCGAAGTCCGTGCCGACCGGTTTTCAACGGTCTCAGCCGATTGGGCGAGAACGCACCGGTACGTGTGTCGTGGACTTGACCTCGGCCAGCGTCACCGTGGAGCGGATGTCGGTCACGCCGGGCAGTTTCATCAGCGTATTGAAAATGAAGCTCTGGTACCAACCCATGGACGGAGCGATGACCTTGATGATCACGTCCATCTCCCCGAAGATGGTGTGGCACTCGGTGATCTCCGGAATCAGTTCGATCTTGCGCAGGAACTCGGCGCGCTTGTCGTCGGTGAGTGTCAGCATCTTGATGGTGGAGAAGATGACCAGTTCATAGCCGAGCTTGCGCCGGTCGAGCAGGGCGACCTGGGCCTTGATGTAGCCCGCGTCCTTCAGTCGCTGCAGGCGCCGCCAGCAGGGCGACTGCGACAGGCCCACCTTGTCCGCAAGTTCCGCCGTGGACTGTTCGGCATTGAGCTGCATCTGTTCCAGGATCTTGATGTCATAGGAGGTAAGATCTTCGTCGGCCATGCAGCAACCCTCGGGCGGGACTGGTTCAGGCAAGAATAACGCCACTGGCGCCGGCCCGCGAGGCTCGATGGGATAGTCATGCCGCCTGTGGCCCGGATAAGCGAATCACTTTTGCCCTTCCGCGTGACTATGCTCGCTGGCGGTGAGACTCGAGGCGGCTGATGCCGCAAGGGAGATCCGGTGAAAACGAAGTCGACACGGCGCGAATGGCTGAAATGGCTGGCGATGCTTCCAGTGTCGGCGCGGGCAGCGGTGGCGGGCGCCGCAGCGGACGAGGCGGCTGCGCAGACCGGAGTCGTGGCGGGGGCGCAGTTGCCGGACAAGGCCTCTTTTGGCGAAATGGCGGTGACCTACCTGGATTCCGGCTCCACCCACCCGATCAGCATCGGCGCACACCGCTCGCTTCAGGCGTACATTGCGAAGCGCTCGGTCGAGCCGCATGCCAGCCATTCGGCCGACCCCAATGCGGTGTGCGCCAGGTTCGCCCGGCTGATCAATGCGGAAACGGATGAAATCGCCTGGGTTCCCAGCACCACGGCGGGCGAACTCCTGGTCGTCAAGGGCCTGGGTCTGCCGGCACGCGGCGCTCAGGTGGTCACCGATACCCTGCATTTCTTCGGTTCTTTCTATCTCTACGAGGAGCTTGCGCGACAGGGCGTGGAAGTCACCTGGCTTCGCCCGGTCGAGGGAAGGATTACCCCCGATTCGATCGAGCGGGCGGTGCGCCGTGGCACGCGCCTGGTGGCCTTGTCGGCGGTGTCGACGTTCAACGGTTTCGAGCACGACCTGAAGCGTGTGTGCGACGTGGCCCATGCGCATGGCGCGCTGGTGTACGCGGACATCGTGCACGCTGCAGGCTGCGTACCCTTCGACGTCAAGGCCTGTGGCGTGGATTTTGCCGCCTGTGCCTCCTACAAATGGCTGATGGCTGATTTCGGTCTCGGATTCTTGTACATCCGCCGCGGGTTGTGGGATCGCTTTCAGCGCAGCCAATGGGGCTATTACGCGCTCCAGGACTTCCAGACCCACGTCTATCCTTTCGATCCGCCCGGAAAGACCATTGCAGATTGCACGCCCAGTCATGATGCCAACGGCCTCGTGGCGCTGGGTACACATTCGTACGCCGGTGTGGCGCTGCTCGATCATTCGCTGGACTATCTGCTCGCCACCGGCGTGCAACGCATCCAGGCGCATGCGCAGACGTTGACGGACCGGCTCAAGCGCGAACTCCCGCGCCTGGGATATTCGCTGCTGACTCCAGTGGAATCGCGGGCGCCGATCGTCGCCTGCGCACTGGAGAATGCGCACGAGCGGTTGAGCGCGAAGCTCGAGGCAGCCAGCATCCGAATCACCCTGGCCAGAAACCGCTTCCGGGTGACGCCCTCGGTGTTCAACGATGATGCCGACATCGACCGGCTCCTGTCGGTGCTGGCCGGCTGATGGCAGGCTCGTCCCTGTCGCCACAAAACTCGCCAACCGCAGCCACGCTGCGGCGAGGTGTCGGACTGTCCGGCGTCGTGGTCTTCGGCGCGGGCACGGCCATCGGCGTATCGATCTTCACCGTGATGCAGCCGGCCGCGCAGATCGCAGGCGCCGGCATGCTGGTCGCCATCGGCATCGCTGCCATTCCCATGGTGCTGTTCGCCGCCACCTATGCCTATCTTGGGTCGGCGCTGCCGATCTCCGGCGCTTCGTATGAGTGGCCGCGGCGATTCCTGGGCCCATTGACCGGATTCGTGATCGCATGGCTTCGCATCCTGGGCAATGTCGGTGCGACCACGGTGCTGGCGCTGGTGCTGGTCAAGTACCTGGATGTGGCCATGCCGGTGCCGCTCAAGCCGACCATGGCCGCGGCCATCACCCTGATCTACGCGCTCAACTACCTGGGCATCATGATTGCGGCCCGATTGCAGGTGGCGCTCATGGTGGTGCTCCTGGCGGTTCTCGCAGCACTGGTGGTGCTCGGTGCGCCACTGGTCGATCTGGCGCGAATCGGTTCGCCACTGGCCCCCGGTTGGACGGCGATCGGTGCGGGTGTGTCGCTGCTGATCTCGCTGTTCCTGGGCATCGAGTCTGCAGTGGAGATCGGCGAGGAAGTGCGCCGGCCGGAGCGCAATCTGCCGCTTGGCATCGCGCTGGCCATCCTGCTGACGGCGCTGGTCTATGCCTCGGTGGTCTTCGTCGCACTCGGTCTCGTCGGCCCCAATCGGCTCGCCGGCACCGAAGCGCCACTTCTGGAAGCTGCGCGTGTGCCGTTTGGCCGATGGGCGGTGCCGGTAATCCTCATCGCTTCCACGGCCTCGATCCTCAAGTCCATGAACGCCGCGGCGGTATCCTTCTCACGGAGTCTGTTCGCCATGGGCCGCAGTGGCGTGCTGCCGGCGCGCGTGGCGACCATCCATCCGCGTTTCCACACTCCGCATGTCGCAGTGCTGCTGGCCTATGGACTGGTCATGTCAGGACTGCTCCTGCCGAGCAGCGTGGTGTTCCTGCTGCTCGCCGTCAACATACCCACGATGCTCAAGTACGTGGCCTGTTCCCTGTCGGCGGTGAGGGTCGCCACTTCGTTTCCGCAGCTGCACGCTCGCTCGCGCGTCGGCTTTTCGGTATCGACGGTGCGATGGCTCGGCTCCAGCGCTGCAGTCTGCGGGACGCTGATCATCCTGCTTGGCGTTCAGGCCGATGGGCGGCCATACCTGCTGGTCGCCGGCTGGCTGGTGGCAGGTCTTGCGTACTGGGCGTTTCGACGCCCGCATATCCAGGTCGAAAAATCATCGGAGGAAGTTGTGTGAATCATCGATCCCTGATGCTTGGCGCCTTGTGGGTGTTCTGGGTCGGGCGCGGCGTGGCTGCCGGCATACCCGAGGTGGATTACACGCTGCGCCCATCCGCACTGGATTCCAGCACAGCGACCTTGCAGGTCAGCATGCGCTTGAGGGGCGTCCCGGCCGGACCGGACTCGCCGCTGGTGGAGATTCCTCTCGTATCCTGGAACGTACCCACGGCTGCCGAGCGCCTTCCGGATCTGCAGGGCAGCGATGCCGCAGGTTCCTTCACGCTGTCGGCACGTGATATCGGGAGCGCGCCCGCCATCATCCGGCAGTGGTTCGCGTCGCGATCCTTGAGCGGCGAGGTGCTGCTCCGTTATACCTTGCGACCCACCGGCACCGATGCCGCCCGTGGCGCTGCGCCTCCGGTGGACCTGAGGGTGGAAGCCGATGCCGTATCCGCAGGAGCCGCGGTGGTGCTGCTGCGCCCCGCCGTGCCGCGCGCGCGCTACGACATCCGGTGGGACCTTTCGGCGCTGCCCGCCGGGTCGTCGGCCGTGCACAGTCCGCTGCCGGATGGCGGGGAGGGCCCAGCAAGCATGCTCGATCAGGTGTATTTCATGGCTGGCGCGCTGCACAGGCACCCCGAGGTGCAGCCAGAGCATGGGTTCTTCTCCGTCTGGCAGGGAAACCCGCCGTTCGACGGGGGAGAGCTGATGCAATGGACCGGCGGGCTGTACGGACAATACGAGAAGTTCTTCCGTACCAGCCCCGCACCCTACATCGTGTTCATGCGCCACAATCCGGTGAATGCCGGTGGCGGCATGGGCATGAACCGGTCCTTCATCGTCACCTACGGCGCGCACGGCGGCACGGATCCGCAGGAGATCAAATTCACGCTGGCCCACGAGATGTTCCACACCTTCCAGCCCATGCTCACAGCGCCGGAAGAGCAGGGTGGAGAACTGGCCGCGAGCTGGTTCAACGAAGGCCTGGCGGTGTTCTACGAAAGTGCGCTGCCGCTGCGCTACGGCCTCATCGACGCGGCCGCTTTTCTCAAGGACGTCAATTTCTACGCGGCGCGTTACTACACCGACGCATTGGGCAATGTGCCGAACGCCGAGGTGCCGGCCCGTTTCTGGACCGATACGCGCATTCGCACGCTGCCCTACGACCGCGGCTTTCTGTATTTCGTGATCGTGGACGAGGCGATGCGCCGCGCTTCCCATGGACACCGGAGCCTGGACGATCTGATGCTGGCGATGAAGGGCCTCGAGCGCTCGACGAACCGGCCTCTGGTCGAGCAGGATTGGGTCGCGCTGCTTCACCGCGAACTGGGACCCTCAGCCGTGCGTGAATTTGAGCGTCATCTGGCCGGCGATACCCCGCTGCCGGGTTCCGGCGCATTCGGGCCCTGTTTTCACCGTATTTCCAGACCGCTGCGACGCTACCAGCTGGGCTTCGAGCCGGTGGTGCTGACCGAATCCCCACGCATCGTCCACGGTCTGATGAGCGGATCGGCAGCCGAGGCCGCAGGCCTGCGCAACGGTGATGAGATCCTGCGTCCCGTCCCGCAGGACCGCATTCAGGGAACGCAGGATGAACCGATCCACCTGACCATTCGCCGCGGGGAAGCGACTCTGGACATCACCTACCTGCCACGCGGCGAAACGGTGCCAACTTGGCAGTGGGAACGTGTGCCTGGTGACACAGGAGAAAATTGCTCTCCCTGAGCCATGCGATTCCGGCCGGATTGCCCAGACAGGCATGACGAGTGCCACACTGTGGCAAAACAGGTGGCGAGCTGTGCCTGTCTGGCCCTCGTTTTGCGCATTAACTTGCCGTTCGGCTGGCCACGTTTGCCCAGAACGCAATAATTCTCCGGCGGGCACTGGCTAGCATCCCGGATCAGGCGCCCTCGGTGAGGGTGAGGGGATTACGCATGAATACGTCTCGAATGTCGATTCGATGTGCCTTGGCGGCGGTGCTTTGCGCCTCCACGGGTATTTCCATTGCCGACGAATCTGCAGCTCCCGAGGCGACCACCCTCGAGGAAGTGATCGTCACCGCGCAGAAGCGCAATGAACGCCTCATCGATGTGCCCGCATCGATCACGGCCGTGTCCAGCGATGCGCTGACCCAGGAGAATATGGTCAGCATCATCGACTACTTCTCCCGCATACCCGGGCTGCAGTACAACGGCAACAAGACCTATTACCTGTCGTTGCGCGGTCTGACCACGGGCGGGGCTACGAACCCCACCCTGGCGCTGCTGATCGACGATGTGCCATTTGGCTCGACGTTGCAGGGAGGCTTGGGCAACAGCCGTTTTCCGGACATCGACCCCTCGCTTCTCGATCACATCGAGGTGCTGCGCGGTCCGCAGGGAACCCTGTACGGTGCCGCCAGCCTCGGTGGCCTCATCAAATACGTGACCCGTCAGCCTGACCCGTCCAGATTCTTCGGGCGCGTGGAAGTGGGCGGCGCTTCGGTGACCGGTGGCACCACCGGATGGAATGCGCGCGGCTCGGTGAATCTGCCGTTCTGGTCGGACAAGGCGGCGCTGCTGGTCTCAGGTTTCACGCGGCATGATCCCGCCTGGATAGACAACGTTAAACCGGGATTCGTCGGCAAGGACGTCAACACAACTCATACCTACGGCGGTCGCGCAGCGTTGTTGCTCAAACCGGTCGATGGCCTGTCGATTACATTGACGGCCATGCGCCAGAAGCGCAATGCCGAATTCAGTCCTTCGATCCAGTCGGAGCCGACGACTTCCGGTCTGCCTCCCACCTACGTGCCGAGGTATGGTGAGAACAACATCAGTCTTTCCACGACCAGCGACGTCGGTGACCAGGAGCTGTACACCGGACGCATCGAGTGGAATGTCGGCGGGATGGACATCACCTCGATTACTTCCTACGGCAAGAGCAGCGGTACCAACGTACAGGACCTGTCCTCGGTCTTTTTCTTCATTCCCCTGTTCTACGGTCTCGGGCCCAGCTCAGGTGCGGTGGTCAACATCGACGATATTGCTCACACGAGCAAGTTTACCGAAGAACTGCGCATCGGCGGCAAGGCTGGCCCCGTCGACTGGCGGGGCGGCATCTTCTACACCAAGGAAGACAGCAGCGTCGACCAGACGCTCACCCTGTTCGATTCCGGCGGAGCGCAACTGGCCGTGCCATACAACGGAAAGGGTCCGGTAACCTACAAGGAAAAGGCCATCTTCGCCGATGCCACCTGGCACGTGACGCCGAAATGGGACTTTCAGGCCGGCATGCGATACGCGAAGAATGACCAGAGCAGCGGCGGTGGTCTGACCGTGATCGATGATCCCATACAGCCAGTGTTCGGGCCGACGAATGTGTCTGATCTGCTGCGGTCAAGCGACAACTCGTTCACGTTCGCAGTCTCGCCGATCTATCATCTGAACGAGGACTTGATGGCCTACGCCAGAGTGGCCAGCGGCTATCGACCGGGCGGCCCGAACACGGTGCTGCCCAGTGTGCCGGCGGCCTACAAACCGGACAAAGTGGTCAACTATGAGCTGGGGCTCAAGGGATTCGTGCTGAACCGGCAGGTCAGCTTCGATGTGGCCGTGTTCCAGATCAACTGGACCGACATCCAGTTGCAGGATACCGATTCACTTTCGCAGTTTACCTACAGCACCAATGGCGGCAAAGCACGCAGCCGGGGTCTGGAGGGCGCAATCGAGTACCGGCCGGTAGAGAGTCTGACGCTGGCCGCCAACGTCACCTTCCTGGATGCCAAGCTGAGCGAGTCTCTGCCCAACCTGGCTGGCGCCGATTCGCTGGTTGGCGCCTCGGGCGACCGACTGCCCGGCTCGGCAAAGTTCTCGGCGAATGCCTCGATCCAGAAGGACTTCCGTCTCACGGATTTCCTGAATGCCTCCACGGCGGCGAACCTGACCTATGTGGGTTCGCGGATCTCCGAGTTCGTCAATACCGGGGCTCTTCTGGGCAACAATCAGCTCGCACCACGCTTCGATCTGCCCAGTTACACGCAGCTTGACCTGCGGGGTGGGCTGAGCACCACGAGCAACTGGCGGTTTGATCTGTATGTCCGGAATGTCACGGACAAGGATGGCGTGGTAACGGCCACCAATCGCAATGGCACATCGATCACCAGCGTGGTGTTCCTGCAGCCCCGCACGTATGGCATCACGTTGTCGAAGAGCTTTTGACCGGGCGAGCGTCGTGGAAGGACCGCGGTGCTCGATACCCTTACCCGGGACGGTCCGAGGCCGATGACGCCTCGCCGTGGGGCGCAGATGCTGCTGCTCGCCGTGAGCCTTGCGACTGGCGCGAGCGTGGCAAACCGCGCCTTCGGCGGTGATCACGGGGTGAGCCAACCGCGCCTCGCGATCACGCATCACCAGATCCCGATCGAAGGCAGGCTCGTCCCTTATACCGCGGCCGTGCGGGAATTTCGCGTCGACGGCCCGTCGGGTCGCATTGGTGCCTCGGTGATCACCATTGCCTACACCCGCGATGACGTCGCTGGCGCGCACCGTCCTGTGATTTTCGCTTTCAATGGCGGTCCGGGCGCTTCCTCCTCGCCCCTTCACATGAAGGCGCTCGGTCCCATCATCCGCACTCGCGCGAGGCCAGGCGACGCATCCGACTCCACCCTGGTGGAAAACACGGTCAGCGTACTGGACACAGCCGACCTGGTGTTCATCGATCCGGTCTCCACCGGCTTCAGCAGGGCGCTGCCTGGCGTGGATCCGAAACCCTGGTACGACAGCCGCTTCGATGCCGACACGGTGGCGTCCGTCATCGGCGTATGGTTGCGCGTGAATGACCGCGAAGCCTCGCCCCGGTTCCTGATGGGCGAGAGCTATGGCACCATCCGGGCCGGGCTCATCCTCACCCGCGAGCCGAATCTGCGCTTCGACGGGGTTCTGCTGGTGTCGGGTCCGGGTGTGCCGCAGGATGCGCCCGCCGACATGCGCATCGTCAGCAGCATCGCCAGCATGGCTGCAGGCGCCTGGTATCACCACAAGGTCGACCGTCGCGGCCTTTCCAGTGCGGCGTTCTTTCGTGAGGCCATGAGCTTTGCCCGGGGTCCATATGCCAGCGCGCTGGCGCGCGGAAAGGACCTGACCGAGGAGGACAGACACCGCATCGCCGTGCAGTTGTCGGGTTTCATCGGCCTGCCGGTGGACCTGATCCTGGCCCACGACCTGCGGATCGAGGCGAACACCTACATGTTCAACCTGCTGAAGGACCAGGGTCTGCGCACCGGCCGACTGGATCTGCGGGTCACTGGTCCGCTCGAGCCAGGGCAGGAGGGCGCCATCGACGATCCGGCCCTGGGCGTGGTCAAACCCGGTGCCCGCTCCGGCGCAGCTCCCACGCCCGCCAGCATCGGAGCGGTCGAAAGCCCGGTCGTTGGCCGGTATCTCGAGCAGCAGCTTCACTTCGCCAGCAAAGAACCCTACATCGGCGTGAATTTCCTCGCGAACTCCCAGTGGACCTTCCACCCGGATCCCGGCACCGAGGCAAACCTGGCGACGGCCATGTCACGCGATCCTCGACTGCGCCTGTTCGTGACCGCCGGCTATTTCGATTTCGGCGCGGCGGACGGCAGTCTGTTCCTGGAAGCCGGCGTTTCGCCGGAGCGATTCGTGTTCGTCCCGTTGCCGGGGCCGCACGAGGTGTACGACGGCGACGACAACCGCCGGGCTTTCAATGACGCAGTGAGGCACTTCGTCTCGCCCGTCGGCCAGAACTGACCATCTGTCGACGCGCCGATCCGCGTTGACCTGTCATGCATGCCGCAGCCGCATCTGCCGCAGGCACAGGCTGCCCGAGGCCAGGGTGGAAGCAACGCAGACGCCGGCCAGCGCCACATACACTCCACGCCAGCCGAAATGCGCCGACAGTTCCGGTATGCCGGCTCCGGCGAGCACACCGCCGAGATAGCCGACGCCATCGATGAGGCCGGAGGCGGCAGCACCGGCATGCGCGCCGCCAAAATCCAGTGCCATCGCGCCGGCCAGGCTCGAATAAGGCCCGAGCAGGCAGAAGGAGATGATGGCGATCAGCAGTACGGCGAGCCAGGGCCCTGCAGTCGAGGAGGTCGACAGGAAGGCAAGGGCGGTCAGCGCTGCGGCTGAACCGGCCAGCCCCATCGCCAGCAGCACGGCGCGGCCGTGAATGCCGATGCGGTCGCTGGCCCAGCCGGATACCAGCACGGAGGCCGCACCCACCAGTGGGAACAGGGCGCTCCACTGTGCCGCGCTTGCCACGCTGAATCGGGTTGCCTCGTGCAGGTACGTGGGAGTCCAGGTCCCCAAGGCTTCACGCACCAGCGTGCAACCCAGCGAAACCGTGCAGGTCATTATGAAGGCGGCATTGCAGAGCAGGATGCGCATCAGGGTCAGGATGGAAGCGGGCGGCCGTTCGTGGCCGGCGAACAGGTTGAGTGGATTCGCTTCGGCAGGCGCATGACCCACGTCGGTGCGGGAGTTGCGCAGCCACAGCAGGTTCAGCACCCACAGCAGCGCTGCCACTCCCGCGCCGAAATAAAACACCGCGCGCCAGCTCGCGCCGTGCTCGATCAAAAGACCCATGGTCTGGCGGGCCGCGGCGTCACCCACCAGATAGCTGAGGCTCAGGATGGCGATGACGCGGCCATGGGACTGGAAGTCGAACCAGCGGGAGCAGATCTTCATCATGCCCGCCCAGCCCACGGACTGCGTCAACCGGTTGCCGACCCAGGCGATCGTGAAAAACGGGATGCCTCCGCCCAGCGCAAACAGCACGGTGAACACCGAGCCGCCGGCAAGGCCGAGGCAGAAGCTCCGCCGTCCGCCCCACAGATCCGCCGAAGCCGTGAGCAGAAGCTTCCCCAGCGCGTAGGCAAGAACCCCAATGGAGGAAATCGCGCCGATCCGCATCAGGGCTGTTTCCCGGTCCATCCCCTGGGCATGCAGCTCATCGACGATCAGCGGCGTCACCACGGACAGGTTGGACCGGCAGAAGTAATAGGCGGCGTAGCCGGCGAACAGCAACGTGGCGACCAGGATCTGCTGCCGGCGCAAGGTCCGGGTCGGGTGGGAAATCATGACGATCAATAGTTGGTTGTTCTCAAGCAGAGAGGGTTCCGGTGAAACTCGATTGATCCATTTGACGCTCTGCCTTTTTGCATACAAGCATCGTGTTGTTCTCGCGAAATGAGTTGCCAAGGGAAATGATATGCCTTCGCCGTGCCGCACGTTGTGGAGATTGATCTGGCCGACCATTCCAACCGAAAAGGCGCGATTGGGCATGGCGGGTGAACACTGGTTCGCCTCTGCGGAGGCTTATGCGATAGTTCGCAGGATATGTCGCTGGATTTTTCCGGTGGGCGTCTTTGGCAGTGATTTCACGAATTCGATTGCTCGTGGATACTTGTAAGGCGCGATCTGCGCCTTTACAAAGTTTTGAAGCCTCGTGGCAAGTATCTCCCCTGGCGACCATCCAGACTGCAATACAACATACGCTTTGACAATCTGACCACGTACTGGGTCAGGTGCACCTATTACTGCACATTCAAGTACGGCTTCGTGACTTTGAAGTGCAGATTCAACTTCGGGGCTTGCAATGTTGTACCCTGATGAAATAATCATGTCGTCACTGCGAGACTCGAACCAGAAGTAGCCATCTTGGTCTATTCGGTAAAGGTCACCTGTCACGTTCCAACCATCCTTGACATAATCCTTCTGGCGTGGATCATCCAAGTAGCGACATCCAGTCGGCCCCCTGACCGCCAATCGGCCAGATCCAATAGTCTGTGGTTTCCCGTGGATGTCCAATACAACCGCTTCGTATCCAGGCAACGGTTTGCCCGTGGCGCCAGGTTTTGCCTCGTAGCCTTCAGCGCCAATGAAGATGTGGATCATTTCAGTCGACCCAATTCCGTCTGTCAACCGGATCCCGGTCGCTTTGTGCCATGAATCGGACGTTGCGCGTGATAAAGGCTCTCCTGCGGAAATGCAACGCCGTAAGCTCGTTGTATTGAACCGGGGTAGTACATCGATCAGTGTCCGGTACATAGTTGGGGAAGTGAACAGCGCGGTGGCTCGGTATTGCTCAATTGCACCAAGAAGCAAATCAGCTGTTGGACGTGATACATAGGCTGCAGCAGCACGAAAGCGCAGTGGGAATACAAGGAGTGCGCCGAGTCCAAATGTGAATCCGAGCGGGGGGCTGCCAACATATACGTCGTCAAGTGACGTGTGCAAGAGTGACCGCCCGACTATATCAGCCATTGCCAGTATGTCTCGATGAAAGTGCATTGTCGCTTTCGGCGTCCCGGTGGTCCCCGATGTAAACGCAATGATTGCGACATCATCAATTGCGGTGTCGATTGGGCAGAACGGCTGGGTGTAAGAAGTCATTGACTTTTCCAAGTCACCGTTTCCCCACGCGCGAATTCGACTAAGAAATCCGGTCTGAACTGCAGATTGCCTTACCTCTGGCAGCGCCTTGGAATCACATAGAGCGTGATCAATCTTCGCCTTGATCGCGATCTGTCCAAGCTCGTGTGCACGCAGTAGCGGCATTGCAGTTACCGCTATACCGCCGGCGCGCAATACGGCCAACCACGATGCGGCAAGCATTCCCGAATTGGATGCCATCAATAGAACGCGATTGCCTGGCACGAGTCCTTCTTCGTGAACAAGAACATGCGCAACTTCGTCGCTCGCTCTGAGCAGATCAGAATATGTCCAGCTTGATCCAGATTCCAAGATGGCCGTTCTCGACCCGTGACCTTCAGCGATCGCGTCATCGAGCAATTTGCACGCGGCGTTTAGCCGATCTGGATACATTATGTGCGGAGAGCTGAAGCTCAAATGGGGCCATTCTGTTACAGGTGGTAGATGATCCTGCGCGAACGTATCGACGTGTGATGTAGGTGCAATCATCTTGTATCGGAAAGATGAGTGTCCTTCATCGTTATTGCGCTCAACTGACATGAGCCTTATCCCCGTTAGGCTGCTTCATTGGCAGGAACCTTGACCGTAAAGACGAGCATCGCGCTGACTGAAAATGCGGCTGCGGCAAATAGAGCAGCATCGCCGTACGCGGAACCGTCAACATGCATCATGCCGACTACGGCGGGCGCGGCCCCAAATCCAAATGTGTAGAACGCAACCGACGTTGCGACAATGCGGCCTGATCCGTCAAGTCGTGCCATGAGGGTCCGATAGCAAGGGGCCAGAAACATCACGGCAACTGAAAGGAATGTCGCACCCAAACAGTAGCTCAACCATCCCGGGCCGAACACCATAAGCAGGCCTGCTGTTGCCATCACCAGATTTCCCGACACAATTGAAGCGCGAAGCCCAATCCGGTCGCCAAACTGGTTCGCTGCAATTGGGCCCAAAAGGCCGGCAATCTGTCCAATTGCGAGATAAGTGCCGACTTGGGCGGGGGAGAGGCCTCCATGGGTGCCGATGAGTTCTGCGAATACCCAAAGCGCACTTGCTCCGGTCCATAGTAGTGCGAACGAAAGGAGGATTGAAGACGCTGCAGCAGTTCGCAGCGGCCTACCCGCTGACGATGTAGCTGGAATCCGCGTTCGATCTGGCAACCAGCGAAGGGATGCAAGTGCGATTATCGGAACGACGGCCAGCAACCAGAACACGCCGAGTGCTCCGTAGTGGTCAATAAAATATGGGGTGGCGACGAGCGCAGCCGCTGCGACTGCCGCAATGACCACGCCAAGAAGGGAGTAGAGGCGGTGGGGGTTTGCGGCGCCCGCAGCAATTGCACCTGCAGCCGCCATCAATGAACCTTCACCGAGCCCAGTCAGGCATCTGCCAACGAGAAGCAGCGTGTCGTCGGTGCCCAATGCGCAGAGAGCATTTGCGACAATGACCATGAAAGCAGAAAAAGCAACGATGACACGCGCTGCCAGCCTCCGGAGCATGTGCGATACTGCTATTCCTGCAATGCCCATCATGATCAACTGGGCGGAAACGAGGTTACCAGCATGCGATTCGCTGACATGATAGCCACTGATCATTGCGGTCATGATGAAAGGCATTATCAGTAGACTGTATTCGCCGAGGGTTGCGTCAGAAATGATTGCCGAATATTCTCGTCCGACGTGACAAGTGCCAAGGGATTCCGATACCTTGGATGAGGGGGCAGTGCTCGTCATGTGATGATCCACCTCAGGGGTGCCATTGCGTAGCAGGGGTCGAGCCGCAACTCTGTGCGCAGCATCATGTCATGTGACAGCTGCGCGAACTGCGAATCGCGGGTCGCGCCAAGCGCCAGTCCGGAGGATCTCCCTTAGGGTCATGACTGCAATCCACGCGTCTTCGAATCGAGAATATAGCGGAGAAAACCCGAATCGCAGGATATCAGGAGCACGGAAGTCTCCAATGACAGACCTGCTAATCAATGCCTGCATGATCTTGTAGCCTTGGGGGTGGGCGAACGAGATCTGGCTTCCGCGATGTTCAGCCTGACGACTGGTTACGAGCGTCAGATCGTATCCCGCACAATACGAGTCGACAAGGTCTATAAAGAGGCTGGTTAACATGCGGGATTTTTTTACGATGCGGTTCATTCCGGCTTCGATGAGAATATTCACTCCAGTTTCGAGTGCAGCATTTGCGATGATGGACGGTGTGCCGGTGAGGAATCGACGGATTCCAGGGGCTGGAGTGTAGTCGTCGACGAAGCTAAAGGGATTTGCGTGGCCATGCCATCCAGAGATGAAATTGGTGGCGCTCTGCTGGAGTCTCTTCGCGACGTAGAGATAACTTGGAGCACCCGGTCCGCCGTTCAGATATTTGTAACCGCAGCCAACAGCAAAGTCGGCATCGGATTCCGAGAGATTTACTGGTACGGCACCAGCGCTATGGCTCAAATCCCACAGAGTCATCGCACCTCGCGAATGTGCGGCAGCCGTGATTTCAGTCATCGGGAAGATGCTGCCAGTCTTGTAATGCACATGTGAAAGGAGAACGAGTGCAGTGGACTGACTGATTGCCCCGGTTATCTGGTCTCGAGGGACCACGGTCAAGCGACTTCCACGTCCAAATGCGCGAACGGCGCCCTCACACACATAGAGGTCGGTCGGAAAGCTCCCCGCCTCTGAGAGAATCTCGTTGCGACCAGGATTCAAGGCAAGCGAAGTCAGCGCAAGACGGAAAAGATTCACTGAGGTGGTGTCTGTTACTATTACGTCATCCGGTGGTGAGCCAATAAGTCCAGCGATTTTTCGTCCCACAGTCAGTGACGAGTTGATCCAATCATGCCGATTCCAGCTTCCAATGAGGCCATTGCCCCACTCACAGGCTACGACGTCGCGTATTCTCGGGAGAGTGGCTTTAGGCAACGCTCCAAGAGAATTTCCGTCCAGGTAGACGATGCCTGGAGGCATTTCAAATTGCAGCCGAAACGCGCGTAGCGGATCACTCGTATCCAATTCCCGCATTTGTTCAATTGTCCAATTTGTCATCACAGGATCCCGAGTTTCTTCGATGGATGAGTAAGCGAGACAAGTCAAGCCGGGCTCGGTCTTTAGCATACCGCGGTGATTCTGTTTAGCAAATATATTGCGCGAAGGAAACGTTTTCGCGAAAGTGTGGGAGTGCGACTTCAGCCGGGCAGACTGCGCTTTTCTGAGACACCGAGAACGGCTTTTAAGAATCGATACATGAGTTGGGCATTGGGCCCGTACGACTGAAGAGCTGCGACGACCTATCCCCAGAGTTGCTGCGCGAATAATCGGCAAATGGTCGAGATGGTGCGTATCAGGTTACGGCGCCCTGAAACGAAGTTCTTGCGTAAGAGCGCTTGATTCAAAGAGGAATTTGCTCAGATGTTCCGGCCCAATGGAACATTGAGATATTGCTTAATATGTGTGCTTGATCTTAAAGGCATGTCGACTGCGGCAAACGGCTGTTTTCGATCCAATTCGGAGCCGATAAGGAAAGTTGCTCAATAGAAACAAAATTGCTATAAAGAGATGCCAATGTAGCAAACTGATGATGGGTCTCGACCGTTCTGAATCCTGGTTTATCGCTCTATTGGGGCCTTGCAAGGGGAGAATGAAGATGATGTACAGACCGGCTCGTTTCATGCGTCTCCTTGTTTTGGCAGGTGTCGCTGCAGGATTGTCGATATCGATCGCTGTCGGCGCTGAACTGGAAGAAATTGTTGTAACAGCGCAGAAGCGAACTCAACCCCTTCAGGATGTGCCCATTTCGGTAAGCGTGCTTTCCGGAGAAATGGCTCAGAGCCGCTCGTTAAGCAACCTTGGATCCATTGGGACTCAGGTACCGGGCGTCCAATTCACGCCGTCTGATCAAGGTGGTGGTAATGCGAGCTTCTATGTTCGCGGTATTGGTCAGAATGATTTCATTAACACGAACGACCCAGGCGTTGGAGTCTACGTTGACGGCGTTTTTATTGCGCGCACTGCCGGTGGGCTCCTGGATTTGACGGATCTTGATCGGATCGAGGTCTTGCGAGGCCCGCAGGGCACGCTCTTCGGGAAGAACACAATTGGTGGCGCCATCAGTGTCTACACCAAGGCACCAACCTTTCGATACGAAGGCACCGCGTTCTTGCGTGCGGGAGAGCGTCGGCGTTTTGATGGCGGGCTTATGCTGAATATTCCGATAGTGGACGATAAGCTTGCGCTGCGCTTCAATTTCGTCGATAAGACTCAGGACGGCTTCGGCCGAAGTCTCGAGACGGGACGTCTCTACGGAGGCGAAGGCAAACAGATTGCGCGCTTGGCGGCACTTTGGTTGCCGAACGATGTGGTGCAAGTCGACTTCTCTGCAGACTACACTCGCGTACGCCAGCCAATCATGTTCTCGATTGTGCCGTCGATCAACCCGCATACCTTTGTGACCGACCCTCAAAACCAGTGGGCCGTAGCAAATGGAGTAGTGCCCTTCGATGAACGGTGGGTGTCGCCCAGTCTCTATACGAACTATGCTGTCTTCCAGCCTGGCGACCGAGAAGATATTTACGGCACCAATTTAACTGTTACGTGGAAGCTTGGTTCCGAAGCGCAGCTGAAATCTATTTCAGCCTACCGAAATTCGAGAGTGAATACCGGGCTTGCCTTCAGCGCAGCTCCTTCGAGAATCGGAGACCAGACCGTTCACGAGAAGGATGATCAGCTATCGCAGGAATTCATCTTCAGCGGGAAGTCATTTGACAAGCGACTTGATTGGGTTGCCGGCCTGTACTACCTAAAGGAGAATATCTACAGCGACATCTATCTCCCTCTATCCTTTGTCGAAAATCCGGATGGATACGATACAGACAGCATTAACGATGGAGCAAATAAGAGCTACGCTTTGTATGGGCAAGGTACATATCAGATAACCGATAAACTAGGTGTGGTCTTGGGGGCGCGCTATTCGGTTGATCAAAAGCAAGACACCATCCACGTTTACGCAAACAAGTTTTTTGTGGATCTATTGCCCCCGACACCACTCGACCACCGCTGGTCATCGTTCACATATCGAGCCGGACTCCAGTATGAAGTGGCGCAGCATCAGCTTGGTTATGCGTCCATTGCCACTGGTTTCAAGAGTGGGGGGTTCAATGGCCGTGCACAGAGCGCTACATTCATTGCTTTTGAGCCAGAAAAAGCGACAACCTACGAGATTGGATACAAATCCGAACTTCTTGACAGGCGATTGCGCCTCAACATGGCTGCCTTCTGGACTGAGTACAAAGATATCCAGACAACACTCAACGTAGTGGACCCGGTCACGCAAGTGACAACTAACGTCGTTGCTAACCCTGCAGACGCCAGAATCAAGGGCTTTGAATTGGATTCAGAGGCGGTGATTACAGACTGGTTTGCCATCACGTTCGGTGCGACCGCGACAAGTGCACACTACGTCAGGTTGGCTCCTGGCACCGACGTATCTCTCAGGGACCATCTGCCAAGGGTTCCTTCGGTAACCCTCAATGGTGGCCTGCGCCTGGATCTGCCATTGTCTTCGCCATTTGCCAACGATGGACTTCTGAGTGCCCGGATCGATGCTTCACGGAAAGCAAGCTATTATGACGGCGCGCCTAACAGCGCGTACAACTTTGAGCCCGCGCTTACACTTGTAAATGGGCGGATCGCCTATGGTCCCAAATCGAAGCGTTGGCAGATAGCTGCGTACGCTCGCAATCTTACAAACAAGAAATACTTTATGCACCACGAGGATCTGATGGCGTTCGTCTACTCAATCGCGGACCCAGCACCACCACGTGAGGTGGGTGGCGAGTTCATGTTTAACTGGTGACGATCGAATGTCGCGGACAGCTGATCAAGAGGCATCTGAGTCAGATGAGCTTAACGAGGCGGATTTGTGTCGACGTCGATTGGTTGGGGCCGCATGTGCCGCTGTTCTGACTGGAATTCCTTCGTCGAAGAAGCTTGCCGCGGCAATCAATCCTTCGGCTCGCCATGCGCTGACTGTCAAGGGGCCGGTACCGGCGCGAAACTTGGGTGTAACGCTTCCGCACGAGCACCTTCTACTTGATTTTTCCGTCCGCTATTCACCTGTTCGGGGTGAGGAGGAGGTTAAGGCCCCGCTCAGGCTTGAAGACCGGTGGCGGCTTGTTCGACATCCTGCGGCGCACATGATCAATTTATTGAATCTGGATGTAGAAGACGCGGTTAGGGAGGCAGAATATTTTCGACAGGTCGGAGGTCAAACGATCGTTGATCTTACGCCTGCGCCGTTGACTCCTGGGCCCGACAAGTTGAAGCAAATTTCGGAGCGCACTGGCCTGAACGTCATTGCGTCTACGGGCTATTACATTGATGCTTCCCTGCCGGCATGGGCTCGAAAGGCGAGTGTCGACACGCTTGCCGGGAGACTCATCGAGGACATTGAGTTTGGGGGCAAAGAAGGAATACGGCGCGGTGCAATCGGAGAGATTGCCGTTGAGCAGGCTACAGAACTGGAGCTCCGCTGCGTCCGCGCAGCAGGGCGCGCGCAGCAACGGACTGGCGCTCCGTGCTATATCCATTCGATGTCGGGAATCTTGCCTTTGTATCGACAGTCTCTCGATCGAATACTCGGGTCCTACCTTGACGAAGGAGGTGATCCGCGGCGCTTGGTACTTTGTCATCAAGACGGATC
>JBGAGK010000056.1:0-5632 GCA_044226785.1 Steroidobacteraceae bacterium | reverse complement strand
GTCGATCTTGAACGTGCCACCGAATACTCCGCCGAGGATGCCGACGTGACGCTGCAGCTTCACCGCTCGCTGTGGCCGCAACTTTGCGCGCTGCCGCGACTTGAGGAACTGTACGAGACCATCGAGCAGCCGCTCGTGCCGGTGCTGTACCGGATGGAACGGAACGGCGTGCTGGTGGATCGCGAGCAGCTGGGCCGGCAGAGCGGAGAGCTTGCACATCGCATGCTGGAGCTCGAGCAGGCCGCGCACGCAGAAGCCGGTGGCCCCTTCAACCTGGACTCGCCGAAGCAGCTGCAGCAGATCCTGTTCGAGCGGCTGCAGATTCCGGTGACGCGGAAGACGCCCACCGGGCAACCGTCCACGGCCGAGGATGTGCTGGAGGAACTGGCTGAAAGCTACCCGCTGCCAAGGCTCATTCTCGAATACCGCGGCATCGCGAAACTCAAATCCACCTACACCGACAAGCTGCCACTGGAGATCGATCCGGGCACGGGCCGCATACATACCTCGTATCACCAGGCCACTGCGGCGACCGGGCGATTGTCCTCGACCGATCCGAACCTGCAGAACATCCCGATCCGCACACCCGAGGGCCGGCGCATCCGCCAGGCCTTCGTGGCTCCGCCGGGCCGGATGCTGGTGGCAGCGGATTACTCGCAGATCGAGCTGCGCATCATGGCGCATCTGTCCGCAGATGCCGGGCTGCTCGATGCATTCGCCCAGGATCTCGATGTGCATCAGGCCACCGCGGCGGAAGTTTTCGGCGTGCCGCTTGCGCAGGTGAGCGCGGATCAGCGCCGTTCGGCCAAGGCGATCAATTTCGGCCTGATTTACGGCATGTCGGCCTTTGGACTGGCGCGTCAGCTGGGCATCGCACGCGGCGAGGCCCAGGCTTACGTGGACCTGTATTTCCAGCGCTATCCCGGTGTGCGCAGGTACATGGAGGAGACCCGCCGGCTGGCGCATGAACAGGGTTTCGTGGAAACCGTGTTCGGACGACGGCTGTACCTGCCGGACATCAACTCGCGCAACCAGGCCATGCGCCAGTATGCCGAGCGCAGCGCCATCAACGCGCCCATGCAGGGCACGGCGGCCGACATCATCAAGCGCGCCATGATCGACGTCGACGGATGGCTGCAGTCACAGCACATGCCGGCATGCCTGATCATGCAGGTCCACGACGAACTCGTCGTGGAGGCCCGGGAGGATGTCGTCCCGCGCATCGTGGATGAGCTGCGCGCACGCATGTCCGGAGCAGCCGCACTTTCCGTGCCGCTGAAAGTGGACGTGGGTACGGGCCGCAACTGGGACGAGGCGCACTGAAGCCCGATCTGCGGTCGTAGCGACGTCGCCAGACGGCGACAACGCAGCAAGCGAGGGAACCCGTATCAGTCACGGCGGTCACACCCGCTGGTACAAGTCGTTCCAAAGGTGAGCATGAAAAGCGCAGCCGTCTTCATTGTCCTGGGGGTCGCCAGCATCGGCATGGCCCATGGCGCCGATCACGGATTTTATGTGGGCGCCGGACTGGGCCAGACCCGTCTCGAACCGGACCAGACCCGGCTGAATTTTGCGGAGTTGAATTACGATGACAAGGATCAAGGCTACAAACTCATTGCGGGCTTCCGTGCACTGGATGTCCTCGGTGCGGAAGTCAACTACATCGACCTCGGCCGGACGCGTGGCAACAGCCCGGGCGGGCCTGTCCGCTCCGATGCCCAGCTGTTCAATGCCTCGGTCGTGGGCTACCTCCCGCTGCCGTTCGTGGATGTATTCGGCAAGGCCGGCGTGGCACGTACCCGCAGCGACTACCGCGCGGAAGGAATCCGCGACCTGAAGTTCAACAGCACGGACTTCACCTGGGGGGCCGGCGTGCAGGCGCATTTCGGGAGCCTCGGCGCACGCCTCGAATACGACAGGTTCAACCTGCCAAATACAAGCCGCGCATCCATGGTGTCGATGGGCGTCACATGGACTTTCCTCTGACCTGAGGGCAGCTACAATGCCCGCATGTCGCGACACACAGAAGCACATCGCACGCAGCGCATCGGCTGGCTTCGCGCCGCCGTGCTGGGCGCCAACGACGGCATCGTCTCCACCGCATCACTCCTGATCGGCGTGGCCGCCGCCCGGGTCACGTACGATCAACTGGTCATCACCGGTATTGCAAGCCTGGTCGCGGGCGCCATGTCCATGGCAGCAGGCGAATATGTTTCCGTGGCCACGCAGAAGGACACGCAACATGCGGACATCGCGCGCGAACGCGAGGAACTGGCCTCCCACCCGGATCGCGAACACGAGGAACTGGCCGGCATCTACGCGCGCCGCGGACTCGACAGGACGCTCGCAGGGGAGGTTGCCGGACAGCTGATGCACAAGGATGCGCTCGGCGCCCACATGCGCGATGAACTCGGCATCAGCGAGACCATCACGGTGAATCCGCTGCAGGCGGCGCTGACCTCCGCGGCGAGCTTCGCGGCCGGTTCAGCGCTGCCCGTGGTTGCCGCCGTACTTTCCCCCACCAACCTGCGGGTCGGCGTGATCGCAGGCTCCGCGCTGGTGTTTCTCGCCATCCTGGGTGCCATTTCCGCCCGGACCGGCGGCGCACCCGTGGCAACCGCCGCACTGCGCGTAACCGTGTGGGGTGCCGTGGCCATGGGGTTCACCGCCCTGGTCGGGTCGCTTTTTCACCTTGCGGTTGAATGAGAGCCGCAGAAGCGCAGGGCATGCCGGTTTTCACGGAGTGACCCCTGAAGGTATTGACGCACAACGGCAACACCTGCAGGAATTCTCATGGGTTTCAGCACTAAAGAACGCAGCGCCTGAGCAACAACGAGCGCCACGCCGACGATCCACCACTTCGTGTGCAATCGGACGGCAAGACCATGGGCAAAACCATGGACAAATTGCGGTTTCAACGTATTGAGCGACTGGAACCGCTGCAGTATCTTGCGCACTCGAAACGTCGGCGGCGAAAGCAAAAAGGCGGTTGAACTTTTTCAGGGTAGCCCCATCAAAGGTATTGAGCGTCTCGTACGCTCCCCGCTCTTCTCCCTGAGCGGGTAAAGACCCGGTTGTCATCCCCATGCCGGGTTGGTCTGCCCCGGTGGCGGCTCACGCTTCCACCGGGGCTTTTTTATTTCACGATGACTCCAGCACCGAATTGCGCTGGACTACGCCAAAGCTGGATACAGCAGGTTTATCAATAACTTAGGCGAGTTCAACATATGCCGGTGCTTTCCGAAACTTGACCCGACTTCCCCTCTGTTGGCCCCTACAAGGCACCTGGGAACCGGGTCTTTCCAAGGAGTCATCATGGCAAAACTCAAGCTCACCAAGTCCGCCATCGAAGCGGCGCAACCCCAGGCGCAGGCCACCGAACTGCGGGACACCATCGTCCCCGGCTTCCTGTGCAAGATCACCCCGGCGGGCCGCAAGGTGTTCATGCTCCAGTACCGCACAAATGCCGGCGAGCGCCGCAAGCCGGCGCTGGGTCTGTACGGTGAGCTGACCGTCGAGCAGGCCCGTTCACTGGCTCAGGAGTGGATGGCCGAGGTACGCAAGGGCGGCGACCCGGCTGCCGTCAAGGCTGCTGCACGCGCCGCACCCACGGTCAAGGAACTGTGCGACAAGTTCATGGGGGACTACTCCAAGCTGCGAAACAAGCCCAGCACGCAGCGCGGGTATCAGGCCGTCATCGACCGCTGCATCGTTCCGATGCTGGGCCGGATGAAGGTGCAGGACGTGAAGCGGCCCGATGTGGCCGCGATGATGAAGAAGATGGCCCACAAGCCGGCCGAGGCAAACAACGCCTTCAGCGTGATGCGCCGGATGTTCAACTTGGCCGAAGTATGGGGCTACCGGACAGACGGCACCAACCCCTGCCGCCACGTCCCGATGTACCCGAATGGGAGGGCCACGCACCTCATCAGCGACGAGGACATGGCGCGAATCTTCCGCCATCTGGACAAACTGGAGGCGGAGGGGCTGGAGCCTTACGTCATTCCCTTGGCGATCCGCTTGCAATTCGAGTTCGCCGCCCGCCGTGGCGAAATCGTCACGCTCCAGTGGGATTGGGTGGACTTCGAGAACCGGCGCGTGGTCTGGCCCGACAGCAAGACCGGCGGCATGTCCAAGCCGATGAGCGAGGAAGCCTACCGACTGCTTTCGACCGCGCCGAAGCAGGATGGCGTTCCCCATGTGCTGCCGTCCCCGAGTCATGCGGGCCAGCACTTGACCACAGGCGAGTATTACGGCGGCTGGTGCCGCGCGCTCAAAGCTGCCGGTGCAGCCCATGTCGGCACGCACGGCATCCGCCACCGCTCGGCCACGGACATTGCCAACTCGGGCATCCCGGTCAAGGTCGGCATGGCGCTGACGGCGCACAAAACCGTGGCGATGTTCATGCGCTACGTTCATACCGAGGATGATCCGGTGCGTCAGGCCGCCGAGCTGGTGGCGAACCGACGCAAGACCATCACCGGGGCGCGGCAGCAGCAGCCGCAGGAGGCCACGGCATGAGCGCCCGGACGCCCAAGGCCGCCAAAGATGCCGCCCTGCCTGCCGGCTACGCCGGCATCCACGGCGGCATCGTGGAACTGCTGGACGCTGCGCGCCAAGCGGCGGCGCGCAACGTCAATGCGCTGATGACGGCCAGCTATTGGGAAATCGGCCGCCGCATCGTGGAGGCCGAGCAACAGGGCAAGCGGCGCGCGGGCTATGGCGAGCAGTTGATCGCACGGCTGTCTGCCGACCTGGCCGCGCGCTTCGGGCGCGGTTTCAGCCCGGACAATCTGGAGCACATGCGGCGGTTCTTCGCCGCCTATCCCCGGCCCGTGATTTCCGAGGCACTGTCTCGGAAATCGGGGGACGAGCTGCCTGCCGAGATTTCCGAGACAGTGTCTCGGCAATTCACCCTGGACGAGCTGGCCCAGGTCTTCCCGTTGCCGTGGTCGGCTTACGTGCGGCTGCTGGCGGTCAAGGACGACCACGCCCGCCGGTTTTACGAGGCCGAGGCGCTGCGCGGCGGCTGGAGCGTGCGCCAGCTTGACCGGCAGATCGGCAGCCAGTTCTACGAGCGCACGGCCTTGTCCAAAGACAAGGCGGCGATGCTGGTCAAGGGTGCAATACCGAGGCCCGAGGATGCCGTCAGGCCCGACGACGCCATCAAAGACCCCTACGTGCTGGAGTTCCTGAACCTCAAGGACGAGTATTCCGAATCCGATCTGGAGGCCGCGCTGATCCAGCGGCTGGAGGATTTTCTGCTGGAGCTGGGCGAAGGGTTCACCTTCGTCGGGCGGCAGCGGCGCTTGCGCATCGACCAGACGTGGTATCGGGTGGACTTGCTGCTGTTCCATCGCAAGTTGCGCTGCCTGGTCATCATCGACCTGAAGCTGGGCAGTCTGTCGCACGCGGACGTGGGCCAGATGCACATGTATTGCAACTACGCCAAGGAGCATTGGGCCTATCCCGATGAAAACCCGCCCGTGGGGTTGATCCTCTGTGCCGACAAGGGCCATGCGCTGGCGCGATATGCGCTGGAAGGCTTGCCGTCGAAGGTGATGGCGGCGAACTACCGTACCGTGCTGCCGGATGCCGAGTTGTTGCAGAAAAAGTTGGAAGTCACTCGGCG
>JBGAGK010000029.1:0-51094 GCA_044226785.1 Steroidobacteraceae bacterium | reverse complement strand
GAGGCGCGCGACGAACTCGCGGTGCTTCAGGAATTCAAGAGGTCCGATACGGACCTGGTCCTTCAGGAATATACGGTGACATCTGCCATACCGGTCAGGGTAGGTTACGCGGGGCCGCAGGTATCGGGATGGCCGGCCTCCGAAACATATGTCGGTGGTGGGGGTCAGGTTCAGTTTCTGGTTGATCTAGGACCAGGACACTGGAGTGACTATCTGCGCATGGAAACGACCCTCGAGTTTTCCAAATGAGCAGGTTTGAAGACCTCGTTTACGTCAGTCGAAGTGGTCTGCGTGCAGGAGTCGGACATGCTACTGATGACCCTTATAGTGGCAAGCCAAAGTCAGATCTCGGATTAAGAGTAGTTCAGGAGGGTCCCGAGGGCGTCTCCTGGACTCATGATGGGCAAGCTGTAGACAAGAATTTCAAGAAACGAATCCAGGCCGCGTTCGATGCGACCAATGACCTCCTCGTTGTTATCGTTCTCGGCGGCTCATCCATCGGCGATTTCGACTTGCCCAACAATGGAGTCGTCTTCAATCCCGACGGATCGGTGCACCGGCGGATCATGGTGCCGCCACGCATCACGCGAACCGATGTTTACACAGTTCTGGCACCCGGCTCGAAACGGATCCTGGTTCCCGAGGGACTGACCCTCGTGCGGCGAGCAAAGCAAGGCATCGAAATCTTTCTTTCGTACCTGGACGGAGACTGGAACGAAATGCGTCTCTACAACCCGAAAACCGGAGAATGGGGCGAGACCACCGGCCAATACCGGCTGGTGTGAGTCACCTCTTGGATCTGCGCCGGGTGATTGGGCGATTCCATAGCAGTATCGGTCGCTGCAGGAAGCACGTGATGAGTCAACCGTGGTTGAGGATCTCAAGAAATCAGAATGCTGCCGCATCGGGTGCTTGGAACTCTTCCCCTCCCCCAGCCTCGTCGTGGCAATTAAAGCGCTCGCTTGCCGGGCGGATTCTCACCGGCCCGGCTGCTCTGACGGCTGCGCAGAAGATTTGCGACCCCCTGCCGCCGAAAAAATGGCGCACAGGTTCAGGCCGGAGCGTGCCGGTCGCGGCTGTGAAAAACGCGCTCGACTGGGTGCGTACGGGCGATGTACTGGTGTTGCCCGTGCACCCAATCGGCGCGCCTTGCGATTCTGGATCTGCTGGTGGCTCCTGCCGTTACTTGAATGTCGAGTCGTTTCGGCTCAGCTCGTCGCGATGCTGCGAAAAGTCGACCATCGAGGAGAATGCCGGTGCAGCCAGAGAGTCGGCCCGAATGGCCGCGCTCAGCGCCGCGTTCACCTTGTCCAGCCCCTCGGCCTTGGGCGTGAGGTAGTAGACAAAGAACTGATCAGGATCCATGGAATGGATGCCTTCCTCGGCGATCTGGTAGGCCTGCACGGTGCCTTCGGCCATCAGCTTCTCGAACAGGGGCACGATCAGGCTCTTGCTGATGACTTCCACGGCATCGTTCGGCGCATCGGCCTTGAGCTGGTATACGGAACCGTGCACGTAGCCCGCCTTGACCGTCCCGGGCCGCCAGTCATAGAAGCGACTCACCAGTATGGTGTCCCAGTGCCCGGTAGCGCCTGCCAGCACGGGGTTGACAGTCAATCCGGATCTGGAAAGTTCATCGAGTGGATTCAGCACGCCCGCCATCGACATCGCGCACCACCAGGTGCCGTGGGTGGGGCCCTTCGGTGAATGAACCACCGATTCATTGCTCCCGTAACCAACGATGGTTCCATTGGCGATTTCGCGGTCGAGGATCTTTGCTGTTCCCGTTTTGTCCTTGGCCATGTCCGCCCAATGCGCGCGCGGAATGTCCCAGTTCGACACGTACGTGTAAAGCGGTGCCTTTTCCTTGACCTCGGCATTCTGTGCACCTGCCGGCACCACAACCAGACTCGTCAATGCGGCAAGAAACAGACCCGCGATGGTCTGTCCTGACAACTTCTTCATGGATGTTCCCCTCTTATTTGAATGATTGACTTCGAGGATGATCCGCCGCGCCGGCTCCCGGCGGGCGAACGCAAGAGGCGATTAGACTCTCAACACTCAGGGAAGTCCATTGCATCCAGCGGATGCCGCACACCGTCTCCAGATCTTGCGTTTGCTGACGTGAAGCTTGCTGCAATCGAAGTGCTGCGGCAACCGCCCTGGCAGCAGCAACCATATAGCTCCTGAACGATTCGCAAATCCATATGGGTTCCTCATATTTGGGAAGCCAAATACGGGCTTCTTCCATTACTTCGGATTCAATCCAGGACCTGGAGTGGCTGGGGGCGGCGGCTCTCAAGCGGCCAATAATTCTTCGTCAGATCAGGACTGTAATCCGAAAAGCGGGAAGACCTGAGGCCGACATCGGCCTCCGCCCGTCCCCTGCAATCCGCTGGAAGTCACTCCATCACGAATGCATTGAGCTTGTTGCCGTCCAGGTCGCGGAAGTAGGCGGCGTAGAAGCCTTCACCACGCGGCCCCGGCGCGCCCTCGTCCCTGCCGCCGAGCGACAGGGCGAGCTTGTGGAGCCTGTCCACCTGTGCCTTGTCCCGGGCTTCCAGGGCCACCATCACGCCGTTTCCAACCGTGGCTGGTTTGCCGTCGAAGGGTTTGGTGATGCCGATGCCGGCACCACCGCCGTGCTTGCCCCAGGCGATGAACGCATCGCTTTCCATCATGCGACTGACGCCGAGTTCCTTCGCGATCGCGTCGTAGAATTCCGCGGCGCGCTTGAGGTCATGGGTTCCGAGTGTCACGTAGCCGATCATGGGGGTGTCTCCGTGAAAGTGGGGCGGGTATTGTGATCCGGTCCTGTTGCGGACGTCCATCCAGTTCTGGTCACACCGTACTACTGTATGAAGTTCACCCGGGCCGCGGGCGTTGCGTATACTGATTCGACATGTCAGCCGGTTCCGGTTCATCGTCCCCAGGATCGCGTCCGTTGCGCTTGTCCGCGGGTGTGGTCATCGTGCGTGTGGTCGAGCGCAAGTTGCGCTTCCTGTTGCTTCGCTCCTGGCGCAACTGGGATTTCCCCAAGGGTCTGGTGGAGCCGGGCGAGCAACCCATCGACGCGGCGTTGCGTGAGGTACGCGAGGAAACCATGCTCGACGACATCTCCTTCGACTGGGGAGTCGATTTCATCGAGACCGGACCCTACGGCAAGAACAAGGTGGCTCGCTACTACCTGGCGCGCAGCAAGGCCGAGCATATCGAGCTGCCGATCAATCCGCAGATCGGCACGCCGGAACATCACGAGGCGCGCTGGTACGAAGCGCCGGCGGCCTACGCCATCGTCTCACCACGTCTGAAGCCGGTCGTGGCCTGGGCGTTCAAAGCCATCACGGGCCAGGACCTGACGCCGCAAGAGGTGTGAATGTGCAAGGCGTCGCTCGTTCGAGTGTTCACGACTGGAGAACGATGATGAGTAATGCAGCGCTCTATGACGCCACTGGCGGACCCGAGGTCCTGTACGTCGCCGAGGTCGCGGATCCCGAAGCCCGCCCGGGCAAAGTTGCCGTGCGCGTGCATGCCGCAGGTTTGAACCCCTTTGACGGCAAGGTGCGCAGTGGGTTCATCCCTTCCAGTGCACCATTCCCCCGCCGCATCGGCGGCGATTTCGCCGGCACCGTCGAGGCAGTCGGTGCGGACGCACGGTATTGGGATGGCGCTCCGATCCGTGTCGGAGAAGAAGTCCTCGGCCGTGCCGACGGAGCGATCGCCGAACGGGTCATCGCCAACGCGGCGGATCTGGCGCGGCGTCCCGCCCATCTGCCGGTCGAGGTGGCCGGTGGCCTGAATGTCGCGGGCCTCACCGCGATGTCGCTTCTCGCGACGGTCCCCGTCGGCGCGAGCGACATCCTGCTGATCGGCGGGGCGGCCGGTGGTGTGGGTCTCATGGCCGCGCAGCTCGCGATCGCCGCGGGCGCCCGCGTGATCGGCACGGCATCCGGGCGCAATCACGAGTTGCTGCGTTCGCTGGGTGTCGAGCCGGTCGGCTACGGCGAGGGCCTCGCGACTCGTGTCGCCCGGCTGGGCAAGGCCACGACGGTCTACGACTGCCACGGCCGCGATGCCCTCGATGCCGGAGTTGCGCTCGGAGTGCCGGCGGCTCGCATGGTGGCGATCGCCGCCTACGCGGCGCTCGAGGAGCTCGGAGTCCACAACGTCGAGCGCGCGGCGCGCACCGCCGGGAACCTCGCGGACCTGGCTGACCGCATCGCGCGCGGCAAGCTCGTGCTGCCGGTGGCAGCGACGTACCCGCTGCGCGAGGTGGTCGCCGCCTTCAAGGCGCTGGAGGGCTCGCACGCTCCAGGCAAGATCATCATTCTGCCGTGAGCGCCGCGATGGTGGCCGCGCCGGCTTGCGCGAACCCGGGGAACTTCGAATGACGCGTATCAAGATGACTTTCTGGGGTGTGCTGGCGCTCATCGCCATCCTCTGGTTCGTGATTGACCCGGCCGCTCTGCAGCCTTCCGGCTTCTTTGCACTGCGCGCATCCATGGTGCAGCTCAGCGGCCTTCTCGCCATGACCTGCATGAGCGTGGCGATGATCCTTGCCCTTCGGCCGCGCTGGCCCGAACGATGGACCGGCGGGCTCGACAAGATGTACCGGCTGCACAAGTGGCTCGGCATCGGGGGGCTGGTGCTCGCCATCATCCACTGGCTGTGGGCGCAAGGTCCGAAATGGGCTGTTGGCCTCGGCTGGCTCGCCCGCCCGGTGCGCGGCCCGCGGCCTGCTGCGGCCAGCGCGGTCGAGCAGCTCTTCCGGTCCTGGCGCGGAATCGCCGAAGACGTCGGAGAATGGGCCTTCTACGCGACGGTGTTGTTGATCGCCATCGCGCTCATTCAGCGCATCCCGTACCGGATTTTCTACAAGACGCATCGGCTGCTGGCGGTGACCTGGCTGGTGCTGGCCTTCCATGCCGTGGTGTTGATCAGCTTTTCCTCCTGGATCTCGCCTCTGGGACTGGTCATGGCGATTCTCTTGGGCTATGGAACCTGGGCGGCGATCGTCGTTCTGGTGCGCCGTGTCGGTGCGAGCCGCAAGGTGAACGGCACCATCATGCGGCTGCATTACTTTCCCGACCTGCGCGTGCTGGATGGCGACATCGACATCCCGCAGAACTGGCCGGGGCACAAGCCGGGACAGTTCGCTTTCGTCACGGCGGACGATGCCGAAGACGCTCACCCTTTCACGATCGCCTCTGCCTGGAATCCGTCCGCTCACCAACTCACTTTCGTTACCAAGGAACTCGGCGACTACACACGGCGCCTGCCCGATCTGCTTCGGGTCGGGCAGCCGGTCACGGTCGAAGGCCCCTACGGGTGCTTTACCTTCGATGACGGTCAGGCACGCCAGATCTGGATCGGCGGCGGCATCGGCATCACACCCTTCATTGCGCGCCTGCAGCAGCTCGCAATGGATCGACAGGCCTATTCGGGCCGGCCTCACTCACAGGCGATCGATCTGTTTCACACCACCGCCGACTGGAACGAGGAGGCGATCGCCAAGTTGACGGACGCTGCCGGGAACGCGGGCGTGCGCCTGCACGTGTTGCATGATGCGCGCGACGGCCGTTTGACCGGTGAGCGCGTTCGTCAGGTTGTACCGGAATGGAAGCAGGCCAGCATCTGGTTCTGCGGCCCTGCCGGATTTGGCGCCGCGTTGCGCAAGGATTTCGTCAATCACGGATTGTCCGCCGCCACGCATTTCCACCAGGAACTGTTTGCGATGCGGTGAACGAGGCGCCTCGTCGCGGATGAGGCCAGGGTCCTGGCAGGACGCATCAGCGGTGCGTACAAGTCTCGCGGACCGCGTGAATGTTCGCAGGCGTCGTGCGGCAGCATCCGCCGATGAGCCTTGCACCGACCGAACGCCATCGCGCGGCCTGCTGTGCAAACTCCAGGGGCGTGGCACAACCCTGCCAGCTCTTCGTCGTCGGGTCGTATCGCTCTCCGGAGTTCGGGTAGGCCACGAGCGGTTTGCGGGTCACGCTCCCCAACTCCGTGAGAAGCGATTCCACGTGCTGTGGGGGGGTGCAATTCACGCCGACGGCCAGAACCTGCTCGAAGGGTTCAAGGAGCGCGGCACATTCGGCGATGCGCTGGCCTTCGCAGACATGCAATCCGTCACGGCAGGAAAAACTGATCCAGGCCGGCATGTGCGGGAATTCGCGCAGGAGCCTTGCCAGCGCGATGGCCTCGGTCGCGCAGGGGAGGGTTTCGCAGGCGAGCACGTCTGCACCGCTGTTCGCGAGCACCGCCATGCGTGGACGATGGAAGTCCATCAGCGCCGCTTCGGAAAGCCCATAGTTCCCACGGTATTCCGAGCCATCGGCGAGCATGGCGCCGTATGGGCCAATGGACGCAGCCACCAGCGGGCGCAGACGGCTGGCGCGATTGGCCGGCTCCGACCAGAACCGTTCGCGCGCCTCGATCGCCAGGGTCACGGATTTGTGCATCTGGGCGGCAGCGGCGTTCCGGTCCAGGCCACGCGCGGCCAATCCTTCGAACGTTGCCTGGTAGCTGGCCGTGGTGGCCACGTCGGCGCCGGCGCGGTAGTAGTCCAGATGGACATCGCGGATCAGCGCCGGCTGTTCGATCAGGAGCCGCGCCGACCACAGTGCATCGTTCAGGTCGGCACCGCGGCGCTCGAGTTCCGTGGCCAGTCCACCATCGAGTACCACGAGGCCACGGGCGTCGAGAAACGGCCGGAATGGATCATTCACGGTACACGATCTTGCCCTGGAACAGCGTCATCTGGCAGTGCAGGTCCTTCAGTTCGCCCGCTGGAATGCTGTATGGATCCCTGTCCCACACCGCGATGTCCGCGTCCTTGCCGGCTTCCAGCGATCCGGTGCGATGATCGAGAAACAGCTGCCGGGCCGCCCAGGCCGTGTAGGACCGCAGCGCCACATGCACATCCACCGATTCGGCCGTACCGAAGGGATGCTTGCCGAACCGGCCTTTCAATGCCTCGCGCTCGACCGAGGCCCAGATGCCATACCGCGAGGCGAGCGGCGTCACATCGAAATCCGATCCGCCGGTGAAGATCAATCCGCGCTTGCGCATCGTGGCCAGCGGCTCGAGGCGCGCCGCGCGCTGGGGACCGAAGTTGCCTGCATACACATCGCCGATCCACCAGGTGAAAGGCGCCTGGAGTTCCGGGTATCCGGCATCGTAAGTCTTCTGCAGCAGGCCCATGACATCCAGCGCATGATCCGTTGGAATATTGGCGTGGATGATGGAGTGTCGCAGGCCGGGCGTCGGCTTTGCCTTTTCCACCTGCGCATACGTGTCCACCACCCAGTCGATGGCACGGTCGCCAATGGCATGCGTGCCGATGTGCACGCCGGCATCGTGGAACAGCGTCACGATCTGTCGGTACACCTGCGGGTCGGTGTTCGGATAGCCACGGTTGCCGGTGTCCACGCCGGTGGAGTCCTTGTTCCAGTCCTGGTACAGCCACGCGGTTCGCGCGCCGCCGCTTCCATCCATGAACAGCTTCACGCCGCAGGAAAGCAACTGGTCCTGACCGAGGGAGGCGGGTCTGCGTGGTACGGAGCGGATTTCCTGCAACGTCTTCTCCGCGGAAGCCATCGAGGAACCGCCGTACCAAAGCACACACACGTGCGCCGTCAGCTTCCCCTCATCGAGCACAGCCTTGTAGGCGGACCAGACTTCAGGTCCGATGCCGGGATCCTTGGCGCCGGTCATGCCCTCGCGGTTCATCACCTGCATGATGTGCTCTATGCCCTTGCGCCGCTGCTCGGCCGAAGGCTCGGGAATGAGCGAGGTGACCAGATCCTGCGCCGACTCCTTGAGTACGCCGGTGGCCCGGCCGGAAGCATCGCGATCAATCGTGCCCGCGGTGGGGTTGGAAGTGCTGACGTCTATCTTGGCCAAGCGCAGCGCCACGCTGTTGGCCACGCCGTAATGCCCGGTGGTGTGGTTCAGCCAGACCGGGTTGACCGGCGAAACGGCGTCGAGATCAGCCGCGGTGATGTAGCGATGATCGGCGAGCTTGCCCTCGTCCCAGCCGCGGCCCTGGACCCATTCGCCGGGTTTGGCCTTGGCCACGGCGGCCTTGACCCGTGACACGACCTCGGCCACATCGGCGGCATCGGCCAGCGGGATTTCATACAGATCCGACCAGCCGCCACCGGAGATGTGCGCGTGGGTGTCTATGAGACCCGGCGTGGCGGCACGCCCTTTGAGGTCGATGATCTGCGTGCGTGAATCGGCGAGCGCGAGGACCTGCGCGTCGGTGCCGACTCTCATGATCCGGCCGTCGCGGATGGCCACTGCCTGCGCCACCGAATCCTGCGCATCGACGGTGATGATCCTTCCGTGAACCAGGGCAATCTGTGCGGTGAGGGAGGCAGCCAGCAGCGTCAGCATGTCATTTTCCTGTTCAGAAACCCAGATCGCTCAGGGAAGGATGCCCGTCCGGCCTGCGCCCCAGCGGCCAGTGGTACTTGCGATCGGATGCGGCGATGGGCAAATCATTGATGCTCGCATGGCGCACCCGCATGAGCCCGTGCTCGTCGAACTCCCAGTTCTCGTTGCCGTAGCTGCGGTACCAGCTGCCCGAGTCATCGTGCCACTCATAGGCAAAGCGCACCGCGATGCGATTGTCATGGAATGCCCACACTTCCTTGATGAGCCGGTAGTCGAGTTCACGCGCCCACTTGCGCTTCAGGAACGCGACAATGGCCGCTCGTCCCTGCAGGAATTCCGAGCGGTTGCGCCAGCGGCTATCTTCGGTGTAGGCCAGGGCGACCTTTTCGGGGTCGCGTCCGTTCCAGGCATCTTCAGCCGAGCGGACTTTCTGTGCGGCGGTTTCAGCGTTGAAGGGAGGCAGGGGTGGTCGGTTCATGAGGTGACTCCAGTGCAGGACGGGCATGTCCTGGACGATACATGGTACTCAACCTTTTCCCAGGATCGAAATTCCCGGGATCGAAATCTCAGATCTGATCCAGATACAGCCGGTAATCCAGCTCGCTCACCACGCGGTTCACCCGCAGGTACTCGGCCCGCTTCACGGCGATGAAGGAGCGGTGCAGGCCCTCGCCCAGGGCAGAACGCAGGAACCCGGATTGCTCTGCCGTTTCAATGGCACCGCGCCAGTCGGCCGGCATGGTGCCGGCGAGAGCGGCGGCTGACTCATAGCCATTGCCCACCACGGCCGCGCCCGGGTCGAGGTGGTTGGCAAGCCCATCCTGCACACCGGCCAGCACGGTGGCTGCAACCAGATAGGGGTTGGCATCCACTCCCGACACCCGATGCTCGAACCGGCGGGAGCTGTCGGGACCCGCAGGAACCCGCACGGCCACACTGCGATTGTTGATGCCCCAGGTGGGTGAGAGCGGCGCGTAACTCTGCGCGACGAAGCGCCGCCAGGAGTTCGCATGCGGTGCGAACACCAGCATCGAATCCGCCATGTGGCGCAGCAGTCCACCGATGGCCTCGCGCAGCGGTTGATTTTCCGCGGCTGCGCCCGCCGAGAACACGTTGCTGCCGGCGGCATCCGCGAGCGATACATGGAGGTGCATGCCCGAACCCGCGCAATCCGCCAGCGGTTTGGCCATGAAGCAGGCCGTGACCTGATGACGTCTTGCCACGGAGCGCACCAGGCGCTTCAGGCAGACAAGGTCGTCCGCCGCCTGCACGATGTCATTCCGGTAATGCAGCGTGAGCTCGTACTGCCCCGGCGCATATTCGGAGATCAGGGTCTCCAGCGGAATGTCCTGCGCGTGCGCTGCCTGGTAGATGTCAGCGAACAGGGGCTGCATGCCGTCGAGCTTCTCGAGGCCATACACCTGCGTGTAGCGCGAGGGTTTGCCGTCGATCAGCGCCGCTGCGGGGCGGGGTATGCCGTCCTCGCCGCGCTTTGCGTCGAACAGGAAGAACTCGAGCTCGAAGGCTGCCGCTGCCGTGAGGCCGCGCGCCTTCAGGGCGGAGCACTGGCGCTGCAGCGCCTGGCGCGGATCGGCGGCCATCGGTGTGCCGTCCAGTTCGAACAGGGCCAACTGTACCTGTGCTCGCGAAGGCGAAGTCCAGGGCATGGGTTTCAGGGTTCCCGGAACCGGCCACGCGATGCGATCGGCATCTCCCACTGACCAGACGAGACCGGTCTCCTGCACATCTTCACCGGTGACATCGAGTCCAAGGATCGAAATGGGCAGGTGGCGGCCGGAGCGAAACAGCGGCACCAGCTCGTGACGACGGATCATCTTGCCGCGGCCGATGCCGTTGGCATCGACGAGCACGATGTCGATGGCTTCGATATCGGGGTGTCGGTCGAGGAAGCTCGTGGCTTCCTCCACATCCGCGCCGGTCGGGTTCACGGCAGCGACCCCAGCACGTCGTCGAAGCCGCTGATCAGTGCATCGACCTGTGCGGCGGAAGTCTGCGGGCAGATGAGCATCATGTTGTGGAAGGGCGTGATGAGGCTCCCGCGATTGACCAGCCCGAGGTGAATGGCGCGCTCCAGCGGGGCATCATGCGCGCCGTGCGCTTCGCTCCCTGTGCGAAACGGTTGCGGCGTGAATGCGAACTCCACCCGCGCACCCACCCGCACCACATGCCAGGGCCTGCGCCGGGTGCGGATCACGGACTCGAATCCCGATGCCAGCTTTGCCGCGAGCGCTTCCATGTGCGCGTAGGCGGCATCGGTCATCACCTCGGTGAGCACGGCGCGCATGGCGGCCAGTTGCAGCGCATTGGCCGACAGCGTGGTGCCAAGACCCGAATGGCCCGGTGGCTTGGTGGCTTCGATGTGCGCCCATTGCCGGGCGATGGAGTCGGTGAAGCCCCAGACGCTCGCGGGCAGGCCGCCGGCGATGGGTTTGCCCAGCACGAAAAGATCTGGATCGATGGCGTGCAGGGCGGCGTAGCCGCGCGGACCGGTGGAGATGGTGTGGGTCTCATCGATCAGCAGGAGCGTTCCGGTGTCGCGGGTCAGTTTGCGCACCTGCGCCAGATAGCCCGGATCCGGCAACACCATGCTGCAGTTGGTGAGCGCGGGCTCCATCATGACCACGGCCACATCACGGGGTGACAGGGCCGCCTCGAGCGCCGCGAGGTCATTGAACTCCACCACCTTGCTGGTCTGCGTGAGATCCACCGCCTGGCCAATGACACCCGGACGGACGATGGCCTTGCCGCGGTCGAGTGTGACGTAGGACTCATCCACTGCGCCGTGATAGCAGTCGTTCATCACCAGCACCTTGCGCCGTCCGGTGACGGCACGGGCCACCCGCAGTGCGAAGCGGTTGGCATCCGACGCCGTCGTGGCCACCTGCCAATGCGGCAACCCGAAACGCTCGCGCAGCAACTGGCCCACCGGAGCCGCGTCCCCGGTGGTGAGCATGTGCGTCATGCCGCGGCCCAGTTGCCGGGTGATGGCAGCCACCACCGGCGCGGGCGAATGGCCGAACATCGAGCCCGTGTCGCCCAGACAGAAATCGGCCAGGGTGTTGCCGTCGATGTCGATGATGCTGGCGCCCTGCGCGCGCTCGACCACCAGCGGGAAGGGCATGGGCCAGTCGCGCATCCAATGGAGCGGCGTGCCACCGTAGAAGCCTGAGGGCCGGACGGCCTCCTGCGCGCTGCGCGGGCGGCGCTCCTGGTAGAGGCGGGATTCACGATCGAGGAAGGTTTTCATGGTGCTGCGGAAGTTTAGCCGATAGCGCGTTCGTGAAAGTCCTGGAACGACCCAGGGCCAGCACTGCAGGCGGTATGAATCTCCTATCCTTCTTCGCTGCTCGGTTTGATCTTCTCCGGCTTCAGCAATTCCTTGTTGGCCATATAGAACTCCACGCGATCAGTGGTCCAGGTCGGCACGCCGACACCAAAGAAGTGCCTGTCTTCGGTCGAAACAGGGCAATCGAGTGCCAGCGCAGCAGCAAGCACCGGCCAGTCGTCTGGATCCAGATGCTCGATGCGCGCTCTGGCCTCAGCTTCATGCATGCTATAGCCCGGTGCCGGCAATTCCTGCACGATTGCGCTGATGCCTTTGTATACAACTTGCGTTTCCTTCTGCGGCAGGCTCCGCTCAGTGCACAACCGCGCCAAGTGTTCCTCCGCTTCGAGAAACGCCGTGTCCGGCGAAAACAAAGCGACCTCGGGCGAGTATTGCTGGATGAGCTGGCGCGCCCGCCGGCCAAGAACGGCACGGATCAGGATGTTGGCGTCAAGTACAAGCGAGCGATCACCCACGATCCTTTTTTCCCTTTCGGCGTTGCTTGAACTCTTCCACGAGTTCATCTTCGGTCAGCCCGTGCTGTGCCATCCATGTGTCCAGCGCTTCACCCGCCCTCTGCAGTCTGGCCAAGTCATCCGCTTCAGGGCGGCGCCGCACAGGAATGTAGAACCCGACGGTGCGACCATGCTTGGTTACAGCTACAGCCTTGTCGGCTTCTGAGTAGTCACCGAAGTTGTTGCGGAACTCGCGCACGCTCACTTTTGCTGTCTCCATTGATCTCCACCTCGATCAGTCTTCCAGAGAAGCGTATTGTCGCACAATGTGTCTCAAAGTCGCACATCATTACAATTAGCCGATGAATCAAAGGCTTGTAGAATCTGAGGCATCCTTTGGTCGCGGCGGCGGACAGCTGAAGAAAATACGGAGAGCGACAGCCGGGCGGTGAAGTGCATCTTCGACTCAATTCGCTTGCCTCGGCAAGCGATTGGACGAAGCGGTATCCGATCGTAGCGCCCGCGCGCCAGACTCAGTCTGCCAGGATCTGCTCCAGTCGATCGGCAGCATTGCGGCCAAATCGACGGGTCAGTCGACGAAGAAGGTCGAGGTCCACCCGCCTGGAGAGGCTGAAATATGCAGACCGGGCATCCAGGAGATCCTGTGGACCACCAGCGAAGCACTTCATGGCAATGAAGTCTTCGAGGCTCGCGACACGCAGAGCTTCGTCCCGGAACGGGATCGGCATGGCCCGGGTAAAAGCCCCGGGATCAAGGCCCTTGAGGCCGCCGAGCAAATCGACCTGGTTTCCGTGAGCGTCGGTCACCATGAGCATGATGGGGATTGGATCTTGCGCATCTCCCCGACGCACAATGGCGGTGAAGCCTGCCGCCTCGAACAGCGCGCGAAGTCGAACAAGCGTTGCGTGCGTAACCTTGAGCAGTGCGTCGACACCCAGCGAAGCGCGAACGACACCATGTGCGGAGAGCGCAAACGCTCCGATGACGAGATGCTCGATTCCCTCGCGCTTCAGGATGTCGATGACATCCAGCAACAGGAGTGCTGATTGTCCTGCGCGGCTGGTTCTCATGTGGAAATGCGCGGATGCCTTGCCAGCCGAGGCGCGCCGCTCAGCTCGCAGAGCAATTGGTTGTGTTCCAGAAAGGCTTCCAGCCGTTCAGTTGCGGTCAGTCGTCGTTCCGATCGTGCCAGCGCTTCGCGTGCGCCTTCAGCAATAGTTGACCTGGCTGCTGTACGTGCGCGCCCATTCCTGCCCGAAACGAATGCCCCTGCCTCCGCCGAAACCCGTCCGGTCTGAAGAGCAAGCGACAGACCTGCGCGGACGGCCACACGAATCAACAGCTCGACGGACAGATCGGACACGCGTCCATTGATGATCTTGCTCACGGTGGGCTGGGGCAGGCCCAGACGGACGGCAGTGCGCGCTTGCGTGGTTCCGAGATCTTTCGCGAGTCGCGCGATCTGCAGCGCAAGGTCGCTGCGCAATGACTGGATGGTGCTTTCTTCCCGGGATGGCATCGACAACTCCATGTGCATCGATCATAGTAATTCTACTATAAGATTTGCAGAGTTGATTCCCTGGCCGCTTTGACTGCGGAGTGTGCTCATGAACCCACCACGACGCCGGGCCCTGATCACCGGCGCGTCGGCCGGCATCGGCGCCGAATTCGCCCGACAATTGGCCGCCCGCGGTTGCGATCTGCTGCTGGCCGCACGGCGCGTGGATCGCCTCGAGACTCTGGCATCCGACCTGCGCGCGCGCCACGGCATCGATGCCGAAGCAGTCTGCGTCGATCTGGCCGACGCGGAAGCGCCCGCCACCCTGGTCGCCGCGGCCATGGTTCACAATCGTCCCGTCGACATCCTCATCAACAATGCCGGCTACGGCGTTCCGGGTCGCTACCACAATGTCGCCTGGCCCACTCACGCACGTTTCATGCAGGTGATGGTGACCGCCCCGCTCCAGCTGTGCCACCTGCTGCTGCCGGGCATGCGCGATCGCGGCCATGGCCGCATCATCAACGTCGCGTCGCTCGCCGGGCTGATCCCGGGCACACCCGGAAATACCCTTTACGGGCCGGCCAAGGCATTTCTCGTACGTGTCTCCCAGGCGCTGGCGGCCGAGAACAGCGCGCATGGCATCCATGTCAGCGCGCTTTGCCCGGGATTCACCCGTTCAGAATTCCACGACGTCAGCCAGGCGCGGGTGCTGGTTTCACGCCTGCCGGGCTGGATGTGGAGCACGGCGGAGGAGGTGGTGCAGCAGGGGCTGGCTGCGGTCGAGTCCGGGCGCGTGGTGTGCGTGCCCGGGCGCATCAACATGGCTGTCAAGTTGCTGCTGGATTTGCTGCCCGACCGTGCGGCCTGTCGGCTGGTGGCCGGACACTCGCGGCACTTCCGGGTGCGCGACTGAAGCCGACGCCACTGCAGGCGTAACATGTGGCCATGCACGACACGCGCCTGGACGCCATTCGCCATGGCCTGCATCTGCGCCGGCTGCACCCGGCCTACTTCGCGCTGGCCATGGCAACCGGCATCGTATCGATCGCGCTGCGCGACATCGGCCTGCGCGTAATCCCCGATGTCCTGCTCACCATCAATGCAATCATCTATCCGGCGCTGATCGGAATTTCGCTGGCGCGCCTGTTCGCGTATCCGCGCCAGTGTCTGGCGGATCTGGCTGACCATCATCGCTCTCAGGGCTATTTCACCTTTGTCGCCGCGACCGCGGTGATGGGCCTCGAATGCCGCATGATCGGCGCCCCGTTGATCCTGATCCGGGGGCTGTGGTGGTTGGCTGCCGCCGCCTGGTTCGTCGTGACCTACCTGGTGTTCGTCACGCTGATCGTCAAGCGCCGCAAGCCGCGTATCGAACGCGGTCTCGACGGCGGCTGGCTGCTGTCGATCGTCGCCACACAAGCCGTTGCGATTCTCGGTGCGGTCCTCGCGCCGCTCGTGCCAGCACACGCGCATGCCCATCTGCTTTTCGCCCTGGTGCTGTGGCTGATCGGCGGCATGCTCTACATCTGGATCATTTCCATGATCTTCTATCGCTCGCTGTTCTTCCGCTTCGCACCGCAGGAGCTGACGCCGCCGTACTGGATCAACATGGGTGCGGTGGCGATATCCACGCTCGCGGGCGTATTCCTGCTCGACTACGGGTCGGGCATGCCCACGATTGCGGCCGCCCGCGACTTCATCGTCGGCTTCACCTTGCTGTTCTGGGCCACGGCGACGTGGTGGATTCCGCTGTTGGTCGCACTCGAGGTCTGGCGCCATGTGTGGAAGCGCTATCCTCTGAGCTACGAGCCACTGGACTGGGGCGCCCTGGACATGGAATCATTGCGGCCGATCGCGGTGTTCTTCGCATGGGCGGCGCTGATCCTGTGGCTCGGGACCTTCGTGGGCTGGATCGTGGCCGACGCGCCGGAGTTGTGGCGCGCGACGTTCAGGAAACCGCCCACGCATCCGTCGGGATGACACGGCAATTACAGGTATCGATGCGGGAAATATCCCGGATTCATGGAATCAATTGCCTGACAGGTGCGTTTGCTTCCAGTCTGCAGTGACATTTCGCGGCTGGCACCGTCTGAAGGAGGCTGTCAGATCAAGGGAAATCGAAGCGGGAACAGCTTCGGCGGTGACGCTGCCGCAGGACCGGTAAACAACTGCAGAGGAGCCAGAATGCTTCAGTCAAGTCGCTCTCGCGTTCGACAAATTCACATCGCATTGGCCATTTCGGCAATGGCCGTACTGTGTCCTCTGCGTCCTGCGTACGCTGCGGCTGCAAAAGCGGTGAAAGCTGCATCGACGACGGCAACCAGAGATTCCCTTCGCGAGAAGAATCTCCGGACCATCCATGCATTCCTGAAGGACGGCACGGTGGGTGTCGTGGATCCATATACGGATGATGGCATCAAGGAACTCACGTTCGTCACCTTCATGTCGCCCGACGGCACGCCGCTGAGGTATGTCGGCAAAGAGGAAATCCGGAAGAACGCCAAGTTCAACGAAACTGGTGTTTCGAGCTGCATGTGGAAGAACCTGAAGATCTACTCCACACAGGATCCCGATGTTTTCTGGGCCGCAGGTAGTGGCGTCGGGGCGCTCAACGTTGACGGCAAGATTCGCAAGTACGAGCAGAAAGACTACTTCCTGAATTTCGAAATGCGCGATGGCAGGATCAAACGTTACCGGGAAATCATGAATCCAAACGGGCTCCTCAAGACCGTGGGCGGGAAGGTCGAACTTCCTCCGGGATTCAGGAGACCGCAATAGTGAGCCTGATTGCTTTGGTGTGTAGCTGATATTCATCCAATCATCGGGCGGGACCTGGAATTGCGTGCAAAGATCGGTCGACGTTCGAGAGGTCTGGACTGGAGCCATACATGCGACGCAAGAGCCTTGAAGACTTGATCGAGGAAGCGGGTGGAGCCATCAACCATCTGAGGGCTCACAAGTTTGATCGTGTCGGCCTTCCGCCCGAATTCAATCCCGCCTTGATCATTCCCCAGCTCCCCCAGGAATTCTCGCTGTGGGAGCGGGAGTCGAGAGCCTGGCGGGAATCCGTTGCGTTATTCGACCAGACTCACCACATGCAGGGGGTTTTCGTCGAGGGCCCCGAGGCGCGCAAGTTCCTGGGGTTCCTCTCTTGCACCAGTCTTTTCAGGTCCACGCCAAACAAGGCTTCGCAAATCATCTGTGCCGGTCAGGACGGCATGCTGATCGGTGACGGCATCGTTTTTCACCTGGAAGAAAATCTCTTTTCGGTCTATGGGGCGCCGATGGTGCCAACCTGGGTGCAATACTGCGCGGAATGTCTCGGCTACGATGTGAAGGTAACGACTGATCCGCGCTCGCCCGTGTATGCGAATGGTTACGGCAATACGCGGCGCAACTGTCGATATCAGATTCAAGGTCCGCTCGCGGGAAAGTTGATCGAGAAGTTGAATGGCGGACCGATCGGAGACGTCAAATTCTTTGGGATGACTGAGGTCTCAGTGGGCAAGCATCGCTGCCGTGCGCTTCGACACGGGATGGCCGGTGCCATCGGACTGGAGGTGTGGGGCCCGTGGGAAGACCGGGATGCAATACGCGACACCATCATTCAGGCGGGGCAGGAGTTCGATATTCGCCTGGTGGGCGGGATGGCCTATGTCGTCCCCGCAATCGAATCCGGCTGGTATCAGGCAGTCGTGCCGGCGATATTCAGTGGCGAGGAAATGAAACCCTTCCGCAAATGGGTGACCCAGGACGAGCACAATGCCCTCGTACGGCTCCAGGGCAGCAGACTGTACGATGGCGTCGAAGGCTACTACAGGAGCCCGCTCGATCTGGGATTCGGAAACCTCCTCAATCTCGAGCACGAATGCATTGGCTGCGATGCGCTGGCCCGGATGGATGTCCGCAGTGCCACGAGGAAGGTGACCCTCGCCTGGGACCCGGATGATTCTGCGGCACTGTTCCGGGAGATGCTCACGCCGGGTGGCCGGGATGTCCGCTTTCTGCACCTGCCAGCGAACTGCGACATGATCGGCATGCACTATGACGTGTTGACGATGGGTGCGAATGATGCGGGTGTGTCGGCGTACACAGCCTATAGTGCCAACGAACGGACACTGCTGTCGATGGCCCTGGTCAACCCGGATATCGATGTGGGCGCGTCGGTAACCATCCACTGGGGCGAGGCGGGTGGGGGATATGGCAGGTTCAAGACGCCTGCCACCGAGATCTTCGAGATCAAGGCTACCGTCAGCCCTGCGCCATATTCGCGCGTCGCGCGCGAGGAATATCGCCGGTAGTCGATGGAGCCTGATCGACCAGGCCAGGTGCGACCCGTGTGCTCGAGGCCGCGAAGCTGCTCAGCAGGTCGATGAACCATCTGATGCATGGGTCGCCTTCCAGGGTCCGGTGCCATACGATCATTTCGCGTATGGCGGGAAATCCGGGCGGAGGCTCGATGACGCGGATTGGCAGGACTTTCTGGCACGAACGGGCCAGCGACAACGGAACGGTGGCAATTCGCTGCGTGCCGACGATCAGGTAAGGCACGACTGCGAAACCCGGAGCGGCGAGTTCCACTCGCCTGTGAGCGCTCAGCGGCGCCGGAGCGTCATATTTCAACCAGTGCTCGAAATCCGACAATCGCGACGGATCCAGATGAATGGCGACGTGACCCATGGCCATGAATTGTTCCGGCGTCAAAGGATCCGACACTGACCGGTTTTCCGACCACACGACGCAACAATAGCGGTCCATGAACAGCATTGAGTGAGGATGGTCCTGGGGAATAAATTGTCCCGGCATGATCATCACATCCAACTCACGACGCTCAAACATGGCGATCGACTCGTCTCCGGCCGGAAACAGCTGTAGCTGGATGTCCGGGGCGTTGCACGCGAGTTGACGCGCCACATCCGCCATCAGTACCTCGGTGATGTAATCAGAGGCCATGAGTCGAAGGGTGCGCCGGGACGTGGCGGGATCAAAGGTGGGGCGTGTCTCGATCGTCACGCGAATCTGCTGCAGGATATTCCTGACTTGTGGTGCCAGTGCGCGCGCCAGCGCCGTAGGCTCCATGCTTCTGCCGTCGGTGACGAACAGCTCATCCCCGAAATATTCCCTCAGCCGGTTAAGGGCGCTGCTCATGGCCGACTGGCTGAGGTTCTGACGAATGGCGGCGCGGGAGACGCTACGCTCTTCGATCAGCGAATCCAGCGCGACCAGCAGATTGAGGTCCAGCTTGAGAAAGTGCATGCCAGCCACCTGATGATGAGGCTCGCGGACCAATATAATACAATCCTTACCCCGACTCACCGGAGAAATCCATGCGACTGTCCATGAGAAACCAGCTGAAGGGAAAGATCGAGTCGATCACCAGGGGCGAAGCGATGGCCGTCGTCAAGGTCACGCTGACCGGCGGGCAGACCATCACCTCGGCGATCACCGCTGGCGCGGCGGATGATCTCGGGCTCGCACCCGGCAAGGCCGTGACCGTGCTCGTGAAGTCTACCGAGGTGGCGCTCGGGGTCGATTGACGAGCGGCACTTCCGGCAGGTGGCCGTTGTCTCGATTCAGATGCCGCCGCCGCTCGAACGCAGCTTGCACGCGCGGCGTGAGACCGCGGCGCGACAGCGCCAGCAGGGTTCCCCGGTGCCCCAGCTTGCGAAGGCGCAGCACGATGTCGACCGTGGTAAGCCCGGTGCTGAGCAGGAGCACGGGTTCGTCTGCCTCGATGTCGGCAAAGGCATCGACTGCCCAGGAATCAGGGCCTCCCGGGGGGCGGTGGCAGGTTCCCCATCGCCAACACAACGATGCCCGCCCGGATCTTCCGCCCATCGTTGAGCAGCACGCCGCGCTCGCTGTCCAGCAAACGCAACACTTCGCCCCGCACGCTGGACAGGCCGGTGAGAGAGCGGTTGTCCAGCACCGCGTTTACCCGCTCCTCGATGTAATCGCCGAACAGCCTCCGTGGCAAGCAGGCCGCGGACAAGTCCTGCCCGCCTTCCGCTGCTGCCTCGGGAATCATGTCGGCATGTTCGCGCAGCCAGTCGGTGAAGCCGGGTGAGAGGCCCACCTCCATGCGGCTGACGGGCTCGTTGAGCAGATGTGCGGTATCGCAGGCGCCGTAGGCCACTGCACGCCCCAGCCGCTGCCGCGGCTCGGCGATGGTGATGCGCCATTCGGGACACTTCGCATGGAGTTTCAATCCGAACAGGGCGCCGCTGAACCAGCCACCCACGAAGACGACCATATTTGAATCGCTCATGCAGCCCTTGTCGCAGTTTTGGGCGGTGTCACGCAGCCCTCGCGGCAGATCACCGGCATCGGCGTCCCGGGTGCCTTACAAGAATGGTATGCGATATCTTGAGGATTCTTGACGCAAGAGAAAGTCGGCTCCCGTCATACTGGCTGCATGTTGACCCGTCGAACGATGATTGGCATTGCCCTGGCAGGCCTTCTGCTGGTGCTTCTGGTCCTTTGGCGCATGTTCCTTGCAGGCCCGGCGCAGCCCGCGCTGCTCACTGCGGATGTCGCGCGTGGCGACCTGGAACAGACCGTGGTGGCCACCGGCACGCTGGAACCCAGGGAACTGGTCAGCGTGGGCGCACAGGTTTCGGGCCGGCTCGAGAAGCTCAACGTCGAGCTGGGTCAAACAGTCCACAAGGGCGAGCTGATCGCGCAGATCGATGCGCAGACCCAGACGAATGCGCTGAAGACGGCGCGTGCGGCGCTCGCCACCATCCAGGCGCAGAGGGCAGCGAGCCAGGCGTCCCTGGCCAAGGCGGAACTGGAGTATCAGCGCCAGCAGATGATGGTGGCCGGCGAGGCCACTTCGCATGCGGATTTCGAAGCGGCTGAAGCCGCGCTCAAGGCGGCCCGCGCCGACATCGCTTCGTACGATGCACAGATCGAACAGGCGCGGGTCAGTGTGAGCACGGCGGCGGTCAACCTGGATTACACGCGCATCTCCGCGCCCATGGACGGAGTGGTGGTATCCATCGTCACCAAGCAGGGCCAGACCGTGAATGCAATCCAGTCGGCCCCCACCATCGTCATACTGGCGCAGCTCGATGTCATGACCGTCAAGGCGGAGATCTCCGAGGCAGACGTCATCAAGGTCAAGCCCGGCCAACCGGTGTATTTCACCATCCTGGGCGACCCGGATCACCGTTACCAGGCCAAACTGCGGCAGATCGAACCGGCACCCGACTCCATCGTCAGCGTGGTGAACTCCAACAGCTCTGCCAGCACCACGAGCAGCAGCACCTCGTCAACGGCAATTTACTACAACGGTCTGTTCGAGGTGCCCAACGAGGACGGCCGGCTGCGGGCACTGATGACGGCCCAGGTCACCGTCGTGCTGGCATCGAAACACGACGTGTTGCAGATTCCGGCCACCGCGCTGGGCGAGAAGACGCGCGATGGTCGCTATCTCGTGCGCGTGCAGGACGCCGAAGGGAAGACTCAGCAGCGACAGGTCACCATCGGCCTCGACAACAACGTCACCGCTGAGGTGATCGACGGCCTGAAAGCCGGCGAGAAAGTGATCGTGGGAGAAGCCGGCGCAGCAAAAACCGCCTCCACCAGCCGTCGGCCCATGGGGCCGCCGCCGATGTGAGATGCGGCATTGAGCAATTCTCCCATGCTGAGACTGATGAAGGTACGGCGCGAGTATCCCGCCGGCGAAGGTGTATTTGCCGCGCTGAAGGACGTTGACCTGTCGATCGACGCCGGCGAGATGGTGGCCATCGTTGGCGCCTCAGGCTCCGGCAAGTCCACGCTGATGAACATTCTGGGTTGCCTGGATCGGCCCACGTCCGGCAGCTACGCGGTGAATGGGCGGGAAACCATCCACCTGGGCCCCGACGAACTGGCGGCATTGCGCCGCGAGCACTTCGGCTTCATTTTCCAGCGCTATCACCTGCTCAGCGATCTCAGTGCGCTCGGCAACGTCGAAGTGCCCGCCGTTTACGCCGGCCTGCCGCGCCAGGCGCGGGATGAACGAGCGCGTACTCTGTTGGTGCGTCTGGGCCTGAGCGATCGAACCGGCCATCGGCCTGCCCAGCTCTCCGGTGGTCAGCAGCAGCGCGTGTCCATCGCCCGCGCGTTGATGAACGGTGGCCAGATCATCCTGGCGGATGAGCCTACCGGTGCGCTGGATCGAGCTTCCGGCGCCGAGGTTTTGCGCATATTCGCCGAGCTGCACGCCGAGGGGCACACGGTGGTCATCGTGACGCACGACATGGCGGTGGCGAACCACGCGGACCGCATCATCGAGATCAGCGACGGAGAGATCATCGCCGATCGTGTGAAATCCGGCGCGCGCAGGATGCATGCGCCCAGGCTTCCGCCGCAGCGGACAGGCTGGGGGCAGTTGCTGGACCGGTTCCGGGAGGCCTTCCGCATGGCGCTGCTGGCCATGTCGGCGCACAAGCTGCGCACGACGTTGACCATGCTGGGCATCATCATCGGCATCGCCTCGGTGGTGTCGGTGGTCGCGCTGGGCAATGGTTCGCAGAAGCGGATCCTGTCCGATATCAGCAGCCTGGGCACCAACACGCTGGACGTCTACCCGGGTGCGAATTTCGGCGACATGCGCTCGGGCAAGGTCCGCACGCTGGTCCCCGCCGACGCCGAGGCGCTGGCTGCCCAGCCTTACGTCGACAGTGTCACGCCCAGCGTATCCACCAGCGCCACGGTTCTCTACCGCAACGTGGCAGCCACCGCACAGGTCAGCGGCGTGGGTGCCGGTTACTTTCGCGTGAAGGGTCTGGAGATCGCGGAAGGCCGCTTCTTCGGACAGGACAGCGTCAGCTCCCTGGCGCAGGACGTGGTGATCGACGAAAACAGCAGCAAGACGCTGTTCACGCAGCACGCGACACCCGTGGGCCAGATCATCCTGCTGGGCAACGTTCCGGTCCGGGTCATCGGCGTGCTGAAAAAAAAGCAGTCGGGCTTTGGCAGCAGCGACAGTCTCAATGTCTATGCACCCTATACCACCGTGATGAGACGCATGCTGGGGCAATCCTGGCTGAAGGGGATCACCGTGCGGGTGAGCGACGATGCTTCCGTGTCAGCCGCCGAAGCGGCCGTGACCCGGCTGCTCAGGCTCCGCCATGGCACCACCGACTTCTTCATCAACAATACCGATGACATCCGCCAGACCATTACCAGCGCAACCCAGACCATGAAGCTGCTGGTCGCAGCCATCGCCGTAATCTCGCTCATCGTCGGCGGCATCGGCGTGATGAACATCATGCTGGTGTCGGTCACCGAGCGCACCAGCGAAATCGGTGTACGCATGGCGGTGGGCGCGCGGCAGTCGGACATCCTGCAGCAGTTCCTGATCGAAGCCGTGCTCGTGTGCTTGCTCGGCGGGCTGATCGGCGTGCTGTTCGCCCTGCTCATCGGCTTCCTGTTCTCTCTCAGCGGGGCCAATTTCCAGACGGTCTACTCGACCACATCCATCGTCGCCGCGTTCATCTGTTCCACACTGATCGGCGTGGCCTTCGGCTTCCTGCCCGCGCGCAGCGCCGCCGCCCTCGACCCCGTCGATGCGCTGTCGAGGGAGTGATGCCGTGCGACGTCCGATGAAAGTGTTCATCACGGGCCTTCTGGTCTCGCTCGCGGCGGCCGGCTGCATGCCGTTCACGCACAGCGCATACGAGCGGCCTGACCTGCCCACCGAGCCGCAGTGGGAGCAGACTCCATCGCCGGCGTCGATCTCAAAGCGATCCACGAGAAGCGGGCCCTGGTGGGACGAGTTCCAGGATGCCGATCTGTCCGCCCTGGTGAATCGCGTCCTTTCCACCAATGCGAACCTTGCCGCGGCCGGCATCCGGCTGCGGCAGGCGAGGATGTCCGCGCGCCTGGCGACCAGCCAGCTCTTCCCGACCTTCGGCGGTGAGCTGTCGAGCACCGCCAGCCGACCGCTGGACCAGCGCGCCGACTGGACCGAAAGCAGCGGTGCCTCGCTGAGTGCGTCCTGGGAACTGGATCTGTTCGGCCGACTGAGCGCAGCCCGGAGTGCTGCGCAGTGGGAGGCAGCCGCTACCGAGCGCGATCTCGCCGCAACACGGCTGGCACTCATCGGCACCACGGTCAGCGGCTGGTGGCAGCTGGCCTTTGCCAATGAACGCATCGCGATCGGCGAGCAGAGCCTTGCCTATGCGCGCAAGGCGCTGGACCTCGTGCAGCTTCAGTATCGCTCTGGCGCAGTGTCGCGCCTGGAGCTGCGCGATGCCGAACAGAACGTGGCCGCGCAGGAGGCCTCGCAGGTTCAGCTGGTGCAGGGTCGGATCGAGGCGCGCAATGCGCTGGCTGCTCTCCTCGATCAGCAGGTCTACAGCGGTCCGGAGCGCCAGTCGCTGCCGCGCGGAGAGCTGCCCGAGATCGAGGCAGGACTGCCTTCCACGCTCCTGTCGCGCCGCCCCGATCTTGCCGCGGCGGAACTGCGGCTGCGAAAGTCCCTGGCAACGGCCGATGCCACGCGCGCCAGTTTCTATCCCGCGCTGACGCTCACCGGCGCACTCGGCACCACCAGCAATGCTCTGGCGGGATTCTTCGGCAATCCCACCGCGAGCCTCGGCGCGATGCTCGCCCTGCCGTTCCTGAATGTGGACCGCGTGCGGCTGAGTACCGGCATCGCACGCGCCGACTACGAAATCGCGGTGAAGGCCTTCAAGCAGGGTTTCTACGATGCTCTGCGCGACACGGCGGATGCGCTCTCCTCGCGCACCCAGCTTGGCGCGCAGGGTGCTGCGCTTGAGCGCAGTTACGCCGCAGCCCGCGATGCCGAACAGCTGTACGAGCGCCAGTACCGTGCCGGCGCCATCCCCATGCGCGCCTGGCTAGATGCGCAGGAGCGCAGGCGCAGCGCCGAGAACAGCCTGATCGGAAATCGAATCAACCAGCTGAATGCCCAGGTGGCACTGCACCAGGCGTTGGGAGATGAGGGGTTGCGCTGAGGCGGGTCAATACACTGGAAGCCGGTGAAATCCGGGAGCCTCATGGCCAACAGATCAGGTAGACTCGGGCGCAGCACATGATTCCGGATTTTTGCACCATCATGGGCCAATGAACAGGGCCAATTGAATGAGGGCTGCCCATGGACTTCTCATTCGGCATCGAAGAGGAATTCTTTGTCGTCGACGAACGCACGCTGCTGATTGAACCTGGCGCCCATGCCAGGTTCCTCGCCCGCAGCAGCGACTTGTCTGGTGGCTGCGTTACCACGGAATTGCTGCAGAGCCAGGTTGAAGTCGCAACCCCCGTTCTTTCGTCCTTCGGCGAGGCTCGGCATCACCTGCGTCGTCTGCGCTCTGCCCTCGCCAGGGCAGGAGCTGATCTGGGGCTGTCCGTCATCGCAGCCGGCACGCATCCGACAGCGGAATGGCACGATCAACTCCAGACCCCCAAGGCCCGCTACGACACGGTCGTGAGCGAGCTTCAGATCCTGGCCTTCCGCAATCTGGTCTGCGGCCTGCATGTCCACGTCGGGTTGCCTGACAACGAGATGCGCATCGAGGTCATGCGACGCATCACCCCGTTCCTGCCAATTTTCCTCGCACTTTCGTCCTCGTCCCCGTTCTGGCGCGGCATGGAGTCGGGCTTTGCGAGCTACCGCATGACGTGCTACGACGAGTTGCCACGCACCGGCCTGCCACCGATTTTCTCAGGCTGGTCCGATTATCAGGCCTACGTCGAAGTGCTCCGTCGTGCCGGCGTCATCGCCAACCCGAGCTACATCTGGTGGGCGATCCGCCCCTCGCACAAGTTTCCTACGCTGGAGCTGCGCATCGCGGATGCATGCACCCGTCTCGAAGACACCTTGACCATCGCCGCGCTCTATTGCTCGCTGGTTCGCGCTCTCGTGCTCGATCGCTCGCTGAACCCGGACCTGACCAGCTCAGAGCGTGCGCTTGCCAAGGAGAACAAGTGGCGCGCACAGCGCTTCGGGCTCGCGGCCGAGCTTGTCGATCCGTTCGGACAGCGATCGTCGGTTGCCGCGACGGATGCCGCCTGTCAGCTGGCTCGCATCCTGAGGCCCCATGCCGAAGCGCTCGGTTGCCGTGCCGAGCTCGACGGCGTCGAGCGGATCGTCGAGACCGGGACAAGCGCCGATCGTCAGCTCGCGATTTACCGCGATGCGAGCACACGAGGGTACTCATCTCCCAACGCACTGGGGCAGGTCAAGGCGTGGATCCAGTCGCAGACGCTCGACGGTATCTGATTCCCCCGACGCATGCCCTGTCGGCGATGCTCTGACGCTGAGCGTGTGACAATGCAGACCGCTTCAGACGTTCAGCCGGTCTCCCGGTCTTGCCACCAGCGTGTAGAGCGCGGGCATCAGGTAGATGCTGATCAGCAGGCGCGTGAACAGGCCGCTGACGATGACCAATGCGAACGGGCGTTGTGTGTCGGTGCCCACGCCGGTCGCGAATGCGGCGGGCAGCAGACCCAGGGCGGCCACCAGGGCCGTCATCATGATGGGGCGCAGACGCAGGATCGCGCCATCGCGTATCGCGGTGGCCAGGTCCGTGCCGTTGCCGCGCATCTCGTTGACACAGGAAATATAGACGACAGCGGTCTGCACCGACACGCCAAACAGGGCCAGGAAGCCGATGCCGGACGATACGGAAAACGGTGTGCCGGTCAGCCACAATGCGAGGATGCCGCCGGCCGGCGCGGACAGCACTACGCCCAGAACGGTGATAAACGGGAATTTGAAGTTGCCGTACAGCACGAACAGCAGCAGGAAGATCAGGCCCAGAGTCAGCGGCAGGATCAACATCAGTTGTGCCCGTGAGGCGGTGTACTCCTTGTATTCGCCGCCCCAGTCCAGGCGATAACCCTGCGGCAGATGCACCCGGGCCTTGACCTGGGCCATCGCGTCCTCGACCGCGCCGGCCAGGTCTCGCCCGGACACGGAAAACTGTACCCCGATGTAGCGCGAGTTGTCCTGCCGGTAGATGAAGGAGGCACCGCGGGTGACATGAATGTCGGCAAATTCCCGCAGCGGAATCTGCGCTCCCCCGGGTGTTGCGACCGGAATGCGGCCGATCGCCTCGGCATCGTCGCGATACGGGCGGTCCAGGCGGACGATCAGGTCGAACTGCTTCTCGCCCTGCACGACCTGTGTTGCCGCAACTCCGCCGATCGCGGCGGAAACAAGATTGTTGATGTCATCGACATTGAGCCCATAGCGCGCGATCTTCGCGCGGTCGATCTCGATCGTCAGGCTCGGCTGACCCAGTTCCTGCACCAGGGTCACATCGCGGATCCCGCGCACGTTCTCCAGGATCTTCTTGATCGCCTTGCCTTTGTTTTCGAGCGTGTGCAGGTCGCCGCCGAACACCTTCACGGCCAGCGCGCTCTTCAGACCCGTTTCGGCTTCGTCCACCGCATCCTCGGCTGGTTGCGTGTAATTGAACGTGATGCCGGGAAACGAACGCAGTTTGCCGTCCATGGCCGCGATCAGCGCGGCCTTGTCGCGATAGGCGCCGTGCCAGGTCGAGTAGGGCTTCAGGCCGACGTAGAACTCGGCATTGAAGAAGCCGGTGGAATCCGTGCCGTCGTCCGGACGGCCGAGTTCGGACGCCACCGTGGTTACCACGGGAAATGACTTGAGGGTGTTGCGGATCTGCGGCGTGATCCTTGCCGCTTCCTCGTAGGAGATCGAATACGGCATGGTTGCACGCACCCACAGGGCGCCTTCATCCATGTGCGGCATGAACTCCGCGCCGATGCCCGGCACGAGCAGGAGCGCGAGTGCAAGCAGGATGACCGACGCGACCGTGGTCGTTCGCGCCCGCGCCAGACACCAGTCCAGGCCGCGCGCATAGAAATGCTGGATGGCCTCGAACATCCGGTTGCGGCGTTCGCGCACGCTTCGGCGCATGAACAGCATGCACAGCACCGGCAGCAGGGTCAGCGTCAGAATCAGCGAGCCGCCAATTGCGAAGATCATGGTGTCGGCCATCGGCTTGAACAGTGTTCCCGAAGGGCCGGTCAGCACATAGATCGGGAGGAACCCGGCGACGATCACGGCGACCGCATAGAACAGCGGCCGGTCGACCTGCGCGGCGGCGTCCAGGATGATCTGCCGGATCCCGATCGACTCACCCTGTCGCGCCGCGATCTGGCGGAAGATGTTCTCCACCATCACCACCGCGCCATCGACGAGGATGCCGAAATCCACCGCGCCGATCGAAAGCAGGTTTGCCGAGGCGTTCTGCAGGTCGAGGCAGCAGAACGCGAACAGCAGGGCGAGCGGAATGGTCACCGCGACGATCAGGCCGGCGCGCAGATCGTACAGAAAGAAAACCAGCACGACGATGACGAGCAGCATGCCGCGCAGCAGGTTGGCCTCGACCGTCTGTGTCGTCAGGTGGATGAGGTCGGACCGGTCGTAGAACGGATGCACCTTGACATCCGGCGGCAGGATGCCACCGTTCAATTCCCGGGTCTTGGCCTGCACGCGCTTGAGCACGTCCTGCGTCTTCTCACCCGTGCGCATCAGGATCACGCCTTCAACGGCATCATCCTGATCTTCGTAACCAAATTCGCCCAGGCGCGGCGCGATGCCGATCTCCACCCTGCCGACATCCTTCACGAGCACCGGCGTGCCATTGTTCACCGCCAGCACCACGTTGCCGATATCCTCCAGGGTCTTCATGCGACCGACGCCGGTGACGTAGTAGAACTGGCCGCCCTGCGAATAGAAGCCTCCGCCGGCGTTGCTGTTGTTTGCACCCAGCGAGTTGGCGATCTGCGGTACCGACAGGCCTGCCGCCGCGACCCTGGCGGGATCGAGCAGCACCTGGTATTGCATGGTGCCACCGCCGAAACCCGAATCATCGGCGACGCCCGGTACGGACTTGTACTGCGGCTCGACCACCCACGCTTCGAGTGTTTTCAGCTCCATCGGCGGGCGGTCGGAGCTCTGCAGCACGTAACGGTAGATGAGCCCGGAAGGAGACGACAGGGGTGAGATCGAGGGCGAAACGCCCGTCGGCAGGCTGATGCCGGTCAGGCGGTTGATCACCCGCTGGCGTGCGAAATAACTGTCCACGCCGATGTCATAGGTGATCACCACATCGGACAGCCCGTACAGCGAGATCGATCGCTTGTTCGCCATCCCTGGAATGCCGTTCATGCCCAGTTCGACCGGTACGGTGATCAGGCGCTCCACTTCCTCGGCCGCATGGCCTGGCCATTGGGTGATGATCTCGACGATCGGCGGGGAAAGATCCGGATACGCATCCACCGGCAGCCGGATCAGGGAGTGAACGCCTGCAACCACGAGCACTGCGGTGAGCAGGACCACGAGCAGGCGCTGACCGAGGGCGGCATCGACGATCCGATGGATGAAGGACACGCCTCGGGGCGTGTCGGGAGCGGAAGCCTGCTCGCCGGTCATTGGCTTTGCATGAATTGCAGGAACATCGCACCGTCGGCGACGACCTGTTCGCCGGCGCGAAGGCCGCTGCCGATCTGGTAGTTGTCGCCGTCGCGGTAGCCGGGTTTCACGTGCGAGCGTGCAAAGCTGCCATCTGCCTGTGCAACGTAGACGAAGGGCAGGTTCTCGTCGTCACGCAGGATTGCCGACACCGGTACCAGCAGGCCACTGCTTTCGCCCCTGGCGATGATCGTCACCGGTACGTACATCTGCTTCTTCAATACTCCGTGCGGGTTTGCGATGGTGATGCGCGCGGCGACCGAGCGAGTGTTCGGATCCACTTCCGCCGCGACATTGGTCACGGTGCCCTTCAATACAGCGCTGCCAACCCGCACTTCGGCGCCATCACCGACGGCTGTCTGGCCGATGTCTGCGCCGAACACCTGTGCCATCACCCATACGCGCGAGAGATTGGCGATGGTGAAACAAGGCGTCGTTCCCGCCTGCAGGAGTTGTCCCGGCGTGATCAGCCGTTCCACCACGATGCCCTCGATCGGCGCACGGATGACGCCGCCGGGAAAAGGCACCTCGCCGCCCGCGGCGATCCGGTCGATCCCGGCCGCATCCACGCCGAGCGCGGCCAGCGCCTGACGCGAGGCGTCGCGATCGGATTCGGCACCGATGGCATCCGATTGAGCCTGTGCGGCTTCCCGTTCAGACACGCCCTTGTGGGTGAGCAGATCCGCATCCGTATTCGCGATGCGGCGCGCATTGCGTGCCGCTGCTTCGGCCTTGCGGAAGGCGCCGACCGCGGCGCCGAAATCCGGCGACTCCACATGGGCCAGTGCCTGGCCCTTCTTCACATGATCGCCGGGCTCGACCAGCAGCTTCGTGACCGGGCCTGAAATCGCCGCGAGCACGCCGGTGGCGTGTTCCCCGTCGAAGTCGACGATGCCCGAAGTCCTGAAGGTTTTCTGGAAATGTGATTCAGTTACCGTGACCAGACGCACATGAGCGCGCTGCGCGCCGGTCAGCCTGATATCGGCAGGGGGTGGAGATGCCGACGGATTGACGTCCGCGTCGGAGGAACAGCCGACCAGGCCGACGAGCAGTGCGGACAGGATGGCCGGCAGGCACCTGCCGCACCGGAAATTCATTTCACTCATCATGTGCATTCCCGGAAAACTCCGCGCGATTCCACCAACCGCCGCCCAGCGCCAGGTACAGCGCAGCGGTATCGGCAAAGCGATTGGCCTGCGTCTGGACCAGGGCCATGCGCGCCTGCTGCCACGCCTGTTGCGCGGCGAGCAGCGAAAGGTAACCTGTATATCCCGCTTTCCACTGCCGCTGCGACAGATCGAGCGTGGTCCTGGCTGCCTCTGCCGCCGCCTCGGCGGCCTGCAACGCATGCGCATCTTCGTCCAGGGCGCTCAAGGCGTCGGCCACATTCTGGAATGCCGCCAACACAGTGCCACGGTATTGTGCAGCGGCCTGCACCAGGGCCGCCTTCGCGGCGCGTTCGGCGTGCAGCAGCCTGCCGCCCGCGAAGATCGGCGCAGCCAGGTCGAAACCCGCGCCCCAGAAACCGGTGCCGGACTGGAACACGTTGCTGATCTCGAGCGCCGTGTGGCCTGCGTTCGCGCTCAGCGTGATCTGCGGGAGCCTGCTGGCGATTGCGACGCCGACCTGCGCAGTGGCTGCGTGCCAGTTCGCCTGCGCCTGGCGCACGTCGGGGCGTTGCTCGACCAGCCGTGACGGCAGGCTCAAAGGCAGGTCCCGGGGCAGTGTCAGATCCGCCAGATCGAAATCTCCGGCGCGGTATTGCGCAGGGAACTCACCGGCGAGAACTGCGAGCAGATGGCGCTGCTGTTGGAGTTGCTTGCGCAGTGGTGGCAGACCCGCCTGCGTCTGTGCGAGCTGCGATTCCTGTGCAGCCAGATCGAGCCGGCTCGCGTAGCCCTTGTCGTACTGATAACGCAGAATGCCGACGGACCGGGTTTCGATGCCGACCAGCTCCTCTGTGGCCTTGACCTGTTCGCGCAGTGCGGCTTCACCGATTGCCGCATTCACCACATTGGCACTGAGGGCGATATGAGCCGCGATCAACTGGAAGCGCGCCGCCTGGGCCTGTGCTTCCAGCGATTCGACCATGCGCCGGTTCAGGCCGAAAACATCCGGCACGTAGGCTACGCTCAACTGCGGTGTGAACAGGCTGAACTTCAGCGAGTTGTCAGCCGGTGTCGGAGACAGGGTCCCGGCTTCCTTCTGCCGGCTGGCGGAAAAATCCGCGTTGACCGAGGGGAAATACGCGCCGCGTTGGGCCAGCACGTTCTCATGGGCCGCCGTCAGCGCAGCCTGTGCAGCGGCGAGATCGGGATTGTGCCTGAGCGCCTGCTCGATCAGCGCATTCAGCGGGGCGCAGCGGAACAGCCTCCACCAGTCACCCGGGATGTCCTTTCCGCTCTCGAGATTTTGCGCCTCGCCGCCCGCGACCGGCGCGCTGACGGTACGAGCGGGCGTGGGCCGCGTGTCGTACGTTTGCACGTCCGGTGCGGCAGGCTTGTGGAAGTCGGGGCCTGCGGCGCAGCCGGCAAGCGCCAGTACCGCCGCACTGACACACAGAACTCCATGCCTCGTCGACTCAGGGCGCATCGCTGCCCATCATACGCGGGCAAGGGGCCAAAGGATCCGCTCCCGAACGATTCGGGAGGTTGCAAAACCGGGTAAACTGGACCACGGCAGACGGTTTGAAATTTCTTCCCACGGATCATTCTCCATGAATTTGCACAACAATGTGCGGGCTGCGGCCCGCGAAGGCCTGACATGAAGCAGGTCGGCCTGATCGGCTGGCGTGGCATGGTCGGCTCGGTGCTGCTGGAACGCATGCGCGCCGAGCGCGATTTCGAGCACGTTCAGCCGACCTTTTTCAGTACATCGCAAGCCGGAGGGCAGGCGCCGTCCATAGGCCGCGCCGTGGGACCGGTGCAGGATGCCAACGATCTCGACACATTGAAGAAGCTCCCCATCCTGGTTTCCTGTCAGGGCGGGGACTACACCCAGGCCGTCCATGGCCGGCTGCGTGCGGCCGGATGGGACGGCTACTGGATCGATGCCGCCTCGGCGCTGCGCATGGCGAAGGATTCGGTGGTGGTGCTGGACCCGGTCAACCTGCCGGTGATGCAGGCGGCCAAGCGTGACGGAATCAGGGATTTCATCGGCGGCAATTGCACGGTGTCGCTCATGCTCATGGGTCTGGGCGGCCTGGTGCGCGAGGGTCTGGTGGAATGGATCTCGGCCATGACCTACCAGTCGGCCTCGGGTGCGGGCGCACAGAACATGCGCGAGATGCTGGCGCAGATGGGTGTCCTGTACGAGGCGGCGAAGCCCCTGCTGGCCGATGCGAGCAGCTCCATCCTGGACGTGGACCGCGTGGTCAACGAGGCGCTGAATTCGCGTGCACTGCCCACCGAACAGTTTGGTGTGCCGCTGGCAGCAAGCCTCATCCCCTGGATCGACAAGGATCTGGGCAACGGCCAGAGCCGCGAGGAATGGAAGGCCACCGCCGAAGCCAACAGGATCCTGGGTCTTGCGCCAGGGACGCTGGCGGTGGAGGGCGTGTGCGTGCGGGTCAGCGCCATGCGCTGCCACAGCCAGGCGCTCACGCTCAAGCTCAAGCGCGCACTTTCCCGGCAGGAAATCGAACGTATCATCCTCTCCGGCAACGAGTGGGTGCGCGTGGTGCCCAACGACCGCGAGCATTCCCTGCGCGAGCTGTCACCGGCTGCCGTCAGTGGCAAGCTCACGGTTCCGATCGGCCGTCTGCGCCAGCTGGCGATGGGGCCGGAGTACTGGTCGGCATTTACCGTGGGCGATCAGCTGCTGTGGGGCGCCGCGGAACCGCTGCGGCGCACGCTGCGCTTTCTGATCGACTGATCGGCAGGTTCGTTCGCCACGTCCCGCAATTTGATCCTCGACGGCACTTCCGGCCCATGCAGGTGACTCATATGCGTCTCATGTATCTCTGGATGGCAGCGTTGATCGTCCCGATGACTGGTTCGGTCGCTTCGGAGCCCGCGGGCGCAGCGCCGCCGGCCGATACCCTCATCACCGATGCACGGATCTACACGGCAGATCCCCAGCGCCGCCTGGTCCAGGCGCTCGCGATCAGGGGCGGGCGCATCCTGTACGCGGGCAGCGCCGACGGTGCGGCCGCTTTTCGCGGGCCGACAACCCGGGAACTGAGATACCAGGGCCGGCTGATCGTCCCGGGACTGATCGATGCGCACGTGCATCCTTCAGGCGTGGTGCAGCTCGACGTGTGCGATTTCCGCATGCGGATCCTCACACTTGCGCAGATCAGCGATGAGGCCGCGCGATGCCTGGCCCGCTACCGGCCCGCACCCGGTGAGTGGATGACCATCGAGAACTGGAATTCCGATGCCGGCAACCAGCACGATGCGCGCTTTGCAAATCCGCGGGCGGCGCTCGATGCCGTGTCGCGAACCGTGCCCATCCAGATGTACGATTCCAACGGACATCGCAGCGGCTTCAACAGTGCGGCGCTTGCGCGGGCGCGCAATCGGGCGGGAAAACCTGTGGGCCTGAGCCGCGCCACCTTGCGAACCGATTTCAGGTCATTGCAGCACCTCGTGGGCGTGGATGCAAATGGCGAACCCGACGGCATCGTCATGGAGGACGCGCGCGATGTCATGGACTCACCGGACCCCACGGTCGCGGACCTTGCGCTGCTGATGAAGGCGCCGCAGCGCATGTTGGAGGTGTTCAATCACGATGGCATCACGGCTGTGCAGGAAGCGGCGGCACCACCCGGGTTGTTTCCGCTGTATGAAACCCTGGAGCGCAACGGCCAGCTGACCCTGCGCGTGAACATCGCCCAGTACTACAACCCCAAGAAATTCACCGACGCTGCCGGGGCCGTGGATTACGGACGCATGATCGATCTGGCCAGGAAGGGACGTGAGCGCTTCGCACACAGCCAGCTGATCCGGGCGGATGCCATCAAGGTGTTCGCCGATGGGGTGATCGAGGGGGATCCGATGGCGCGCCCCCCGACCCTGCCCGAGGGCGCGTCCCTCACGCCGTTCCGCCAGCCGCGCTTTGCGCTGGATGCGGGGAACCGGCTGATCGTGGAGGGTTATGTGGACACAGCCTCGGCCCTGTGTGCCGGCGTGCGCGCACAATGGGCCCGCTATGACAAGCCGGCCGCGCAGCGGAAATTCCAGCGCGAGCACGGCTTCCATCCCCTGCAATGCAGGATCTCGAACGGGCACCTGCAGGATCCGCGCGAGGTCATCATGCGCTACATCGAACTGGCGCATCGCGCGGGCTTCACCATCCATGTCCATGTGATCGGGGACCGCGCGGTCCAGACGGCCATCGATGCGATCGAGGCGGCGCGCGCCTCGGATGGCGTGACCACCCGGCCCGATACGCTGGCGCACCTGCAGTTCGTTGCGCCGGCGGACATCGAGCGCATCGGGCGCGACCGCCTGTACGCGGCATTCACCTATTCCTGGGCCACCTGGGAATATGAGTACAACATGCGGGTATTCCCGTTCCTCGAGCCAGGCGCCGAAGATCGCATGTATCCGGTGCGATCGGTGCAGCGGGCTGGCGGGATACTGGTTGCGGGTTCGGATGCGCCGGTGGCGGACCGGGACCCCATCCCTTTCCGCAACATGGCCATTGCCGTGACGCGAGCGCTGCCCGGCCAGCAGCCGCTGAATCTGCGCGAGTCGATCGGCATCCGGGACGTTCTGGATGCCTACACCATCAACGGTGCACATGCGCTGGCGCGCGCGTCGGAAATCGGCTCGCTCGAACCGGGCAAATCCGCGGACTTCGCCGTGCTGGACCGGGATATCCTTGAATTGGCCGATTCCGGCCGGGCGGCAGAGATTGCCGACACGAAGGTCATGCAGACCTGGTTCCAGGGCCGGATGGTCTACGAGAAGTCCGCGCCCTGAGTCTTCAGCTCAAGGTGTGGAAGACCTTCTGCACATCCTCGTCCTGCTCGAGCTTGTCGATCAGCGACAGCACCTCGGTGGCCTGCTCATCCGGCAGTTCGGTGGGCACGGTGCAGATATATTCGTGTTCCGCGGAGAGCGGCGTGAGCCCGCGCTTTTCCAGGGCTTCCTGGAGCTGTCCGAAATCGGGGAAATTGCAGCGGATCACGAGTTGCGGTTCGCCTTTCTCGCCCGTGCTTTCACCCATTTCCTCCAGGCCGTGGTCGATGAGGTCGAGTTCGAGTTCGTCCTGATCCTTCACCGTGGCCGGGTCCAGCCTGAACACGCCCATCTTCCTGAACAGGAAGGCGACGCTCCCGGTGGTGGCCAGGTTCCCGCCGTTCCTGGAGATGATGTTGCGGACACTGCCCACGGTCCGCGTGGGATTGTCGGTGGCGGTCTCCACCAGCAGGGCAACTCCGTGCGGGGCGTAGCCTTCGTAGATGATTTCCTGGTAATGCGCGGAGTCCTTGCCCAGGGCCCGCTTGATGGCGGCGTCGGTCTTGTCCTTGGGCATGTTGACGGCGCGGGCATTCTGCAGCGCCCGTCGCAGTGCGGGGTTGGAGCCGGGATCGGCGCCGCCTGCCTTGACCGCGATGTTGATGTCCTTGGCCACGCGCGTGAACTGCTTGGCCATGCGGTTCCAGCGCGCGAACATCGCGTGCTTCCTGACTTCGAATATCCTGCCCATGATGCAATTTTACCCCGGCGTGCGGCTGTGGCGCAGGCTGATTTGCCTGTCGCTGATTTGCTCTGGTGCCGACTGCCGATATAGCCTTGCGTTTTTCGGGTGGGACAAATGCCATGGGACGGGGGATAAGCGCGCTCAGGTGGGCATGCGTCGCGCTGTTGCTGCGTGGTGCCGTGGCAGTTGCCAGCTGCATCCCCGTGCCGGAGCAGGATCTCAGGGCGCTGGATGATCGCATCATCGTCGATCCGGTCAGGGTGCTGGCGGCGGTGGGGCCGGAGCTGGCCAGGGTTGGAGCGGATGACCCGATCCGGCACGCTTCCCTGCTGGCTGTCCAGAGCGAGGCGTACTATCAGGTGGAGCGCGACCTGGATGCGCGCAATGCCTCGACGGCCGGACTGGCTCTGCTGGGTGACCGGCCGGTCAGCGATCCGCTCAAGGCCCGCCTGATCCTCATCCGCGCCGATACCGCGGATTTTGCAGTGGACATCGCGGACGGCGTGACGCAGGCGTCCCGGGTTCTGGCTACGATGCCCGCCGACACTCTGCCACATGCCTGCGGATTGTTGACACGCGCCCGGCTGTATCAGTCCGAGAACCGCTTCGACCTGGCGGTGGCCGACGCGCTGACCATGTACCGTCTCACGAACGGCGGCGATCGGGCCGAGGCGCACGCGCTTGCGGCGGAGCTGGTCGGTTCGCTCTATGTCGATACGGGAGATCTGGACGAGGCTCGGCGTTTCCTGGCTGAGACGCTCGATTACGAGGAGGGACAGCAGGCAACCAACTGGATGTCGGTGACCCATTACTTCCTGGGCCGGCTCGAACTGCATGCCGGGCGGTATCCACAGGCCGTGGAACAGATGCGCAAGGCTGCTTCGTTGAGCGCCAGCGTCGGAGATCCCGTCAGTGTTTCCATGGCCCGGACGGCCATGTGCATCGCCCTGACCCGCGGCGGCGATCTGAGCGCGGCCCTGCCCCTGTGCGAGGCGGCCATTTCGCAGCTGCGCGGCACAGACCGGCCGGACTTGCTCAGGTCGGCGCTGGCGGCCCGTGCCAGCTGGCGGCTGGCCAGCCACGACGCCGCCGGAGCCGTGCGGGACCTTGATTTCGTCCTCGCCGGTGGTGGTGCCGAGGTTTCTCCGCGCAGGCTGCCCGACTATTACCTGATCCGGGCAAGAGCCAGGGCGGCACTGGGGCGGTATCCGACCGCTTACGAGGACTTCAGCCGGTTCTTCGACCTGTCGCGGTTGGCCAATGCCACCGATGACAAAAGGACCATCGCTGCATTGCGCACGCGCTTCGATACCGAGCGGGCGGTAGAGCACGAACACACCCTGCAGAAGGAAATCACGGCCCAGCGCGAACTGCTCCGGCGCGGCACCGAGATCAACATGCTCTGGGCAGGCGTCACGCTGGCCGGTGCCACCGTGATCATCCTGCTCGTGTATGCGCTGGGTGTCCGCAAACGCCATGCCCGGACCCTGGAAGCGCAGACGCGGATCCTGCATTCGATGAGCGAAGGCGTCATGCTGCTCGAGGCTGATGGTTCGCTACGCTGCATCAACGCGGCATTGTCTCTGGCGTTTGGCCATGCGGCCGCGGATTTTCGCACGCTCGATCTGGGCGCCCTGGGTATCGATGTGGATCCACGCAGGACACCGACGGCACCGTTCCAGGAATGCCTTCTGCGTCGAAAGGATGGCAGCGAGTTCCCGGGTACGGTGACGTTCACCTCGATGGAGCCTGAAGGCCCGGGAACGTTCATCTGCGTCATCCAGGACATGTCCGAACGCAAGCGCCTGGAACGGGCCTTGCTCGACATCAGTTCGCGCGAACAGCAGCATTTCGGGCAGGAACTGCACGACGGGCTGGGCCAGGAGTTGACCGGTCTTGCCCTGCTGGCGCGTGGCATCGCCGGCGAAGCGGGCAAGCAGGCCTCGCCCCTGGCGCAGGATCTGGATCGCCTTGCCATGATCGCAAGTCGCGCGATAGAAACCTGCCGAAGCTTGGCGCGTGGGCTTTCACCGGCCGGTGAGGTGCAGGGCGGTCTGGTCCCGGCGCTGCAGGAACTGGCAACGCGGATCTCTGCGACGCACGGAGTGGAGGTCTGCTTCAGGAATTCCCTGGATGCACCTCTGGCGCTCCAGCCGGGAATCGACGATCACGTCTATCGTATCGGCCAGGAGGCCATCGTCAACGCGGTGAAGCATTCCCGGGCAACCCAGGTCGAGGTGACGCTTTCGGCATCCGCTGACCGGGCGCGCCTGCAGATCAGGGATCATGGCCGCGGCCTTGCAGCCGCGGATTTTTCCTCCACCGGCCTTGGCCTGCGAATCATGCGGTATCGGGCCAGCCTGATTGGCGCGCGGTATTCGATCGGTCCGGCGCAGCCCTCGGGAACCACCATGATCTGCGAATGGCCGCTGGTGCCGCAGACCTGACCCGCAGCATCGGATCGGGGCGTGCAAGCGCTCCGGCATTCAGGGTTGCGTGTCGACGCTCTTGACCTTGCCATCGACGATGGTCACCACCAGCGGAAAGGTTCCATAGCCGCGATCATAGGTCCACACTTCCGTGCGTGTAATGCCCACCTTGCGCGTGCCACCGCCGGCATTCGCGGCGCGCACATCGCCCTCGGTTTCCTTTCTGGAGGTGGGCTCGCCGCACTTCTCCAGGATCTGCTCCGGCGTCATGTCGCTGCTGACGATGTAGTTGCCGCAGCGGACCTCATCGTCGGCCTGCGCGGCGAATGCGCCCAACAGCAATGTGCCCAGGATGCACGCCATTTTCGTGTTCATGCCAACACCTCCTGCCGTTCATCGAATCTGACCATGGCAACGCCGCAGGGTTCACGTGTCAGGCGCTCATCCCTGTCGCTTCAGACCACGCGCCTCGCAGTCGTGCCTTTCAGGAATTGCCGGACATTGTCCGCGACCTGCTCGAGGCAGCGCTGCCGGGCCTCCCGCGAGGCCCAGGCCATGTGCGGCGTCACCAGCAGGTTCGGAATTGACTCGTCGAGCAATGCATCGCCATCCACGGGCGGCTCCTGCACCAGGACATCGATGCCTGCGCCGCCCAGCCGGCCACCGCGCAAGGCGGCCGCCAATGCCGCCGAATCGACCAGGGCGCCGCGTGCAGTATTGATCAGCAGCGCATCCGGCTTCATCCCCGCCAGCTCACGTGCACCGATCAGCCCGCGGGTGCTGTCGGTCAGTGGACAGTGCAGGCTGAGGATGTCGGTCTGGGCCAGCAGGTCAGGCAGGTCGAGACGGCCAGCCAGGGGCTTTCCTCCCGGGCGGTTGGCGATGAGGATCCGCATGCCGAAAGCTTCGCCGATGCGCGCCACCGCGCGTCCGAGCTGTCCCCAGCCGACGATGCCCAGCGCCCGGCCGCGCAGCTCGCGGACGGGAAAATCCAGCAGCGTGAACTGGCCAGCCTTGGCCCAGGTGCCGTCGATGGTCCGATGCGAGTACTCGCGCAGGTGCTGTGTCAGAGCCAGGATGAGCCCCCAGACGTGCTGGGCCACCGAGTCTGAACAGTAGTCCCGAACATTGCTCACGGCCACGCCGCATCTTCGGGCGGCATCCAGATCGATGTTGTTGCAGCCGGTCGCGGCAACGGCGATGAACCGCAAGTCGGGAGCCTGCTCGATCATTGCACGCGTGATCGGTGCCTTGTTGGTGCAGACGATGCGGGCACCTGCGATGCGCCCGGGGATCTGCGCAGGCGTGGTTCGCCCGTGCAGTTCGATGTCCGGCAGTATCTCGAGCAGCGGCCGGGGATCCAGGTCGCCGTGGCTCAGCGTCTGATAATCGAGGAATACGCTACGCATGGCGGGTTACACTAGCGCAATGAAGTCTACCGCAACAGCCGTGCTGATCGGCATCAACGTTGCCGTGTTCCTGCTGCTGCCGCCCCAGTCGATGGCGTTCCAGATGCTCTCGCTGCAACCACTGGTTGCGCAGGATGGCGTCGTGTATTTCCGGCTGTGGCAGCTGGTGACCTATGCCTTCCTGCATGGTGGGCTGATGCACATCCTGTTCAACATGTGGGGGCTGTGGCTGTTCGGCAGCGAGATCGAACGGTATCTGGGCAGTCGCCGTCTGCTGGTGCTGTACTTCGCTTCGGTGCTCTCGGCGGCGGCAGCGCAGATGCTCACGCCGCTGTGGGTTCATGTCGAACCGGAACCCGTGGTGGGCGCCTCGGGCGGCGTGTTCGGTCTGCTGCTGGTGTACGCATTCATGTTTCCCCGCCGCAAGCTCATCATCCTCCCCATCCCGGTGCCGATTTCAGCCTGGCTGTTCGCCACATTGTATGCGGGCATCGAACTGTTCCTGGGGATCACCGGCGCCCAGACCAATGTTGCACATTTCGCGCATCTGGGCGGTATGGTCGGCGCCGGAGCGCTGCTGGCTTACTGGGGTCGACGGCACACCGGCCAGCAGTAAGCGAGGCGGTCGCGCAGGCGGTGGTGCCGCCCGATCCCGGCCCGGATGTGTCGCGGGCTCCGAAAAACGATACGCTATCGCCATGAAACTGAACATCGCCCGCAACGCGCTGCTGGCTTCAACGCTTCTGGCCATGACCCCGGCTCATGCCGAATGGGTCAAGCGCGTCACCGACGGCATCATGGGTACGCGCATCGTGGTGGAGTTGTGGTCGACGGACCGCGCCAGCGCCGATGCGGGCATCGATGCAGTGCTGGATGAAATGCGCCACATCGATGATTCGATGAGCACCTTCAAGCCGACAAGCGAAGTATCGCAGGTCAACGCGCATGCGGCGGACGGGCCGATGAAGATCAGCAGGGAGCTGTTCGACCTGCTGGAGACGGCCCGGGAATATTCGCGCATTACCGACGGTGCCTTCGACATCACCTATGCCAGTGTGGGTTACATGTACGACTTCCGACGGCACCTGCGGCCCACCGAGAAGCAGATCGACAAGGTACTGCCAGCGGTGAACTACGAACATGTCATCCTCGATGCGAAGAACCAGACCGTGCGTTTCTCGCGCAAGGGTGTGCGCATCGACCTCGGCGGCATTGCCAAGGGCTACTCGGTGGATCGCGGCATCGAGATCCTGCAGAAGCGTGGGTTCACCCGGGCATTCGTCTCGGCCGGCGGAGACAGCCGCATCATCGGCGACCGGTTCGGAAAGCCCTGGATGGTCGGCATCCGAGACCCGCGCGGACCGCCGGGGTCGGTGATCACCCGCATACCGCTCACCGATGCGGCCATGTCCACTTCGGGGGATTACGAGCGCTTCTTCGAGGAGAACGGAGTCCGCTTCCATCACATCATTGACCCCCACACCGGGCACTCGGCCAGCAAGGTGCGCAGCGCCACCATCATCGGCCCGAAGGCCATCCGCACCGACGGGTTGTCCAAGACCGCATTCGTGCTGGGACCGGACAAGGCCATGGAAATCTACAACCGGCTCGACGACATCGACGCCATCATCGTCCGGCTCGACGGTTCGGTGATCTATTCGAAAGGCCTGGAGCAACTGCCGGTGAAATGATGGGCGAACATTCCGCGGAACCATCGCCGGCGAACATGACCGGTGGATTCCGGCTGGAGTGTCCGGTCCGGCTGGCTGATCGCGACATCGAAGATCTGACCGGCGTGCTGCTCGACTGCGTCGAGGACGGCGCGTCGGTGAGTTTCATGTGGCCGCTTTCGCGCGAACGGGCGATGCAGTTCTGGCGCGAGGCCGCGGCCGGCGTGCAGGCCGGCGAGCGGCGGGTGCTGCTGGCGCGTGACGCCTCGGGAGCCCTGATCGGCACGGCCACCCTGATGCTGAAGCAACCGGACAACCAGCAGCACCGCGCCGACGTTGCCAAGATGCTGGTCCGCCGCAGCGCGCGTCGTCGTGGCGTGGGCAAGGCGCTGCTGGCCGCGGTGGAGCAGGCCGCGGCGGATGCCGGCCGGTCGCTGCTGGTGCTGGACACCGTCACGGACACCGATGCCCATCGGCTGTATGCCGCCAGTGGCTGGCAGCGCGTGGGAGAAATTCCGGATTATGCGCATTGGCCGGATGGCAGACCCTGCCCGACGACGATCTTCTACCGGAAGTTGCGCATCTTTCGGGCCTTCCGTCTGTCCGACGAAGGCCACTGTCTGCGGCTGTTCGATGCCAATTGCCCGGAATATTTCGCACCCGGTGAACGTGATGAGTACGCGGCCTTCCTGTCCGCGGCGTCGCCGTCGTATCGGGTGTGCGTGGAAGGCGCCCAGGTCATCGGCGCCTTTGGCCTTCTTCACGCCGGACCGGGCGAGGGGCGGTTGAACTGGATACTGATCGATCCGGGCAGCCAGGGGACCGGACTGGGGTCGGCGATGATGGCTGAAGTGAAACGGGCTGCCTGCGCCGACCGCATGCACACCGTGCACATCGCCGCCAGCCACCGGTCCGCGCCCTTCTTCGCACGCTTCGGGGCGAGTGCGGAGCGGGAAACCCGCGATGGCTGGGGACCTGGCATGCACCGCATCGACATGCGATGGAAGATCGCAGCCCGGTGAGCGGGCTCAGTCGCGAAAATTGTCGAACTGCAGCGGCACGCCGACATCGGCCTTGCGCAGCATGGCGATGGCTTCCTGGAGATCGTCGCGTTTCTTGCCCGTCACGCGCACCTTGTCGCCCTGGATCTGTGACTGGACCTTGATCTTCGAGTCCTTGATGAGCTTCGAGACCTTGCGTCCGGTTTCGGCGTCGATGCCGTGTTTGAGCAGTACCTGCTGGCGGGCCCGCGCGAGATTCACCTCCGGATCCTGCTCTTCCATGCACTTGACGTCGATGCCGCGTTTGGAGATGCGCATGCGCAGGATATCCAGCATCTGCTTGAGCTGGAAGACAGCCGGCGCGCTCAAGGTGACGGTGGTGTCCTCGAGCTCGAATTTCGCCTCGATGTTCCGGAAATCGAAGCGCTGCGCCAGTTCGCGGCTGGCCTGATCCACGGCGTTGGTGAGTTCGTGCAGGTCGATTTCGGAGACGACGTCGAAGGAGGGCATGGAAACCTCTGATTCGTAGAGCTGGCCTCAACGATACCCTCGCGCCTGCAGCGTGAACAGCCTGGCGTAGCGGCCATCCAGCGCCATGAGGGAATCGTGGTTGCCGCGCTCCACGATGCGGCCTTCCTCCAGCACCAGGATCTGGTCGGTCATGCGCACCGTCGAGAAGCGATGCGAGATCACGATGGCAATGCGATTTCGGGTGAGGTCGCGGAAGTGTTCGAAGACTTCCGCTTCCGCGCCGGCGTCGATGGCCGCGGTGGGCTCATCCAGCACCAGGATGTCGGCATTGCTGCGCATGAAGGCCCGGGCCAGCGCGATCTTCTGCCATTGTCCGCCCGACAGCTCGCGCCCGTCCTTGAACCACTTGCCCAGCTGGGTCTGATAGCCCTGCGGGAGCTGATCGACGAAATCCGCCGCAAGGCCCTGGCTGGCTGCGCTGCGCCAGCGGTCCTCATCGTCGAAGGCGCGGACATCGCCGGCGCCGATGTTCTGACCGACGATCATCTGGTAGCGCGCGAAATCCTGGAAGATCACGCCGATGCGCTGTCGCAACGTGCTTTCATCCCACTCTTTCAGATCCAGGCCGTCGAGCAGGATGCGCCCGCGGGTCGGGTTGTACAGGCGCGTGAGCAGCTTGATCATCGTGGTCTTGCCCGAGCCGTTCTCGCCCACCAGCGCAAGACTCTGACCCGGCCCGATGTGCAGGTCGATGTTGCGCAATGCCGGTGTGGTTGCTCCCGGATACACGAAAGTCACATCCTCGAAGCGGATGCCATCGCCGGGGGCCGGGCCGCGTATGGCGCGCCCGCCGCGCACCGGTACCGGCTGTTCCAGGTACTCGTACAGGTTGGACAGGTACAGGTTGTCCTCGTACATCCCGCCCACGGCGGTGAGTGCAGCAGTGACGGCGCCCTGGCCCTGGCGCAACAGCATGAGGTACATGGTCATCTGGCCCAGGGTCATCGCACCCACCACGGTGCGCATGGCGATCCACGCATAGCCGCCATACAGCGCCAGTGTTCCCACGAGGCCGAGTCCCAGTCCCCAGGTATCGCGCTGGATCGCAAGGCGCCGGTCATCGGCATACAGCTGGCGGAAGATGTCCTGGTATCGCCCCAGGAGCCGGGGACCCAGCTCGAACAGCTGCACCTCCTTGGCATGATCCTCGCGCGCCATGACGGATTCCAGGTACAGCTGCATGCGCGCCTCGGGTGCGCGCCAGCGCATCAGCTTGAACGCGGCACCGGAGAATTTCGCTTCCGCCAGGAAGGCAGGCAAACCCGCCAGCACCAGCAACACCACCGCCCAGGGGGAAAAGCCCACCAGCAGACCGCTGATGGACACCAGTGAGACCACATTCTGCAGCACACTGAACGTGCGCATCACCAGGCTCAGCGGCCGGCTCGATGCCTCGCGGCGCGCGCGCGTCAGTTTGTCATAGAACTCGGAATCCTCGAACTGCGTGAGATCCAGGGTCAGGGCCTTCTCCAGGATCATCACGTTGACGCGCTGGCCGAGCTGCGCCCGCAGCAGGTACTGGGCCAGCGAGATGCCACGCTGCGCGAATGCCGTGATGGCCATGAGCGCCGCCTCCAGGGCAACGTACAGGAGCACCCGGGAGTAATCCGCCACGCCGGAGGTGTGGTGGACTGTGGCGGCATGCACCACGGCATCGACCATGAGTGCACCGATATAGGCCACACCCGCCGGCAGGATGCCGATCAGCACGGTCAGCAGCCCCAGCGCGATGCTCAGGCTCCGGTTGGTGGTCCAGACCAGCTCGAGGGCGCGGCGGCTGTAAGCGAAGACCGACAGGTTCAAGGAGCCCCCGGACCGGAGCCTTCCCACAGGTTCATGTGACCAGGCGAAGCGCGAACGGATAGCGGTAGGGCTTGCCGTCGTTGACCTGGATGGCAGCGATGATGACGAAGATGAGGTTGAGCAGTCCCAGGATCCACAGCAACACAAAGCCGATGCCCACGATCAGCAGCAGGCAGGAGGCAAGGCCCAGCAACAGCAGGGTGATCTGGAAGTTCAATGCCTCCTTTGCCTGGCCGCCGGCAAACGGCATGTCCTCGCCCTTGGCCTTCCAGATGATGAGGGGCCCCAGGACTGTGAACAGGGCCAGCGTGCCGAAAGGCAGGAAGAACAGTCCGCCGCTGCCCAGCAACCACAGCAGACCGCACAGGTGGGCCGCCATGGCCCAGCCGCATTCAGCCCTGTCCGGTGCCGCCATGGCGGGAGTCGTGTCATCGCTCATATAATTGCACCTCGACCCGAGGGTGGTACCGAATGAGCAAGTTTAAAGGACTGCTGGAGAGCTGGAAGAAAAAAGCCGGAACGCCGCGGACCCAGACCGCGTATCCGGTCAGGTTGCCGGTGGCTGATGCCGCCAGGCTCCAAGCCCTGGCGGAGATGTTCCCGGGCCGGTCGCTGGATGACATCATCACCGAGATCATGCATGTGGCACTGGACGAAATCGGAGAGGCCATGCCCTACGAGCGTGGCCCCAAGGTCATCTCCCAGGACGATCATGGCGACCCGGTGTACGAAGACGTGGGGCTCACCCCGCGCTTCATGGAACTGGCGCGAAAGCACGGGAAGGCCCTGCAGGGAAAGTGAGTTCGGCGCGGTGGGTGCGACGGGCAGCGTGATCGGAAGATCCGGTCGGGGGCGGCATCCATGCGGTGGGCCTCAAGGGAAGTTGGGACTTCAGTGGGGAGGCTGGGTGCAAGTGAAACAGGAAGTTGCTGATGCTGCCGGATGGCAATCTCACCTTTCGCCCCGTTTGGTTACGATGCTTTCGCCGTTCAACTACAAAGTTAGACCTCACAATCACCATCTACGCCGTCCATGAGCCTGACAATACACATCGAAGACGTGCGCGCTGGAATCATGGCCGGCAGGTACGGAAACGAAGCGGCAGTCTCGCAAGGCATCGTCTTGCGCTTACTCCATGCGCTTGGCTGGCCAACGTACAACACTCAGGTTGTGTGCCCTGAGTATTTGCTCAGCGGAAGGCGGGTTGACTACGCCTTGTGTCACCCGTTAAACAAGCCGGTGGCTTTTGTTGAAGTCAAGCAGATAGGACAAAGTGACGGCGCCGAACGCCAGCTCTTCGAGTACGCGTTTCACGTCGGAGTTCCACTCGCTATTCTCACCGACGGCCAGGAATGGAACTTCTTCTTGCCTGCGGAGCAGGGCGACTACTCCGAGCGTCGCGTATACAAACTCGATTTGGTAGAAAGAGAAGTCGCCGAAAGCGTCGCGCGATTGGAGATGTACTTGAGCTATGCGCAAGTGTCATCCGGCGCAGCAATAACATCAGCCCGCGAAGATTACAAAAACATCTCTCGCAATCGCCAAATGCTGACCACGCTGCCCGAGGCGTGGTCAAAGCTTGTCGCGGAAGAAGACGAAATTCTTCTCGAACTTCTGGCAGACAAGGTCGAAAGCCTGTGCGGGTTCAAACCCGACGTCGACACAGTCGCGCGTTTCCTCAGAGAGAGAGTAGCAATTAATCGTAGTCAGCAGGTTGTTGCGCCAGCTTCGAAAGCTACTCCATCTTCACAACCGTCATCAGCGTTTGCGCCGGCGACAAAGCCAGCGGTTGTGCCGCCTGCGGCTCTGGAAGCAACTGGCGTTGGATACACCTTCGAGGGACAATTCACTCCCTGCCGGAACGGCCGCGAAGTGCTGGTCGCTGTCTTCGAAGCCCTCGCTAAACGCGATCCAACCTTTCTGGAGCGCTTCGCTGCAAGACCGAAACACGGGAGGACAAGGAGGTACTTGGCCCAGTTGCCGGAAGTTCTTTACCCTGGCCGCCCCGATCTTGCTCGGGAACACTCATTCAAGCTTCAATCTGGCTGGTACGTCGGGACAAACGTGAGTCACGCGCAAATCAGACGAATCATCGAGATGGCATGCGAAGTTTCAAAGGTCCGCTTTGGCAAGGACCTAACTGTCAACGTCGGTGAGTAAGGTCGAATCCATCGTCGCTCCGTGCTGTGTCAGACTTTATGGTTAAGTCAGACTATCCCCAACGAGCATTATGTGCACTTTGAAAAATCACGTCTGCGGCATATCCTTGGCCTATGAGCGCCAACCTTTGCAAGCTTCCGCTAGATGAGAGGATTCGCCTGGTGGAAGATCTGTGGGATAGCATTGCTGCAGATCAATGTGCGCTTTCGCTTACCGCTGAGCAGCGAACGGAGCTGGATCATCGTCTGGATGCATTTGAAGCGGACGGAATCAAGGGTCGTCTTCTCAGCGAAGTAATTGCGGATATCCGAAAGAGACTATGAGCTACATTGCCCGGCTCAGGGACGAGGCGGAGCAAGATATTGCGGCGGCCGCGACGTGGTATGAAGGGCAACGCACGGGACTTGGCCACGAATTTTTGGACGAGATGCTGGCTGTCATCCGGCGAATCAGCGAAGACCCGATGATCTACCCAATAGTGCATCGTGGTGCGCGCCGCGCGCTGATGACCCGCTTCCCCTTTGGAGTCTTCTTTCGAATTGCGAATCAACATGTGGTCATTGTGGCAGTGATGCACGGAAGTCGTAATCCCAGAAGCTGGCAAAGCCGCACGTAGCAGAACGGTGTGCGCGACGTGCAAAACTCAAGCGCGCGGCTAGAAACATCAGCTGACCTCAAGATGAAGACGCAAGAGACTTCGTCGTACTTTCGCGAAGCTTCACGGTATGGGGTGGTGGCGACGCTCAAGCAGGCAGGTACCAGCCGCCTTGTGGCTCAACTCGAGGGCAAACACATGAGTCGGGAATACGGGTCTACTTGACCTATCGTACGGAGCGGACCTGTACAGCAAGCTTCCCGTGGAAAGGGCAGGCGGCGTCAGAGAGGCATATTCCAAATGCAATACGAGGCTGAAGGTGTGGCGGTCAGGCGTAACCGGTAACTCCCCGGCGTACTTTTCGTGTTGCGGATCGGCGCGCATTGTAGCCCCAGTTCAAATCACTGGAGAGAAGAGATGCAGACGACGAAGCGACGAAGTGCGCAGACCTGGCGGGCAATGGTGGCGCGGTTTACGCAGAGTGGATTGACGGAGGAAGCATTCTGCGAGGGGGAGGGTGTCAGTGCGAAGTTATTCCACCGCTGGCGAATGAAGGGCGGCAAGGCGATGTCGCGGGCGGTGGTGGATAAGGCGACGCGTGTAGCACCGAGTCCGAACGCGGGGTTTGTCGATCTGGGCACGCTGAAGGGCGGCGGATCGAAGCTCGAGATGCGGCTCGATCTCGGTGGCGGGATGCTGCTGCACGTGGTGCGCGGATAATGTTTTTTCCGGAAGGACAGATTCGGGTGTTCCTGTATGGAGAGCCCACTGACATGCGCCGCTCCTTCGACGGCCTGCAGGCGCTCACGCGCCACGCGATGGGCCATGACCCACTGGACGGCTCGCTCTACGTGTTCGTTTCCCGTCGCGGTGCCCAGATGCGGGTTTTGTATTTCGATCGCAGTGGATTTTGCGTCTGGGCAAAACGCTTGGAGTCGGGCCGGTTCATCAGTGACTGGAGCCGCGTACAGGCCGGGGAGATGAACTGGATGCAGTTGAAGCTGCTGATCGAGGGGATCGAGCCGGCTCGTCAGCGCAAGCGTTATCGGCAGACTGAGGTGTGTAATAAACCCTGCATTTATGCACCTTTGAGCGCTCCGATGGGATAAAATACAAGCGTGCAAAATGCTTCAAGTTCAGATCTTTCGCAGATCACCGAGGTGGCCCCTGAGCGTGGCATGGACTTGGGCGCACTCGTCCTGTCCCAGGCACGAACCATCACGACACAGGGTCAGCAGATTGACTCGCTGAAGCATCAACTGGCGTGGTTTCGGCGCCAGGTGTTCGGCCAGAAGAGCGAACGCTTTGCACCCGAGCCGGACCCGACCCAGATGCATCTCGGGGAAGTCTTCCCCGTGCCGGCCGTGCTCCCCGAGGCCCGCAAGACCGTGCCCGCGCACTCGCGCCGAGTGCCGAAGACGGACCTGGCCAACACGGGCGAGGCCGTGCCATTTTTTGATGAGTCGCGCGTCCCGGTCGAGACCATTGTGGTGACAAGCACCGAGATGCAGGGGCTCAACCCCGAGCAGTTCGAGGTCATTGGCGAGAAAGTCAGCTATCGCCTGGCGCAGCGCCCGGGCAGCACCGTGGTCCTCAAGTACGTGCGCCCGCTCATCAAGATCCTCGAGTCCCAAGCGCTGGTGTGCGCCCCCGCCCCGGTGGGCGTGCTCGAAGGCAGCCGGGCCGATGTGAGCTTTGCCGCGGGACTGCTCATCGATAAATTCCTGTACCACCTGCCTCTGTACCGGCAACACCAGCGCCTGAGCGATTCCGGGATCACAGTGAGCCGCCCCTGGCTCACACAACTCGCCCAGCGCACCATCAGCCTGCTGGCGCCGATCTACGAGGCGCAGTTCGCCTCGATCCGCGCAAGCCGGGTCAAAACCATGGATGAAACCCCGATCAAGGCCGGCCGTGCCGGCCGCGGCAAGATGAAGACCGGGTATTTCTGGCCTGTCTACGGCGAAGCCGACGAAGTCTGCTTTCCGTACTGCCCCTCCCGCTCTCATGCCCACGTGCGTAACCTCTTGGGAATGGCGCCGCCCGCCGATGCGGTGCTCATCACCGACGGCTACGACGCCTATCAGCGATACGCCGAGAAGACCGGCCTGACTCATGCGCAATGCTGGAGCCACGCCCGGCGCGAGATCTTCGAGGCCCTCGAGTCCGAGCCCACCGGCGTCGGCGAGGCCTTGGAACAAATCAAGGCGATTTACGCCATCGAAGAGGCTATTCGAGAGAAAAACCTCCTCGGCGCCGACAAACAGTTATATCGACTGACACACAGCAAACCGAAGGTCGAGGTGTTCTTCGACTGGATCGAACGGCAATTCGAACGCCAGGGGTTCACGCCCACCAATCCGTTCATCAAGGCCCTGAGCTATGCGCGAAAGCGGCGCTTGGGTTTGGAGGTATTCCTCACCGACCCTGACGTGGCCATGGACACCAATCATATCGAGCGCGCCCTCAGGGTAATTCCCATGGGCAGACGGTCATGGCTTTTCTGTTGGACCGAGCTCGGTGCCCGCGATGTCGGCATGATTCAGAGCTTGATCGTCACCTGTCGCCTGCACGGTGTCGATCCCTACACCTACCTCGTCGACGTACTCCAACGCATCGCGCAGCACCCCGCTTCCCGGGTCGCCGAACTCACGCCGCGACTGTGGAAGCAACACTTCGCGGATAACCCGCTGCGCTCCGACCTGCACGGTCTCCCCCGCTAATCAACTACACCGCCCAGACACCGGTTACGGTCAGGCTGCGGTATTGGATCGCCAGATTGTTGAATCCCCTTGTCGGATAATCTAGCGCCACGAGAAGGGGCTGGTGCATATCATCCACGTGGTTCGTGGCGAGCGATTGCTCAGCAAGAGGCGAGTCAGGACTCGTGGCAAGGGAATTGCGAAGAAGTGACGCCTCACAGATCGTGGCAGCGGTCGGGCGCTCCATGAAGCGCCAGTGCGCGAATCTGGTTGATGCTTTGACATCATCAATCGTGATGCAACGATGTCTTTGAGTTCAGATCGGCCCGGAGCGCCTCCATGCGAACGACCCTGTCGATTGATGACGATGTGCTGGAAAAAGCCAAGGCAGCAGCGGCCAAGCGGCGCCTGCCTTTCCGCACGGTAATCAACGAGGCCTTGCGCACAGGATTGAAGAGCTTCGGCACGCCGCCACAAGCAATGCGCTATCGGACGCACGCGCGCAAGCTGGGACTCAAGGCCGGGCTAAATCTCGACAATATTCAGGAGCTCCTGGCGCAGGTGGAAGGTGAGGAGGCACGGTGATCCTGGTCGATGCGAATCTCCTCCTGTACGCGGAAGATGCGTTGAGTCCGCGGCACGAGGCCGCGCGCAGAGCTGGCTCGATCAACCGTGCGTGCGGTTGGTCCATCCTGTCGACCGCCATTGAAGCGTGTTGCAAGCATTGCTCCGGGAGGGACAAGCGCTCGGAAACCTGGTCACGGATGCGCACCTCGCGGCGCTCGCGATTCAGCACGGCTGCACGCTGATGTCGACCGATAGTGACTTTGCAAGATCTTCCAGGCTCAAGTGGAGCAATCCGCTTAAGTGAGCCCGGTTGGGTTGGGTGCGCCAGAGTCGCCTGCCTGGAGAGAGACTGAATGGCCGGAAGAGCCGCCCCAGTGTGATATCCTG
>JBGAGK010000055.1:0-6061 GCA_044226785.1 Steroidobacteraceae bacterium | reverse complement strand
TGCGAGAGCATCTCGCTTCGCTCCCCTTCCAGCTTGCTGCGGTAACCACTTTTGATCTGATTGATCTTCTGCGCCTCGGATCGGATGCTGGCATCCAGGGATTCGATCGTCTGGCGTTGCGCCCGCAGTGCCTGGCCTTTTTCGATTGCCTCCCGGCGCTTCTCCAGCGCCTGCTGGCGAGGCGCCAGGGATTGATTGGCCAGCTGTTCAAAGGCCGCGGCCGATTGTTCATAGGATGGAAGGCTGCGGATCAGCATGTCTCGGGTTTCTTCCGCAGCGCCCAGGTCCGCGCTGGCCTTGTCCCTCGCCGCCACCGCCGCCCCCAGCGCATCCGCGAGCGCCCGGCGATTGGCGCGAAATTGTGCTTCGGCCTTCTCCTGGAGCCCCGGATTGGCCGATGGGACAGGTTTCATCGGTCGATCCGCCAGTTCCGCATCGATGCGCTCCAGCTGGAGTCGTCTCAGCTCGAGTTCCTGGTTGACCGAACGGCCTTCGGCACTGACCAGGGTCTCATCCAGACGCATCAGGACCTGCCCTTCCTTCACTTCCTGTCCCTCCTTGACCAGGATCTGCTTGATGGTTCCTGCTTCCAGGGGCTGGACGATCTTGGTGTAGGTCTGCGGCACCAGCCGGCCTTCTGCCACGGCAACGATGTCGAGCTTCGCCACCAGCGACCAGATCATCAGCGCCGCGAACAGGACGCACACGGTCCACAGCGCCAGCCGCGACGTCTGGGCGGGTTCGCGCGCCTGGATGTCCAGCAACGCCGAGCTGACGCGCGCGACCAGCGGCGGAGTCGTGTCCGGCGCAGCGCCCATTGCGGTCTGGCTGCTCATGACTGCACGACCTCGGGCTCGGACGGCACGACCTTCAGTTTCTCCCCTATCCGGATCACCTGATCCACCTGCAGGCTCTTCGGCAGCGCATGGGCGATGAACAACATCGTCACCTTGCCCTTGAGCGCATTCACGGTCCGGCCAAACGCTTCCGCGGTGGGCGCGTCGAGATTGCTGGTCGCTTCATCGAAGATGAGAATTTTCGGCCCCTTGAGCAGTGCCCTGGCGATGGCCAGGCGCTGCTTCTGGCCACCGGAAAGCCCGGCGCCCCGCTCGCCGATCGTGGTCTGGTAGCCGTTGGGGAGCGACTCGAGGGTGGTGTGGATCTCAGCCATCTGGCAGGCAGCCACGATCTGCTCGAAACTGGCAAAGGGGTTGGCTTGCGACAAGTTGTCGTAGACGGTTCCCGAGAAAAGGATGGTTTCCTGGGGCACCACGCCGAACCGGGCCCGCAGTTCGTTCGCCGACAAGTGGCGGATATCGATGCCATCGACTTTGATCGCCCCGGCGGTCGCCGGGTAGAAACCCATCAGCAGCTTGGCCAGCGTGCTCTTGCCTGAGCCGGACGGACCCATGACGGCGACGATCTGCCCCGGAAGTACCCGGGCGGTGAAATCCTTGTAGAGCAGGGGCAGGTTGTCGGCATAGCGGAACGCGAGCTCGGCAATCTCGATGTCCCCGTTCCCGGCCTGCATGCGTGACGGGGTCGCCGAGTACGGCTCGCCCGGGGCATTCATGATATCCCCCAGCCGTTCCACGGCGAGACGTGCCTGCTGGAATTGCTGCCACAACCCCACCAGCCGCAGCATCGGCTGGCTCAGGCGCGCGGAGAACATCTGGAAGGCCACCAGCATGCCGATCGTGAACGCCGGGGTGTGCATGACGGTGTAGGCGCCCAGCGCCAGGATCAGCAGCGTGAGCAACTGATCCAGGGCATTGGCATAGGTGTTGTAAGAGTTGGCCAGCTGCCGGGTCTTGAAACCCGCATCGAGATAATCGCGCAGATAGCTCCGGTACCGCTCGTTGACCTGCGGCTCGAGCTGCAGGGATTTGACCGTTTCCAGACCGGCGACATATTCGGTCACAAATGCCTGATTGCGGGCTCCCAGCAGGAACTGCTCCTGCAAGCGCTGCTGAAACAGGGGCGAGACCGCCAGACTGACGCCCACCATGACGGTCAGCACCCCCAGCACGATCAGTGTCAGCGTCACGTTGTAGAAGAACATGATGGCGACGAAGATCAGCAGGAAGGGAATATCCAGGACCAAAGTGACGGCGGCCGAAGCGATGAACTCACGGATGGTTTCGATGCCATGGAGCCGGGCGGCGATGACGCCAGTGGGTCGGTGCTGGAAATACAGGGGCGGCAGACGAAACAGGTGCTCCATGACGCTGCTTCCCAGCACCGCATCGACCCGATTCCCGGTGTGAAGAATCAGGTACTGCCGGACCCAGGTCAGAACCGCGGAGAAGACCAGAAAGATCGCCATCCCGACCGTCAAGGCGATCAACGTGCTCTCCGTCCGGTGCACGACCACCTTGTCGATGATGGCTTGCGTGAACAGCGGTGTGCCGAGCGCCATCAGCTGGATCACCAGGGATGCGAGTACCACGTCCCGCCAGATGCCCTGGTGCTTCAGCAGTTCCGGGATGAACCACCGGAACCCGAACCGCCGGCGGATCAGGCCGGCGCTGTCAGGGTCCAAATCAGCAGCATCCGTGAGTCTGACGCTCCAGATGTGCCCGGCAAGGCGCGGTAGTAGCTCTTCCCGAGGAATGGTGCGGGGCGCCGTATCGGAAGGTTCGACCAACAGGACGCGAGCATCATCGGCCTGCAGGACGATGGCATGCGTTACCGCGGCTGAATGATTATCGGATGCAGGTCGGAGCTCCACGACGAAAGGAAAGACCTGCCGGGCGAACCTTCTTGGGTGAACCGAGCACCGCTCGAAGACAAACCCGGCAGAGGTAGCCGCCCGCTGCAAAGCATCATCGGGCAACGGCGGGGGAAATTGCCGGGCAACCAGGTTCGCATCGAAGGGACGCCGGTGGATGGCTGCCAGGCTGCCGAGGATCCAGATGAGCTCTTGGGTGTTCAATGAGGTCCGTCTCTCGCCGCCTTCCCCAAGCGGCCCGTTCATCCTGCTGAACCCAAGCTCGACGGCTGAGGCCGGCCAAGCAACCTTGCAAATGACTGACGGAGGCTACCTCAGCCGATCAGCGCTTGGCAATCACTTTGCGAGTAGTCGTCTGCGCGAGATTTCGTCGCAAGACCAACTATCGTATTCGGTGGATGGTAGAAGCGTGCAGCCATTACAAGAGCTGGCAGTGTCTCAGGCCACGTTCCGAGCCCCGCTCGCCGGCACTCCCGCAGCCATCTGCTTGACCACATCGAACGCCGCGATGCGGTAGCTCTCGGTCAGGGTCGGAAAGTTGAACACCTGCTCGATGAAGAAGCCGGCGTTGGCGCTGCTGGCGATGGCCACCTGGCCCAGGTGCACGAGATCGGTGGCGCCTTCGCCGACGATCTGCACGCCGAGCACGCGTGTGGTGTCGCGCTCGCAGATGAGCTGCAGCAGGCCGCGCGGGCAGCCGGCGATATGCGCGCGGGCCACTTCGGCAAAATTCGCCGTGCCGACCACCACGTCGATGCGGCGGCGCGCCGCCTCGGCCGGCGACAGGCCGACGCAGGCGATCTCGGGAATGGTGTAGACGCCGGTGGGAATCAGCTCGGCGATGCCGGCCGAGGGCAGACCCAGCGCCGTGCGCGCCGCCTGTCGTCCCTGGTCCACGGCGGCGCAGGCCAGCGCCGGCGGTCCGATGACATCGCCCGCGGCGTAGAGACCGGGCACGGTGGTGGCGAAATGCGCATCCACCTGTACATGGCCGCGCGACGTCATTGCCACACCCAGCCGGTCAAGGCCGACGCCCTCGACGTTGGCGATACGGCCCATGGCGGCGAGCACGATGTCCCCGCGCAGCAGCTCGCCCGTGCCGAGCCGCACGTCCACACCAGCGAAGCCGTCGAAGGCGGCGCCCGCGATTTCCTCACCGCCCCGGTACAGTCCCCCTGCCTCCGTAAAGGCGCGCAGGAAAGCCGCTCGCAGCGCAGGGTCGAGAAAGCCCAGCGGCTCGGCCGCCTTGTCCACCAGGGTCACGCGCGTGCCAAGGGCTGCGAAAATGGACGCGTACTCGCAGGCGATCACCCCGCTCCCCAGCACCACCAGGCTCTGCGGCAGATAGCCCAGGCTCAGGATGGAATCGCTGTCCAGGATGTGTTCGTGGTCCACGGGCACCGCGGCGACATGCCGCGGGCGCGAGCCCGTGGCGATGAGCACGGCGCCGGCCGACAGCCCGGTGCACGAACCGTCCAGCGCCTCCACCACCAGCATGCCGGGGCGCTCGATGCGCCCACGACCTCGAAACACGTGGACGCCATTGCGCTGCATCTGGTCGCGCTGGTATCGATCCTGCGCGACCACCACCTCCTCGACGCCCGACAGTAACGCCGACAGAGGCGCCGCCGCGTCGAAGGAAACCGCGAGCGACCGTGCATGCTCGCGCAGACGCGAAACGCGCAGCGCCTGCTCGCGCAGGGTCTTGCTCGGAATGGTACCGGTCATGAGGCAGGCTCCGCCGATGCGCGAATCCTGTTCGATGACGGCGGCGCGACGGCCAGCCTTCGCCGCCTGGATGGCTGCCTTCTGGCCCGCAGGTCCCGCACCCAGGCAGACGAGATCGAAGTGTTCGGTGCCGATGCTGGAAGGTTCGATCACGCGGCGCCCGCCGAACTGCGGATGGTCTCCCGCTGCGCGATCAGGGCCTTGCGCTGATCGACGAACAGGCCCAGATGCTCGAACACCGGCGTCTCCAGCACCATCTCCTCGACCAGCAGTTGAGGATGCATGGTATGTACGGCCAGCACATGGGCTGCATGCACTGTGGCAGCGAGATCGGACTGCGCCGACAGGCGATAGTCCCGCCAGTCGATGGCTCCGGCCTGGATTTCCGGCGCGATGCGCCAGCCGTCCATGAGAGCGCGTGCGAACGCCGGATCGAACTCCACCATCAGATCCCCGAGAGTTCGGGCATCCAGTGCGATGCGCTGCTGCATTTCGAAGCGCGCCAGCGTGCGCAGGGCCAGCGCGGCGCCGGTGCGGTGCATGAGCGCGGCGAGAAATGCACTCTCCACATGCCGGCGCCTCAAGCGCGCGATTTCCTTGGCCCACAATCCCGCATACCAGGCTTCACGCCAGAAGTCCTCGCACTCGGGGTCGTGGCCGGGCGCCGAAAACACTTCTCCGCGCAGCATCATGGCCGTGGCTACGTTCCGTACCTCCGAAATGCCCAGCCAGGAGATCGCCTGCTGAAGAGATACGACGTTCGAACGCGGACGCATTGCCGGCGAGTTCGCCACGCGCATCACTTCGCCGGCCAGCCCGGGATCGGACTGCATGACGCGGGCATACTGCGCACCGTCAGCCGAATCAGCCGCTGCCAGTTCGGCAAGCTGCGCGCACACGCGCGGCATGGGCGCCACGCTCTGCGGCGCGGCCAGCGCCGCGACCAGGTAATCCCGCGACAGGGCACCCAGGTCGGAAGATACGATCAGTTGCGGTTCGCGCAGCACGGCCTTGCCCCTGGAACACATCGACGCATCCAGGGCGGGTCGGCAGGTATTGGAGAATCTTGAGGCGGTCCAGCTCAGTCGAAGGCCGCTTTGAGAGCCTGATCAAGGTCCGCCAGCAAGTCGTCCACATCCTCGATGCCGACGGACAGACGCACCGTGCCGGGGCCGATCGAGGCCTGCCGGCGCTGCTCATCGGTGAGATCGGCCGCACCGAGCAGGCTCGGGGGCATGACCAGCGATTCCACCGAGCCCAGACTTGCGGAGATGGAAAAAAGCTTCAGTGCATCGGCGAACCGCCTGCCCTGATCCAGCCCGCCGTCCAGATCGAAAGTCACCACGCAGCCGAAATCCTTCATCTGCCGGGCGGCGAGTGCGTGCTGCGGGTGGTTGGGTAATCCCGGATGGAACACCCGCAATACCTTCGAATGCGTTTCCAGAAACTGCGCGATCCGCAAGGCGCTGGCGCACTGCTGGTCATAGCGAAGGAAATAAGTCCGCATGCCCCGCTGCAGCAGGAACGCCGCATGAGGATCCAGGGTGGCGCCCAGCGTTCCGATGTCGGGACGCAGGGTCTTGAGCAGCGCGCGCGAGGCGA
>JBGAGK010000028.1:0-57233 GCA_044226785.1 Steroidobacteraceae bacterium | reverse complement strand
TCGACGGCGAGAAAGTCGCTACCCGCATGACGGCAAGAGTCAGAATACGGGAGACCGGAGAACCCGTCACGTTGCTGGGCATCAACATCGCACGCATCGTGGATGGCAAGATCGTGGAGGAATGGAATACCTGGGAGCAGTTCAAGACCGCAAAAGACTAGAACACAGTCACAGTACGCTCCAACCCCATCAAGCGCAACAACACCGCTGCCGGCAGTCATGCAAACAACCGCGTGAACTGCAGAGGCATGTGAAAGCCCTCTGAATCCCTGTTCGTGTCCGGAATTGTAGCTGTCGGGATCGGGGCCATTGACCACAGAACTGAAGGCGCGGATCCTCGGATATCGCGGCGAAATGGAGCGGCTTTCCTTCTGGCGCGAACTCGAAGCGACGGCTGACTGGAATGCACCCATGCGGCAGATCCGGCTCGAACAGGGATCAGCAATCTTCAACCAGTTCGAACATCAGCTTGCTGAGTATGCTGCCAGGGGCGAGATCCAGCCCGCTCTTCCGCTCAACCAAACGGCCCCGCTGGTGACCATCATCTTCGACGGCTCGAGAATCCCGCATGAGATGATGCCACCGATCGACAGTACGACAGTGATTGCCTTGCCTGCTTGCCCGCCCATTTCTGTGTCAGCGGCTGAAAGGCAAACGTGAAAGCAGGAGCGCAATCACGACTGAACAGATGACCAGCAGCATGATCCACACGAGTACTGCCATGCTCGGGTGGTCCCGTAACAGACACAGTGTCAGCGACCCAATGAGCGCTGCGACACCGCCCAGTCGGAGCGCAATGACAGCAGCGCCGGTGCACACTTCCCGGCCCATCAATTGCCGCCAGTGCCGTGGGATCGAGATCGCCAGCAATCCTGTCCCACCAAGCGTCACCAGCATCGCGAGCAGGAACATGGTCAGATCCGCTGCGGCAGCGGCAGAGCATCGGATTCGCGCGCACGCCGCCGCAGTCGCACGGCGATGCCGGCGGCCAGGAAGCCCCCTGCCAGCAGGCCCAGGTCGACGCCAGCGACCGACCAGATGCCATCGCGTATCGCAAAGGGCAGGCTCTGCGCAGTCGTTGCTGCATTCAGCACTGGCGCGAGACAGAACAACAACGACGCCAGTGCGCACTGCTCTGACCAGGCCTTGGTACTCAACCCTTCTCCGGTATTGGAGGTACGCCACCAGGCATGAATGCCCGCTGCCAGCCACGCGCACCAGAAGATGCCTCGCTGGAGGTCACCGCGATATTCCAGGCTGTCAGGCAGCAGGCGATTGGCAACCAGTATTGCGCCGGTGGCGATCAGCATGCCGGTAACCGTGATGAGCGCGAAGGCCTCAACCATGCGGGCGCCGCTCCTGCCGTGTTCGAGATGCGTGGCCTTGCGCTTGCCGACGAAGAAAAGGAACCCGGTACCAATGCAGACGGCCCCTGCAAGTCCGCCAAAGAGGTAGAGGAACCGCAGTGGCCAGTGCCGGAAGTGCTGCAGGTGCAGGCCGGTCAGGAACTCGCTGGTACGCGCGATGACGGATGCAGGCGGGTCCTCGCGGATCAGACTTCCCGTTGCCGCCGCGTAGTGAATGCCCTGGCCCGTCAGTGCGATTCGGTCAGTACCGGCCCTGTACACGCTCACATAGCCATTGGCATCGCCGATATGGTTCAGGAAAAGGAATCCGACCTCGCCCGCCATCCCGCGTGCTGCCCAGCGCTTCTGCGCATCCGCGATCATCGCGTCCACGGAAGCCAGTGGCGTCGCCACGCCCACGGGTGCGAGCGGGAGCCCGGTTGCAGCAGCCTTCTGTCGCTCATGCGCCTCGACCAGTGGTCTCAGAGTATTCGTCGAAACCGGGAAATGGATCGCGGCGAAGATGATCAGCCCCGTCAGGGCGAACATGAAGTGAAACGGCAGGGCTACGACGCCCGTGAGATTGTGCAGGTCGAGGGTTGCCCGCCGCTTTGGCCCGTGCACCCGGAAGGTAAACAGTTCACGGATCAGCTTGCGGTGGATGATCACTCCGCTTACGAGCTCGACCAGCATGCCCAGGCTTGCAAGCCCCACGATCCAGTAACCGAGCGACCGCCACTCGATGTGCAATCCAAAGTGCAGCGGATAGAAGAACTCGCTGCCGATCTTCAGATCATGGTCCGGCAGCACCCTGCCGTTGCGCGGATCGACAGTCACATGGCCATGAATGTGATCTCCTGGAATCCGTGCGTTGGGCAATGCGAAACTGGCATACAGGCTCACCACCGGATCACGGTGCGTCTTGTAGACACTCCAGTCCATCAGAGGCAGTCTGGCGGGCAGTTCACCATTCACGCGGCCCCTGGCCGCCGCCCTGTTCCCTGCATCCGCATCCGTGATGCGTTCAAAAATCGGTCGCAGCACGCGATCGAAGGAGGGCAACGGTTCAGGGGTGAATCTGGTGGCAGGAATTGCCCAGCGGTCGATTTCGCGATCGAAGACCGACAGCGCGCCAAAGAAGAACACGATCATCAGCACGAAGCCGAGCAGCAGGCCCACCCAGGTATGCAACCACGCCATGCTTTGCCGGAAGTTCATGTGTGATGTGTGTTCCCGGCTACTCAGTTCGCACCAAGCGACTGCCGGGCAAGCAGGTGCGCCGCGACATTCAATGCAATCGCGAGGCCACCCACTGCGGCAGCGAACATCACCACCCTGCGCGTGGCAAATGTCCAGATTACGACGCCAAGCAACACGGGAAATACCAGCATGGATGCCAGCAACCAGGCATCCTCATACACCGTACCACCCCTGACCATCAGCGCGGTGATCAGGGCGGCAAATCCCCGCGCGAACAGGTAACCGCCGACGAGCGAGACGGTCATCCTCAGCGCAAGCTTCGATGGAGCCGAAGGTCTCGCGAGGTCGTTCATCCGATCACCTGAACGTGTAGTCAATCGTGGCCACCACGCTGCGCGGTGGTCCGTAGAAGGCCTGGGTCCACTTCAGACTTCCCCAGTATTTCTCGTTGAGTGCGTTCTTCACATTCACCGATGCCCGCAATCCCGGAATGAGATCCATGCCGGCGAGGACATCGAACAGAAAATAGGACTGTTGAGTGATGGCCGTCCCGAGATCCGCGGTTTCGACACGGCTCTGCCAGCGTACTGAACCGCCGAAGCGCAAGCCGCGCCACTGCGGCATGCCGTACGTGCTGGATAATTTCAGCGTGCGGCGGGGAAGATAGGTTCGCACGTCCGCGCCGTCGCGATCCTTGATGGAAAGGCCGGTCCACCCTCCGTTCAAGGCCCAGTTCGGCGTCACGCGACCGGCGATCTCGAACTCGTAGCCTTTCACGAACGTGTCGACGCCGACGTAGTAGCTGTCCAGCGTGCCGGGAATGTACCCTGCATAGTCTGCAAGACCAGACTGCTTCGACTGGAACACGGATACCGTGGCATATATCCGCCGATCCAGCCACTCCGATTTCAGCCCTGCTTCGCAGCTCTTCCCCCGGGCGGCTGGCAGGCGATTGCGGTCGATGCCGCTCTCGTACTGCGGGTCGAAGATGTCGGTGTAGCTCCCGTACAGCGACAGGTTTGTGTTGATGTCATGGACGATGCCGAGATAGGGGCTCACCTTTTTCTCGGACCGCGACTGGTCGACGCCATATGAAAATCCGTGGCTCGAAACATCGATGGCGTTGATGCCCACGATGCCCTTCAGACGGTCAGCGAAATTCAGGTGTGCGGCAGCGTAGCCGCGGGTCAGCCGGTCCTTTACCCTCTCCGCCTGGTAGGGATCGGGGTATTCCGGCTCTGCGGGCGGAACGACGTCGCGCCCATTGACGTAGGCCGGAAACTCGAAAATGTCCGCAAATGCCTCCCACTTGTCGCTGTTGCCGGTGGAAATATTGAAGCCCGCGACGGCCTGGTGGTCCCGTCCGAACAACCCGAACGGACCTGTCATGATGAAATCGAACATGTCCTGTTTGAGTCTCGAGGGGTACTTTCCGCTCATGGCGCCCACGCCAAGTCCGGTAGCGCGATCCGGATTGCCAAAGGCGTACAGGAGCTTCGCCTCGTCGTCGTAGTCCTTGTGCGTATAGATACCCTTCACAGTCCAACCGCTGGCGAATGCGTAGGACATTTCGCCGAAGACGGACTGGCTGTGCGTGTTCCAGTGCGTCCAGGGCGCGCCGGTCGTTGCGGAACTGGAGTAATCGATGGCTGCGCCATCCGAGTACACCAGCGGAAGTGCACCCCAATTGTTCCCCGAAGCGCGGTTATCCTGCCGGGAATAGCCAGTCGTGGCATTGAGGTTTGCCGTGACGTCCCACGACAGGACTCCGTAGTAAACGTTGCGGTTGACCTTGTAGAAGTCGAGGTAGGAATCGGTGTCGGTCTTCGCATACACGACACGCCCGGTCACTGATCCTGTATCCGCCAATGGTCCGGAAACATCACCTGTGAAGCGCAGGTTGTGCCAGGTGCCGAGACTGCCTGAAAATGCAGCGCGGAAGTCCTTGGTAGGTCGCTTTCGGATGTAGTTGATTGTGGCGGAAGGGTTGCCGGTGCCTGTCATCATGCCGTTGGCGCCGCGCACCGCCTCGATGCGCTCGTAGATAGCCACATCGAGCGCACCCGTCTGCAGTCCCCAGTCCAGCGCCTGGCCCACGCCATCGACCTGGAAGTTGATGATGTCAAAGCCACGAGAGTTGTAGTACGTGCGGTCGGTCTCGACGGATTCCACGTTGATGCCTGGGAGCGTCGCCAGCAACTGGTTGGCATCCACAAGAGCGAATTCCTTCGCTTCCGCCGCATGGATTACGGTCACTGACTGTGGCGTCCCGCGCAGCGACAGATCGAGCCCGGTGGCGCTGGCTGATTCGCGGATGATGCGCTTGCCGAGGACGACGACTTCCTTGAGTTCATCGTCCGATGTCGCCCCCTCCTCCGCAGACACGGTCACCGATCCGGTAAAGAGCGCTGCGCTCACGAGCGATATCCGCATACAACGACTGGACTTCAACATACGAACAAGCACCTCGACTCGATGGATGGAGGGATGGCAACGGCGCAAAGAGTTGCATCCGGCACTGCATCGACGGTGAATGTAATGCGAATGATTCGCATTTGCAATAGTAAACCTACGTACCTGCTCCCTGGACGTCGCGAATCCAGTCGGCCCAGTACGGATTGCAAAGCGTTGCTTTCAGCAAGACCAGCGCTTCGTGCCGGCTCGCCGGATGTCTCATCAGGCACATTGGTCACGGCGATCTGCGCCACACACGGGTGCGTCGAGATTGCCATGCCAGTGCATCTGCTCGTGCGTCACGGCATCCCCGGCAAGCACCGGATCCTCGGACAATCGTGGCATGTTGCTGGCGAAAGGGTGCCCCGTGTGCGCCAGCGTACAATTCCCGCACCAATGATGGAGACCGTGATGGAACATCTGTCGGGCAAAGATGTGGTCGTGACTGGCGGCACCGGCGCGCTGGGTGGGGTCGTGGTGCAGCGCCTGGAACAGGCTGGCGCCCGCTGTCACGTGCCGAGCCGGCGCGAAGGGGTAGACCTTGCTGACGAGCAGGCAGTGGATCGCTATTACGAAGCACTGCCTCCACTGTGGGCCTCGATTCACGTAGCCGGTGGATTTGCCATGTCGCCGATTGGCAGGGAAAACCGCACAGGGTTCATGCACATGATGGAGGTGAACGCGCTGACGGTGTTGCTGTGCTCTCGTGCTGCCGTACGAAGCATGCGCCGCACGGGTTCAGGCGGGCGCATAGTGAATGTCTGTTCACGGCCGGTACTGGAGCCACGTCGTGGCGCGGGGATGGTGGCCTACGCCGCCAGCAAGGCAGCGGTGGCAGCCATCACGCTGGCCCTGGCCGAAGAACTGAAGGACGAGCAGATCCTGGTGAATGCAATCGCCCCTTCCACGATTGATACGCCAGCCAATCGCAAGGCGATGCCACGTGCGGATTTTGCACGTTGGCTTTCACCGGAAGCTGCCGCCGAAGTCATTCTGCAGTTGCTGTTGCCGGGCAACACGGCTGTCAGCGGGGCCGTGTTGCCTTTGTTTGCACGCGCCTGATCCCGCCATGAGGCAATGAGCCCGGGCGCCGCCTCTAACCGCGGCCCTCCTCCGGTGCATGCCCACGTGTCTGGTTGAATCCTGACCGGCGCAACCGATCCCCTCGAAGGTGGGAATGTATCCCACCGCAATTCTCCTCTACGGTTGCGCCATGAGCAGCAGCTGACATGAGCCACCCAACCTGACATGGACAAATGCACAAAGCCGCTCACCGGCGCCGGGAACGACCACACATCGAAGGGTCCAGACATGATCAACACACCCGGATTGCGCATCGCTTCCTGCCTGGTCCTGGCGACGTTCACCATCCTCGACGCGGGCTGCGCCACCACCAGGATCGTCGAATCCAGCATCCAGCGTGTAGTGAATCGGCAACCGGTGGATCGCGAGAGCCTCAAAGCAGCTGTGTCTACGGATACCCGCGCTCTTGCATCGAATGTACAGCAGCTGAGCCGCCGCTTTGCCGAAGCGCTTGCGCAACTGAGGGCCCGGGTCAGGGCGCGCTGGGGTCAGAACGATGACAAAGTGGCGGGCCGTACGACTTACGTGAAGTACACGCACGGCTACCAGAATCGGGTGATCACCGATTTCGACCGCGGATCGTTCACCGTCGAGACGCTGGATACGGTAGATCCGAAAGCCAGTCTCCGAAACGCCATCGTGACAGCATTGCTGACCTCCAGCGATCCCGCGTCGGTGGATCTGTTCTCCGACAAGGAGGTGACACTGACTCCTGCGCGACGGCCGTATCTTTACGGCCTGGTGAACGACAATCGCGGCAAGCCCATTGGCACCCGCGCACAGGCTGAGCATTATGCCGATTACCTGGTATCCCGGAAGGCTCGCACCCGCCCAGTCCAGTCGGAGAGCGGCACATCGAGTGCATGGTTCGTGACGCTCGCCATGGTGAACAATTTCGAGGCGAAGGGCGCGGAGCGCTACCTGGCCAGCGTCGAAAGGTACGCGGCCCAGTATGACGTGAGCCCCAGCCTGGTTATTGCCATCATCCGCACCGAGAGCAATTTCAATCCCTTCGCCGTGAGCGGAGCACCCGCCTACGGTCTGATGCAGCTCGTACCGACCAGCGGTGGACGTGAAGCGATGAAGCGGGCACGCGGCATCGACCAGGTGCCGACCACGGAAATCCTGTTCGATGCGGATCGCAACATCGAGCTGGGCACGGCGTACCTGAGCGTCCTGTCGCAGGCCGAGTTCGAGCCGGTGGTGAATCCGGCCTCCAGGGACTACTGCGTAATCGCAGCGTACAACACGGGCCCGCGCAATGTGACACGCACGTTCAACCGCGAGAAGGGCGAGGCACTGCGCATCATCAACGGGATGGGCCCGCCAGTGCTGTTTGACCGACTGCGAGCCGGCCTGCCGGCCGAGGAAACGAGACAGTATCTGGTCAAGGTCACCGGCTACCGCGCGCAGTTCGTCAATGCGGGAGCCGCTTCCCTTGCCGGCCTGGGTCGCATTGGAGCGGACCGATGAAGTCGATGGGACCGCTTGCGCTGCGCCTGCGGGGCCCCCTGCAGCAGCATCAGCGGCTCAGCACCGCCACCGGGGTAGTCGCCGGATTGGCCGGCGCCGTTTCGGTGCTGTTTACGGAAGTGGCTTCTCACTTCAAACCGCACGGCTGGCACAGGGCTGCCGTGGTGTTGCACCTCAATGGGCCTGCCGCATGACGCCCTTCAATGCGGGGATGAGTATCCCCAGCCATTCGACCGCGGTGAGGATATGATGGGCCGAAGCAATGCATCCCGTCGGTGGACGCCCCGTGAAAATTCTCATCATCGACGACCATGCCCTGTTTCGTGCAGGGATGCGCATGCTCCTGTCCACCATCGATGCGCAACTGGAGTATCTCGAAACCGGCTCGATCGCAGGCGCCATGGCGCTGCTGCCCGAGCACGAGGATCTGCCGCTTTGCATTCTGGATCTGTCGCTCAAGGAGGAATCCGGACTGTCCGCAATTCGCACACTCAAACAGTTGCGTCCCTCGCTCGCCGTGGTAGTGGTGTCGGGCACCGAGGATCCCAGGGTGGTGCGTGAATGCATCGACGCTGGCGCGATGAGTTACATTCCCAAGAGCATGCCGCCGGACGTGCTCACCGAGGCCCTTCGATACGTGCTGCGAGGAGAGGTTCACCTGCCTGCATCGGTAGCCGCCCGGATGGATGCAGTCGCGGCGCGACCTCGACTTTCGCCGCGGCAGATCGCAGTGCTGCAATGCCTGAACCGTGGCCTGCCCACCAAGCTGATCGCGGTGGAACTGGGGTTGTCCGAGTACACGGTGAAGGAATATCTCGGCAACATTTTTCACGCGCTCGGGGCGCGCAATCGCACCGAGGCCGTAATCAAGGCGGCGCAGCTTCAACTCACGGTGCGTCCGGACACGTGAACGTCGAACGGCCAGATGCCGGCAGTGATTCACGGCTCGAACTGCTGGCCGAGCTGGTCGGTCTGCATGCGCAGGCCATGCAGCGCATGCCATGGATACAGACCCTGCTGATCGGCGGCATCGCGCTGCTGGTGCGACAGCGCCTGCCATTGACGTGGCTCATCGCCTGGGGACTGGCATCCATCGCCGTGGAGGCATTGCGTGCCACGGTAGCGCATCGGATCCTCTCGGCGCGTGTGGGCTGGACGCCGGTGACATCGCATCGCCTGTTCGTCGCGCTGGCGGGCCTGTCGGGATTGGCGATCGGCTGCGGCTCGATCATGTTCCTGCCGGCGTTGCCCATCATGGACCAGGCACTGCTGGGTATCGTGCTGTTCGCCATCCCGGCGGCCGGCACGGCCGTATCGCAATCCTCACCGCCCATTCTGGGGGCCTATGCCGCCGGTGTACTGTTGCCTGCCGCCGTCACCTGGATTCACCTGTACCCCTCTCAGGCGATCGTCATCTCCGTACTGACCCTGCTCTACGTGACGGTGCTGGTGATGGTGACCGCCGACGGGCAGAAGCTCCTGCGCCGCTCCATCCTCATCCGGCATGAACGCGACCGCCTGATCCTGGATCTGGAGCAGCGCAATTCCGAGGTTGCAGCCGCCATGCAGCATGCGGAGAATGCCGCCAAAGCACGCTCGCGCGTGCTGGCGGCTGCGAGCCACGACCTGCGCCAGCCGATTCATGCGTTGTCCGTGTACAACGCAGTGCTTGCATCGTCGCCAGGTCCTGCGCTTCTGGCCGAGGCGAGCCAGAACATCGGCCAGATCGTCCAATCACTCGGCGCCATGCTCAATTCCCTGCTGGACCTGTCGCGCTTCAGTCCGGAGAATTATGCCCCGGCTTCCCTCGAGGTTTCGCTCCAGCACATAGTGGCGGAGGTCTGCGTGGAATTCCGCGAGGCTGCCCGCCGCAAAGGGCTGGCTCTGGTGGAAGAATTCGGCGATGTGCGGGTAATGGGCGACCCGGTAGCGATCTCACGCATCGCCCGAAACCTGATCGACAATGCCATCAAGTACACCACCCGGGGAGAAGTGCGGGTGAGCACGCGCATGGAATTGATGGGCGGCGAACAGCAGGCCGTGCTGGTGGTGGCTGACACGGGCTGTGGCATCGCGCCGGCCGAACATGCGCGCATTTTCGAGGAGTTCTACCAGCTCGACAATCCGGGGCGGGACCGCGCCAAGGGAGTAGGCCTTGGCCTTGCCATCGTGCAGCGCCTGTGCGAGCTTACCGGCTCGCTGATCCACATCGACTCGGTGCCCGGGCGCGGCTCGACGTTCAAGGTGATCCTGCCGGCGCTCATCAGTGCACCCGCAGCCCCCGTACCCGTCTCAGCCGCGGATCCCGATCATCAGGCCGGTCAACGCGTGTACCTGGTCGATGACGAACAGATCATCCTCCAAAGCATGCGGGCGCTTCTGATGCTCTGGGGATATCACGTCGACACCGCTTCCAGCGCGCAGGAAGCAGATGCACTGTTCGAGACCGGTGGTGCGCCCGATTTGCTGCTCATCGATCTGCGACTGGGTTCCGGCAACGGAGCCGAATTCGCACAAGCATGGATGCACCGGCATGGCGATTTCCCCACCCTGATCATCTCCGGCGAAACCGACCCCGAACGGCTGCGGCACCTGAGCAGCGCCGGATGGCGCGTACTGCAGAAGCCCATCGCTCCGGAAGTGCTGGCCGAGGAAATGCGGTTGTCGCTGGATCAAGGCAGGTCGAACATGCGCATCGCTCCGTAGCGTCAAACGAAAGCCCTCGCCCGACTCTTCCGAGATGAGACTGCGCACATCCCCACACCCAGATCCTCAGGTGCCCCTGTTTGCGCTGCCTGCGAGAGCCCCTGCTTCGGTGTGTGGAAATCGCTGTCCTTGCGCAACATGGCGCGGGTCTTCGGATCCTGCAGCTGCTGCTCGGTAGTGGAATGTAGACCAGGTCCCCAGCGTTCATCAGGTGCGTCCCGCCGCCGACTGTCCATTCGAATTGCCCATCCATCAGGTAGAAGGTCTCGGCGTGTTCCTTGTGGACACGAAATCCAGTTCTTGGTCTTTGCTGGCTGGGGCTCCGCAGGTGCCATTTGGTTCGGATATCCGACATTACGGGTCAGATGCCCGGGTGTTCGCCGGATGCGCCAGGACTGCCGGGTCACGGGCTTCCAGGCGCATCACCGGTTCCTCGCCGTCCAAAGGAACCACAATTCCCGGTTCAGCCGGAGGCGGTTCGCCAGCCAGCCTTGTAGTCGCCCCGCGCAACTGCTGCGTAAGGGGCGGGGCTCACTACGGCGCGCACCGCCAGTTGCTCGTGGCGCTCCACGGTCGCCTTCCTGCTTCCGCCATCCGGCTCGCCCCAAATCACGCGTACTTCGCTTCCGATCGGGACATCGGGCCGCACTGCTCCGAGCGACAAGGCCATCCGCTCGTTTTCGCTGTAACCGGTCCACATCGAAACACCCAGATGCGTCCCGCTCGCGTCGACAACCGAATCGAAGTTGAAGTAGCCGTAATTCGCAAGCGGCAGATCGAAATACTTGTAGCCGACTCCGTCCCGTTTCAGCATCGATGCGAAAATCCTGGTGAGATCTTCGGTATTCCAGGCGAAGGTCACCTTCTTCAGCTGCGACTTGGGGTTCATCTTTTCCAGCGCGGACCGGCCGATAAAGTCATGGTCGAAACGGATGAAGTTTCCATAGCCCAATGCCCAGGGCGTAAGATAGTAGTCCTCGATATTCTTCGAGACGAAACTTCCTGCGATGGCATTGCTGGCCTCGGCGCCATCGGCTGGCAACCATTGCCGGTACTTGCGCAGGGTCTCGCCAGTGTAGATGGCCGGAAGCGGATCAGGAATCCATGCCGACTCGAGGGTGTTGGTCGGATAGGCACGGCCTCCGCACGGCCGCAACCCGAACTCCTCGCCTGCTGCAACCACTGCGTCGCGAACCTTGCGGTAGGAGGAGAAGTCGCCCCAGATCTCGAGGCCTGGCACACCGGACATCCCATGTCGCAAGGTGCGCACCCGCTCCCCGGCAATCGTCATATGCGACATGTGGAAAAACTTCACCGCCTCCAGCTTTCCACCCTGCAGCTTCTCGATGATCGGCCAGGCATTGGGCCCCTGAATCTGGAAGCGCCAGTACCTGCGCCGCACCGCCTGTCCCATCGGGTTCATGGGTGAACGGCGGTCGGTTTCGATGTCCAGATTCCTGTAACCGCCGGTCTCGCCGTGATACCGCAGCCAATTGCCGGCGGGTGGCCGCCCGACAAACAGGAACTCGTCCTTGCTCTCACGGAACAGGATGCCATCGCCAATGACATATCCATGTTCGTTGACCGGCACGTACTGCTTGGCAAGGTTCACTTCAAAATTGGCGACGCTGTTGACCGCCGTGTCGGAAATCAGCCGGATTGCATCCGTGCCACGGAGGATCACGGTGTCCATGTGATGCGATTGATCGAACAGCACGGCGGTCTCGCGCCACGCTTTCTGCTCGAGGCGCCAGCTCGAGTACTCCGATGTGACAACGGGCACCACGTAGGCGGAATTCTGCGCATTGCGCAGCGTATCCACGATGTTGCCACGATCGATGACGTCCTGCAGTGACTTCGGGTTCGAAGAACTCATGATTCCTCCACTTCTATCCTGTGATCAGGCATGTCCGCCTGCCGTATACTAGGAGCACCGTTCGTCAAAGTCTGTCCTTCAGATCAATGACAAAGACAAGCGCCGGCGCGGGGACCGCGGATTCATCCTCCCTGGCCGCGGCCGTATCCGCACTGGGTCACCAGAAATTCCCGATTGCCCTGTTGGGTCACTTGTCGGCGCTGGTTCAAGTCGACCATCTCGCGCTGTTCCGGTTCGACCATTTTCTCGTTCCTGAGCTGTTCGGAACCGCCAGTCTCGGCCAGAGCCAAATTTCCCGGGACGCAGGCACGCTGTATCAACGCAGGAAGTATTACCGGCACGACCCCGGCGCGCAGCAGGTCGGGTCGGGCGCAGACAGGGCTGGTCCGCTGCTGTTCCGGCTCAATGAGCGCGACATCCTCGATCGCGAATACCACGACCGCATCTACACCCGCTACAGGATCATCGAGAGGATGTCGATGATCCACAGGGTCGAGAATGCCTGGATCGCAGTGAACCTCTACCGCTCCATCAAAGCAGGCGTCTTTGGTCCGAGGGACCTGGAGAACCTGCAAACCACAGCGCCCGCGGTGCTCGCCCTCGCGGGCAAACACGCCGAACTCATTCGCCCCGGAGTCTCGATCACCGCCAGCGCGGTCGACATCGATGCGGTCTACGGGCAACTGCTGGGCGAGACGCTGTCAGCCAGGGAACGTTCGGTATGTTCAGGTGCCCTGCGCGGTCTTTCGGTAAAGCGGATGGCCGCCGAGCTTGGCGTACGGCCCTCGACGATCGCCACGCTGCGGCGCCGGGCATTCCAGAAACTGGGAATTTCGAACAGCATGGAGCTGTTCGTCCGCTGCATCGCCGCTCTGACGGACATCAAGTGCGCGCGGGGCTCGCATTCGCCAGACCAGCCTGGCGCAGAGCCGGATCCTTCATCGATCCCGCGGAACTTCCTCCGGCGCCGGGGTACGCAGCATCATCAACGCGCCGGCCGCGACCAGCGAACCGATGCCGAACAGCAATGACACGACCTGCAGACTCTGGCCGGCCTTGAACAGGAAGCCGGCGATGATCGGCGCCAGCGCAGCGCCGCCGCGGCCAAAGCCGATCGCGAAGCCGGTGCCGGTGGCGCGCACGTGGGTCGGGAACACCTGGGCGAACAGCGCATACAGGCCAACCACACCGGCGTTGGTGAAGAAGCCGGTCACGGCGCAGATCAGTGCGAGCTGCTGAAGGTCGGCCTGTCCGCGGCCAAAAACGTTCACCATCACAGTGGAGAACACCAGCGCACCGATGGTCAATGTCTTGAGGCCGATGCACCGCGTAAGCAGGCCGAAGATCGCGCCGCCTGTGGCGCCGCCGACGTTGGCCCACACCAGCACTCCAGCCGCACTGGCCGGCGCAAAGCCCATGTCGACCACGATCTTCGGCACCCACTTGAGTATGAAGTAGAAGGTCATGATGTGGAGAAAATAGACCAGAGTGATCAGGATCGTCGTGCCGACGAGGCCGGGCTTGAGAACATCGGAGATCGAGCGCCTGGCAGCCGGCCCCGCGGGTGCCGGGAGCGCCGTGACCGCCGAGTGTCCCATGCGCGCGAGCACCCGGTTGACCCGGTGCAGCGCACCGGCGCTTGGCCGCTGGCACAGCCATGCCACTGATTCGGGCACCCACAAAAGCACCAGCGGGATGAACAACACCGTCACGAAAGCGCCAAAGTGAAACACGGCCCGCCAGTCGCTTCCTTTCAGCAAGTGCGCCACGATCATGCCGCCGAGCACCGCGCCAATCGGGTAGCCGATTGCCATCAGCGACACACACAGGTTGCGCCTCTTGAGGCTGGCATATTCGGCCGCTACGGCGTTGATCGTCGCCAGCATGCCACCGATGCCAAGGCCGGTGAGAAGGCGCCACAGCATCAGGTCGGCCACACTGGTGGCGAAACTCGCCAGGTACATGCCGATGCTCATGACGACGAGGCAGCCGAGCATGGTTGGCCGGCGGCCGATGCGGTCGGCCAGACCACCCACTGTCACCGAGCCGATCGCCATGCCGATCAGTTCCATCGACAGCACAATGCCCAGTGCCGCGCGATCGATGCCCCATTCCTTCGCGATGCCTGGCGAGGCGAAGCTGATGGATAGCACATCGAAGCCGTCGAGCGCGTTCAGGCCGATCGTGATGATGACCGCGACGACCTGCAGCCACGACATCGCCGAGCGGTCGATGATCTCGCGCGGATCCGCATTCATTTCGGCACCCCCTCTTTTCATTGTCCGCAAGCATAGCATCGTCTCGTCCGGGGGCCTGCGCCGCCGCGACACCGACTTCAAGTCTATGGCACACTTGCCTGCCGACTTGCCGACACGAACGCTCATTCATGGACCGATCCGACTTGTTGAAGCAATTGCGCATCGATTCCAGCCAGCGCGAGGATTCGGGCGCGGCGTCGCGCTGGCCGTGGATCACGGGTCTCGTGGCTCTGGCACTTGGGCTGATCGGGGGCGGCGCATGGTATTTCCTCGGCGGCAGGACGTTCGAAGTACAAGCCGCTACGGCCACCGCGCCGACGGTCACTGGCGGCGACACGGCCGTATTGCAGGCGACGGGCTACGTCACGGCACGGCGCGAAGCCACAGTCTCGGCCCAGATCACCGGCACACTTGTTGAAGTGCTGATCGAGGAAGGCGAGCACGTCGCCGACGGTCAGGTGCTGGCGCGTCTCGACGACACCGCACAGAAGGCCACATTGGCCCAGGCCCAGGCGCAGACAAGCGTGGCGCAGGCGACGCTGGCGCAGTATCAGGCCCAGCTGGCACAAGCGCAGCGGGACCTGAGCCGCGCACAGGATCTGGTTGGCCGTCATCTGGTCTCGCAGCAATCACTCGAAGACGCACAGACTCAGGTGAAGTCGTTGACCGCGCAGACAGATGCTCAGCGCAAGCAGATCGATCTCGCGCTGGCCGAGGTCAAGGCGGCGCGGGTGCAACTCGATTACTGCACGGTTCGCGCACCGTTCGCGGGTGTGGTCATCGCCAAGAACGCGCAGGTCGGCGAGATCGTGTCGCCGTTTTCCGCAGGAGGCGGTTTCACGCGCACCGGCGTGGGCACCATCGTCGACATGGATTCGCTGGAAGTTGACGTCGACGTGAACGAGGCCTACATCAACCGGGTGCAGCCAGATCAGCCGGCACAGGCCGTGCTCGATGCATATCCGAATTGGACCATTCCGGCCCATGTGATAGCGGTGATCCCAACCGCCGACAAGAGCAAGGCCACGGTCAAGGTGCGCATCGCGCTGAACCAGAAGGATTCACGTGTGCTGCCTGACATGGGCGCGCGTGTGTCATTCCTGGAAGACACCAGGAAGAATGCAGCTATCGCGCCGCTTGCGGGCGTGCTCATACCTGCATCGAGCATAGTGCAGCGCGACGGTCAGTCTGTGGTGTTCATGATCGACGGAACGCACGTGCGTCAGCGTTCAGTCACACCGGGCCAGACCTATTCGGATCTGCGCCTGATCGAAGGCATTTCCGCGGGCACACAACTGGTCAAACAGCCGCCGGCGGAGATGGAAAATGGGACCAGGGTGACATTTGCCGCGGGCAAGTAGGAATTCGCGGCCCTAACGAGGATCTGGCAATGGGCAATCTGGTGCAAATCCGCAACATCAGCAAAGTCTACGAGCGAGGCAGGCAGAAGGTTGAAGTGCTGCACCACATAGACCTCGATATCACGCAGGGCGATTTTCTGGCATTGATGGGTCCGTCAGGGTCGGGCAAAACCACGCTGCTGAACCTCATCGGCGGGTTGGATTCACCCAGCGAAGGCAGCATCACGGTCGACGGTGTGCGAATCGATCAACTCGGTCAGAGCGCGCTGGCGAAATGGCGCGCATCGAATGTCGGCTTCGTGTTCCAGTTCTACAACCTGCTACCAATGCTCAGCGCTCAGAGGAATGTCGAACTGCCGCTGCTGCTGACGAAGCTATCGACGGCACAGCGAAGGAAGAACGCCGGCGTGGCGCTGCAACTGGTCGGTCTCTCCGACCGGGCCATGCACAAGCCCACCGAGTTGTCCGGCGGACAGCAGCAGCGCGTGGCGATCGCACGCGCGCTCGTGTCCGACCCGTCCTTGCTTGTTTGCGACGAGCCGACAGGCGACCTCGACCGTCAATCCGCCGAAGAGGTACTGGGACTGCTTCAAATGCTCAACCGCGAGCATGGCAAGACCATCGTCATGGTCACACACGATCCAAAGGCCGCCGAACGCGCCACGCACATCTTGCATCTGGACAAGGGCACCCTTGTCGAACAGACGGTGCATTCCTGACGGGGCATGGCGGTGAAGTACTTCCATCTGATCTGGGCCGCTCTGTTCAGGCGCAAGACAAGAACCCTTTTCACCATTGTCTCCGTGCTGACAGCGTTTCTGCTGTTCGGGCTGCTCGATTCGGTGCGCAACGCGTTTGGCGATGCCGGCAATTCCGTGGCCGGCGTCGACCGCATGATCACCACATCCAGGATCAGCTTCACCGTGCCGCTTCCGCAGAGCCTGCTCGCCCGCATCCAGGCGGTCCCCGGAGTGAAGGAAGTGGCCTACGCGAACTGGTTCGGTGGCATTTACCAGGATCCCAAGAACTTCTTCGCCAACGAGGCGGTGAGCCCGAACTTCTTCGATGTCTATTCCGAATTCGAAGTCTCATCCGCACAGCTCGAAGCGTTCCGCAATACGCGTACCGGCGCCATCGCTGGCGCGGAGCTGGCGAAGAAGTTCGGCTGGAAAATAGGTGACAAAATCCCTCTGCAAGCGACCATTTTTCCCCAGAAGGACGGCAGCAATACCTGGACATTGGACCTTGTGGGCATCTACCACGAGAAGGATCCGAAGAGGAAAAGCCAGGAGATGGCAATGCTTTTCAACTGGAAATACTTCGACGAGGCGCGCCAGTTCGGCAATGGCCGTATTGGCTGGTACATAGAAAAGTTGACCGACGCGCACCAGGCTGATCGGGTGGCCAAGTCGATCGATGCGATTTCGGCCAATTCCGATCATGAAACCAGGACCGAAAGCGAGAACGCCTTCGCTCGGTCCTTCGTCAGTCAGTTCGCCGACATCGGCCTGATCGTTGGTGGCATCATGAGCGCTGTGTTCTTTACCCTGATCCTGCTCACCGGCAATATCATGGCCCAAGCCGTGCGTGAGCGTATCCCTGAACTGGCCGTACTCAAGACGATTGGCTTTTCGAATCGGAGCGTACTCGCTCTTGTGCTGGCGGAGTCGGTGCTGCTGATCCTGATTGGCGGACTGATTGGCATCGGCCTGGCCGCGGTCATCGTGCCGGCGATGAGCGACAGGGTTCAGGGGATGTTGCCCGATGCCGTGCGATGGAGTACGTGGGCACTCGGTGCGGCGCTGATGGTCGGCATCGGACTCGTGGTGGGTTGTTTGCCGGCACTGCGCGGCATGCGCCTGCGAATCGTCGACGCCCTTGCGGGGCGCTGATTTGAGGATGTAATGCGCAAGTTCTTGCCGAATTTCGGTATCGGCATCGCCCTGGTTTCGACAGCAGTGGTGCTCGCCCTGCTGCCGTGGACCGCCCTGGCGGCCATGGCCGCGCTGTTTATCGTGTGGATGGCTGCAGGCCGTCGCGGACAGCAGGCGTGGTCGGTCACGCGTGTGGCTTTGGTCACGATACCGCAGCGGCTGGGTTCGTCGACGGTCGTCGTCATCGGCATCGCTGGCGTAGTCGGCGTACTGATCGCCCTGCTTGCGATGGGCGAGGGATTCCAGGCTACGCTGAAGCAGACCGGGAGCGACGACACGGCGCTGGTCATGCGTGCCGGCGCGAACACCGAGCTCAATTCCGTGCTGATGCACGACGCCGTGGTACAGATCGAGCAGGCACCCGGAGTCCTCAAGGACCCGAAGGGCCAGCCCATCGTCTCAGCGGAGATCGTCGTGGCTGCCTCGCTCCCGCGCAAGGGCGGCGGTCAGGACGCGAATGTGGAGATTCGCGGGGTAGGTCCCCAAGTCTGGAATCTGCGTCCGAACGCGAAGATCACAAGCGGCCGCAGATTCGCGTCTGGGTTGAGGGAGCTTGTCGTCGGCAACGGAGCACAGGCACAGTTTGCCGGATTGAACGCGGGCTCCACGATCAAGCTCAACAACCAAGTCTGGACCATTGTCGGCACCTTCGATTCCGGCGATGCCTACTACTCAGAGCTGTGGGGTGACGCCGACATCGTCGCCTCGACCTACCGACGCGGGAACAGCGTTACCGATGTGGCAGTCCGTTTGACCAGTGCGAACGCGTTCAACGCGTTCAAGGCGGCGCTCGCAGCGAATCCGCAGCTGACCGTAGACGTGCAGACCACGCGTGAGTACTTCAGCAAGCAATCCGAAGGTCTGGTCAAGCTGATCCGCATTATTGCTGGTGTGATCGGGACGATCATGGCAATCGGCGCGATTTTCGGTGCACTCAACACCATGTACGCCGCTGTAGCAGCGCGCGCACGCGAGATAGCGACCTTGCGCGCGATCGGGTTCCGCGGTCTGCCGGTGGTCGTGTCGGTGTTGCTGGAAACCATGCTGCTCGCACTGCTCGGTGGCCTGCTGGGAGCGGCGATCGCGTGGTTGCTCTTCGACAATTACACGGCGTCGACCTTGAGTGCGAACTTCAGTCAGGTGGTGTTCAATTTCAAGGTTTCGATGGAGCTCGTCCTGACTGGCCTGAAATGGGCACTGGTGATCGGCTTCGTCGGTGGCGCACTTCCCGCCCTGCGCGCTGCGCGCCTGCCGGTGGCAGTGGCTCTGCGCGAGCAATAGGGGTGACCCGGCTTCTGTTTGTGCCGGGTCTGCCTGCAAGTCAGCCGGACGTGGGCACTACTGCTCTACGCCCATGCGCGCTCCACCGTCATCGACATTCTTGTCACCGTGCAGTCCGACCCGCTGGTGGCGGCCTGCGATTTCATCAAAGCGCCCCGGTTCCACCAGCCGCCCCCCGACCCGAACGGCTGGCAGACCACCGCCGCCTGCCAGCAGGTTTGCCTCACACTGCCCGCGAGAGCCCCTACTTCGGGATGTGGAAGTCGCTGTCCTTGCGCAACATGGCGCGGATCTTCGGATCCTGCAGCTGCTTCTCGGTGTAGGCCCCTTCACGGATCTCGTACTTCTCATAGCCGCCCGGCTGGAATATGAACAGGACGTGCGCATCCTTGTTGCCGACGACATGCACGCTGTGCACGGTATTGGGTGGGATGTAGACCAGGTCCCCAGCGTTCATCAGGTGCGTCTCGCCGCCGACAGTCCATTCGAATTGCCCATCCATCAGGTAGAAGGTCTCGGCGTGTTCCTTGTGGAAATGGGGCGGTACCGTAAAGCCGGGGTGCCAGTGTTCGTCCTGAACCGTGTAACGGCCCTCAGTGTCTTCGGAAGAGAGCTTCACTTCGACACTCTCGTGGTCGAGGTTTGGAAACAGCATCCCCTTGCCCTTCATCACGAAGTGGTGCTGGGCGGGCTTCGCCTCGCTTGCCGATGGCTCGGCGCCAACGGCAGGCAGGATTGCCAGCGCGCTTGCGGCGGTACCCGCGAGAGCGGACCGGATCAGGGCATGAAGATGTCTGGACTTGAAGCGCATCGTCGATTCTCCCGGTGTTGGGTCAATGGTCTTGTACTCGGCCAGCATGCCGCAAGCGTATCGCAAATTTGATGCCCCACCGCACCTGCGCACGCACCATCGCGGTTCCGTCCATGCACATCCCATGCACATCAGGCGAAGCTCGGGTTCGTGCTCATGGCGATCTTGATCAGGCCAGCATTGGCTGGTACTGCGACGATTTCAGGATATTCCAGAACCCTGGACATCGGCAACCGGGAAACGCCGGCTGGGACGAGTACCAGCTCGTTGGGGGCACAGAGCCTGGCAGGGCCAGGTGGCGCGATTTGATGCAATCGCAGGCCGCCGCCAGCGGGTCGGACCGAGGAAATACCTGTGACTGCCGAATGGGCATGGGTCCGTGACCGCGGAGCGCCTTGACCTGCCTGTACGGTCTCGACAGAAACATTCGAGCCCACTTGAAGCTACTGGCGATCAACACGGAGGGCAATGGTTCTCCAGATCAACGAGGTGTTGTTTGTGATCAGACCGTCCACGCCCCAATCCAGCAATCTATCGGCGGTGACGGAGTCGTTGATGGTATAAACCCAGATCTTCAGTCCCATCTGATGCGCGTAAGTGACGGCTTCGGGAGTGATGTTCCGATTCCACACGGCAAGACGGGCGCCGCGCTTCCTGGCTTCGTCAATCCAGCGTTGACTCAATGTCTCTTCCGCTTCGGTCGGATTCCAGTCCTTGAGGCGTGTCGGCCCGAGCGCGCCGAGAACCTGTTCGGGTTCGAGTCGGTGAAAGTCCTCGATGTAATCCCAATCAAAGGACTGGACGACGACAGCGTTGATCCATTTCTTCCGGCGCAACAACTCGATGCATTGGGCGGCGCTACCATCCTTGCGCTCGATCAGCGTCACACTACCGTTTTGAATCTCATTCAACGCCTCCTCCAAAGTGGGCAGATGCGTGTCAGGATAGGGCGGATGAAACCAGCTGCCGGCGTCCAGTTCCTTCAGCTCCATCAGGGATTTGCTGGCGATCTGGATTTTGCTGCCGTCCCAGCGCCTGATGGCGTCAGTGGTACGGTCCACGGTGCCGTCGTGACTGACAATCATCGCCCCATCCCTGGTGACGTGATAATCCAGTTCGATGAGATCCGCCCCCGCGACTTTGGCCAACTGAAACGAAGGCAGGGTGTTTTCCGGTGCGAATTGCGGATAACCACGATGGCCAATGACCAGGGGGCGTTTGAGGCCAACCAGATCCTCAGCCACCGAGGCGGAATGAGCGGCAGCAGGCATGACCCAGAGGATCAATCCGGCGATCATTCCGCCCAACAACAGCAGACGATTGCGGGATGTTTGAGACGACGGGGTGTGCAGGTTACTGTGCATGGGTGTGATTACGTCAGTTTTGTTGCAAATCCCAGGCTCAAGCGTGCAGCAACCGCCTGCATGCCATGAGCAGGGTCGCCAGGGCCGCTGCCATCTCCAACCGATGCAGCTTCCTGGCCAAGCCTCGGTAGCATACCTTCTGGAAGCCGAGCGTGCGATTGATGATGCCGATGCTGTGCTCGAACTTCACCCGCACCGGGGACTTGCGCCGATTGCCCGCCGTGATCGGCACATCGATCCGGCTGCCGAGCCGATATGGCCGGTTGGCCATGCTGCAGCAGCTGATGCAGCCAGACGACCGGCGAATGCTCCCGCTTGGCACCAATGGCCGGCGATTGACACCGAAAGCTCGTCCTCACAATGCGCCGCCTTCCGATGGCGCTGGAAGGTTCAACAACTCTCTGACCCATCGAACCTCGCGGGTCGTCGCTCGGAGCATCGTCTGAATCCGCAGCGCCACGCGATCGGACTCGTCGAGCGCATCGCCGGCCTCCTGCGCGAGCCGATACGCCATCTGCATGTCGAGTGGGGTCAGCTCATATCCCCTGCCCTGGCAGGTCCAGTGCAATGCGGCGAGCGCGGCTTCGATCATGAACGATGGCGACTTCTCGATGTGGTCCCTGGCGGCACGGATCAGCGTCTTCGGATCGCACGGTGAGTTCCACGCGAGCTGCATCGCAAGTTCGAATCGCGTGAGCGTCTTCGCCGTGGCGACCACTTGCCCTCCTGCCCCGGGCGTCGTCGCGATGAGATCCGACAGCAACCAGTCCGGGTCGACCTCGGGATACTTGCCGGCGATCAGCCGGAATGTCGCGAGGCAGGTTGTAGCCCGGTTCGCCACGAGCGCGTGGCCTTGGGGCATGGAGCGACTGCGCGGAAAGATCCGCGGTTACCGTGTGCGATGCGCTCCCGCCGCTCAAATCGAGACCAGACTCAAATGCCGTTTCGATCAACATGCTCAACAAGTTACGCACACCGAACCAGCCAACGTTGGGACAGTACTGGTTTCGTATCGGGTTCCATGACAGATTGCAATCCATTCGTGGCAGCGACGTGCAGGCAAGGAGAACGGGATGACTACAGGCAGGACATCGATGACGTGGGTACGATCGGCGCGCGGCCGGGCGGTGCTGCTGGCGGCGGTCTCCTGCCTCGCCGGCCACGCCCATGCCTCGGACAAGGTACCCGGTGAAATCGCAGCGTTGCTGCCCGCGGCAGCCACGCTCGGCACCGGCTCCTGGGGTGTGTTCGACACCGAATTCGGCAAGACCTTCACCGCAGGCATGCATGCCCGGTTCCCGAAGTTTCCGGGGTCGTGCGACTTCACCATCGGCCCGGAATTGCGGGTCGAGATCAAGGGCGACACGGCGTGGGAGGAGCCGCCCATGCTGGACATGGCGGTGCAGATGTTCGAGGCCGACGTCGCACAGGCCCGGACGTCGCTGCCGGAGCACGTGGCCCTTCTGCGGAAGACCAACGCCCACGTGAAAACCGTCGGCACCCTGCAGAACGAGCAGGTGCCGGGCGGTCACATCGTGGCCATGGAATATACCGAGGACTGTGCAGGCCACCCCAAGGGTACCAACACCGTGCTGCGCGGCTTCGCTCGCAAGGGTGCCACCCAACTGAAGATCGATCTGTGGATCAGCACCGGCATGGCCGATGCCAAAGGCATGGCGAAGACCATGATCGACAGGTTCCAGAAACTGAACTTCACGCCTCTGATCAACGGCAAGTAACCGGGCGGCACCTGCTGCCGCGCACCGGGCGTCAGCGCGCGTCCTTGCCGATCAACTGCACCGAGTCGATCTGTTTCCAGCGGCCGTGCGCGCCGAGGTCCAGCCCCAGCTTGCGCACTTCGTCCTTGAACAGCTCGCGCAGCGGCTCGATGAGCTTGAGCTTCATGTGCTCGGGCAACCCGCCCACGTCTGTTCAGCGGGTCCCTCCGGTGGATGTCCTGGCTCTCACGAAGGCCAGACACTTGTCGATACTCGCAAGCCGCGGGTACTCGGATTCCGGAATGTCGATCTCGAATGCCTGGTGCAGCGCGATGGCGAAATGCAACTGATCCATCGAATCAAAGTCGAACTGGTCGCGGAAATCCACATCGGACTGAACGCTGTCGGCATCGACGTCGGGTGCTATGTCGGTGAGAAGCCCGAGAATCCGGGCTTTCAGCTCCACGTCGTTCACAACTCCTCCGGGGCCTGCAGCAGCGCGGCTATGCGTCCGAGGAATTGCGCTCCGCTGCGTCCGTTCGTCACCCGGTGGTCGGCTGCCAGCGTCAGCGTCATCATCGGATGCACCTCGACCTTGCCGGCCACGACGCAGGGGCGCTCGCGTACCGTACCGGCTCCGATGATTGCGACCTGCGGCGGGTAGATCACGGGGAAAATTGCATCCACACCGCCCTCACCGAGGCTGGTGAGCGTCACCGTGCCTGACGAAAGTTCGCGGCTCTTCAGGCGGCCTGAGCGCACGCGGGTCACGAGATCTGCGAGGTTGCGAGCGAGCAGCGCCAGCGACTGCCCGTGTGCATCGAGCAGTGCGGGCGCGACGAGTCCGCCGCCGCGCTGGGCGATGGCCACCCCCAGGTGGACATCCTGTGCCGACTGGAAGGTGCCGTCGCGGTAATGACCGTTGAAGTCCGGCAATTGCACGAGCGCAAGCACGATGGCGCGCAGCAGGGGCACCACCGGCAGCAAGCGCTGCTCGATGGGTACCTGCGCATTGTGCTGTGCGAGCCAGTCCATGGTTGCCGCATAGTCGACCTCGTTCGACAGGTAGTAATGCGGGATTTCCCGCTTTGACCTCGCCATGGCGATCGCGATGACCGATTGCATGGCAGCGACGGGCGTCGCCCCGGTCCTCGCGGCACCTTCCACGTCCTGGAGTGTCACCACACCCTGGGGACCGCTGCCCCGGAGAGAATCCGGCTTCACGCCGAGCTCACGCGCCCGCGCACGGGCGGCGGGCGATATCCTCAGTCGCTCCATCGGGAGCGGCGGCGTCATCGCGGTGGGCGGCGAAGTCGCCTGCGCGCCGACGGCAGGCTCCCTTCCGTTCTCTGCAGGCACCAGCCCTGCCACGGAAGTGTCCCCGCCCTCGCCGCTGATCAGCGCCAGCACGCCACCGACCGGAACGCGTGTCCCGGGAACGACGAGCAAACGTTCCACCGTACCGGTTTCGTAGATCTCGATGTCGATGGCGCCCTTTTCTGTCTCGACAACCGCCACGACATCGCCGCGCTTGAGCACATCGCCGGGCATCACCCGCCACTCGACCAGCGTCGCCGCCGTCATGTCTGCACCGAGCGCGGGCATCCTGAACTCCCGGCTCATGCCCTGCCACCAAGCATGCCGCGCACGGCTGCGACCACGTCCCGCACCTGCGGCAGGGCCGCCTCCTCCAGGTGTCGCGGATAGGGCACCGGCACCTCCTGCGTACACACCCGGGCGATGGGCGCATCGAGCTCGTACAGGCAGGACTCGCCGATGCGTGCAGCGATTTCCGCTGAGATGCCGCCGCTTCTCCATCCTTCATCGACGATCACCACGCGATGCGTCCTGCGCACCGAGTCGAAAATCGTCGCATTGTCGAGCGGGCGGAGCGTGCGCAAGTCGACGACCTCGGCCTGAATGCGGTCTTTCGCCAGCTCTGCGGCGGCATCGAGGCACTTGTACAGGCTGGCTCCATAGGTGATGAGGGAGACATCGCTCCCGGTGCGGCAAACGGCTGCATGATCGAGGTTCGCACTCGACCATGCCCCGGTGAATTCGCCGGTCAGGTTATACAGCGAGACATGCTCGAAGATGAGCACCGGGTCGGGCGATGCCAGTGCAGGTGCGAGCATGCCGCGCGCGTCATCGATGGTCGCCGGGGCCACCACGCGAATGCCGGGTATGTGCGCATACCAGCCTTCGAAGCTGTGCGAGTGCTGTGCCGCAAGCTGCCGGCTCGCTCCGGTACCCAGCCGGATGACCAATGGCACTGGAAACTGGCCGCCCGACATGTGACAGAGCGTCGCAGCGGTGTTGACGATCTGGTCGAGCGCAAGCAGGCTGAAATTCCCGGTCATGATCTCGACGATCGGACGCATGCCGCCCAGCGCTGCCCCGATGCCGGCGCCGGTGAATGCGGATTCCGACAGTGGCGTGTCACGTATGCGTTCCTCGCCAAATTCGGCGAGCAGGCCCATGGACACCGCGAAGGAGCCCCCGTAGCGACCGACGTCTTCACCCATGAGGAACACGCGCGGATCACCGTGCAGCGCAGCGCGCAATGCCTCGCGCACCGCTTCGCGATAAGTCGTCACGGTGTCACCTCCGCAGACACGAAGCGGGCGAGATCGCCCACCGGCTCGAACTCCGACTCGAGCGCGAAGGCTGCCGCGGCATCCACTTCCCGGGAGACCTCCTGTTCAATCGCCTGGTAGTCGGACTCGGTCATCAGCCCTGCAGCCTTGAACCGGGTGGTGAAGCGGATGATCGGCCCGCGCTTCTGCCACTCTTCCACCTCGGCCTTGCTGCGGTAGAGTTGCGCGTCGAACATCGAGTGCGCGCGGAAGCGATAAGTCAGGCACTCGAGCAGCGCGGGTCCTTCGCCTGCACGGATGCTCCGCACGGCATCGCGGGCGGCCGCTTCCACGGCCAGTACGTCCATGCCATCGACCGCGCCGGCACGCATCCGATAGCTCTCTGCCCTGCGGGCAATGCTGGTCTCGGCCGCAGAACGTTCGAGCGCGGTGCCCATGGCGTACAGGTTGTTCTCGCAAATGAACAGGACGGGAAGCTTCCATAGCGCTGCAAGATTGAGCGATTCGTGGAACTCTCCCTCGGCGGCAGCACCTTCACCGAAAAAACATGCAGCGAGCGCGGTCTGACGCTGCATCCGGTTCGCCAGCGCCAGCCCCACTGCGAGTGGAAGCCCGCCGGCAACGATTGCATTGCCACCATAAAACCGTGTCGCGCGGTCGAACAGGTGCATTGATCCTCCGCGACCGCGCGAGCAACCGGTGACCTTGCCGAAAAGCTCGGCCATCACGGCGTTCATCGGCAGGCCGCGCGCGAGTGCGTGACCGTGTTCCCGGTAGGTTGAAACCACGGCGTCGTCGCTGCAGAGCGACTCCATCACGCCGACGGCAATGGCTTCCTGGCCGTTGTAGAGATGAAGGAAACCGCGGATGTTTCCTCGCGTATAGAACTCCGCGCAGCGGTCCTCGAAGACCCGGATGCGCAGCATTGCCTTGAGCAGCTGCAGTACGCGAGGGCGATCGATCCGGTCTTCATCGCCGGGCGCTTCGTGGCTCATCAGTTTCCGCCTTCCAGTGTGGAGAGGTCGCCCTCGGGCAATCCAAGTTCCCGCGCCTTGAGCAGGCGGCGCATGATCTTTCCGCTGCGCGTGCGGGGCAAGGCACTGCTGAAGGCGATCTCGCGCGGCGCGACCGCCGCACCCAGCAGCCTGCGGGCCGTTGCCATGATGGCTTTGCGAAGCGCCTCGTCGGGCCTGTGTCCCGCCCTCAATTCGACAAAGGCCTTCACGGCCTCTCCCATGACGGCATCAGGTACGCCGATCACGCCGGCCTGCGCCACGGCCGGATGTGTCATCAGGGCGGATTCCACCTCGAAGGGGCTGATCAGGTGTCCGGCGGACTTGATGACATCGTCCGAGCGTCCGACGAACCAGTAATAGCCATCTGCATCGCGCCGTGCAAGGTCGCCTGTCAGATACCATCCGCCGGAAAAGCACTGGCGGTACCGGGCTTCCTGGTCCAGATAGCCGCGGAACATCGACGGCCAGCCCGGCTTCAGCGCAAGTTCGCCGGTCTCATCGGCTCCGAGCAGCTCCACACCATCATCCCGCTTTTGCACAATGGCGGCCTCGATGCCCGGCACCGGCCTGCCCATGGATCCCGGGCGCACATCCATGGCAGCGAAATTGGCAATCATGATGCCGCCAGTTTCGGTCTGCCACCAGTTGTCATGGAATGGCCGGCCAAAGACCTGCATTCCGAACAGCACGCCTTCCGGGTTGAGCGGCTCGCCAACGCTGGCGAGGAAGCGCAATCGCGGATATCGGTGCTGGCGCACGAGTTCCATACCTGCCTTCATGAGCATGCGGATTGCGGTGGGCGCGGTATACCATACGCTTACCTGTTCCTCGGCCAGTATCCGGTACCATCGGTGAGGGTCGAACTCCTCCTCATCGACGATCATCGAGACTCCGCAGGCCAGCGGCGCGATGATGCCGTAGGAGGTTCCCGTGACCCAGCCAGGATCCGCGGTGCACCAGTAGACGTCCTTGTCCTGAAGGTCCAGCGCAAGGCGTGCCGTGACCTCGTGAGTGAGCACGGCTGCATGCACGTGCATGACACCCTTTGGCTTGCCAGTGGTGCCGCTGGTGAAATGCAGCAGCGCCAGTTCCTCCGGCTGCATGGGCAGGGTCGTGTAGTGGTCGGGTGCCGCGGCAAGCAATGTACCCAGATCGTGCGTGGCGGGCGGCAATTCCGCGGCATCCTCGCGAATGAGCAGCACGTGCTCGAGAGCCGGAAGGCGTGCCCGCAGTGGCGCAACCTTGCGTCTGTACAGGCGATCCGTCGTCACCAGTACCCGGGACGAGGAAAGCTCAAGTCGTGCATGGACCGGCTCGGGTCCGAATGCGGAAAAAAGCGGGAGAAAGACGCCGCCGGCCTTCAGGGTGCCTAGCGCGGCGAAGTAGAGCTCGGGGATGCGCCCGCAGAATGTGGCCACGCGCTCGCCGCGAACCAGGCCCAGCGACTGCAGGACATTGGCAAAGCGGTTGGCTGCTGCACGCAGGTCTGAAAAACTGAAGTCGCGTGGGGCGCGCTCTGCAGTCAGGAATCGTATGGCCCGATGGTTGGCCCGTTCGCCGTCGGCGTGGCGGTCGAGCGCTTCGCATGCGATGTTGATGCCGCCGCCGGGAAGTTCAGTCAGACCCCGCGCGGCCTCTTCCCAGGAGAACTCCCTGCAGGCGCGATCGTAGTCCTGCAGATTGTGCGGCCCATCCGGCCCTTTCATGATTGGCTCGACCACGCAGACCAGCTCCTGCCCCCTGATTGGACGACCCGCGGGATCAGCGGCTCCCGGGCCCTGTTGTACCTAGTGTAGCCTTCCCTGCAAGAAGAGGAAGCGGGGGCGGGCTGGCGTCAGCGAAAGGCCTGAACGAAAAAACCTGAAAGGGCACTTGCGGTTGCGGCGGTCCCCCGGCGAGTGCGCTGCGTGTGGCGCGGTTCTTTCAGCCCCACAAGTCCTTCGCGACGCTGACCGCAAGCGAAAGCTTCGCCCACTGCTCGTCTTCCGAGAGGAGGTTTCCCTCTTCGGTGGAGGCGAAGCCGCATTGCGGTGACACGGCAAGCTGTTCCAGTGGCGCAAACCGGGCCGCTTCCCGCAGGCGTCGTTCTATGTCTTCCTTTTTCTCCAGCTGGCCAAACTTCGACGTGATGACGCCGACCACCACCACCTTGTTGCCCTTCGGCAGGAAACGCAGTGGTTCGAAACCGCCGGCGCGGTCCGAATCATATTCAAGGAAGTAGCCGTCGTAGTCGATCCTGCCGAGCAGGGTCTGCGCCACCGGCTCGTAACCGCCGGACGAAATCCAGGTCGAGCGGAAGTTGCCGCGGCAGACATGGGTGGTGATGGCCATGTCCGGGGGACGCACGGCGATGGCATGGTTGATGACGCGCGCGTAAGTTTCCTGCAAACCGTCCGGATTGTCGCCACGTTCGCGCGATTTCTTCAGTTCATCCTGTGAGCACAGATAGGCCCACACGGTGTCGTCGAACTGCAGATAGCGGCAGCCGGCATCGTAGAATGCCTTCACCGCCTTGCGCCAGGCCTTGCCGAGATCCTCGAAGAATGGCTCGAGGTCCGGATAGACTTCCTTCGAGATCAGGTTGCGGCCGCCACGGAAATGCAGTACCGCGGGCGAGGGAATCGTCATCTTGGCAGTGACACCGGCCGCGTCGGCGTGCTTCTTCAGGAAGCGGAAGTGATCGAGCATCGGGTGATTTTCGGGAAAATCGACCTTGCCGGTCACACGCACCGCATCGTGGCGGGTCTGGACGCCGGTGAACTGGATGCCAAGTTCGGGGTGGAACAGCTCGCAGCCAACCAGATCCTTGAGAAAATCGAAGTGCCACCACGAGCGGCGAAACTCGCCGTCGGTTGCGAGCTGCAGGCCGACCGATGCCTGTTTGCGCACGACCTTCCCGATCTCGCTGTCCTCGATCTGGCGAAGATCGTCCGGGGAAATCCCGCCCTTTTCGAGCCTGCTGCGCGCTTCCTTGATGCTCGCCGGACGCAACAGGCTGCCCACTTCATCAGCGCGATACGGTGGCTTCGTTCTTTGCATGATGGCGTCCCTCGAGGATATTGCGAGCCTGGAACCTACATCGCGAGCGTAGCGAAGCAATCCGGAAACGACAAGGGGCGGCCGGCCTGTACACTACGCCTCCCGTCCGGACACAGGTGGTGATTTCATGTCTCACGATGGCCTGTTCGCGCCCTTCAGGTTCAGAAGTGGCGCCACGGCACGCAATCGCATGACGCTCGCGCCACTCACGAATCAGCAGAGCGCCGAAGATGGTTCGCTCCTGGAGGAGGAACTTCGCTGGCTGCAGCGCCGGGCCGCCGGCGGCTATTCGATCATCGAGACCTGCGCGTCGCACGTATCGGCGACGGGCAAGGGCTTTGCGGGACAGCTCGGTGTCCAATCGGACACGCTGCTGCCAGGATTGCGTCGCCTCGCAACCAGCATCGCCGGACAGGGCGCACTCGGACTCGTACAGCTGTATCACGGCGGCGCGCGTTCGCCGTCGAAGCTGACCGGTGTGCAGTCGGTCAGTGCGAGCACGTGGTACGAAGATGTACCCGGCTTTGAGGCACCGCGCGCCGCGGGTGAGGCGGACATCCAGGGCTTCATCGAGGACTTCGTGGCGGCTGCGCATCGCGCGAAGGCCGCCGGTTTTCAGGGCGTCGAACTGCACGCCGCACACGGATATCTGCTCTCGCAGTTCCTCTCGTCGACCCGGAACCCGCGCACTGACGGCTGGGGCGGCACGCTCGAGGGGCGCGCACGCCTCGTGCGCACCATCGCCCGACGCATTCGCCGGGAGCTCTCCGGACGGTTCATCGTGGGTGTCCGGCTGTCGCCCGAAGGCATGGGCAATGCGCGCGGCATCGACATCGACGACATGGTGCAGGTGGCGAAGTGGCTGAGCGAGGATGGCGCCGACTGCATTCATGTCTCGCTGTGGAACCACACGCGCAACACGCTGAAGTATCCGGAAGTGCACCCGCTCACGCTGTTTCGCAGAGCATTGCCGCCGGAAGTCGCCCTGATTGCGGCGGGCAGCGTCTGGACGCGTGAAGATGCCGAAGTCTGTCAGCGTCTGGGTGCCGACTTCGTGGCATTGGGTCGCGCAGCGATCGTCGACCCCGATTGGCCCTTGCACGTCGCACGACCGGATTTTGTCCCCGTGCGCGCGCCTCGTACCTCCACGCAACTGCATGAGGTGGCTGTGTCGGAGCGATTCGTGAACTATCTGCGCAACAACTTCAGGGGCATGGTGGCCGAAGAGTCCTGAAATGGGGCCGGATTCCTTTACAGGGACCTCGAGATGAGCTCCTTCATGATCTCGTTGGTACCACCGTAGATGCGCTGCACCCGCGAGTCGACGAACAGGCGGCACACCAGGTACTCCTTCATGTAGCCGTATCCACCGTGCAACTGCACGCACTCGTCGAGCACCTTCTGCTGCATGTCGGTCACCCACCACTTTGCCATCGCGGCCGTCTCGGTATCGAGCGTGCCCTGGACCTGCCTCGAAATGCAGTGGTCGACGAATACCCGCGCCACGCGCGTGACGGAGGTGATTTCGGCGAGCTTGAAGCGGATGGTCTGCATCGAGGCCAGTGTCTGCCCGAAGGCCTTTCGTTCCTTGACGTACTTCAAGGTCTCTTCGATCCCGCCTTCCATGGCCGCGACGGCGGCGACCGCGATGATGGCACGCTCATAAGGCAGGTCGGCCATGAGCTGGTACATGCCGCGTCCCTCCTCGCCTCCGAGAAGGCAGTCGGCATTGATGCGTACGTCCTCGAAGAACAGCTCCGCAGTGTCCTGCGCATCCATACCCATCTTGTCGAGCACGCGCCCGACCCGATAGCCCGCGAGGTCCCTGGTCTCGACGAGCAGAATCGAGAGTCCTCGCTTGCGCTCCTTCGGATCGGTGCGCACGACGAGCGCGATGATCTCTGCCTGGCCGCCGTTGGTGATGAATATCTTCGAGCCATTGACGACATAGAAGTCGCCGTCGCGCACCGCCCGCGTACGGATTCCCTGCAGATCCGAACCCGCACCGGGCTCGGTCATGCCGATCGCGCCGATGAGCTCGCCGCGTGCCATGCGCGGCAGGAAGCGCCGCTTCTGTTCCTCGCTCCCGTGGTTGAGGATGTAGTGCGCACAGATGCTGTGCACGCCCTGGCCGAAGCCCGACAGCCCGAGGCGTGCGGTCTCCTCGTAAAGCACACACTCATGACGGAAGTCGCCTCCCGCCCCACCGTACTGCGAAGGCACATCGAGGCACAGCAGGCCCTCGGCGCCGAGGCGTCGCCAGATCTCCCGGTCCAGCCGGTGCTGTGCGCGCCAACGTGCATCGTGAGGCGCCATCTCGTTCACCACGAAGCGCCGCACCGTCTCGCGGAACAGGCTCAGCTCCTCGTCCATCCAGGGGGATTCACAGGTTTTCATCATGTGCGTAGGGTACCCTTTGTGGTCGCGCAGCGTCGAGTGCTCAGCGAGCTGCAGCGCGTGCCGGTCGCACGGGACCCCGCATCGCGCGGATGCCGCGCACGGCCTGCCGGATGCGGCTCTCGCTCTCGATCAGCGCGAAATGCCTCCGGGATCTGCGCCCGGATGTACATCGAGGCCTTCCGCGTCTTGACCGGCCAGCCTGCCTCGACCAGGCCCTTGACGAGCACGTCGCGACAGCGCCTTGTAACCGTCAAACACGATGTCGGCGTAGGCGAGGTCATGGACGATCATCTGCGGCTTCGGGTGGCTGGCTCGGATTGCGCGACCTGGCTCCGCAAGGAAGTCGCCGTCCTGCACGATCCGCACCGCGCGGATGTCTGCGCCCGCGCTCCAAGGGGCAGATCGGCCTCATGTTGATCCGGCGCGGTCTTTTGGATGTGCGCCAGAATCTTCGAAATCACTTCCGGCTCTTTGATGCTGGCGATCACCTCGAGCGGTACACCGTGCGCAGGACCAGCGTCAGCGAATCCGGATCGGTGGCGAGCAGGAGTCGCAGTGCGAAGGGCAACCATAACACTCTCGGTCGAAGCGGGCGCTCGGGCAGCACTTCGTGGGCAAGCAGTGCCGCCGTCTCGGCCATGCGCCGACCACCGCACGAGGGACAAAACCCGCGCTTCTTGCGACTGAATGCGACGAGTTTCTCGGTGCGGCAGCCTTCGCAACGTACGCGCAGGAAGCCCTCTTCCAGACGCCCACATTTCAGACAGGCATCGAACTCCTCTTGCACGTAGTCGGGCAGCGAACGGCCTTCCCTTGCACGCAGTTCACGGAAATCCGGATAGTGCTGCTCGACAAGCCGATACAGCAGCGTGCTTTCGGGTCGATGAACGGCGGTGCGCGCAACTGACCGCTCTGGATGCCGCAGCGCGTCCACAGGATCTTGCCGCGATCCCGGACTGGCGTCTGCATGAGATGGAGGGCAATCAGGCTGGTCGCTGGTCAATCACGGTCAACGGCAACTGGCGACTGACCTTCATTTTCGAGGGCACAGACATCGTGTTGCTCGACTACGAGGACTATCACCAGGAGAGGCAACATGAGTCAGACGCACATATGACCTGTGGCAGGCCAAGAAGAAGTTCCGTGGAAAAGTCAGACCTATCATTCAACGCGCGAGCGCTGCTGCCTGATGGGCAGACGGTTGCGGATAGGCACTTCGCTGAAGGTTTGCCACAAAAGAGTTTAAGTCGCCATGGGTGAGCGAATAGCGTATTTTTTTGGCAAACCACGTGCCGGTTTAAAGGACATTCACCCTGAATCTCGACCCTGCATTCCACGGCGTTCCGTCGCACTATCGCACCCGAGATCCCTCACTCCCACTCAATAATCTTTGGGTCCCGCAAGTTGCTGTCGCTGCTGGAATTCCCGTGAGGGCGGCATGATTTTACCGTCAGGCTGACCGTCAAATCATTCTGCTTGGAAACGTGATGCGTTGATAGAACACGAAAGACTCAACGCCGCACCGGAGCCAGCCATCGCTGACACTACTCAAGTCTTCCGATCAAGCTTGTCGAGCAGTTGCAGGCCCACCGCGGGCTTGCCGCGAGCCTTTCGCAGCAGGTAGCGATTCTCAGCATCCGCTTGGGCAAGTGCGACCGTGGCCAGTTCCTCAACCAGCTTATTGACGCTGACGCCACGCGTTCGGGCAAATGCCTTCAGCCGCTCATGCTTCGTATCCGGCAGTCGGATCGTGAGAGTCGACATGTCTTCTTTCTCCTTCAATTCTCTTTCAGCCACTGCGCAGGCGACCGGATGGCAACATCCGGAAATCGCAGTTCACCACGTGAGAAATCTCTCCCGTTGAACGTCAGAATCGTTGCACTTCCGGCCGCTACGGCCAGTTCCAGAACATGATTGTCTGACTCGTCCGGCAGGTTCGGCCTCCAGCGGTAGTACACCTCCACCAGCTCGGTGCAGGCCAGGAATGCGTCAAACAGCACTTGCTGCTCCCGCGAACTCAGACTGCACCGCCTTTGCACCTGCGGACGGGCCAGTACGTCCTCATATTCCGTGAACAGCGGCACCGAGATCAGCGCATGCACCTCCTTTCGCAGGACGCACCGCAGAACTTCCCGCGATGCCCCACGACCGCTCGTGAAGGCCGAGGCAAGAACGTTGGTGTCCAGGACGATACGAGGTGGACTCATCGGAAGCGATGATAGCACCCATGCTACCAATCGAGTACCTATGCTCTGGCAGGCGGACAAGAAGCTCGATCCGGCCGTCCTCGCCGATACGTATTCGCGGAACGGGCCTTATGTTGGGACCGGGCCTGTCGCCGACCGCAAGCCCGAGCGGGGCTTCGGGATGATGCCAAGAATAGGCGGACCGAAGCGGCTTGCGAAGCCCGTGATTCAGTCACGGGGAGTGACTTTTTCCAACGAATGACAAACCCCGAGTGAAGTTTCGCCCGCTTCTTCCCGGAATCTGCGCGCTGACCTTCGCGCCTTCCTGGCGCACCATGAAGGGCGAGGCCCCTCACTCCCACTCAATCATTTCCGAGATGCCCAACCCATTGTTGTCAATGCACTTCCGTCGGCGAGGCTGCTGACTTTACCGTCAAGAATGCCGCCAGACATTTGCGCTTGATCGCGCGACTCGGCGATAGAAGACGAAAGCTTGCTACCGCTCGCCCCATGAGTGAGTCATTCCGAATAAGGCGAAACCGATACCGAGGGATCCCGGCACGGAGGGCCTCAGGCATATCGCGGCGGGTGGGCGCGCAAGGCGGCCTCGCGATCGAAACCCGCGGCAGCCTGTTGGACAGCAGCGGCCTCGAGCTCCACAACAAAGGGGCTGCACCCGCGCTTGACGAAGGTTGCGGCGCGGGCGCGGCCAATCAGGTGAAACAGGATTACCACCACGCCGATGGCGCCCAACCACAATCCTCCACCAGGGACCCACTGCTGCGGGAGGACGTTGTAGAAATCCTGCGCGATTGAACCGCTGAAGTCGAACAGGGTGGGAAAGTTCTCACGATTGACTGGATAGTCACCGATGGCCCGGCTGTAGAGGCCAAGACACATGAGCAGGGCGAGGCCGCTCAGCAGCAACGTATAGCGGGGACGGAAGAGCTTCCTCAAGTGGGACCGATCGTAGGTGCGCAGGCCGCTGTCGTGGTCGACATAGATGAGCCAGTCGCCGTACTCCTTGCCCCGGCGCTTGATGTTGATCGACGATGCCCTGGCCCCGGATTGCAGCTCGGCATCGTGATGCTTGAGCCCGATCAGAGGACTCGTTCCATCGGGCTGGGCGAGTTCAAAGTGATGGATCGCCTTTCGCGTGGTGACACTGGATTCCGTTTCACCGCTCAAGGCCCGGGGATCGATCGTGCGCGTGGTACGGGTATTGACGATCGTCCCCTTGATCTGATTGACGACGATGCCGGTGAGCGAGGTGAGTTCAAAGCGGCGCCCCCCGGCGCGAAGTTCACGTGAGTTGCCGGAAACGAGACCGAAAGCCCTGAATTCACCCATCAGACCGCCGAGCAGCCAGAGTGCGCAGACCGCGGTTACCGCCGCGAGAACGAACGCAGGCCCCTTGTACCACGGCAGATCCACCAGCCATTGGCGCGCTTCGCCGGCGCCGGACTGCTGGAGTTCGTCAGGCGTGTGTTTCTGCACGCGGTGGCCATCGGCGATCAGTTGCGCAAACCGACCCCGAAACGACGGCGTGAAGAAGCGGCTGAGGATCTCTTCGCGCAGCGCTTCGTCGTATTCGTACATTGAGCAGAGTGCGACCCACTGCGCACGGGGTGACTTGAGGCCGAGGCGGTCAGTGTCGGCCTGGCTGAACGTCCCCATCATGGGTCGGTCGATCTGGCCGGACGCGACATTGTAGGTTTGGCGAAGTCGCGTCTCGTCCGGTGTTTCCGCGCGTCCCGGAGCCAGGCTGGCGACCATGTGCCAGAGCTGGCGCAGTGCTCCGACCTGTTTCGCTTGCGTATCCCGCTCGTCGCGACCCTTGATTTCGGCAAGCACGCGTTCGACCGACGGAAACTCCGCCAGGTGGTCCGGGCTGGCGCCGTTGGCGCTCACCAACGCCAGGCTGCAGACAGCCAGCAAAAGAATTCGTCCCACCATGCGCATCTTCTCCGTTGGCGCCGGCCCGGAACACCGGGAAATCTCTCACTCGATCGTCAAACGCGTCACGAACCTGCCACCCTGCTTTGTCCTATGAATCGCGAGACTCCCACGAGGCCGTCCCGGTTTCCCGAACGGGTTTCAGGGGTTATTGCTGCAGAATTCTACCGGCACTGAGCGGCTCGTAATTGAATTGGTTCGTGGCAGCATTCCACACGATCGCGCGGTCACAGAATGACTCTTCGGAAAATGTCGCGGCGGGTGCCTTGCCGCAGTCTGCGCCCGACACCGTGAACCACAGCTGATGCCTTCCTTCTTTCTCTTCGATCATCACGTCGAAGACGGACTGCGTGAACGCCCCGGACGAACCACCGGTGACATTTCCGGCGAATACCGCAACGTCCTTCTCGCGGTCACCGAAGACGCTCGCAGCGCCTTCGCAGACTATCCATCCGGCATACAACACGAAGTCTTCACGGCCATCCGAGTTGAAATCACCCCGCCTGACAGCAGCATCGGCGCGCGGCCTACCGCCAACCGCGCTGCACTGCCCTGCCAACGCATTGACTGCGGTTGCAACCTGCAAAGGCAGCGCTGCCGCAGACGGCCGGACTGATGTCCGATCACAGGCGGACAATCCGAGAACGCCGAGGGCAAGCCACCCAGTCCAACCCATCATGTCCATCTCCCGTTACCACTCCATCAAAGCCTCTGCTTATGGGACCGTAGCACGCGGCCGGAACGAGAAAACCGCGCCCACACCGTTGCGGCGTACATCCGCTAGGACGTTTCGCCGCGCGACTGCCCGACAAACAGTCGCCGCATCAGCGCATAGACCAGGTACGGAACGGTCAGCGCCAGGGCACCACCGACCACACCCGGCACCGTGTAGACAGCCAGTGCCTGCTGGTCTGCGAGCGCGAGACGCCAGGCCACCGCGAGTCCGATTATCGCCCCCATCAACAACGGCCACAGCACGGGCGCGCGATCGAACAGTCCGCCGATCGGCCGGGTAACCAGCCAGCAGGCACTTATCAGCAGCGCGCCGCCAATGCAACCGGCAAACAGCCCGACCAGCGTGCTCGTCAGAGTCTCGAAGCCTGCGTAACCGAGGAACGCACCAAAGAGTCCACCCACCAAAGTCATCATTGGCAGCCCGCGCCCCAGTGGGCCAGGCAGCAACTGCAGACCCGGCATCCGGAACCGCATGCGAGATCTTCCAGTTGCGGCTGACTGCCAGCCTTCCATCCCTGCAGGCGGCACAACCTGCACCAGCCGCCGGTCATGCCAGATGCCGACGAAATGCACGAGCGCAACGGCCGCCATCACGATGAAGAAATGCGTCCAGGAATAGGACTCCTCGACCGGCTGGCGTGCGCGCAGCTCTTCGGTGTGCGCGAAGAACGTCAGACTCAAACCCACGATCACAAACGTAAAACACAACCGCAGTATGTGTCGCGCCAGCAGATAGCCCCGCCGCTGCTCCAGGCGCCATTCGACCCGTTGCTGGAACAGCATCAAGGCGCCGAATGCAAGTGGCAGCAGCACCAGGTAATGCCCCATCCAGCCGACACCCGGGACCAGCGCTCCGAAGGTCTTTGACACGACGAAGCCGCTCAAGATGGCAACGATCGCGCCCACCGGATAGAAGCAGGCGTAGAGCATGAAGACAAGAATGCTGCCGAGGATGATGAGGGGAACAGCGATGGCACCCGCCGCGCCCGCGCCTCCACCAACGCCTGTTCCCAGACCGCGGTGTTGAAGTTCATCGGCGGCGGCGTCGTACTGCTCGCGCTGCGCCTCGGTCAGACGCTCGTCATTGGAGTACCGCGGACGGTCCGGTTGAGACATGGTGTACCTCGGTCCTTATAGGGTGCGCAATCCCATCTTCAATGTCGTCAACTCAGGTGTTGGCATTCATTGCTCTCGTAGTTCTCCATGCAATTGCAGGTGACCCGAGCCGCCAACGCACCTTGCAGCTCACAGATCTCGATTTTGAGCCAATCCTGGTGAGTGATTTCCTCCGAGCATGAACCGCGCGCCGCGTATCACCGACTTCTTCCCGGAATCCTCACCCTGCGTTTCGGGTCGCACTCGGTCAGCATGGATCCCATCTGATATCGCGGGGGTGAGCCCAGCGCCCTCACTCCCACTCATTTGTTGTCGAGGCGACCAAGCGCCAGTTGTCACAGCGCTGTCGTCGGTTCGAATGGAAATTTTGCGTCAAGAACACCGACAGATCATTTCGCTTGATAGCGTGATGCGCCGATAGAACACGATATGTGTCGGCGCTGAACCGGGTCCAATCACGCCAACGCCACTTGGACTTCTGAGCATGCTTGTCAAGTAGCGGTGGGGCCACCCCGGACTTGCCACGAGCCTGTCGTATCGCAGCAGCTGGAAATTCACCCACCGAGCACCTCGCCTGCATGCAAGCGGCGCAGGAACGATGCCACCGGCATCACGCGCGTTCCATCGACCACCATTTCTTCTTCGCCCTGGTAGACCACCCAGGTCTGTACCTTTCGTCCTTCGCACAGCGACTGAAGTCCCTTTCGGAAAGAGTTCTTCCAGTTGCGTGAGTGCTTGACCTCGATGCCGACGGTGCGTGCGCCCTGCGAATAGACGAAATCCACTTCGGTGCCGGAGGGAGTGGCCCAGTATCCCAGCGTGCCCTTCACGTTTGCGTAGTGCATGTGTGCACGGATTTCATGCAGCACAAGGTGTTCCAACATGATCCCCTCGAAATCTGCAGGCAGGGGATTGTCGAAACCACCAGCAGCGGCGCGCAATACGCCCGGATCGAACCAGTAGAACTTCGGCAGCGCGACTTCCTTCACCTTGGCGCGCGGCCGCCATGCGGGCAGCCACGATCCCACCAGGGTGTCGACCAGGACTTCAAAGTAGCCGCGCGCGGTTTCGCGCGATATGGAAGCATCGCGCGCCAGCCCCGAGACGTTGGTGACCTGGCCTGCGGCAAGCGCCGCGACCTCAAGGAATCGGGTGAAGGTGCCGAGGTTTCGCACCAGCCCTTCGGCGCGAATCTCTTCGCTCAGATACACGGTGACATAGGCGCGCAGGTAAGCCTCGCGCAATTCATCGTCCTCCGCGGTGACGCTGGTGGGTAGCGCGCCGTAGCGCAGCAGTTGTGGCACCGGGATGGTGGATCCCAGTTCGTGGGTGGTCAGGGGAAACAGGTGCTTCAGTAGCGCGCGGCCCGCCAGCAGGTTGGCTGCACCGCGCTTGAGTTTGCGTGCCGACGAGCCGGTGAGCAGGAACCGCCTATAGCCTTTTTCCTCCATGAGGTAGTGCACCTCATCAAGCAGCCCGGGTGCCCGCTGCACCTCGTCGACGACAATCCAGCGATCCTTCGACAGCGCCAGCACCCGGGCACGGAATTGCGTCGGCTGGCTCTGGTAAAGCAGCATCTCCTCGGCTTGCAACAGGTTGACGAACCACGCATTGCCGAGGATCTCCCGCGCCCAGGTGCTCTTGCCGGTGCCACGCGGGCCGAACAGGAATGCTGCCGTCCGCGGCGTCTGGAGGTCACGTGTAAACATCGCCACCAAATTTACCGTAAAAATGGCGGCGATGTACATGGCTGGGCCGCAATACCGTCCAGTTCGATCAGAACTACCGGGCCGTGCCGCGACTTGCGGATCACGAACCTCGTGTTTTGGTCACCATGAGTGAGCTTTTCCGATGAAAGGCAACCTGCAATCGAGTCAGGCGGGCTTCTTCCCCTCGTCAGGTGCATCCGGGGCGGCGGCACCAGGGCAGCCACGCAGGACATCCGGTTCCGGTTGCCGGCGTGAGGGTGCGACCGGATCGGTGACTCCCGCGAAGACCAGACGGGCATCACCGCGTCGAATGATCCGATGCTCGTTGAGCAGCACGTCGAACCCCAGCTTCCGAAGACTCGAGAGCCATTCCTCGAAGTCCCCGAAATAGTTGTGATTGCCGGGTACGGCGAATAGCCCGTCCCGGGCGCGCAAGTCGCCCAATACCAGGGAGTCCCTGGCGCGGGCTTCAGGGGTGCCGTCCATCAGGTCCCCGGAGATCAGAACCGCATCCGGACGTTGGGCGTTGACGGCTCGAACGACTTCATCGAGCCAGGACCGGGTAAGGGGGCGGCTGACATGGAGATCGCTGAGGTGAACCATGCGATAGCCTTCAAATTCGGCGGCCGGACCTGGCAGGACGACTTCCACCTGCCGCACGCGAGGAGCACTCACCGCTTCCCGTACGCCTGCCAGCGCGAGTCCGGTGCAGGTGACGATCAGTGCGAAGGCCAACCAGCCGTTGCCAAGAATGAAACCTCCGGCGCGGCGCGAGAAGGTCAACACCACGAGCCCCAATGCATCGCGGACCAGCAAGTGTCCGCATCTGTCGACCGTTCGGCTCATTTCGGCGCGGGCGGCAAATGCTGCACGAACGGATCAACGTAGGCGCCCGGACTGTCTGCCGTGAGGACGCGAACCGCCGAACCCGCCCACGACGATCGGCCGACGATCTCCGTCGTCAGTCCTGACACCACCAGAACGCTCAGTCCCCACATCCATGCGGGATGGACGCGTCGCTCTCGTAGCCAGTCCGCAACCATCCCGGCGAGTGGAAACAGAAGAATCGCAATGGCCGAGACCAGGCTCATGTGCTGAGCCAGGACCGAGTCCGGCAGAAGTCGATTCACCGGCGTGATTACCAAGGCTGCCATGCCGCAGAACATCAAACGGCGGTGCCAACGGGTATCCTTCCGCAGCCGAATCGCCAAGATTGTAAGGGCAGCGAAGGCGATCAGCGCGACGAGGTTCATTACCATGAAGTACGCGTAAGTCCAAAATGGCGGTACCGTCGCAAGTCGCATCATTCGGATCAAAGTCCCTGCTCCGATGGCAATTACCAGCGGTAACAAGATTGAACCTATACGCCCCCATCGTCTGTGCAGATCGAGGCGGCCTGTACACGCGAACCACACCTGCAGCATGAAGAAGCCGACCCAGCCCATGAACGCGAGCGCGTGAAGATGCACCGGCCACGGTGCGGCGAATGTCGAGATGCCTCGCAAGAAGAGTCGCGCGAAGCCGGCGACGATGACAGCAACCATAACGGCTGATGCTGCGAAGAAGAATCGGTCGTCCGTCCTGCTGCTGGCAGGAGGTACGGTTGCGGGGGCCACAACTGCACTCACGTGCTTTCACCTTCCGGAATCAATTTCGACTGCACCGACGTTTCGTGGCGAGCTTTGCGGCATAGCGACGGGCAATAGTACTATCACCGATTCCGCGCAGCCACTTCCCCTGCGCGATTGACCGCTGTTGGCCGGAACCGGCGGTACGAGTCGGCGGATAGGAAATTCAAAGGGCCCCTTCCGCACAGCCAACTTCGGCCAACTTCGCCGAACGGGCCCTATGGTGTGCCCGAGCCCGCCATCGCTTGCCCCCGGCCAGTGAATCCGGCAGCCAAGAACCCCTCCTGACCGCCCGCCGGCTCCTCGATGCTGGCAATGACTTTGAGCTTCCCGCCGTAGCGCGCGCAGCCTTCGATGTTGACCCCAAATACCCGTTTCAGGCGCTTGTCCCAGCTCATGGCAACATGGCGCGGGGTGGCCGGCTTCTCGGCGCCCTCTTCAGCCTGCGGCTTGCTGCCCTTGCCTCGACCCGGCGGCGTCACCGCTGCGCGCAGCTTGCTGTGCGGCGCGAATACCCCGTGGTAGCGCATCAGGTGCATCCGCGGTGGCGGCACCAGTGCTGCCAGGCGTGCCATCAGATCCAGCGGCTCCACCACAATGTGGGTGGTGCCATCCCGATACGGCGTCTTCAGCGTGTAGCGCACCTGTCCTGACGAAGTCAGCGCCATGCGATCCACCGCCACCGGCGGGCGGCTTACGTAGCGGCACAACCGTTCGAGCTTCTGACGCTGGCTGGGATCAATGTCGATGCCGGCATGCAGCGAGAACCGGCCAGCCTGAGCGGCACCGCGATGGTCACCCTGCCCGGTAGGTGATCGAATGGCCGATCAGGTCATCCAGTGCACCGCCCGATCCGTCGGTGGCAAGCCACGCGTTCTCCATGTCGCGCTCGATCAGGCCGCGCTTCTCCAGCAGCCGGCCTATGCGCTCAGCGATCTGCTGCACCAACGCCTGCAGCTGTGCACCCGTTGGTGCAGGCACATGGCGGAATACAGGCTGATCGCCTGCCGGCAGATGCACACCATCCAAAAAGATCATGTGAAAGTGCACGTTCAGGTTCAGCGCTGAGCCGAAACGCTGGATCAATGTGACGGCACCGGTTGCGCCCGTGCTGTGGGTGACACCGGCCGTATTCAGCAAGAATCCTGAAATGACGCGGTACACCGCACCCAGCACCAGCGTCAGAGCATCAGGATCAGTAGCCAGCATAAAACGCAGCGCGATCGGCAGTGACAACACCCACTGGCGCAGCGGACGCTCTGGCAACACTTCGTCGGTCAACAGCGCAGCGGTCTCGGCCATGCGTCTTGCGCCGCAGGAGGGACAAAACCCGCGCTTCTTGCAACTGAACGCCACCAGCTTCTCGGCATGGCAGTGCTCACAGCGCACGCGCAGGAAGCCTTCCTCCAGCCAACCGCACTTCAGGTAGGCGTCAAACTCACCCTCAATGTAGTCCGGCAGTGAACGACCTGCCATGGCGCGCATCTCGCGGAATGCGGGGTAGTGCTGCTCGACCAGTTGATACAGCAGCGTGTTCTCGGACCGATGCCGTGCGTAATCTGAAGGTTCGACGAAAGGCGGTGCGCGCGGATGCCGCGCGTGGGCAGCGGCAGCGGCAGCGGGCATGGCAAGCGTCCTGCAGAACGGGTAAGGACGAAGCAGGCTATGTCAGGGTTGCGCCCTGGGGCATCTGCAAAACTGGCCACTTCTTGCAGGAACAGGCGCACTCGACGGTAAGAATGCCTGCCTGAGAGGGAGGGGAATTCTCTACCGTCAGGTTTACCGTTACAGATGTTTGCCTGTAACACGCCGCAAGCAGCGGGCGGAATCAGGAAACGCCCGATGGATCAATGAGTTCGCAAACCCCTGAGCTGTCTGCGACGATTCCATGTCAATCGTCTCTATGGCGCCGCAAGCTGCTGATTTTCCCAAGGCACTCAGACCGATAAAATACCCCCTCACTCCCACTCGATCATTTCCGAGCCTTCCAAGTGGCTGCAGGGACTAGGGTTCCAGGAACGCTTCATATCACTTTACCGTCAGAACGACCGACAAAACATCCCGCTTACAGAAGACGGCCGGCGATAGATGGCGAAAGACAATTCAGACCCCTGTGCAGAGCCGCGGGGAAACAGCAGCACAATAGGCCGCAGTTGCGCCCTGAGCGACATCGGTCGCCAGCCACTGCCGTTCGACATCGAACTCCGCCCCAAACTCGCCACATGCATCGTGACCAGCTGACTTGAACCATCCAAACTTGGTTCGTCGTAGGTTCACCGACTTCCGGACGAAAGGCGACGGCGACAATGCGAGACTCTCAAGCCCCACTCGGTGCGAGCGTTGTCGATGAGACAATGCGGAAGTCCTTAAAATAGCCCTCGGTGCCGATGTCAACAAAGAGACCGATCGACCCGGCTTTCGACGTGCCCTTCATCTTGTTGACGATGAAGGACGGGTATTTCGCGTCGTTCAGATAGAGAGCCACCGTCTCACCAGTAACATGAAGTCGCATGGTTATCCATTCGTCAAGGCCGATGTCCGCGTAGGTCTCGTAAAGGCCCGGATCTTCCTTTCGGAGAGTGGCGAACTTGTACCCGGGATAAGCGAAGTACTGGACCGCGTGATTCCTTCTCGCCTGGATGTCAGAGCGGCCGACGTTCGGCCGAAGGTAGATAGCTTCGAATGCCGAGTTGTCGGGCTTCACCCGGAAATACAGACCGATGAAACCCTGCGCACCTGGAAACGGGGACTGCTGCAGTACGCGACTCAGCATTTTCACCTCAACAACGGCGTCTGAAAAATCCGAGTTCGTCAGTTTGAGAAAATGACGATCGTCGACTGTGTCTTCCAGACGGTTGCCGTCGAATGGGAACGCTTTGAGATCGCGCTCGACTCGAAGCACCTGCTCACCCCGAAGAGTGACGATGGCCGCTTTGACATTGACCGTCTCGAACTTTCGACCCTCCCACTCTATGGTTTCCGCAGAAGCGTGGGGCGCAAGCGTCACACCAAGCACGAACACCAACAGGAATCTTCTCATTCTGCAACCCTCCGGATTTTTGCGTTGCTCATGTCCCAGATCCTCCGTACTCGCTTTCACTTGTCGTCGGCCGAGAAATCGTGCTGCCAAAGAGTCTCGAAGAGCAACTCCCCGAACGGAACCGGCAGCCGCTTCGCCGCCCTCTTTCTCGAGTAGTCCGCGAGCGAACCACCGAGCACGAGGCATCCGGTATCCAGAGCGATATTCGCGTCGACCGCGACCTCCGCGATGTGCCCCATCCCTGTAGCGGGGATCAGGCAGGAGAGCAACATGCCATATTCATGCACGTCCAGACACTTCTTCAGCTCACCGGGTTGATGCGGAACGCGGCGACGCGGATTCGATCCTGACCACAGTTTGACTCGGAGTCGGACTCGTCACCAACAACCAGAACGTCAGCGGCGGAGCCCTGCTTTTCGTACCAGGCTGCTTTCATCGGAACAGGCTACTCCGCTATGGGAGTTGCACGAGCACAAGGTGCACGGGCACTGCACCCGCGTTCCAGCTGTCGTGACCATTTCCGCGGGTGTCGGTGGTCAGGATGCAGGTGCCAGGCCGCAGCACGAACTCCGTACCGTCCTCAGCTCGATATCCCATCTCACCCGCGAGGCAGATGACCCATTGTTCCCTGGGACTCGGATGCCAACCGCCCTGCCAGCCCACTGGCAACTCGACCATGACGAGCGCCTGCACATCCGCGGCGCGGGAGACGAACATGGGGGGCGCCGGTGGCGCAAACTCGACCGCCGCCAACTCCCGGGTGAAGCGGGGGTCGACGCGCGAGACACCGTTCTCGTCCGCAAACAGGTGCAGCAGGGTCCAGCTGTGCATAGTCCGCTATCCGCCTGTTGTCATCTTCTTGAGTGTTCTGTCGTGTTTGCCGTAGTGGTGATACACAGCGGCTGCCGCATGTCCCAGGATCAGCAGCCATGCCGCCCATTGCCCCAGGACTTTCTTGTGGATGAAATCCAGCGGCTTCTCGAAGTCCTTGAACGTCATGCCCAGGCCATCGCCAATCATGGATTCAAACAATCGAGTGATCTCGAATCTGGGTATGTCAAACACAAGGTAGAAGTTTGTATCTACACCAGTTCCAAGATACCCCGTCACCGGCATGACGATGATTACGGCATACAACGCAAAGTGACCCGCGTGTGCGGCCAGATGCTCCAGCTTAGTTCCGGGCTCCGGGTCGGGCGTGCGATCGGTCATCCGCCAGATGATTCGAAGCGCGACGATCACGGCAATCGTGATCCCGAATGACAGGTGAAGCTGAAGCGCGACCAGATTTTCAGGCGTTTCTTCATCCGTGAACCAATGCCTGTAATACACGCTCATGTAAGCCAGCAGGAACAATAGTGCCGTTGTCCAATGCAGCCACTTGGCGATGACGCCATAGTTCGCGGCGGTATTTTTCAGTTGCATGTGATACTCGAACAAGTTGAACAATCTGCTTCGCTGCCGATTGGGTGACGAAGTCGCTGCACTCGATTCAGGGGAGCGCAGGCAGGCGAAGCTGCCGGTTGGTCAGGGCTCGACATGAAGAACTGCGTTCGCATGCGTATCGAATTCGAGCATCGCGGGACCGGCGGCGCTGTGGGGCCGCCACTGCGGCACGCCTGCTCCGTTCGGGTTCCCACGCATCACGAAATTGATGAGGTAGTTGCTGATGAGGTCCGAGGCCTTCTGGTCGATCGCAGTGCTGCGGTCGCCGTACTTCGCATCCAGCGTCTCGAAGAAGAAGGGAATCTCGCTGGCATGGCTCGCACTGGTCTGGCCTTGAAGGCGGTCAGCCGTGGCAATGTACGAGAAGCGGTAGTAGTAGACCTCCACCCCCTGGGTGGAGAGCAGATCAGCGATGTCGCGGGCTCCCTGGATCATTTCGCCTTCTGGTCCGAACAGATCGCCGCTTGTCGCACCGACCATCATCGGTCCGCGGTTGAAGCGGTTCGCGCGATACGCCGCCACGGCATCCACCGCGAGCCGCCCGTCAACAATGGGCGTCGTGAAGGTTCGCGGCCCCGCTTGCGCTTCAAACAACGCCTCCATGCTCAGCCCGTCCGTGACCTGCTCGGCTCTCAGGCTGCGCAACTTCGCCAGCATTCGCGGGTCATCGTGTGCGATGCCTTTGGACGCGGCGAATGCCAGGCCGGCCACCTGCAGTCGATCGACATTGTCCCGGTTGATCTGTGTCTCGGGCGCAAAGCGCGTGCCCCTCGGCGTGCGGCCGTAGTACTGCCATCTGGATTCCGCCGCTGCCGCGGAGACGACGGGACTCTCGGCAGCCCTCTGGATCCGGCCGTGTGGAAAGAACAAGGCCATGCCGCCGGCAGCGATGGCCACCGCAAGAACCGTCGACAACGCGTATGAAACCCCGCGACTCACCCCGCTGTGCAACGCGGGCAGCAGCAGCGAGGCGAACAGCGCCAGCACCAGCATCGGCGCCAGGCGTGGCACCAAGGGCCAGAAGCTCAGGCCGACTTCCCACAGCGTCCACAGCACGGTGCCGATGACGACCAATGCGAACAGCCAGGCGCCGGCGGGCTTGCGCCGCAGGTAGAGAATTCCCGATGCCGCCAGCGCCACACCGGCGATCAGGTAGTACCAGGACCCGCCAAGCAGGGTCAGTCGCACGCCACCTGCGGCGAGTGCGAGACCGATCAGCAGCAGCACGGCACCAAAGGCGAGCAGTGCCACTTGCAAACCCTTGCGTGGCGACTTCGATTCAGCATTCACGGAAGGTCCCCTTGACTAAACGTGCGACCACGACGGTGCAGTGGTCGGGCCGGCGCCGAGGAAGAAGCCGAACTGGATGTTCATCATGCCGATGGGCTCGAGGAGACGGCTGTTGCGCAGTGGGCCTGCATCGACCGGGACGAAGCCCAGCGCCTTGACCATCTCGCGCACCTTCGCGGTTGCGGCAGCGTCGTCGCCGGCCACGAACACCTGCAGCTTGCGGCCTTCGCGCGCCTGCGCCGGAATCAGGCCGGCGAAAATCGTGTTGAACGCCTTGACCACGTGCGCCTTGGGCGCTGCAGCCTGAGTCTGTTCGGCGGCCGAGGTCGTCAATCCGACCACGAGATCCTTGAAGTCTGCGCTGAGCGGATTGCTCACATCCACCAGCACCTTGCCGGCGAGGTCGCCGGCTTCGGTCAGTACGCCGGCAACGGCCGGATACGGCAGGGCCAGGATCACGAGGTCGGCGCTCTTGAAGGCGGCTGCAATGTCGACCCCTGCCGCCTTGCCGCCGATCTCCTGGGCCAGGGCCGCGGCCTTGTTCGGGTCGCGAGCGCCGACGATGACCTCGTACTTCGCTGAAGCCAGAGCGCGGGCGTAGGCCGCGCCGATGTTGCCAGTACCGATGACTGCGATCTTCATGGGAGTCCTCCGGTCAGTTCAGATAGCGGGGTGAAGGGGGCTGGCCGCTGCCGCGCGCACGGAGCGTGCACGCGTAGCTCGCGCGGTCGGCAACATCGCCGCCACAATATTCAGGCAGCGCCGGATAAGCGCAGACCGGCCGCTCCTGCGCCGGCGCGCCCTGGCCCGCCGGCTTGCGCGCGAAGAGCACATCGGGCGCGGCCCCGCCCTCGGTCCATGCCACCAGCGTCATCAGCGCATCGTTCTCGCGCGCCGGCGGCACCGTGGATTCGAAAGGCTGGCCCATGCTGGTCACTCCCGGTCCGCCGAAGCAATGCCCCATACCCGGCACGAGAAACAGGCGCGCGAACGCCGCGGTTCTTGCGGAATCTCCCGTCGTCGCCGAAAGCCGGTCGTAATAGTCGATGACTTCGGAGTATGGAACCGCGGGATCGGCGAGACCGGTGTAGAGCATCAGCTTGCCGCCGCGTCGCGCGAAGTCCGACAGGTCCGCGTCGTTCGCGTTCAGCGTCGAGGCGAGCCGCGCATCCACCCGGTCGAGGTCGTGATCGAAGTCGAACGTGGCGGGATCGAACGCAGTACGCAAGGTCCAGCGGAAGGGGTAGAACTGCTGGTCGGGCCACGTAGCAGGATCGGCCTGTGCCTGGGGCCCCAACGGCATCGCTTCGCTGCCGAGAGGCAGGCCTGCGTAGATGCGTTCGCCGGTCTGCGGATTGACGGGGCCCGCGTACAGACGGCGCAACGTGGTGAGTTGCTCGCCCGTCAGGCACGCATCGCCGCTCGCGCCCGCCTCGCACACCGGCAGTGACGCGGGATCGAAGCCACAGCGGCGCGGATCGGTGAGGAAGGCATCGCCGGGCGCGCCACCATCCTTGCCGGCACAGGCCGCGAGCACATGACGCGTCACCATCGTCCATTGCGCCGAAGACAGTTTCACTGCCGGGGAGGCATTCAGGGCCGCATGGTTCCAGAGGAAATAGGATGCGACGTGGGTGCGGTTGTTGCCCGGATCGCCGGCGAGGATGCCGTCATAGTCGCTCGGGTAGCGTTGCGCCGCGCTCAGCCCCTGCTGCCCTCCGGTCGAGCAGCCCTCAAAATAGGAGCGGAAGGAAGCGGCCTTGTAATGGGCGGCGACCAGCCCCTTGGCGACGCGCGTCATCTCGTGAGTGGCGCGATGGCCGAAGTCGACCCAGCGTTGCGGATGGTCGATCGTGCGATTGATGTCGGGCGCGGTGCCCATGTCGGTGTTGGCGACGGCGAAGCCGCGCTTCAGCCCTTCGATCATCCCCATCTCATAGGCGATCCGCCCCGCGCCGCCGCCATTACCGGTGCCGAGCAATCGCCCATTCCACGCCGCGGCCGGCAACCAGACTTCGATGCCGATGTGGCTGTCGGGTGTGGGCACGGGCCGGCCGCCACTGGAACGGCCGACATGATCTGCACGCCGGGCAGCGCAAGCTTCGACAGTGCGGCGCAATCCGGTGTGCGCGATCCCGCCTGTGCCAACGCCGGCGCTGGCGCCAACACGGCCAATGCCGCGATGGCTATCAGTTCCCGTTGCCAGATTCGCCCAGCCATCAGCGCGAGAAGCCGGCGAACGGCCTCAGATAGATCGCTCCGAATCCATCCAATACCTCGCGGATTTGTGGCGTGGTCTCGCCATAGACGTACAGCGCATCGATGCGGACGAGTTCGAGGAACCGCGCCGCGTAGGGCGCGAAGGTCTCCTTCACGTGGGGCAGAAGGCTCTTCGTCCGATAGCGCTCGACGATATGCACCTGGGTGCGATCGGCACTGACGACGAACTCATAGATCGTGGTGTCCGACTCTTTGCGGGTAGCGGCGACGAGCTCGTCGGCGAGCGCCTTGAACGCATCGAACTTCGCCGGCTCGATCGTGAGGTGGTACAGCGAGTAGATTTCGTCCTGCATGGCGCTCACACGTCCAGTTCCGAGCCATCGGGATTGGCCTTGATGTGGTATGTGCCGCTCTCCCGGAAGCTGCGCGCGGTGGCGAAGGTATCTTCCATGAACTGCACGAAGGTGAGCTTTCCGCCCCGGGCGCGCGCGAGGATCGAAAGCGGTGACGTCACCGTCTTGCCCAGCACGGTCGAGCGATAGGTGAAATATCCGAAGACCGCCGCTCCGTCGCGATTCTCGAAGCAGTCCTGCTGCTCGAACGCGACGACGGACCAGAACCTGAAGACATCCTTGAAGGTCTGCACCAATCCTTCAGTGCCGGCGGTGGTGCCCGCCCAGGGCATGATCCGCTTCAGTTCCGGATGCTCGTAGTTCAGGGAAACGTAAATGAAGTCGTCGCTCGTGAGCTTCCTCACGTGCTCGAGATCGGTCGGATTCTTCAGGACGGCCTGCAGGAGCCCCAGCGGGCTGTCGGTGCCGGCCGGTGGGGTGACGCTCGCGGGCGGCGCATCCTTGATGTTTGCGCGTGTCGAGTAAACGTCGTTTGTCATTGCGCTTCTCCTCACTCACCAGGGTTCACGGCGTCGAAGCGACGCCAGGCTGGAGCACGATGTGCTTGTACTCGAGAAAATCGTCCAGCTGCGCCATGCCGCGCAGCCGCCCACGACCACTTTGCTTGTGGCCTCCTTCCTCGAACTCGTCGCGCATCACGACCCAGTCGTTGATCCAGATCGTTCCGGCCTGGATCTCACGTGCAATGCGCAGCGGGCGATCGGCGTCGCGCGACCAGATCGAGGCCGACAGTCCATACTCACTGTCATTCGCGAGGGTGATCGCCTCGGGCTCCGTGTCGAAGACCTGCATGGTCAGCACCGGACCGAACACTTCCTGCTGGACGATCGCCATGGCCCGATCGTGTACTTCCAGCAGGGTGGGCCGATAGAACGCACCCTGCGCCAGCGGCCCTTCGGTGATGGGTCCGCCGCGGACGATGGCGCGTGCACCTTGTGCAATGGCGTCCTCGACCATCTTGTTGATGCGCTCGACGTTGGCGCGATCGATCACCGGACCCATCATGCTGGACGGATCGGCGGCAGGTCCGACCTTCACGGCTTCGAGTCGACTCGCCAGCCGTTCCCGGAGCCTCGGGGCGATTCCCCGCTGGACCAGCAGGCGACTTCCCGTCATGCAGAACTGGCCCGCGAAGGTCGTGAGCGCCTTCTCCAGCTTCGGCAATGCCGCATCGAGGTCGGCATCGTCGAACACCAGCATCGGGGTCTTTCCGCCCAGTTCCAGTCCAAAGCGCTTCAGCCGGTTGGCGCCCGCGGCCGAGATCGCGCGTCCGGTACGGGTGCTGCCGGTGAAACTGATGGTCGGTACTTCGGGGGATTCGACCAGATGAGTCAGCACCTCCCGCCCCCCGGTAAGCATGTTGATCACGCCGCGCGGCAGGCTCTCGACTTCGCTGAAGACGCGACTCACCAGCGCATTCACCTGAGCGGTCTGCGTGGGCATTTTCACGACTGTCGTGCAGCCCGCGGCGAGGGCCGGCGCCAGCGATCGAATCAGCAATCCGACTGGAGAGTTCCATGGCACGCTGATTCCGGCGACACCGACGGGCTCGCGGACGACGATCGAGAATCTTCCAGGCGCCCATTCCGCCGCCCGGCCGTAGTCGGTGAAAACCTGCGCCGCGCAGTAGCGCAGCCCCGGTGCCGCCAGGGCGATCTCGAAGCCGGCTTCAGGGGCGACCTTCCCGTTTTCGAGGCTCACGAGTGCAGCGAGCTCACCCGCATTCGCCTCGAATCGATCAGCCATCTCGTGCAGCACGCGCGATCTCAATTCGCGGCTGCTCCGCCACTCGCCGTTCCGGAATGCAGCCGACGCTGCCGCAATCGCGCTGGCCGCCTCTTCCACACCTGCGAGTGCGTAGGTGCCGATCTGCTCTCCCGTGGCAGGATCGAAGCTTTCGCCTCGTCGCGGCGAATCGCGCCATTCGCCATTGATCCAGTTGCGGGCGGGGCCCGCCGTCGTCGCGTTCGATTGCCCCTTCATGATCATTCCTCCCCGGAGAATTCCGGTTCTCCGCCTTCGACAGGAATGGACAACGGAGTGTCACGGGTGCCGGCATAGGTCACGATCACCTCCGCCGGCTCATCCTCGGTCAGACCTCGATGAACGACACCAACCGATTCCGGGAACGCTTCGCCCGCATCGATTCGATACCTCTTTCCAGTGGCGCGGTCCTCGATGAACATATGGCCAGACACGACGTACGCCGCGTTGGGAACCACGTGCGTGTGCCAGGGGAGCACGGAGTGCGCGGGAAAGTGGATCCGGAGCACCGTGAGCAGAGGCTTTCCCTGCGGGTACGCCGTATACGGTGCACCCGTGATGCCACTATCCGCCTTGAGAATGGTTTCTGAGGTCGGCTTGTCGTTCGCGATGCCCGTTGACGTTGCCAAAATGACGCCGGCTGCGCCGATCATCGCGAGGGCCTTCAAGATGTTCATGACGGGTTTCTCTCCACGTGGCTCTGCCCCTGTCCAATCGATCAGCTGAAGACCATTCCGCCATCGACGAGGATCGACTGGCCGGTGATGTAATCGGAATCAGGTCCGGCAAGGAACGCGACGACACCCGCCACGTCGGCCGGCTCGGACAGCCGCTCGAGCGCGATGCCGCTCGTGAACTGTTGCCAGCCCCACTCCTCGGGCTTGTTGGCGTCCTGGGCGACTTTTCTTGCGACGCCTTCCATCAAAGGCGTCTTGACGATGCCGGGGGCATAGGTGTTGACGGTGATGCCGTACTTCGCGAGATCCCTGGCTGCGCTCTGCGTGAAACCGCGTACCGCAAACTTCGTCGCCGAATAGAGCGCTATGCCCGGGTTGCCGACATGCCCCGCCTGCGAGACTGCGCTGATGATCTTTCCGCCGTGGCCCAGCTGCCTGAAGGCCTTCACTGCCGCCTGGACACCCCAGACGACGCCGTGGAAGTTGATGGAGAAGATCTTCTCGATGCTTCCTCGGGTGATCTCCTCGATCGGAGAAGTGGGCGCAATGCCCGCGTTGTTCACCATGACGTCGAAGCCGCCCAGCTCCGTCATCGCCCGCTCGACGGCGGCGAACACGCTGTCCCGGTCCGCGACATCGACCGGTACGGTAATGGCGCCACCGTCCTTGCCGCCCAGTTTTCCGGCAACGGCGGTGGCCGTGCCGAGGTTCATGTCGGCGATCGCGACTTCGAATCCGTCGGCGTGCAGCCGTTCGGCGATGGCCTGGCCGATACCCTGGCCAGCGCCGGTGACCAACGCGACCTTTCCGGTGCGTGTGCGGCTCATTGATACGCCCGTTCGACTCGCGCGATGAACACGTGGAACTCGACCATGAAATTGCGCAGGAATTCCGCCGTCTTCCCGACCGTGACTTGCCCGTCGTCGGTGATCAGGCCGGGCGTGAAGTGGATGTAAGCCTCGACGGTGTTCATCAGCGGCGAGTTGCAGAAGCACAGCACGCTGCGCAGGCTCTGCTGGGCGACCGCAGTACTGATCGCACCGGGCGAGGTGCCGATGATCGCGGACGGTTTGCGCGTGAAGGAATTCTTGCCCCATGGGCGGCTGGCCCAGTCGATGGCGTTCTTCAACCCGCCGGGGATCGAGCGGTTGTATTCCGGCGTCACGAACAGCACGGCATCCACATCGGCTATCGCCTGCTTGAAGGCACGCGCGACGGGCGGGTAGTCGGCGTCGAAGTCGTAGCTGTACAACGGCAGGTCCTTGATCGGGATCTCAACCAGGCTCAATTCCGGCGGCGCCAGGTTGACCAGCGCGTTCGCCAGCTTTCGGTTGATCGACGCCTTGGCGAGACTGCCGATGAAATAGCCGACTTTGTACACGTCTCTCATTTCACGAGGCCAAACGGATCGGGCACCACATGCTGATTGGCGTTGTTCCAGAAGTTCTGAAGAACGAAGCCATATTCGGACAGATTGTTGATGAACGGCGCGAGCATCGCGTTGCCGGTCGGCCTCTTCCAGTCGGCTTGAAGCTCGCAGGCCAGCGCGAACGTACTGACGAGTTTGGCGCCCGCGTTCGCCATGCGCGACATCGCCGCTTCCGCTTCATAGCGGTTCCACGCGCCACAGGCATCGACGACCGGAAACACCTGGTATCCGTCGTTCAGCAGGGACAGCGTCGGGAAAACGCAGCAGGTGCCGATCGTGACACCTGCCAGGATGATGTGCCGCCGCCCGGTCTTTTTGACGAGTGCCTCGAACGCCTTGCGGAAGCTCGGATCCTCGTAGGCATTGATGATCCCGGTGCGCCGATAGATCGGCTCGTCGGGGAACAACTCCTTGATCTCCGGCAGCGTATCGCCGTTCTGCCACTGCGCGTTGGAGGATGTGATCATGACCGGCATCTCCAGCGCTCTGGCCACTCGCGCGAGGCCCACGACGTTGCTCTTCAGTTCGGCGAGCGAGGCGACATCGCGTGCGCCCGCCATGAGGCCGATCTGGTGGTCGACCAGCAGGACAATACTGTTCTCCGGCGTGGGCTTGTCATGGCCGAAGCGACCGGCCGCGCGTGCGTCTGCGGCAGAGACGCGGTTGGGAAGGCTTGCATCCGTGGTCGGACTGACAATGTCGGCGGGACGTTGCGAAGGGGAAGGATTTGCCATGGTCGATCTCCTGTCATGCGGCATCGGCGGCGATCAGTTCGGCGGCGCGGTAACCGATGAACACGGTCGGCGCCATCGTGTGCCCGCGAATGAGCGCAGGCATGACCGATGCGTCCGCGACGCGCAGCCCGGTGATGCCCTTCACCCGTAGCCGTTCATCGACCACCGCCTTGGGATCGCGCGCAGGTCCCATCCGCACCGTGCCGACTGGGTGGTAGACGGTGCCGATGTCGCCAGGGATGAAAGCGGCGAGTTCTGCGTCGCTCGCGTTCGCGGCGGGGAATATCGCCTCCGCCCACGGTTTCAAGACGTTGGCCTGAGCGATTCGCTGGGCGATGCGCAGTCCTGCGACCAGCGCGCTCACGTCCTCAGGCGCGCTGAGATAGCGCGGGTCGATCACCGGCTTGGCCAGCGGATCACGCGACGCGAGTCGAACGGTGCCGCGGCTCTTTGGCTGCAGCAACACCACACCGATCGTCGTGCCTGATCGTCCCTCGTCGACTGTCTCGCCGAATTTGTTCGGCACGGTGTTGTAGGACAACAGCAGCTCGTAGTCGGGCACGGTCTTGCGGTCCCGTGTCGCCCAGCCGACGCCGTTCTCCGGAAAATAACTCGACGGGCCGTCACGGCTGACGAGCCAGCGCGCGGTATCCGCCTCGCCGAGCCCCAGAGGAACCGATCCGTCGCGCCCCGTGGACGCGAGCGTATAAATATGGGCGTAGATGTGATCCTGCAGATTCTCGCCGACTGCCGGCGCGTCGAGCACCGTATCGATACCCAGCGACGAGAGATGCTTTCCCGGACCGATGCCCGACAGCATCAGCAGCTGCGGCGAATTGAACGTGCCCGCCGCCAGCACGACTTCGCGTCGCGCCGTGATCATGCGGGTGCCGTCGCTGGTCCGAATTTCAACCCCGGTCGCGCGCTTGCCTTCGATCACGACCCGTGTCACCTGCGCGCCGGTGATGATCGTCAGGTTGCGGCGGGCGCGCACCGAGTCGGTCAGGTACGCGTCCGCCACGGTTCGGCGGACGCCATCAACGAACAGGGTCTGGAACCGATCGACGACGAACGGGTCGGGACCGGCGGAGTCGCCACGTTGTCCCAGCCCGGTCTCGACGAAGGCGTCGCGCAATCGCTCCGACAGGTCAGTCGGTTTCGGCAGGTCTGTCATGATGAGTGGACCGTCGTGGCCGCGTAACGGGCTGCGATTGGTCCGCTCGACCGCGAGGAATGCGCGCAGCGCCGCGGCTCCGTTCCAACCCGCCGCGCCTGCAGTCTCCCACGCGTCATAGTCTTCCGGTCTTCCTCGCAGCCAGGCGCCGACGTTCAGCACGTTCGAGCCGCCGACGGCGCGCCCACGCGGATGATCGATCGAGCGGCCGCCGAGTTCCTTTTGGGGAACAGTCGAATAGCCCCAGTTCTTCTTCGATCCCCAAGTGAGAAAAAACGCGCCCTGGCTGCGCCCGATATCCATCGGGTTCTCCTCACCGGCTTCGATCAGCGCTACATGCGCGCCGGCATCCTCGCTCAGCCGGGCGGCAATTACGCAGCCTGCGACGCCTGCCCCTACGATGATGTAGTCAAAACTCGCCATGGGTTGCTCCGTTCCGGATGCGCGCGTGGCGGCGGCACTGGCTTGCGGCACCCGGGAAAGGAGACCGACACTCGCGGCCGAAGTGACGGCTCCTACCAGTAGATCCCGGCGTGTGGTCATTTCACGTCTCCCCTTGAGCTGTTCTGAGATCGCACCCCCGCCCCGCGACGCCTCGCTGGCGCGTAGAATTTTATGGTAGAAAATTGTGATGTGAAGTCCGACTCTGGCTACACTTGGTGGAATGGGGCGCTACCATGACTGAACAAGATCCGCTCGCGGGCACCGCCGTCTTCGTCGCCGCTGCGCGTGCGGGGAGCTTCACCGTGGCGGCCGAGCGACTCGGCCTGACCAAGTCGGCGGTCGGCAAGACCATCGCGCGATTGGAGACCCGGCTCGGCGTCCGGCTGTTTCATCGCACCACGCGACTGACCCGGTTGACCGCCGACGGCGAAGCCTATTTTTCGGTGTGTGCCACCGCGATCGACGAGATCTCCGCCGCGCAGGGAGCGCTAGCTTCGGATGGGCAAGTGCTCAGCGGGAGGTTGCGGATCGACATGCCCGTCTCGTTCGGACGCCGCGTGCTGCTGCCATTGCTTGCCGAAATGGCGCGCCCTCATCCTGCACTTCATCTTTCGCTCACCTTCACCGAGACCACCAGCGACATTCTCCAGGAAGACATCGATCTCGCCATCCGCTTTGGCGCACTCAAGGACAGCAGCCATCTGGTTGCGCGTCATCTCCTCGATTCGCAACGGGCCATCGTCGCATCGCCCGCGTATCTGGATCGGCATGGTCGTCCCCGCAACTTGGCGGACCTGCAGGGCCACCATGGGATCGTCGGTATGGGCAAGGGGCCGCCGCTCGATTGGCTCGTGCGCGACGGCGAGGCGGTACGTCGCATCGTGCCGCTCGCCATGCATCAGGCGGGCAATGGCGAGGCGATCGTTGATTTGGCCGTGGCCGGTCTCGGAATGTGCCAGATGCCGATGTTCATGGTTCGCGACGCGCTCGCGGACGGCCGTCTTGAAGCGGTTCTTCCGGATCTGTCCAATGTGCCGGTTGAGGTCCACATGGTCTGGCCGCGGCGCCAGCACCTCAGCCCACGGGTGCGCTACGTGGTGGACCAGTTGCTCAATTTCGCGGCCGCTGGCCGGCTGGAATGACCGGCACCGCCTGCGCCGTGCGGATGGCGGGCGCCGGGAAGCGACTGCCCGGCGCAGGTGCGCGACCCCTCACTCACTCCCACTCGATCGTCGCCGGTGGCTTGCCGGAGATGTCGTACACCACGCGCGAGATGCCGGCGACTTCGTTGATGATGCGGTGGCTCACCCGGTCCAGGAACTCGTACGGGAGCCGCGCCCAGCGTGCTGTCATGA
>JBGAGK010000027.1:0-56794 GCA_044226785.1 Steroidobacteraceae bacterium | reverse complement strand
CGATCGAATACTCGGGTCCTACCTTGACGAAGGAGGTGATCCGCGGTGCTTGGTACTTTGTCACCAAGACGGATCTGGAGACGACCCGGACTATCAGTTCAAGCTGTTGCAACGTGGCTTCTGGTTCGAGTACGACACGTTTGGGTCTGAGGGCGTGTTCGCGTTCGGTGACCAGTATATTCAGCTGCCAACTGATTCGCGCCGGATCAAAGAACTCAAGCTCCTCATCGATGCAGGGTTCAGCGATCAGCTGCTGATTTCACATGACGTAGCATATCAGGTGGGAAAGCGCACGTGGGGTGGGTGGGGCATGGCTCACATTGTTGACACCCTCTGGCCGCGATTTATTGCCGAAGGGATTTCTGAATCAATGCTAAAGCGAATCATGTGTAGCAACCCTGCGCGCCTTCTGGGGTTCATGCAAGCTTGATGATGCCCGTTTTGGTACAAATAATGTATGAGTTGTGACTGCCATTACGCGTGCGGCCCGTTCTTCGCCAACGTTGATGTAGGCATGACCGGAGGTGCTGTCCATGTAGATGCTGTCGCCGACATCGAGTCGGGTCGGCCGATAATCCTCAGTATGGACTTCTACCGACCCAAACAGGACATACGCAAATTCTTCACCTGCATGTGCAACGAGACCGCCTGCCTCATCAAGCGTTCGGGCGGTGATTTCCATTATTCCTGTGGTCATCTTCTTGTTGGAAAGTTCGCCACAGAGCAATTCAAAATAGTATCGATCCGTTGCTTCACGAGGACCTTGGCCTCGCCGTGTGACTGCACGTCGACCCGTACGGACATCCTTCGTGGGCGTTGTGAAGAGGTCACTAATTTCAAGACCGAGACCGCCAGCCAAATGTGTGAGCTGCACGTAACTCAAAGTCGCACGGCTGTTCTGCACTTTGGAAAGCGTCGCAATAGGTATGCCGGTGAGCTCCGCAAGTGTGCGGAGCGTAATACCACGAGATCGTATGATGTCGCGAAGACGCGGTCCAAGATCTGACGCAACGTTGCGCGCGGCGAAGGTGGGTTTGCCGGGCTTTATTGCTTTTGGTCTTCGGCCCATAGGATTGTAGAAAAGATTTGCCTTGAGGAAATGTGCTGGGAACACGCGGATCGTACAGGAATTTGGAAGTGGTCGTCATCCTCGGGGAGAGGAAATGCCTGATGTGAGATCGTATGGTTTGCAGCGCTTTGCCGGGCAGACAGTGCTTGTGACGGGCGGCGCGTCCGGGATTGGTTTTGCAACGGCAAAGCGCTTTGCAGCTGAGGGGGGGGATGTTTGGATCGCCGACCTGCAGGGCCGCTCCCAAGTTGCAAGTCAGGAGTTCCCCGGACTCAGACCGATGGATCTGGATGTGCGGCACGCGGACGGCGTTGCGCGAACCGTAGAAGAAGTCCTTTCGGTTTCCGGCAAAATCGATGTCGTCGTCAATTGTGCGGGTATTGTGCACGAAGCCGCAGTACAAAGTACTGAACCGAGCGACTGGTGCAGGGTGCTTGATGTAAACCTTACTGGCACTTTTCTTTTGTGTAGGTATGTAATGCCGGGGATGATAGCCAGGCAGCAAGGCGCGATAGTCAATGTTGCTTCCGACGCCGCACTGATTGGTCAGGTGAACCAAGCCGCGTATTGTGCGAGCAAGGGTGGTGTGGCGCAGCTGACTCGTGCGGCTGCGCTGGATGGTGCCCCGTACGGAATACGAGTCAATTGCGTTTGCCCATGTTTTGTTGATACACCTCTTCTGGCTGCGTGGGTAGGTTCAAATGTAGACCCTGAAAAGGCCCGTACAGCCGCGGCTCGGGTTCAGGCTATGAACCGTGTGGGCCAGCCGTACGAAATCGCATCGGCAATCGCCTATCTTGCGTCTGCCGAGGCAAACTTCGTGACTGGCGTTGTGCTCCCCGTTGATGGCGGTGCAACGATTTCTTGAACTCTGTAATCCCATCGCAGGACTATTTGCCATGGCAATCGCGAAAAGACTGGAGAGACGTAATGCGCTTGTGACTGGAGCTGGTAGTGGCATTGGGCGCGCGATTGCGATGCGCTTTTCAGAAGAAGGCGCGTGGGTTGCTTGTGTGGATCGTGATCTCGCAACGGCCGAAAAAGTTGCTGCATCCCTGGAATACGGCGGCATTGGCATACGCGCTGATGTGAGTTCTGAGGAGGACGTGCTGGCTGCAATTTCCTGTGTCATACGCGAGCAGAGGAAGTTGCACACGGTGGTGAACAGCGCCGGGATCGCCGGGCCACAGAATCCCGTGGGCACGACTCCGCTCGACGAATGGCGACGAACGATCGAGGTGAACCTCACCGGTACATTCCTCATTTGCAAACATAGTCTGCCAATGCTGATTTTGACCCAAGGGAATATTGTGAATGTAGCGTCAGCGCTGGCGCTTGTGGCAAAGAAGGATGAGGCGGCCTACCATGCCTCGAAAGCAGGCGTTGTCCATTTGTCTCGCTCGATAGCGCTTGACTATGCAGGGCAGGTGCGGGTGAATTGTGTTTGCCCGGGTGCTGTGCGTACCGCCATGATTGAATCGGTTCTTCCTGCTGGGGTAGATGTCGCGGCTGCGCTGACCGAATATGGCAATATCCACCCGTTGCATCAGCGACTTGCAGAACCGCAGGAGATTGCAGACGCGGTGCTTTTTCTTGCCTCCGACGATGCATCTCTGATCACTGGGGTTGCAATGCCCGTTGATGCAGGCTTTTCGGTCGCATGAGGATATGAAGATAGGAGCTGGATCATGGCACGTCAAGCGGAGGAGGTGACGGGCACAGTCACTGTAAGTGACGGAGTGCATCTTCACTATGTGGATCGTGGACAAGGACCCGTACTTTTGCTCGTTCATGGCATGTGGGGAAGTTCACGCTTTTTCGCCAGACAAATTGGCTCCCTGAGCAACCGCTATCGAGTCATCGCCCCCGATCTTCGCGGGCACGGCCGCTCATCTATGACACTTTCTGATCAGGCGGTACCATGTTACGCACGGGACATGCGCCAATTTTTGAGGAAACTTGGTGTTGAATCTTTTGTCGCCGTCGGTTGGTCAATGGGAGCATTCGTTTGCTGGGACTACGTTCGACAGTTCGGACCTGCGGGCATGCGCGGGCTCGTGGTCATTGACCAACCTCCTTCCGATTGGCAATCGGAACAGATACCGGACGCCTTGATTTCACACGAAACGCTGCGCCTCTGGCACTATCGATTGCTGACAGAGCGAAATGCCCTGATTCGAGAAATAGTCCCGATGATGTTTGCGAAGCAGCCATCGCCAGAAGATATGGTTTGGATGTTCGATGAAATGACTCGTGCTCCAGAAGCGGTGGCTGCAGCAATTTTGGTGGACCAGAGTCTGCGTGAGTATCAGGACGTACTTAAGGATTTTCCGGTTCCGACGCTCGTCTGTGGCGGTGGGCGTAGCGCGCAGCCTCGCGAGGGATTGGAATTGATTGTGAAGTACGCTGCGAACGCAAGTCTCTCGATTTTTGAGGACTGCGGTCATTGCTTGTTCATCGAAAATCCAGATCGTTTTAATAGTGAAGTTGACAGGTTCGCCTCGGCATTGCCTGAATGATTGTCTGGGCTCATTGGGTTGACCTGGCAGTGTTTCCTTTCACCTGTTCACCATCAGGCTTGCCTCGCACCGATAGCCGTTTCCGACAGGCATGCAACGAATGCGCTGGCCGCAGGTGACAGCGACCGGCCGGCGCGGGTCACCAGGGTCATCGGGCGCGACACGACCGGAGCGGTGAGCCGGCGAAAGCATGCCTTGCGCTGCTTGATGAGGGCGGCTGCCCGTTCCGGCAGGATGCTGATGCCAAGGCCCTGTTCGATCAGCGCCACGGCGGTACCCATGTAACCCACCTCGAAGTGTGTTTCTCCCAGTTCGATGGACTGGGCGCTGAGGGTCGAATCGATCAGCGGCCGAAAGACGCTGGAGCGGGACAGTGCGATCGATGATTGCCCGGCAAGATCCCGCCAACGCAGCGGCCGGCGCCGGGTGAGGGGTGAATCGACGGGCATGACCACACCGAGCACATCCTCGTAGAGCGTGCTCAGCGTGAGTTCGGTCGCGGACCGCTCGAAGGTTCCGACGCCGATATCGACCGTGCCATTGCGCACGCTCTGCAGGATCTGGTCCGTCAGCATGTCCCGCAGTTCGACTTGGACCTGGGGATACATTCTTGCGAATTTCGCGATCCGTGAGGGCAGGACGGTGACTGCGGACAGCGGCGAGGCTGCGACGATGACCCGTCCCCGGCTCTTGTTGAGCAGGCCTCTTGCCTCCCGGAGTGCCGAATCCACGTCGCTGAGTACCCTCCCGGACAGCTCGAGGAGGTGTTCGCCGGAAGGATTCAGAACGACCTTGCGGGTGGTGCGATCCAGGAGGCTGAAGCCGATCTGGCGTTCGAGTTCACGGATCAGGGCGCTGACCGCGGACTGCGACAGGCTCAGGCGTCTGGCGGCCTCGGTGAAGCTTTCGCGCCGCGCGACTTCGCGGAATGCACGCAGCTGACGGAGGGTTATGTTCATGGGACTATATTAATAATCAAAGCAGCATAATACGAAAGATAAATGTGATTGTCTTATAAATTCATCCGCGTTCAAATGTCCGGCATACCCAACGCCATCCCGAGAGATCATGAGCCGGTATCCCGACCTTCAGCTGTACATAGGCGGCCAGTGGCAATCGTCGGCAGACACCTTGCCCGTCCTGAATCCCGCCGACGAATGCGAGATCGCCAGACTCCCGGTCGCCGGGCGATCCGACCTGGATGCGGCGCTGGACGCTGCCTCCGGGGGCTTCCGGGTGTGGAGAAACACGCCGCCTGCCCGGCGCGCCGAGATCATCCTCAAGGCCGCGACCCTGATGCGCGAGCGCATCGAGGAGATCGCGCATTCGATCACCCTCGAGCACGGCAAGCCCATCGCGCAGGCGCGAGCCGAGGTGATCCGCGGCTGCGAGTTCTTCGAATGGGATGCGGCCGAGGGTCTGCGTCTGTACGGCCGGGTGATTCCCAGTGCCCCGGGCATCCGGTACATCGTGCTGCAACAGCCGATCGGGGTGGTCGCCGGATTTTCTCCCTGGAATTTCCCGATGAGCCAGCCGTCGCGAAAGATAGGCGGTGCGCTTGCGGCGGGTTGCTCGATCATCATGAAGGCGGCGGAGGAGACTCCGGCCGGCGCCATCCACATCGCCCGGGCCTTTCACGACGCGGGACTTCCGCCGGGAGTCCTCAACCTCGTTTTCGGGGTGCCATCCGAAATATCCTCCTATCTCATCCCGCAGCCTCAGGTGCGCCTGGTTGCGTTCACCGGTTCCACGGCGGTGGGCCGGCATCTGACCGAAACAGCAGCCCGGCACATCAAGCCCGTGCTGATGGAACTGGGCGGGCACGCACCTGTCATCGTCTGCGACGACGTGGACCCGGTGACCACGGGGGTCATGTCCGCGATCCGGAAGATCCGCAATGCGGGGCAAGTTTGTACTTCACCGACGCGCTTCTATGTACAGAAGCCGCTGTTCAAAGTGTTCACTGAAGCCTTCGTGGAGAAGGCAAAGTCCATCAAGGTCGGCGACGGCATGGATCCTTCCACGCAGATGGGACCGCTGGCCAACCACCGGCGGATCGATGCGCTGGAGCGGCTGGTGGCGGATGCGCGGGAGAAGGGCGCCCGGTTGCTGGCCGGCGGCGAACGACTGGAAAATCGCGGCTACTTCTTTCCGCCCACAGTGCTGGCGGATCTGCCCGATGATGCGAAGGCCATGAGTGAGGAACCCTTTGGTCCGCTGGCGCTCATCAACCCGGTGGACTCCCTGGAAGAGGCCATCGAAAAGGCCAACGGGTTGCCTTTCGGTCTAGCCGCCTACGCCTTCACCCATTCCGCGCGCAATGTGGATCTGCTCACCGAAGGCATCGAGACCGGCAACCTGTCCATCAACACGCTGGAGGCTTCGGTGGCGGAAACGCCCTTCGGTGGCGTGAAGGACAGCGGTCTGGGCCGTGAAGGCGGTGCCGAAGGGCTCGCGAACTATACGGTCATCAAGAACGTATCCCACAGCATGACGTATTGAACATCCGGTGGTTTCAACGTGATCAATCCTGCAACTGACTTCAAGGCACTCGCCCGCGACCGGCTCCATGGGGTCTGGGCTGCAGTGCCCACACCGTTCACGCCATCGCTCGGGATCGATGAGGACGGACTGCGCCGCAACCTGCGCCATTGGTTCGTCGATCTTGGCATCGCAGGGCTGTTCATCTGCGGCAAGCAGGGCGAGTTCTTTTCCCTGTCGGTGGCCGAACGCAAGCGGGTCTGCGAGATCTCCGTGGCCGCTGCCCGCGAACATGGCGCCACCGGCGGCATCATGATGTCCGTGTCGGACCAGAACCTCGATACGGTCATCGAACTGGCCCGGCATGCCGAGCACGCGGGTGCAGACTACATCGTGGTGCACGCGCCGATGCTGCATTTCGGCAAGGACATCGACAGCACGGTGCGCGAGTACTACCGCTACATCGCCTCCCAGGTGAATCTGGGTGTGGTGATGTGGTCCCATCCCGATGCAGGTTACGTGCTGTCGCCCGAAACCTGTGCCGCCATTGCGGCGGAATGCCGCAACGTGGTGGCAATCAAGTACAGCGTGCCCCGGGAAATGTATGCGCGCCTCAGCCGGATGGCGAGCGAGTACCTGATCGTCAGCACCTCATCCGAAACCGAGTGGCTCGACAACATCATCGAGCTGGGCTGGCGGCTGTACCTGTGCTCCATCCCGCCCATCCTGTACCAGACCCGCACCGACCGGCGCATGCACCAGTACACACAGCTGGCATTCCAGGGACGTTTCGAGGAGGCACGCCGGGTCCGTGACAGCCTCGATCCGGTCCGCAAGGCCATCGCGGATTCACGTGCGCCCGGTACGCCGCACGCCCAGCAGAAATACTGGCAGGAATTGCTGGGGCAGGCAGGCGGTCCGGTCCGGCGGCCGCTGCTGCAACTCAGCGAATCTGAACGTGCCGTGATCCGTCACGCCTTCGGGCAGTGCGGACTGTCTGTACCTCATATGGAGCGGACCGACGCTCCGTGAGTGGTGCACTCAGGGTTGCGATGGTGGGGTTCGGCGCGATCGGCCGGTCGCTCGCCACGATCATCCGGCAGGAGCTGCCCCACGTGAGTCTCGTCGGGATCGCCACGCGCACATCTCCCGGAGATCGCGACCGCAGCATCGTGCCTGCCGGTACGCATTTCGTGGCCAGCCCGGCGGCGCTGGCCGAGCTGGGTGCGGACGTGGTCATCGAGTGTGCGGGTCACGCGGCGCTGGCCAGTTACGTGCCTGTCCTGCTTCGGGCGGGGCACGAAGTCCTGGTGGCCTCGGTCGGTGCCCTGGCTGACCGGGCGCTCGAGGCGACCATCAAGCAGGCGGCCAGCGAAGGCTGCGCACGGGTGCTGCTGTCCACCGGTGCCATCGGAGCGGTGGATCTGCTGTGCGCTGCGCGCGTAGGCGGTCTCCGGGAAGTCCGTTACACCGGCCGCAAGCCGCCACGTGCGTGGCTGGGCACTCGAGCGGAGGCACTCGCACAAGGTGCGGAACACTCGGGCAGACCGGTCGAAGTTTTCGAAGGTACGGCGCGCGAGGCGGCGCTGCGGTTTCCACAGAATGCAAATGTGGCTGCCACGGTGGCCCTGGCCGGCATGGGCTTCGAGGAGACCCGCGTGCGCCTGCTCGCGGATCCGGACCTGCAGGTCAACGAGCATGAAATCCAGGCCCAGGGCAACTTCGGCCGTTTCGATCTGGTCGTACGCGGAAATCCGCAAGTCAATCAACCCAGGACGTCGACGCTGGTCGCCATGAGTCTGGCCCGGTCCCTCATGCATCGCCAGTTGGCCATGACCTTCGGGTAGGAGCGGCCTGCAGGTGGCATGATACAGTTCATGTCGTCATGGAGCTTGCCGTTTATTCCGACCTGCACCTGGAGTTTGGCGACTGGATCCCGCCCTCCCGACCCGTTGACGGGGTGATCCTGGCGGGCGATATCCACGTGGGCGATGCGGCCATTGCATGGGCTCGTCGACGATTTCCCGATACGCCGATCATGTACGTGGCCGGCAATCATGAATATTTCGGCTTCGACATGCCGCAACTGCTCCAGCGCATGCACGCCGCGGCAGCACGGTACGACGTCCATTTCCTGCACGATGCCTGGATGGTGGAGCAGGGCGTGCGGTTCCTCGGTACGACGTTGTGGACGGACTTCGGGTTCTATGGGACGGAACCGGAAACGGTGAGCCGCGCCATGCGGCATGCGCGCCGCGGCATGCGCGACTATGACCTGATCGAACACCTTCCCGGTGTGCAGCTTTCTCCCGAACTGACCCGTGAGATTCATGGGTCGCAACGCCTCTGGCTGCAGGCAAGACTGTCCGAGCCGTTCGATGGACCGACCGTGGTCATCACCCATCACATGCCGCACGCCGGCAGTGTGCATCCGCGCTACGAGCGGGATCCACTGAACCCGGCCTTCGTCAGTGATCTTGGGGACCTGTTCGGCGATGATGTGTGTCTGTGGGTGCATGGCCATACCCACGAGTCCCGTGACTATCATGTGGGTGCGACGCGGGTGGTGTGCAATCCCCGCGGTTATGCCCCTGATCTGCTCAACCCGGCCTTTGATCCTGAATTGCGGGTGACCATTCCATGAAATCGATGCCTTATTCCCCATTGGTGCAGCGTATTGCCGGAGAGGGTGCGGACGCCTGGGTGACCCATTACGAAGCCTGGGCGGCGCATGAGCGCGGAGAGGACGTGATCTTGCTCAGCGTCGGGGATCCCGACATCGGCACACCGAAGCCCGTGGTGGAACGGGCCATCGAGCAACTGCGTGCGGGCGATACCCATTACACGCCCACCACCGGGCGGCGGCACCTGCGTGAGGCCATCGCGGCCCAGCACCGCCAGCGCTACGGTCAGCCGGTGGATCCGGACAACGTGATCCTGTTTGCCGGCGCACAGAATGCCCTGTTCGCCACCTGCCTGTGCATTGCCGGTGAAGGCGACGAGATCATCGCGCTCGATCCGATGTACACCACTTATCCCGCCACGGTTGCGGTCGGTGGCGCGACGCTGGTGCGCGCAGGGACATCGGTTGCGCGGGGACTGCGCCCTGATCTGGACAGTCTCGCGGCTGCGGTCAGCTCCAGGACGCGCGCCATCATGTTTGCCACGCCGAGCAATCCGAGCGGAGTGATCCTCAACGAGGGCGAGATGCAGGTGATCGGCGATCTGGCGCGCCGGCACAACTTGTGGATCATCGCTGATCAGGTGTATGCGGGGCTTGCGCCGGGCGGACGGGTGCCGAGCCTGGCGAAATCACTCCCGGACCAGGTGGTCACCATCAGCAGCCTGTCCAAGTCACACGCCATGCCCGGGTGGCGCATGGGCTGGCTGATCGGCCCCCGCTCGCTGATCGAGCATGCCGATCGCCTGCTCCTGTGCATGCTGTTCGGGATGCCGGGATTCATCCAGGAAGCGGCGGTCACTGCCCTGGCGATGGCCGAGCAGGCGGAAAGCCAGATACGCGAGTACTGTGCGAGGCGCTGCGAGCTGATGTATCAGGGACTGACCGGTACGCCGGGCCTGCGCATGCAGCGCCCCGAAGCGGGCATGTTCATGCTGGTGGATGTCAGCGGGACGGGCATGGATGGGCGCCGTTTCATGCAGGAACTGTACGCGGCGGAAGGCGTGTCCGTGCTGGATGGAGGGGTGTTTGGGCGGGACACCGCAGGCGTCGTGCGCATCTGCTTTGCCGTCGAGGAAAAGGTGATCGAGGAGGCGTGCCGCCGCATCCGCAGATTCGTCGGCTCGAGGGCTCCCGCCGGATCGGTCAGCGCCTGATCCGGCCGCCCCGTCCGAGCAGATCGTTGGGGTTGGCCAATGCTGCGCCGCCGGCATCGGGAATGACCAGGGACGATGCCGATTCGCGTCGCATTTCCTGCAGTTCACGCATGGTCTGCTGGACGGCCGCTTCGGCGGCAGGCCCGAATTTCTCGATCGCCGTCGGGAGGGAATCCGCCTCGATCTCGAAACTCAGTGGCAGGGCGCCCATGGGTGTCATGATCTGTGCCTGTCCGACATAGACCACGGGGCGGGATGCGTCGGTTTCACCGCTGGCAGTGACCGGTGTCATGCGCCGGATGGTTCCCACGTGCCGGTCGGTGAAGGTGTCCTCCCGATACACCTGCGCGGCGTCCATCTTGACGGAGCCGCGGTCCGGGGTCCCGCGGTCGGAAGTTGCACTCATGGATGATTCCCTGGTTGTCAAACACGCACATGATAACCCCTGCACAACCGGCTGTGCAGGTTGATCATCAATAGGCTACGCTTTGCGCCGCCCATGAATTCCACCGCCCGTCCGCATCGTGTACCCGCATGGACGACCTGGCTGGGGATTACCCTGTTCCTGCTGGCCTTCCTGTGGCTGCGGCATGTGCTGTCTCAGTACGACCTGAGGAGCATTGCGAGCGGGCTGCTGTCGATGCATCCCGACGCCCTCGTTCTGGGCGGTGTGCTGACGTTCTGCGGATACACCTGCCTCACGCTCTATGAAGTGCTGGGCCTGCGATTCGCCGGGGTCCGTCTGCCGTACTCGCGCATCGCCATTACCGCCTTCATGGCCTACGCCATCGGGCACAACGTCGGCCTCAATACGTTGAGCGGTGGTGCCATCCGTTATCGCGCGTACACCGCAGTCGGACTGAAAGCGGCGCAGATCGGTACCGTGATCGCCTTTGGCACGCTGACCTTCGGGCTGGGTGCCGCCTTGCTGCTGGGCATCTCCCTGCTGGCCGAAGCGGGCGCAGGTTCGATCCTGCATGTCCGCGAGTCGCTGGTGCAACTGGCGGGCGTCGTGCTGATCGCGCTGGTGCTGTTTTATCTGGTGCTTTCATTTGCGCGCAGGCAGGCCGTGAAAATCGGCCGGCTCCGGCTGCCGGTTCCGGCACCCCGCATTGCCTTGGCGCAGATCGCAGTGGCCTGCACGGATCTGCTGCTGGCTGCCAGCGTGCTGTACGTGCTGCTGCCCATGCAGACCGACATCTCCTTCCTGGCATTCGCGGGACTGTTCCTGATAGCCGTCGCGGCCGGCGTCATCACCAACATTCCGGCAGGACTCGGCGTGTTCGAGTCCGTCATGATCCTGCTCCTGCCGTCCGTTGCACCGGATCGGCTGCTCGTGTCGATGCTGGGTTACCGGGTCATCTACTATCTGGTGCCTTTTGCCATTGCGCTGACGCTTCTCGCTGTACACGAGATCCTGCTGCATCGTGCCTTGCTGGTGCGCGTGCTGAAAATGGCGCAGAGCTGGCTTGCAGCCGTGACTCCGCAGGCGGTGGCACTGGCAGTATTCGCCGCAGGCACGGTACTGCTGTTTTCGGCTGTCACTCCGGGCCTGCATGACCGGCTGGTCACGCTGCGTCAGTTCGTGCCGTTGCCCATCCTGGAGGTTTCCCAGTTGATGAGCAGCGCGGTGGGCGTTGCACTGCTGATCCTGGCCAACGGCCTGTACCGGAGGCTCGATGGCGCCTGGTGGGTGGCGGTGTGGCTGCTGGGCGCGGGTGCTATCGCCAGTCTGCTCAAGGGCTTCGACTATGAGGAAGCGCTGATCCTGGCCTCGGTCGATGCGATGCTGATCCTGGCGCATGCGCGGTTCAATCGGCGCGCATCGCTCATCGATCAGCGCTTTTCGGGGCCATGGATCATGGCAGTGCTGATGGTGCTGGGCGTGTCGCTGTGGCTGGTCGTGCTGACCCATCGGCACGTGTCCTACATGAATTCCCTGTGGTCGCAGTTCGCATTCGAGGCCAACGCCCCGCGAAGTCTGCGTGCATCACTGGTCGCGGCGCTGCTGGCCGGAGCCTATGGCCTGTGGAAGCTGATGCGACCGGCGAAACCCGCGTTTCTGCCCCTGACGGAGGAAGATCTGGCCCGCGCCCGGAAGCTCATCGGCGAGTGTCCGGACTCCACCGCGAATCTGGCGTTACTGGGTGACAAGAACCTGCTGTTCGATGCGGCCGGGGCGGCCTTCATCATGTACGAGGTGTCGGGAAGCAGCTGGGTGGCCATGGGAGATCCCGTAGGATCTGCTGCGGCCTGTGAGGGTCTCGCCTGGGAGTTCTACGAGCGCTGTGACCGGGTCGCTGCCTCGCCCGTCTTCTACCAGGTGTCGGCCGAGAACCTGGCGCTGTACGTGGATCTCGGTCTGTCGCTGATCAAGCTTGGAGAGGAAGCGCGCGTGGACCTCGCGCGGTTCTCTCTGGAAGGCGGTGCACGTGCGGATCTGCGTCAGACGCATCGACGTGCCATCCGGGAGGGCGCAGGCTTCGAGATCGTGCCGAGCGGGCAACTGCCCGGTGTGCTGGCGGAGCTGCGCGACGTGTCCGACGAGTGGCTGGCCGATCGAAAGACCGCCGAGAAGGGATTCTCCCTCGGATATTTCGATGAAAGCTACCTGTCGAATTTTGACTGCGCGGTGGTGAGGAGCGGCGGGCGCATCGTTGCATTTGCGAACATCTGGCAGGCTGGCGGCACCGCCGAACTGTCGGTGGACCTGATGCGTCACCGTGATGGCGCTCCCAAGGGTGTCATCGACTTCATGCTCATCGAGATCATGCTGTGGGGACAGAAACAGGGATTTGGCTGGTTCAACCTCGGCATGGCACCGCTGTCGGGCCTGGAGACACACCCGCTCGCGCCCGCATGGCACAAGGTTGGCCGGCTGGTCCAGCGCTATGGCGAGAACTTCTACAACTTCGAGGGCCTGCGAAAGTACAAGGACAAGTATCTGCCGGCCTGGCGACCGCGCTACATGGCGGCTCCGCGTGGCATCTCGATGGCAGGTGCGTTGCTCGACGTGACCTCGCTGATATCCGGCGGCGTCACCAAGGCCCTGCGCCGGTAGCAACTACTGGAGGTGTCGCTCCAGCGAGGTGACGATCTCGCGCATGCGCGGCAGGAATTGCTCGGCCGCCGATCGCAGGGTCACCGCAGTGGCTGCAAAACGTACCATCAACGTGGCCAGTACCTGATCTTCCGCCCGGATGGGAATGGCAAGACTCGTCTCCTCGGACACGCGCCGCGCGCGGGTGGCCAGGCTGAAGCCCTGGGTGCGGGTCTCGCTCATCAGCCGTTCACACTCCTGGCGGTCCTGCGCAAGGCGATCCTCGGGCCGTGGGGAATGCGCCAGCAATTCAAGTACGGCATTGCGAAGCTGGGGAGCACACCAGGCAAGATAGGCGCGACCCGCTGCGGTCGAGAGCATCGGCAGACGTGCACCCACCTCGATCGGTTCCAGGGCCAGTGGGCAGTTGCGGTCGGTGGTCTCGCGCACCAGCATGGAAGGCCCGGAAGGCGTGCTGAGGGTAAGCGGCCAGAGGATTTCCCTGGACAGCTCGGCCAGCAAGGGTCTTGCGCGCTGCTCCAGCATGACTTCACGGTCATAACCGGCCGAAAGCGTGCAGACCCTGAGGGTGGGCAGGTAGCAGTCGTCCTTGCGGTCGCGGGTGACGTAACCCGCCGCCCGCAGGGTCTCGAGAATGCGGTAGGTAGTCGTGCGGGGAAGCCTGACGGCCAGCGCCAGCGTGTTGATGGAGGCCCTCTGCAACTGGTTCAGCTGGGTCAGGACTGCAAGGCCACGGTGCAATGCGCGAATGGGCCGTGTGGATTCGCGGTCGGGAGGTTCAGGCATGGCTACAGGCGGGGCACGGTTCGAGTGATGGAGCTTCAGTGTAACCGATGTCCTCGTGATGGCGGCAAACGCAGGATTCATCAGGCCACGTGTTTGAAATATTTACCGTAAGCTACAATCTCCAGGCCTGACAAACGGCTCATGAGGGCGACTTGCCATGACGATGGAGAAGACGACGGATGCGCTGATCATCGGCGCCGGTCCCTGCGGTTTGTTCCAGATTTTCGAGCTGGGTCTGCTCGGGATCCAGGCTGACATCGTGGATACGCTGAAACAGCCCGGCGGCCAGTGTACCGAGCTGTATCCGGACAAGCCTATCTACGATATCCCGGCGTTGCCGGTGTGCGGAGCACAGGAACTGGTCGACCGGTTGCTGCAGCAGGCAAAGCCTTTCAATGCAACGTTCCATCTCGGCCAGGAAGTGACCGAGTTGCGAAAACTCGAGGACGGCGCCTTCCATGTCGCCACCAGTGCCGGAACCCGATTCGTGGCCCGGACGGTGATCATCGCGGGCGGCGTGGGCTCCTTCCAGCCTCGCAAGCTGGCAGTGCCGGGCATGGAGCAGTTCGAATCGAGCCAGGTTCATTACCGGGTCCGGTCGGCGAGCGACTTCCACGGCAAGGAGCTGGTGATTCTCGGCGGCGGGGACTCGGCGCTGGACTGGACGGTATCCCTGTCGGAAAACGCCACGAGCCTTCATCTGGTGCATCGCCGCTCGGAGTTTCGCGGGGCACCGGCTACTGTGGCCCGGATGAAGGAACTGGTTGCCGCGGGCAAGATGCACCTGCATGAGGGCACGGCCCAGGCGCACAGAGTCACGGACGGTCGCCTGACCGGTCTTTCCATCAAGAACGCCGCCGGGCAGATCCTCGACCTCCCGGCAGAGCAGGTGCTGGTTTTCTTCGGTCTGCACCCCAAGCTCGGCCCGATCGCCGAATGGGGGCTGGAACTGGAGAAGAAGGCGCTCAAGGTGGATACGGAGAAATTCGAGACCAATGTGCCGGGCATTTTCGCGATCGGTGACATCAACACCTACCCCGGCAAGAAAAAGCTGATCCTCTCGGGATTTCATGAGGCAGCGCTTGCGGCCTTCGGTGTCCAGCACCATCTGAATCCGGAAAAGCGGCAGTTCCTGCAGTACACCACCACGAGTCCGATCATGCAGAAGCGTCTCGGGGTCGCGGCTTCCTGAGGAGCAGGGCAGCGATGGACGGATTGCTGGCGGATCTGGTCAAGGTCCTGAGCCTCGAGCGGATCGAGTTCAACCTGTTCCGCGGCGAAAGCCGTGACATCGGGTCACCACAGGTCTTTGGCGGGCAGGTGCTGGGCCAGGCGCTGGCGGCAGCCTGCGCAACGGTGGAAGGCCGGGATGTCCACTCGTTTCATGCGTATTTCATCCGGCGCGGGGATTTCAATCTGCCCATCGTGTACGAGGTCGACCGCGCGCGCGATGGCGGGCATTTCTCCACGCGCCGGGTCGTTGCCATCCAGAAAGGCGAACAGATTTTCAACATGGCGGCATCCTTCCAGTCCACCGAGGCAGGACTGGAACACCAGTTCACGGCACCCGCCATGCCGGAACCCGAGGGGCTCAAGGATCTGCAAACCTGCGTGCGTGAATCGATCACTTACGTGCCCGAAGCGCTGCGACGCATCCTCTCGCAGCAACGGCCATTCGAATTTCGCCCCGTGCAGCCCACCGATTTCCGCAACCCGCAGAAGCGCCCGCCATACAGCAACGTCTGGTTCCGCGCCGTGGGCAGGTTGCCGGACAACGAGGCATTGCATCGGGCGCTGCTGGCTTACGTGTCGGACTATGCGTTGCTGGAAACGGCTCTCCTGCCGCATGCACCGCGATCATCATCACCCCCGTTGCTCATGGCGAGCATCGACCACGCCATGTGGTTTCACAGACCGGTGCGTGTGGATGAATGGCTGCTGTACTGCACCGACAGTCCCAGCGCTTCAGGTGCGCGCGGATTTGCACGGGGCAGCGTGTTTTCCCGGGACGGGCGGCTGGTGGCGAGCACGGCTCAGGAGGGGTTGATGCGAATCAGCCGGGAATAGCTGCACCATGAAAGCCGTGCTCATCATCCTGCTGGTTCTCGGTGCACTGCTGGGCGGTCTTCTGGCCCTGCGCCGCTCGGCGCGCACCGGCATGCCCTCGCCCGAGGTGCTCGAAAGAGCGGGGCGACGCGCCCGCGAACTCGATGAGCAGGAGCGGCGGGAAGGCGAGGCGGATCGCTGAGGCCCCGGCCGGGCCATGGCATGATTCCCTCATGGCGCATGCTCGCGCGTGTCCCAGACGGCCCGCGCGATCACGTACAGATGGCAATCCCACCATCGGTTCTTGGCTCGTCTTGCCTTGCGGTAAGTCGCTTCCCATTGCAGGCCGGCCTTCTCGAGTACCCGGATCGAGGCGCGATTGCTGATGTCGACCGTCGAGATGACCCGTTCGGCCTGCAGGTCGAGGAATGCGGCATCGATCAGCGCCAGGGCCACTTCCGTTGCGAATCCCTGCCCCCAGCTGCCATGGGCGAGCAGGTATCCGAGGTCCAGGACGGCGCGCTCGATCATCGACAGATCGCAGGCTCCGATCACCAGGCCGGAATCGTTTTGTTCGATTGCCAGTTCGTAACGGGTGCGTGGAATCTCCGATTGCGAATCCAGGATACCGTTGAGGTGATCGAGACTGGCGTCCGCATCACGCGGGCCGAAGAACATGTGGCGCGTCACACGTGCATCCGCCGACCAGCCAGCCAGCGGTTCCAGGTCAGAACGCCGGAATTCGCGCAGGGTCAGCCGCGCAGTCCGGATGGGCAGTTTCAGGGCGCGCATCGAAGGCACGGGTACCCGTCACCGCCGCTCAGTGGCATGCCCTGCGCCACCCGGGCGGAATCTACTGTGCGGCCCGCAGTGCGGCGATGCGCTCTTCCAGCGGCGGGTGGCTCATGAACAGTCGCATCAGTCCCTGACCCCGGCCCGCGTTGATGGCAAAGGCCTGCATCTGGGCCGGCATCGGGCCTTCATGGCTGCGCATCAGTGCCTCCAGCGCACTGATCATGTTCGAACGGCCGGACAGCCGCGCGCCGCCCGCGTCGGCGCGGAATTCCCGCATGCGCGAGAACCACATGACGATCATGCTGGCGAGGATGCCGAGCACCATCTGTGCCACCATGGTGGACACAAAGAATCCGATACCACCTTCCCGGTCGTCATTGCGGAAAACCGCCCGGTCGATGATGCTGCCGATGATGCGCGACAGGAAGATGACGAAGGTGTTCACCACGCCCTGGATCAGGGTCAGGGTGACCATGTCACCGTTGGATACGTGGGTGATCTCGTGGCCGATGACCGCTTCTGCTTGCTGGCGGCTCATGCCGGCCAGGAGCCCCGAGCTCACGGCGACGAGGGCGGCATCGCGGCGGGCGCCGGTGGCAAAGGCATTCATGTCGGGCGAGTCGAAAATGCCCACTTCCGGCATGCCGATGCCGGCTTCACTGGCAAAGCGGGTGACCGTATTGACCAGCCAATGCTCGGTCTCGCTCCGTGGCGTCTCGATGACCTGCACGCCCATCATGCGCTTGGCCGTCCACTTGGACATGGCCAGCGAAATCAGCGCGCCGCCAAATCCGAAGACGGCGGACATGACCAGCAGGCTCCCCATGCCATTGCCGCTGAGGCGTACACCGAATACCGCCTGCAACACGAACATGACCACTGACAGCAGCAGCATGACGGCGAGGTTCGTCACGACGAAAAGGAAGATGCGTTTCATGGCGCAGATGGTCGGGGTTTCACATGCGAAATTCAAGGCCTGTGCTTGAGAACCGCGAATTGAACTCAATACTGGGCGGACAAGGCAGAAAAGCATGGAATTCAAGGACTACTACAAGACCCTGGGCGTGAACCGGAGCGCCTCCGCGGAGGAGCTCAAGCGCGCGTACCGCAAGCTTGCCCGCAAATATCACCCCGACGTGAGCAAGGAAAAGAACGCCGAGGAAAAGTTCAAGTCGGTACAGGAAGCGTATGAGGTCCTGAAGGACCCGGAAAAGCGCCAGATGTACGATCAACTGGGGCCCAACTATCGCCAGGGCCAGCAGTTCAGGCCGCCGCCGGACTGGGAGGCGCGCTATGGCGAGGGGAGCGGTTTCCGCCGCGCCACCAGCGAGGATCTCCACGGCTTCTCCGAATTCTTTTCGCGCATGTTCGGGGGCGGCGGGGATTTTGGCGGCGGCGCCGATTTCATCCAGCCCGAGGCCGATGCCGGGAGCCTCGAGATCACGCTGGAAGAGGCATTCAGCGGAACCCGGCGCAGGGTGCAGCTCAATGAACGGGGCCGCGCCCGCAGCATCGACGTGACCATACCGGCGGGCGTCACTGAAGGCCAGGCGCTGCGTATTGCAGGCGGTCAGGATCGCCCCGCACTGATCTTCAAGGTGCACATCAGACCTCATGCGCGTTACGTCGTCGATGGAAAGAACGTTGCGCTGGAACTGCCCCTTGCGCCCTGGGAAGCGGCGCTTGGCGCCAAGGTGACCGTGCCCACCCTGGCCGGGTCGGTCGATCTGACCGTGCCGGCCGGCGCCCAGTCGGGGCAGAAACTGCGTCTGCGGGGGCGGGGGCTGCCGGGTACCACCCCGGGCGACCAGCTGGTGTCCATCCGGATCGTCAATCCACCCGCCAATTCTCCCCAGGAAAAGGCCGCCTACGAACGGATGCAGCGGGAGTTCAAATTCAATGCCCGCGCCAACTGGCCCTGAAGACCGGAACCCGCGGGGCTCGCGGGGCGCGGGGAGAGTAACCTGCAGGGCTGCCGTCCGGCCGCCGTACACCCTGTCATCCGAGGGGCAGCAGCGTGGATTCCTTGATGGCTGTGACTGCGACCGCCGAATTGACCGATCGGACGCAGGGTATCCGCGACAGGTAGTCGAGATAGAACGACTCGTAGGACTTCATGTTCGGGGCGACGATCTTGAGCAGGAAGTCCCATTCGCCGGTGAGCGTGTGGCATTCGAGCACTTCACTGCGGTCGCGGATTGCCGCCTCGAATTGCGCGATGGCATCCCGGCTGGTCGTGGCCAGCTTGATGTGCGCGAAGATGGTCATGTCCAGCCCCAGGCGGGTGCGGTCCAGCAGCGCCACGCGTCCCTTGATGATGCCGGCGGCCTCGAGGTGCTGGATCCGGCGCCAGCAGGTGGTGGTGGAGATGCGTGCGCGCGAGGCCACGTCGGCCACGGCGAGGGCTCCCTCGCGCTGCAGGATATCGAGAATCCTGAGGTCGAGCCGGTCCAGCGTGGGTCGATTGATATTTTCCATATATCAAGCACAAACGGAATATCCAAACCACATTATTGCGCTGCATAATCGACTTCTCAACCACCCCTTCGAGGCGCGCGTAGATTACGGTCCATGAACAAATCCTCGCGCCTTCATGTTCCCCGGGTGCCTGCCAGGCCGGGCGACACGCCTGACTTCTCCTATGTCGAGTTGTCCCGGGCCGGTGCAGTGGCTCGCCCGGATGTGAATGTCCGCGCGCGTGACACCGGCCAACTGGCCGTCGAACTGGTCCGGGTGCTGGATGACGAGGGCCGTGCGCAGGGTCCCTGGAATCCGCATCTGGATCCACATGAGTTGCAGCTCGGCCTGCGCCACATGCTGCTGACCCGCCTGTTCGATGACCGGATGCAACGTACCCAGCGACAGGGGCGGATCACCTTCTACATGCGTTCACTGGGTGAAGAAGCCGTATCGGTGGCGGCGGCGATGGCGCTGCGACCTGCTGACATGCTGTTTCCCTCCTATCGCAACCAGGGTCTGCAGATCGCGCGCGGCCGGCCGCTGGTCAACCTGATGTGTCACCTCCTGTCGAATACCCGTGACATGTGCAGGGGCCGCCAGCTCCCGGTGATGTATCACTCGGCCGAGGGCAACCTGTTCTCGATCTCCGGAAATCTGGCCACGCAGTTTCCGCAGGCTGTGGGCTGGGCCATGGCTGCGGCGATCAAGGGGGAGGACAACCTGGCTGCTTCCTGGCTGGGCGAGGGTGCAAGTGCCGAGGCCGATTTTCACTACGCATTGTTGTTTGCCTCGGTGTATCAGGCCCCGGTCATCCTCAACGTGGTGAACAATCAATGGGCCATCTCCACGTTCCAGGGCTATGCGGGCGGTGAGCAGCGGACATTCGCAGCGCGCGGCCCGGGGTACGGAATCGCGGGCATCCGTGTCGACGGGAACGACTTTCTGGCCGTATATGCAGTGACCCGGTGGGCTGCCGAACGGGCGCGCACGGGCGCAGGTCCCACCCTGATCGAGCTGGTGACCTACCGTGCCGGCGCGCATTCCACCAGCGATGATCCGGCGCGCTATCGGCCGAAAGAGGAATTCGAGCGCTGGCCGCTGGGCGATCCGATCGAACGGCTCAAACGCCACCTCATCGATCTGGGGGAATGGAGTGAACCGCGGCATGAGGCGCTGTCACGAGAACTGGAAGAGACCGTGACCTCCAGCTGGAAACAGGCGGTTACCTACGGAACACTCAATGACGGGCCGCGCCTGGATCCAGCCACGATGTTCGAGGATGTCTTCAAGGAGATGCCCGAGAACCTGAAGCGCCAGCGCGACCTGCTGCGTGCCGAGCTGGAAAAATAGAGGAGCTTCACGTGCCCCAGATGAACATGATCCAGGCCCTGAACTCCGCCATGGACGTGATGCTGTCGCGGGACCCGTCCGTGGTTCTCATGGGCGAGGACATCGGATACTTCGGAGGCGTGTTCCGGACCACGGATGGCTTGCAGCGCAAGTATGGCCAGCATCGCGTGCTGGACACCCCGATTGCCGAAGGTGGGATCGTCGCCGCCGCCATCGGCATGGGTGTGAACGGCCTGCGGCCAGTGGCCGAGATCCAGTTCGCCGATTACATCTATCCGGCATTCGACCAGATGGTCAGTGAGCTGGCACGGCTGAGGTATCGAAGTGCGGGCGAGTTCTGGGCGCCGGTCACCATCCGCACGCCCTGCGGTGGCGGTATCCGTGGAGGTCAGACCCATTCGCAGAGTCCGGAAGGTATCTTCACGCACGTGTGCGGGCTGAAGGTCGTGATGCCCTCCAACCCGTTCGACGCCAAGGGCATGCTGATCTCCGCCATCGAGGATGACGATCCGGTGCTGTTCTTCGAGCCCAAGCGACTCTACAACGGACCCTTCGATGGTGACCCGGACAAGCCCGCCGTCCCGTGGAGTACGCATCCCAAGGGCGAGGTGCCCGAGGGTCATTACGCGATTCCGCTGGGGAAGGCCGAAATCGTCAGATCCGGCAGCCAGCTGAGCATCATCACCTACGGCACCATGGTGCACGTCGCGCAGGCTGCCGCCGCCGCGATGGCCCTGGATGCCGAGATCATCGACATTCGCAGCATGGTACCGCTGGACACGGACACGATCTGCTCGTCAGTGAACAAGACGGGCCGTTGCGTGGTGGTGCATGAAGCCACGCGCTTCTCGGGCTTCGGTGGTGAACTGGTGGCATTGATCCAGGAGGAATGCTTCTGGAATCTCGAGGCGCCGATCCAGCGCGTGACCGGGTGGGATACTCCGTATCCCCATGCGTTCGAGTGGGAGTACTTCCCGGGTCAGGCCCGGGTGAAAGCTGCCTTGAAGACCGTGATGGAGGCCGCATGAGCGAGTACGTCTTCAAGATGCCGGACCTGGGCGAGGGCACGGTGGAGGCCGAGATCGTCGCCTGGCACGTGAAGCCGGGCGAGATGGTCAGCGAGGACAAGGTCATCGTCGAGATCATGACCGACAAGGCAGCGGTGGAGGTTCCCTCACCGGTGAGCGGACGCATCGTGTCCCTGCGCGGTGAACCGGGTGATCGGGTGCCGGTGGGCTCCCCGCTCATCGTGTTCGATACCGGAACTGCGGCGGGTGCGCCGACGGCCGGCGAGGACACTGCGCCTGCCGCAACTGCTGCGCCTGCCGCACCAGATGCCAAGGATGCTGCTCGCGTCGCGTCACCAGTGCAGGATCGGCCTCGTACACCGTCGACCCGCGTCATGGCCTCTCCGGCCACGCGCCGACGCGCGCGCGAGGCCGGCATCGATCTGGAGACAGTCGAAGGGTCTGGCCCCGGCGGGCGCATCCTGAAACAGGACCTGCCATCCGGCCCGGCACCGGCGCATCGTGAACCCGTCGTGTCTGGCCGGCCCGCCCCGGGCACCGCCGGCGCCACCACGGAAATCAGGATCATTGGCGTGCGCCGGGTGATCGCCGAGCGTATGAGCGAGGCCAAGCGCACGATCCCGCACTTTGCCTATGTGGAAGAAGTCGATGTCACCGAACTGGAATCACTGCGCCAGCACCTGAATTCGAAGGCGGAAGGCCGGGTCGCGCTGACCTATCTTCCGTTCATCGTCACGGCGCTGGTGAGGGTGCTGAAGTCGTTCCCGCAATGCAATGCACTGTTCGATGCGCAGCGCGGCGTGCTGGTGCGACATGCATCAGTCCATGTGGGTATTGCCACCCAGACTCCCGATGGCCTGAAAGTGCCGGTGCTGCGCGATGCACAGGCGTTGGGGCTCTGGGACATTGCTGCGCAAGTGCGTGGGCTGTCCGAGCGGGCGCGCAGCAACCAGGCGACTCGCGCTGAGATGGGGGGCTCCACGATCACGCTGACCAGCCTTGGGAAACTGGGCGGCATCGCCTCCACACCCGTCATCAATGCGCCTGAAGTGGCCATCATCGGTCTCAACAAGGCAGTGGAGCGGCCGGTGGTGCATCATGGCGCCGTCGCCATCCGGCGTATAATGAACCTGTCCTCCTCCTTCGATCATCGCTTCGTCGACGGCTACGACGCCGCTGCCATGATTCAGGGTCTGAAGGACCTGCTCGAGCATCCCGCAACCCTGTTCATCCCCGAGAGTTGATCATGACTTCGCAACCCCAACGTCCGGCCTTTGGCACCGTGCTGACCGAGTCCATGGCGAGCGCCCAGTACCAGGAAGGCAAGTGGAGCAATTTCAGCATCCGGCCGACCGGACCCATCTCCCTGCATCCGGCCGCGCACGTGCTGCACTACGCCAGCACCTGCTTCGAGGGCTTCAAGGCCTATCGCCGCACGGACGGTACCGTGCATGTGTTCCGCATGGACAAGCACATCGCCCGGCTGCGCCAGAGCGCGCAGCGGCTGGCCTTGCCCGTGCCGGATGCGGCGCTGGTGGCGGAGATGGTGCGCGAGGTCATCCGCCGTTCGCGCGATGCGGTCCCGGAAGCGCCGGGTGCGCTGTATCTGCGACCCATCCTGTTCGGCACCACAGCCAACATCGGTGCGGCGGGCACGCCGCCGGCCGAGGCGACGCTGCTGGTGCTGGCCAGTCCGGTGTGGGATTACTTCGCGGGTGGCATGAAGCCGCTGCGCATCTTCGTCGATGACCTCAACACGCGCTGTGCACCTCACCTGGGCATGGTCAAGACCGGCGGCAACTATGCCGCGGCCATGGGCCCGACCCTGGAAGCACGCACCCGGCACAAGGCGGACCAGGTGCTGTTCTGCCCTCAGGGCCAGGTCCAGGAGACCGGCGCGTCGAATTTCATCCTGTTGCGCGAGCGTCAGCTGATGACGCGGAGTCTGGATGCCTCGTTCCTGCATGGCGTGACGCGGGATTCCCTGCTGGCCCTGGTCCGCGATCTCGGGTTCGACGTGCAGGAGCGTCCGTTCACGATCCAGGAGATGCTCGACTGGGTTGTCAGCGGGGAAGCAGCATTGTCGGGTACTGCCGCGGTTCTTGCGGGCGTGGGGACCCTGATCTACCAGGATCGCGAATACAAGGTGGGCAATGGTGAGGTGGGCCCGGTGACGCGGGATCTGCGTGCCCGGCTGGTTGCCATCCAGCAGGGGCTGGTACCCGATACCCACGGCTGGCTGGAGGTCATCCGGTAAGCCAGGCGGAACGAACCTCGCGCCGGCATCGCTGGATGATGCCGGCAGTCAGTCAGTAATCTTCATCGTCCTCGTCGTCCTCGTCGTCCTCGTCGTCATCATCATCATCATCATCATCGTCGTCCTCATCCCAGTCCTCATCCTCATCGTCCTCGAGGTCATCCTCATCGTCATCCTCGGAGCCTGACCAGCCCTCCGGTTCGTCGATGGGTTCCAGATCCAGTTCTGCCCAGGAGTCGATGTCCAGTTCCTCGGTCTCCCCGTCCAGATACTGGATCTCCACGATCTCCCGGTCTTCATCGACCTTCAGGACCTGAAAAGTCTCATCACCCTCGAGGTCCTCGTACCACTGTTTGGGAGTCGGTTCGTATTCTCTGCCCACGCCGTTGGTCCTTCTGCATTGTCTGGAAACCGGGAATCGGGTGTGGATATTAGGGGAGGCGTGCTCAACAAGTAAATGGCTGGTTGTACACGGCCGACTGCCCGTGGGCAGGGGGCGCTTGCGATACACTTGACTCATGTCGCTGAGACTCATCGATGCACGCCGGGTGGTGGTCAAGATCGGTTCGGCCCTGCTGGTGGATGCCGAGAAGGGGCGCCTGAACCGACAATGGCTCGAGACCCTGGCCACCGACGTGGCCCGAATGCGCCGTCGGTCACAGGAGGTCATCCTGGTTTCCTCGGGCGCCATCGCTCTGGGGCGCCGGCACCTGGGGCTCAAGTCCGGCCCGCTGAAACTGGAGGAAAGCCAGGCCGCCGCGGCCGTGGGGCAGATCCGTCTGGCGCATGCCTACAAGGAGCTGCTCGAGGAGCATGAGATCGCCGTTGCGCAGGTCCTTCTGACCCTGGGCGATACCGAGCAGCGGCGCCGTTACCTCAATGCCCGCGGCACGCTCAACACCCTGCTGTCCCTCGGTGCGGTCCCGGTGATCAACGAGAATGACACCGTGGCCACGACCGAGATCCGCTATGGAGACAACGACCGGCTGGCAGCACGGGTGGCGCAGATGTGCGGCGCGGATTGCCTGGTCCTGCTTTCGGATATCGACGGACTGTATACGGCCAATCCCGCGCAGGATCCGGGGGCGGAATTCATCGCCAAGGTGCTGGAGATCACGCCGCAGATCGAAGCCATGGCTGGAGGCTCCGGGACCAGCATGGGATCGGGGGGCATGCAGACCAAGATCGCCGCTGCCCGGATCGCCGTGGGTGCGGGCTGTCACATGTGCATCGCCAGGGGAAGCCATCTGCACCCGTTGAAAGCCATCGAGGAGGGGGGGCGCTGCACATGGTTCCTGCCTTCCTCGACGCCTGTGGCGATGCGAAAGCAGTGGATTGCCGGCACCTTGCGCCCGGCAGGCGCCATCGGCGTGGATGCCGGCGCGGTGAGGGCCCTGATGGGTGGCAAGAGCCTGCTGCCGGCAGGCGTCACCGGCACCAGCGGGCGTTTCGAGCGCGGCGACACGGTGAGCGTGATGTCGCCCGATGGTTTCGAGATCGCCCGTGGCATCACTGCCTACTCGGATGCCGATGCAGCCCGCATCATGGGGCGCAAGAGTCTGGAGATCGAGGCGCTGCTCGGCTTTCGAGGCAGGGACGAGATGATCCATCGCGATGACCTGGTATTGCTGAAGGTGCTGCCATGAGCCCGGAGCCCGACATTGCATCGATGATGATCGCGATCGGCGCGCGAGCGCGTGCCGCGGCGCGTGAACTGGCGCAGGCGCAACCGGACCGGAAAGATCAGGCCTTGCATGCGTCCGCCAGGGCGATCCGCGTTCGCCAGCCCGACATCCTTGCCGCCAATGCACAGGACATGGCTCATGCGGCTGCCTCCGGCCTGTCTGCCGCCCTGCTGGACCGGTTGCGGCTGGATGCGGGCCGGATCAAGGCCATGGCGGAGGGGATCGAGGCCATCGCAGCCCTGCCGGACCCGGTCGGCACCATCATGGCCGAATGGACCCGGCCCAACGGGATGCGCATCCAGCGCGTGCGCGTACCGCTGGGCGTGATTGGCATCATCTACGAGAGCCGCCCCAATGTGACCGCCGATGCAGGTGCGTTGTGCCTGAAGTCCGGGAATGCGGTCATCCTGCGGGGCGGGTCGGAGAGCCTGTCGTCAAGCCGCGCCATCCATGCTTGCCTGGCCCAGGGTCTGGACGAGGCCGGCCTGCCGGTGGATGCCATCCAGATGGTACCGACGGCGGATCGGGCAGCCGTGGGCATGATGCTCTCCGGCATGCGCGAATACATCGATGTCATCGTGCCGCGGGGCGGGAAGAGCCTGGTGGCGCGCGTGCAGCAGGAAGCGCGGGTGCCGGTGATCGGACACCTGGAGGGCAATTGCCATGTGTTCGTGCATGCCGCCGCCGATCTTTCGATGGCGCGGTCCATCCTGCTGAACGCGAAACTCCGCCGCACGGGAATCTGTGGTGCGGCCGAGACCCTGCTGGTGGACCGAGCGGGTGCAGCACGCCTGCTCGCACCTCTGGTGCAGGCATTGCTCGAGGCGGGCTGCGAGGTGCGCGGGGACGAGATGACCTGTGCGGTGGACCCGCGCGTCAAGCCCGCGACCGAACAGGACTGGCAGACGGAGTACCTGGACGCCATCATCGCCGTGAAGGTGGTGGATGGCGTGGACGAGGCCATCGCCCATGTCGAACGTTACGGGTCGCACCACACCGAGGCCATCGTCACCGACGATCAATCCGCAGCCGGGCAGTTCCTGTCGCGGGTGGACAGCGCCATCGTGCTGCACAACGCCTCCACCCAGTTTGCGGATGGCGGGGAGTTCGGCATGGGCGCCGAGATCGGCATCAGCACCGACAAGTTCCACGCCCGCGGGCCGGTGGGCGTGGAGCAGCTATGCAGCTACAACTATCGGGTGCACGGCACCGGGCAGGTGCGCTGAGGCCGCGGGTTCAGCCGATCCTCAGCGAGAACTCCCGCAATCGCCGCGCCGCTTCCAGCAGGGTCTCCTCGCGCTTGGCCACGCACAGCCGCACCAGATGCATGGCCGGCGGTTGCGCGTAGAACACCGACAACGGAATGCTGGCCACTTTCGCCTCGCGAATCAGCCGGTCGCAGAAGTGCAGGTCATCGCTCCGGTCCAGCCGGCCGTAGTCGAGCAGCAGGAAATAGCTTCCCTGAGGCCGGAGTATTTCGAAGCCCGAGCCTTGCAACTCACGCATCAACAGATCGCGCCGGGCCTGGAAGTAAGCGGACAGGCCGGTCCAGGCCTGGGGCGCGCGGGCGAGATAGCGAGCGATCGCCTCCTGGAGCGGTGCTGCGATGCTGAAGGTGTTGAACTGATGGACCTTGCGCAGTTCCGTGGTCAGGGCCGGAGTCGCAACGCAATAGCCGGTCCGCCAGCCCGTGGCATGCAGCGTCTTGCCGAATGAATAGACGGCAAAACTGCGCTCCCGGAGTTCGGGGTGTGCAAGCACGCTGGCATGGGCCTCGCCATCGTAAACCACGTGTTCATAGACCTCATCGGACAGCACGGAAATCGGACGATCCCGGGTCAGCGCTGCAAGCTGGTCGAGATCCGCGCGGCGGGCAATGGTGCAGGAGGGATTCTGTGGCGAGTTGATGATGATGAGCCGCGTGCGCGGTGTCAGCGCGGCGCGCACCCGGTCCCAGTCGTAGGCAAAGTCGGGGGGCTGCATCGGGATGCGGATGCAGCGGCCGCCCGCAAGACGCACCGCGGGTTCGTAGGAGTCATATGCCGGATCGAAGATCACCGCTTCGTCACCCGGTCCGATCACCGTCTGGATGGCATCGAACAGCGCTTCTGTCGCCCCGCAGGTGATGGTGACTTCCCGGACGGGATCCACCTTGCAGCCATGGGTGCGATGCAGCTTGAGCGCGATCTGCTCGCGCAGACTTCGCGAGCCTTCCATCGGCGCATACTGGTTGTGACCTTCGCGCACGGCCTCGCCGATCAGTTCAGCGAGCAACGGATCCACGGGGTAATCCGGAAACCCCTGGCCGATGTTCAGCGCGCCTTCCTCCTGCGCGCGGCGCGACATGATGGTGAAGATGGTGGTGCCGACATCCGGCAGCTTGCTCTTGAACAGCATGCGTCAATGGGCGTGCGGGTGATGGGGGGCTGCGGCGCAATGCTCGCAGTTCACCCAGCCGGAGTCTCCATCTTCGTAGTGTTCCTTCTTCCAGATCGGCACGCGGTGCTTGACTTCATCGATGATGAAACGGCAGGCATCGAAGGCCTCCCCGCGATGTTCCGCGCTGACGCCGACCCATACGGCCAGTTCGCCGATGTTCAGCGGTCCCACCCGATGGATGCATCGCGCGTGGCGGATGGCGAATTTGTGCAGGGCCGCCTCCACGATGCGTGTTCCTTCCTTGATGGCCAGCTGGGTGAAAGCCTCGTATTCGAGCTTCTGGACCCGCCGGCCTTCGTTGAGGTTGCGGACCCAGCCTTCGAAGCTCACGAAGCCCCCCGCACCCGGATCGGCCAGCGCGCGGCTGGCCGCCAACGTGTCAATGGCCGAATCGCTGAAGGTGAACAGCATCAACCGCCCGCAACCGGTGGAATGAACACCACCATGTCATTGTCGGCGAGCGCCTGGTCCCAGCTGGCGAAATCGCCATTGATGGCCACCTTGAGCTGCGAGGGCGAGAGGGAAAACGTATGGCGTCTCCCCAGTTCGGCAAACAATGCAGCGGGTGTGGCGGCCTGGGTCTGCACATCTTCCTGCGAGCACCTGGCCTGTTCACGCAGCAGGGCAAAATACTGGACTCTTATCTTCATGTCGGCGGAACGGGTAGTGAGGCAACTGCTGCAGCATACTCCTGCGGAGTGTTGATGTTGTCCAGCGCCCGCGCATCGGGCAGATCCAGCAGGGGCGCTCCCAGCTGCAGGAGGAATTTGCGGGGGCAGTGCCCGCCCCGGTCCCGGAAGGTTGCCAGGAGCGGGGCCGCCTCAGGTTCCCAGATCGCACACAGGGGTTCGGGCAGCCCGTCATGAGTGCTTCGATAGGCGGTGGCTGGTTGTTGCGGTTTGCGCAGTTTTACCAGGTGCGCCAGCACCTGATCGGACAGGAAGGGCAGATCGCAGGCCACCACCAGCCAGGGGCGATCCGGATGGGCCATCAGGGCAGAGCAGATGCCGGCCAGCGGGCCTTCCCCGGGAACCGCGTCGACGATCAGCGGCCAGCGGGTGCGCAGAGGGTCGGACTGCTGGCTGGCGCGCACCGAAACGAACACCTGTTCGACATGCCGCGAAAGCAGGTCCACTGCACGGGCCAGCTGGTCACGGCCCTCGTATTCGAGCCCGGCCTTGTCGCGCTGCATGCGCGTGCTCCGGCCACCAGCCAGGACCAGGCCGTACAGGGGAGTTGCCGGCTTCATGCGGGACCGGCTGCCGGCCCGCTCTTGCCGCCGGATTTGGACACGAGGCGCGTGGTTTCGATGACCATGTCGTGCGAGAGCGCCTTGCACATGTCGTAGATGGTCAGCGCCGCGATGCTGGCGCCGGTCAGTGCTTCCATTTCCACGCCGGTCTTGTGATGGACTTTCACGGTGCAGTGGATGACCGCGGTGTCGCCCTCGAGTTCGATGGCGATGCTGCAGTTCTCGATGCCCAGAGGGTGACAGAAGGGGATGAGATCGTGGGTACGCTTGGCGGCCATGACACCGGCGATGATGGCCGTGTCGAATATCGGTCCCTTGGCCGAGCGCAGTTGGTTCTCGCGCAACCGGTCCGCCACGTGATGCGGGAATCGCACCCTGGCCTGCGCCGTGGCAGATCGCGGCGTGGCGGTCTTCCCGCTGACATCGACCATGGTGGGTCGGGCTTGCTCATCCAGGTGCGAAAAGCCCACCTCAACCCCCGATGTAGAACATCTCGATCTTGCGCTGGGCCGCTTCGTCGCGCCGCAGCTGATCCCTGATCTCGCTGTAGCGGTCCGCGCGCACGCTCCAGCGGTTGCGGATGATGTCCAGCAAGGCCGCATCGTCGCCGCCGCTGCGCAGTGCCGATCGCAGGTCCAGCCCCGAGGTGGCGAACAGGCATGTATAGAACTGGCCTTCGGAGGAGAGCCTGGCGCGGGTGCAGGCACCGCAGAAGGGCTGTGAAACCGAAGAAATGAAGCCGATCTCGGCGCTGCCATCGCAGAGCTTCCAGCGTTCGGCCACTTCCCCTGCGTAGTTGCGGGTCATGGGCTCCACCGGCCAGCGGCGCCGGATCTGCTCCAGCAATTCGCGTGAAGGCACGACCATCTCCGGCCGCCAGGCATTGCGATTGCCCACATCCATGAATTCGATGAAGCGAACGATGACCGGCCGGCCGCGGAAGTGCTCCACGATGTCCAGCACGCAGTGGTCATTCACGCCGCGCTCCACCACGACATTGAGCTTGACGGGAGCGAGGCCCGCATCGATGGCGGCATCGATGCCGGTGAGCACCTGCTTCACCGCCCCCAGGCCCCCGGTCATGCGCTGGAAGATCTCTTCATCGAGGGTGTCGAGGCTCACCGTCACGCGTGTAAGGCCGTTGGCCGCCAGCTCGATGGCATGCTGTGCCAGCAGCATGCCATTGGTGGTCAAGGCGATGTCCTCGATCTCGGGGATCGTGGACAGGTCGCCCACCAGTTCGGCGAGGTTGGCACGCAGGAGCGGTTCACCGCCGGTGAGGCGGAGTTTGCGCACGCCGAGCTGTGCGAACAGCCGGGCAAGACGGGCAATCTCGGCGAATGACAGGCGCTCGCTGGATTTCAGGAACCGGTAGTTGTCGTGGAACTGCTCGCGCGGCATGCAATAGGTGCAGCGGAAGTTGCATCGGTCCATGACCGAGATCCGCAGGTCATGCAGGGCGCGGCCGCGGGTGTCGGTCAGGGTGCGCAGGGTATGGATCGAGGCGCTCATGGGTTACCAGCGATACACGTTGCTGACATAGCCTTTGATATAGGTGTTCGGGCCCGGTGGAAGTTCCACGAAGCCGTCGGTCCCCGCGAGACTCAGGAAGTCGCCCGAGCCGTTCGTGGGCCGTGGGTCGGCCCAGGGCCGGCCCCAGTCGTCGTGCACGATGCACACGGGCATGAAAAGGGTCAGTGGTGCCTTGAGGCTCACAGGGGCCATCAGGGCGAGGCGCTCGGGCTCCTGCCGGCGGGCGCCCATGGCAGCCGCGATGGCCGGAAACACGTAGCGTGCCAGGCATACCAGCGTCGACACCGGGTTGCCAGGCAGCCCGAAGACCGACTGCCCCTCACGCCCGATGCCAAACCACATCGGCTTGCCCGGGCGCTGAGCGATGTGATGGAACACCTCTTCGACACCCAGTTCTCCCAGCACCCGGGGTACCAGATCGAACTTGCCCATCGACACGCCGCCGGAGAGGATCAGCACATCGTGGGTCTTCAGGTGCAGGGCCAGACGATCGCGCAATTGCTGCTCGTCATCCGGAACATGATCATCGCCGACCCGCACGAACCCGCGGCGGCGCAATGCTGCGGCTACCGCATAGGCGTTGGAACGCCGCACCTGGTAATCGGCGATGGGGTCGCCGGGCTCGACCAGCTCATCTCCCGTGGAGATGACCATCAGGGCGGGCTGGCTCGAAACGCGGACCCGCGGCATGCCGGCCGATGCGACGACGGCGATTTCCGGTGCCCGCAGCAGCGTGCCGGCCTCCAGCAGCAGGGCGCCTTGCCGACTGTCCGAGCCGCGACGGTGCACATTGTGCCAGGCGCTCGTATCGACTCCGGGACCGAGAATGGCAGTACGCTGCTCGATCCGGATCTGCTCGTAGGGAATGACGCAATCGCAACCACCCGGCAGGACGGCTCCCGTCATGACCTCGAGCGCCATGTCCGCGCGCTGCAATCGCATGGGCGGAGCGCCGGCTGCCTGTACACCCTGAAGCTCGAATCGCGCCCGCCCACCCTGCAGTCCCTGCGTGTCGATGGCGATGCCGTCCATGCTGACGCGGTCGAAAGGCGGCTGGTCACGCTCGCCGTAGATGTTCTCGCGCAGAGTCCCCCCAACGCACTGCGCCAGAGGGAGCGACTCGATCGGCAGACAGGTCACACGCGCCTGGATGGCTTCGTCGGCGAGCCGCGGAGTGAGCAGGGGAGCGGCTGACATGGGGAAATACGCGGCGCACCCGGGTGCGCCGCGGGCTCGGTCACTTCTTGTTCTTGGCCTTGAAAACCTTCAACTGCTCGTTGAAGCGGGCCACCACTGCCTGCAACTCATCGACCGCGGCGTTGTTCTTCTGGACCAGCATCTTCTGCTGTTCGTCGATCTTCTTCTTTTCCTCGGGCGTGACCTTGGACGGATCCGCCGGTGTGGCCGCATCCATTTCCAGCTTGATGCAGTCCAGGTACTTGTTCATGTCAGTGTTGTACTGATCAAAACCCTTCTTGGCGGTGATCATCTGCTCCAGCGTGGCCGTGTTGCCGTCCGGTGCCGCATCGGGCGCTTTGGGGTAGGTGCAATCCGCATGCGCGAGTGGCGCGCTGAAGACGGCTCCGGCGGACAGGGTGATGATCAGCGACTTCCAAGACTTCATCGGGTAATCCTCTGGTTATGGGAAGCAGGCTGTCGAAGTGTAAGGCGAGCGGGGCGCCGATGGCCAGCGGTTCGCAAGCCGGCGCCGGTCGAGTCGATTCCCTCGCGCCCGTCCCGGTTGCCGGAATTCCCATCCGACAGGTGAACGTCTTGGGGGGGCTAGCGCGGCGATGAGCGTCGGTGGTCCGCCGCTACAGGTCAGGGAAATCGAACACGGGATCGACGTCCACGGGTACGTCGCTGGCTCTTTGCAGCGCACTGGCCAGGGTCGGCGGCAGTTGACCATAATGGGCGAACCACTTTTCCGTCCTGGCACGATCGCCGGTGGCCTCCTGCTCCAGCAGTTCCCTGGCCAGGGCCGCAATGGCCTCCGGCATGAGTGCGATGTCGACGGCGTAGCGCGCGGTCGCCGGATCGAATTTCACAGCGCCGCGTTCGACCAGGAAGTTGAACTCCATGATCTCGGCGCTGCCATGGGCTTCCGCCACCCCGAAGCGGACGGTCCGGAAGATCCCGGCCAGCTGCGAGACATAGCATTCAGGCATCTGTTCCTTCGGGAAATGCCCGTGCCGCGCCAGCCAGTCGAGGCCATACAACCCCACGATGTCGGCTTTTGCTTCCTCGAGGCCCGCATAGGCAGGTCCGATGCTGACCCGGATGTCCTGGCGGCCGGAGGCGGTGCGCGCAAATGCCGGGCCCAGACCGTGGGAGATCTCGTGCATGATGGTGCCGGTGAGATAGCCACGCGGTGTGGCCAGCTTTGCCTGGTCTTCACGCAGCAGGCGTGAGGCGATTGGCAGGATCACCTGCTCGACCCGGGCATCCATGAAATTCTTGAAGAAGATCTTCTTCGAGCCTTTCTGCTCGTGCACGCGCGGATCGTTGGGCAGGTTGTCGGCCACGGCCTGATAGCCGTGGCGCAGGTCGCCCCCCCGATAGGGTGCATCCATGACTTCCATCGGCGAGAGGTGCCCGCGCTTGGAGGGCCGGTCCTGTGCGGGCAGTGGCAGGGCCTCCTGGATGTCCGGAACGTATTTCTGAAACACCTCCAGCTTGCGGCTCTGCTCGTCATTGCGGATCAGCACCGCGGCACCGTACGAGGTCTTCACGCCCAGGAAGTGGTCCAGATACGTTTCGTAGGGCGCGAAGATCACGTCGATCCTGGGGTTCTTCAGGTCCAGCCACGCGAGATCGCTCTTGAAGTAATCGTCCGACAGGAGCGCTGACGCGCGCAGCCGAAGGAAGTTGGCGAATGCCGCATCGTCCGACAGGTCGGCGGCTTCGTCCAGGAGCTTGGCCATGGGTCTGAGCCATTTCCCGTAGGCCACGTGGTAAGGGATGGCCCGAAGCTTCCCGGCATCGCGCTGGATGATGGTGTACGGGTCGTACAGTTCAGCGCGCTGTTCAGGGTGCGCCGCGACATAGGCATCGAATGCCGCCAGGGTCAGATCCGCGGGGAACAGGCTTCCACCGGGCGGCCGGGGGCCCGCCCCGCCGAAAGGCGCGAACTCATTGACCAGATCGTAGCGGCCACCGTTGATGAGCAGAAATCGGCGCAGGCGCTGCTTCGCGGGGTCTGTGCTGTGCGCCAGCGAGCGATACAGGGCAAGTCCAGCCGGGTCGGACTGCTCCCAGAACACCTCATCCAGGAGCCGTGTCGCATCGACCAGTTTGCCGACCAGCTTGCGTTCACGCTCACTCAGGCCGGTCGCCACGAAGGGCATGCGCACCTGGCGATAGTGCGCGAGCTGTGCGGTAATCGCCCCGTCGCTGTTCTCATCGATGGCAGCCCAGGCCGGTACCAGGCCCGAAAGCAGGAATATCAGGATGGTCGATCTCATGCCTGTGCATCTTGCCCCGGGCCGGCGCGCGATTTCAAGGGAGGAGGATCCATGCGCCCTCGCACGGTCTGCTTTGCCTGAGCAGGCGGATTTGCCAGAATTGCACGCATGAGACATCGCCTTGTGGCGATGCAGGCTTTTTGGAGAATTCCGGATGAGCAGATTTGGCATTCGATGGATGCTTGGAGCCGGGTGCATGCTGTGGATGGCGGCCGGATGGGCGGCGCAGCCGGCGGCGGGCACCGCCAACGGCAGCAATACCTACAGCGATGACGAGGTGGTCAAGGCGGCTTCCGAATTCTTCGCCACGGGCGCGAAGGATCTGGCCGATGTGCTGGCGAAGGTCCTGAAGGAAAAGGGCAAGCCGGTGGCCATCATTCGCGGGGAAGAGGCGGGCGCAGCCGTGGCGGTGGGCCTTCGTTACGGCCACGGCGAATTGCTGTTCAAGGGAGCACCGGCGCGCAAGGTGTACTGGCAGGGTCCTTCACTGGGGTTCGATGTCGGTGCCAACGCGTCCAAGACCTTCGTTCTGGTCTACGGGTTGCGCAATGCCGATGACCTGTTCCGCCGCTTTCCCGGGGTGGACGGGAGTCTGTACTTCGTCGGGGGGTTCGGCGTGAACTACGTGCAGAACTCCCACGGTTCATTGGCGCCGGTGCGCTTCGGCGTCGGCTGGCGTCAGGGCATTGCCGTGGGCTACATGAATTTCTCGCGCACGCGCCGATACAACCCGTTCTGATGATGCGCGCATGAGGCGCACGCACCCGGCGCAGGAGCGCATGCGGGGCATCACCTCGATGCTGTCCGCGGTGTTCTTCTTTGCAATCATGGACTCGCTCCTCAAGCGCGTCTCATCGCACTATGGGCCCTTCCAGGTGGCGAGCCTTCGCTGCGGCGCTTCCATGCTGTTCCTGTTGATGCCGGTGGCATGGCGGGGCGCCTGGTCGAGCCTGCGATTGAACGCCATCCACCTGCATCTGCTGCGCGCGGCGCTCGGCGCGGGCATGCTGTTTACCTTCATTTACGCAGTGCGTCAGCTCAGCATGGCGCAGATGTATTCGATCGTGCTGTGCGCACCGCTCCTGATGACGGCGCTGTCCGTTCCGCTGCTGCGTGAACACGTGCCGGCGCGGCGATGGGTCGCGATCGGCGTGGGGTTGTGCGGGGTGCTGGTGATCCTCCAGCCTGGTGCGTCCGGATTCGGCTCGCGCATTGCTGTCCTGTCTGCGGCCGCCTCGGCCGTGTTCTATGCGCTGTGCTCGTTGACCGTGCGCCCCCTGAGCCGTGCCAACTCCAACACCTCCATGGTGTTCTCGTTCCTGCTGTTCGTCGGCTTGATATCGCTGGCGCTCGCGTTGCCGGGCTGGAGCGCGATCCTGGCCGGGGACTGGCCCTGGATCGGCGCCATCGGACTCAGCGGTGCGCTCGGCCAGTCGTTGCTCACCAAAGCCTTCTCGCGCGCGCCGCCCTCCGTAGTGGGGCCGTTCGAGTACACATCGCTCCTGTGGGGCTTTGCCATCGACTGGATATTCTGGTCCGCGGTCCCGACCCATGCGCTGCTGCTGGGAGCGGCCATCGTGATCACCAGTGGCATCTATATCATCTGGGATGAGCGGCGGCTGGCTGATCTGGCATATTCTTCAGCGGCGTCGCCGCCCTGAGGCGATCATGCGGCCGGTATGTGCACTGCAAGGGGGGTGTGAAATGAGAGGACGGGGACAAGGCGCGATATTGTCATTGATGACGCTGCTGATTTTCGGCGGATTCGCGAGCAGGTCGATTGCGGCCGAAGCCGACTGGGTCAACCAGAGCAACCGCAATGCGCAGATCCTGCTCGACATCGTGGCCCGATACGGCCCCGAGGATGCATCCTCCATCGGCGTGCAGGGTCACGAGTCCGAGGTCATGGATCTCAGGCCCCGCAACTCCGAGCGGCAGGAGGCGGACCTGGCGGCCGCTCAGGACAGACTCACTGACCTGCGCAAGACGGCCACGGATACCCGCATACGGCAGGACCTCGACATCCTGATCGAATCCGCACAGGACTCGCGCCACTCGCTGGAACTCAACCGTCAGCTCATGGTGCCCTATCTGGATCTGGGGCAGGCCCTGTTCATGGGGTACCAGAAGCTCCTGCACGAAGGCGTCCCCAGGGACCGGCAGGCAAAAGGGCTGGAGCGCCTGCGCCGCTATGTGGGCCGGGAATCCGGATTCGAGCCCATCGCCGTGCTGGCCCGGCAGCGCATGGAAGAGGCGCTTCAGGACCCGAAGCTCGTGACCCCCTGGAGCGTGCAGGTGAAGCAGAGCCTGGACAATCAGCCGCGATACCTTGCGGGCATGCGCGATCTGTTCCGGAAAAGCGGTCTGTCGGGCTGGCAGGGGGACTTCAAGCGCCTGGAACGGCAGATGACCGGGTATGCCGAATGGGTGAAACAGGATCTGCTGCCCCGGGCGCGCCAGTCGAATCGGCTTCCCGAAGCGATCTACGCCGACAACCTCAAGAACTTCGGAGTCCAGGCCGATCCGCGCGAGCTCATGCGTCAGGCCCAGTCCGCCTATACCCAGATTCGCATGGAGATGGGTGCATTGGCGGAACTGGTGGCGCGTGAGCGCGGTCTTGCGTCCAGTTCGTACGTGGATGTGATCCACGAGCTCAAGAAGCAGAAGATCCCGCAGGACAAGCTGCTGGAAACCTACCGGTCGAGGCTGGCAGACATTGAAAAGCTGATTCGGGCGCATAGGGTCGCAACGCTGCCGCAACGTGCGGCGGTGATCCGACTGGGAACCGAGGCGGAATCCGCGGCGACGCCTGCGCCGCACATCGACATGCCACCCCTGATCGGCAACACGGGACAGCCGGCGGCGTTCGTGATTCCGGTGAGCAATCCGAACGCGAAGTCCGGCGAGGACTACGATGACTTTTCCTATGACGCGGTGACCTGGACGCTGGTGGCGCACGAGGCACGGCCAGGCCACGAGTTGCAGATCTCGCGGATGCTCGAGCGCGGGGTGTCGATCGCGCGGGCGGTGTTTGCCTTGAACAGCGCCAATGTCGAAGGCTGGGCGCTGTACGCGGAAGCCGTGATGAAACCGTACGAGCCGCTCGACGCACAGCTGGCGACATTGCAGTTGCGACTCATGCGCGCGGCACGCGCCATGCTCGATCCGATGCTGAACCTCGGCCTGATCGAACCCGATGCCGCCAAACGCGTCCTGATGGACGAGGTGGCCCTGTCCGAACCCATGGCCAAGCAGGAAGTGGACCGTTACACCTTTGATGCGCCCGGACAGGCGACCTCATATTTCTATGGCAGCCAGTACCTGCAGGCCATCCGCACCGAGGCGGAAGTCGCGCTCGGCAAGCGCTTCGACCAGCTCGGCTTCCATGATTTCATCCTGGATCAGGGAATGCTGCCGCTGAACCTGCTGGAGAAGGCGGTGATGGAGGAATATGTGCCGGGGAGGAGCCGGTGAGGGTGTGGCCCAATGGCGCAACACAAGTCATCCCGTAGCGACGCGGAAAGGCTCGTGTTGTTGCACGCGCGCGGGCTCGTGCGGCCACCTTCGCGTCCCCTGACATCTGCGCGACTCAAGTCGACGCTGAGGAAGGTGGTGCCCCGCGATGTGGGATTGTCCCGAGCGCTGACCGATGAGCGGGACGAAGGCCGGTAGGGCACCCGGACATGAGGTTCTGGGATTCCTATGCAATCCTTCCGTTGCTGGTTCACGAATCAAAGCATGTGCGCATGGTGGAGCTTCTTGAACAGGACCCACAGGTGATGTACTGGCGGGGCAAACCCTGGCCACTGCGCACGACCTGTTCAGCGGCTGGCCAATGCGGCACAACGTGAGGGGTTTTCAGTGTTGAGCTGAATCGATTGTTGGAACCTTGCCTTGCTGGCATGATGCACGCCGACGCGCCCGTAGCTCAGTTGGATAGAGCACTTGGCTTCGAACCAAGGGGTCGGGAGTTCGAATCTCTCCGGGCGCGCACACCGCATTTGACCAGAGATTCGAACTCCCGACAGAAGACAAGCGAGTTTGACGAGCCGCCGCAAAGGCGGTGAGCGAAGCACGCCGGGGCGCGCAGCGCGCCGGCAGTCCCGAGCGCACGACGGTTGGTGCGGCAATCGTGGCGCATCCTGGGCATGCCTTGACGAGCGCCAAGACTCGACCGTCATGGCTGTGCTCTACTTCTGGCTCTGGGCGTCACCGCCATTCCGAGGAACACGGTCATCGCCCGATTGAGCCGTACCATGTCCTCGTCGTCGAGCCGTCCGACCTGCGCCCCGAGCTTGCCCTTGGGAATAGTAGTGATTTTATCCACCATCAGACGGCAGGCGGAGCGCAGGCCGTTGCGCTCGTTCGGTTCCACCACAAGTCGGAACAGGGGCGCGTCGGTCGGATCGGTCGTGAAGGCGCAGATCGTGATCGAGTCGGTGGCGTCGAAACTGTCGTCCTGCACGATGACTGCAGGGCGCGGATTACCTGCATAGTCCTTGTCGCCGGAGAGGGCCCAGGCCTCGCCGCGCCTCACTCGTCACTCCAATTCCGAAACGGCGTCGATAAAAGCTTGATCCTCTCGCGCTTGTGTGCTGGCGGCCACCGCTTTCGACTGGCGGTGAGCCTGCTTCCGGAAAGAATGCAGCTGGTACTTTTCGAACGGCGTCATGATCTGACGCATCATCACGCTCATCGGATCGTCGGTGGTGCTATTGCCCGGCTCGACGAATTCAGCTGCGGCGTCCCGGTCCTCGGCGACACAGGTCCGTAATCTGCCGGAGCTGGTCCGGTATCGGGAGATCGCTCTTCGCCGCAGGCGTGGGCGTCCTCTCAAGGGGCTGCAGGTGCTGCGTCGATCATGGTTTCACCAATCGCTGGATCGCATGCATCGGCAACACCAGGCGGAGCGACTCCGGCAGCCGCACGAAGCCGTTTCCTTCATAAAAGGCGGCGGCGCTCTCATTGATCGCATCGACCACCAGCATGGACGATCCCACCGTTGCCGCACTGGCATATGCCCGACGCACGGCGTCGGCCAGAAGCATCGCGCCCAGGCGCTCTCCCTGCCGCGCTTCGGAGACCGCAAGCCGTCCGACCAGCGTGGCGCTGACCAGCGGATACCGCGGAATGTGTTTGCGCGCCGCGGCTGGCACATCGCCCTGCGCCAGTCCGGTCGCGCAAAGCGTATAGTAACCAAGGACGATGTCCGGTTTGTCCGGCTCGTCGAGGATGAAAACTCCATTGGCTTTTCGCCGCACATCCTGGCTGGCCTGTGTGCGGAGATAGCGGTCGAGACTATCGACACCGCACGAGAAGCCATCCCGGTCGTGATGTGATGCCAGCGCCTCGATCCTCAAATCTGGACGAGGCTTCGCCATGTTCAGGAAGCGACCCGGCGCTTGTGCTCGGCCAGAGCACGGACCAGCCGATCGCTCGGCTCAGGAGGATTGACCAGTGCGTCGAAGAACGCGGCGCGATCGCGATCGGACAGCACCAGCGTCTCATGTTCTGCGATCGTCCGGCGTGCGGTATCGGTCAGCGCGGTCACGCAAAAATCACTGACCTTGCGCCGCGACAGATGGGCGGCCCGCTGGATAAGGTCCTTCGTCTCTTCGTCGAGACGGAATCCAAGACGTTCGACGCGATTGGGCGTCTCCCGTTCGATTTTGGTCTGCTTGCGCGGCATTTGAGGCGCTCCTGGCAAGACTATAAATGACCTACAATGTACGTCATATAGACTAACAACTCAAGACCTTCTCATTCGTGCTTCAGGCGCGCGGCCCAAACATTGCGTCAAGCTCCCCGGCGAAGTGGCCTTCCATCACGCCTTGTTGACTCTGAGAGGTTACCTGGATCATGGGAGCACCACGATCGAGCAAGTCATCCATGAAATCCTCCCGCGACGCGATCGGTCCGTCGGCGGTTCATGGGAATATTTCTTTGCACTAGACCAAGCAGATCCAGGTCAACCTGCGGTCACTGTCATGCGAACCATCGACATTCACGAGGCCAAGATCCACCTGTCCAAATTGGTGGGCCAGACCTCCAAAGGAGAGCCCTTCGTGATCGCCAAGCACGGCAGGCTGCTCGGCTGCCCAAAGGTGCACGTGCTTTGATCGGCGCGCGTGTCCAGCGTCGGGACTGCTCGACAACGGTTACGGCGAGCGCTCGATCGGGATCGAGCATGTGGTTGCAATCGAGCACCCGCCGCCTCAGTCTGACTGCGCTGCCGCTGCGGCCGCCCGCGCATTCTCCACGAACGTGCGCACTTTCTCCGGGTCCTTGACGCCGCGCTGGCCTGGCCGGTCGGTGCGGGTGAAGGAATCGACCGCCCAGGGCCGCACGACCCGTACGGCTTCGGCCACATTCTCGGGCGACAGTCCGCCGGCCAGTACCACGGGCACCGGACTTTGCGCGACGATGCGGGCGCTGATGTTCCAGTCATGGGGCCGGCCCGTGGCGCCCGTCACCGGGGCGGTCGAGGAGCCGGAATCCAGGATGAGATAATCCGCCAGTCGTGCGTATTCGCGTGCGACATCGATCGCGCCTGGTCCGTCCACCAGGACCGCCATCATGAGCTTGACATCTCCGATCCGGCTCTTGATGGCCTCCACGGCATCACGTGGCAATTCACGGGCTGCCAGATGGAGGATGTGCGGCCGTGTCGCCGCGACCATGCGTGCGATGCGCTCGACATCCGTTCCCAACGACAGCGCTATCGTGGCCGCTCGATCCTCCACGGCAGCAAAGATTGCCCTGGCGGTCTCGGCCGTACAATCCTCGACCACAATGCCATCGTTCCCGGCGACTACGCCGATCAGGTCCGCCCCGGCATTCACGGTGTCGATGGCGTCCTGAACACTCGTCAGTGCATAGATCTGTACTTTCATCCGATCACTCCCAGGTCCATGTCGCGCCGCGCGTCGCTGCGCGGGTGAGGATGACACGCACACCCCCGATGCTCGCGCCGAATGTCTCGAGCGCGCGTGCCGTTGCCTGAGCCTCGTCGAGCCCGCAATCCGTGAAGCCGAACAGTGCGGGGCCCCAGCTGCTCATGCCGACACCGCGCAGGCCCAGCCGGCGCATTTCGTCCATGGTTGCACGCACCGCGGCGCTCTGGCGCGCGATCTGGATGCGCTTGAGCCCGAAACATTGCATGGCCTCGATCCCGGCTCCGAAGGACGGCAGGTCGGCCTCCATGATTGCCGGCAGGACCTTCAGCAGTGCCAGCCGCGCCGTCTGTGCCGCCTCTGCGGCGGGAGTCGGACAGTGCTTCTGGAACAAGGCGCGCTCCTCGTCCCCGCCTGTGATCAATCCGGCCGCTGGCAGCGCCAGCACGATGTGCCAGCTGGCGGGCAGGTTCGACTGGAATAGGATGGGCGGGGCGTCAAACGCGGTGGATGCCGATGAGGGTGCGAACGCCTGCTTGCCGTCCGTTCCGCCGAAGCGATGTCCGCCATCGGCGATGAATCCGCCGGTCTCGAAGGCGGCGCAGCCGATGCCGCTGGTCCCACCGCGCTGAGCGATGCGCACGATCTCGGGCAGCGTGAGTTTCAGGTCATAGAGGAGGTTGATTGCCTGGCCGAAAGCCAGCGCCAGCTGGGTCCCGGAACCCAGACCGCTGTGTCCGGGAATGCTTTCCTCGATGCTGATGTGGACCCCGCCGACGCGGTACCTGTCCACGAAGGTCTGAACGATGGCTTTGAATTTCCGAAGAGCGTCTTCGGACACCCCTGCGGGGCCCTCGACCTTCACCGTGGTGGATCGCCTTGCGCGCAGCTTCAGGCAGGGTGACTCCAGAGTCACTCCCAGTCCGCCCTCGGCACGGCCGATCTCGCCATTCGTGTCGATCAGACCGAAGGAGAGCCGGCTATGCGTATGCAATCTCAATGTGTCGTTTGGCATGGAGCCATCTCCCCCGACTCGCACCCATCAATTCTGATTAAACCGGTCCGGTCGCTGGTGCGGAAACCGGAAAGGCGGTTCAGGGGATCGATTTTTGCTATATTGAAATCCATGACCCGGATCCCGGGGCGTCAGGCACGAATCCGTCGTGAAGCCAGGGCAGTTGCGAATCTTCCTTGCGGTCTGCCAGTGCCAGAGCACGGCAAAGGCAGGCGCGATCGTGCATCGAACCCAGTCGTCGGTTTCCTCGGCAATCAGTGCCATCGAGAAACGTCTGGGTTTCAATCTGTTCGAGCGCAGCCCGCGGGGCATGTTGCCCAATCGGGCTGCGATGGTGCTGGCGCAGCACGTTGGCGCGGCGGTGGCACGTCTGCGCAACGCCGAAGCGAACTTCGAGTCTCTGGGTCACGAGGCGCCACGGTTTCTGGCGCGTGCCACCGATCTGCAGCTTCGCGGTCTGTGCGCGCTGGCCCACCACCGGAACTTCCTGCTCGCGGCACGCGAACTCGATTGCAGCGAGCCGAGCCTTCACAGGGCGCTGACTGCCCTCGGCCGGTCACTGCGGTGTCGACTGTGGAACCGCAACAGCCGGGGTGTCGATCCCACACAGGCGGCACTGGTGCTTGCCGAAGGGGTGGGCAGCTTTGCATCGGAGGTTCGTCTCGGGCTGGAAGCGGCGCGGGAGACCAATGGCGTGATCAATGGTGAGTTGCGGGTCGGCGCCTTGCCGACCGCGCGGCCGGGCTGGTTGCCGGATGCGCTCGCGAGGACGCTGATTCGGCACCCCCACAGCCGTGTATTCGCCATGGATGGCCCCTATGAGGAGCAGCTGGTCTCACTTCGCCACGGCCGCATCGACATGATCATTGGGGCATTGCGGCCATCCACGGTGACGCGCGATCTGGAACAGACGCCGATCTTCGATGATTCGCTCTCGATCGTCGTGCGCGACGGTCACCCTCTGTCACGAGGCATGCGCAGCAGGATCAGGCAACTCCGCGCCGCACAGCTGGCCGCATTGAGCTGGCTGCTGCCTCCGCCCGGCACGCCGCCACGCCAATACTTCGATACCTATCTGGAGGAGAAAGGTCTGCCGCCGGCGCGTTGTGTTCTCGCCTGCAATTCGATGGTGACCATCTGGTCCCTGCTGCTCACCACGGACTTCGCGGCCGTCATCCCGACAAGCCAGACACGATCCGGTCTCATCAGCGGGCGCCTCAGGATTCTGGGCAGGCCCCTCCCGGGCAGCAGGCATGCCATCGGACTCACCGCACGCTGCGGATTCGTTCCGACACGGCTGCAATGCACTTTCGTCGACGAACTGAAGCTCAGCAGCAGGACCGTGTCTGCTGACTGATCCTGCGCCTCCCGTCTTTCGGACATTGCCGTTCAGGATCGGCCGTGTCACATGGGATTGTTACTTGCCGGCGGGGGAAGCCGGGTGGAGCATTGCTCCATGGAGAACAACGTGCGCCCCATCCGCAGTGCCCGGTACCCGGTCGATCAGCTCGGACGCCCGTTGCGCGATCTGCGCATTTCGGTCATGGATCGGTGCAACTTCCGCTGCACCTACTGCATGCCGAAGGATGCGTATCGGGGCTATCGATTCCTGGAATCGCAGAAGCGTCTGTCGTTCCAGGAGATCGTGCGCGTGTCGCGGCTGTTTGCCGGAATCGGTGTGCGCAAGCTCCGCCTCACGGGTGGTGAGCCGCTGCTTCGCAGTGATCTGGGCGAGCTGATCGGCGACCTGTCGGCGATCGACGGCATCGAGGACATCGCCCTGACGACCAATGGCGTGTTGCTCGGCCAGCATGCGGCCGACCTGTATGCGAACGGCCTGAGGCGTGTGACAGTCAGCCTTGACTCGATCGATCCGGCGACATTCGCCAGCATGAGTGGCGGGTTCGCGGCACTCGATGAGGTCATTGCGGGCATCGAGGCGGCGATCGCCGCCGGGCTGGCGCCGGTGAAAGTCAACTCGGTCGTCATCCGGGGCATGAACGATGCCACGGTGCTCGACCTGGTCGAGCAGTTCCGGGGACGCCCGGTGATCCTGCGATTCGTCGAGTTCATGGATGTCGGCAATCGCAACACCTGGCAGCCCGAGCGGGTCGTGCCATCCCGTGAACTTGTCGCCCGGGTCAATGCCCGCTGGCCGATCCGCCCGCTGTCGGAGAACTATCGCGGCGAGGTAGCAAAGCGCTGGGCGTTCGAGGATGGGGCCGGCGAAATCGGCTTCATCTCGTCGGTGTCACAACCGTTCTGCGGGGACTGCAACCGTGCGCGGCTGTCCTCGGATGGACGGCTGTACACCTGTCTGTTCGCAACCGAGGGACTCGATCTTCGTGCAGCGCTCCGTGGAGGAGCGGACGATGCCGAGTTGCTGCACATGATCCGCAAGGCCTGGACCGGCCGCTCCGACCGCTACAGCGAGTTGCGCGAGGAATTGCGGCGAGCCGAATCGGAGCATCGAAAGATCGAGATGTACTACATCGGCGGGTGAGCGGTTCCGTTGCCTCTACTCGCGGGCGGAGGCGATGGCCGCCCGGCACCAGGCGAGGATCTCGTCGTGCTGCGCAGGCAGCCGGTGTACCGGCCCGCCGGCGAAAGTCTCGAGATCCGGCAGGTTGAGCGCGGACACACCCAGGACCACGGGAGTGCCGCCGCCCAGCGCCTCGGCGATCAGCGAGCGCAGGCCACGGCCCTGTGCCTCCTCCTTGCCGAACTTGTTGATCAGGACCAGATCCACCCCGGTGGCCAGCGCCTGCTCTCCCCAGGCGTTGATGCGGCTGAAGGCATCGGCATCCAGGCGGCAGCCGCGCGCCTCATTGCCGCGATCGAGTGAGATCAGGACCTGCTCGCCGTTCAGCAGGTTCTGCAGGTACATGTCGCACTTGCGCCGGCCGGGGCGGTGGACGTTGGCCTGCACCACGCCACCGAGATGATACCCTCTCGCGCTCAGCGAGTCGGCGACCTGCGCCATCAGTCCGTCGCCTTCCAGGCTGTTGTCGTAAACCACTACGCCGAGGGTCAGGGAGTCGACCGGCGCTTGCCCGGAGCAATCGCTGCACGTGGCAGCGGGGGAGAGTGGCTCGAGGATCATGGTTCCGGATGCTTCCTGCCGCCCAGTGCCCGGTCAAGGCGGCTCTGCAATTCGGCGCTGGCCTCAGGCGTCCAGCTCCTGAAGCCCTGTCCGGCGGCGATGCCGGTGCGGCCTGCGGCCACCAGATCGACCAGCAGCTTCTGCGGTGCCCTGCTGGTGTCGAGGTCGGGAAGCACGATCTCATGTATCGCCAGCGTCAGGTTGAGGCCGACGAGATCGGATTGCTCCAGAGGGCCCATGATACCGAGTCGCGCGCCGAAGCTGGCCTTGACCACCGTATCGACGGTTTCGGCATCGCAAACTCCCGCCTGCACCAGTGCGATGGCCTCGCGCTTCAGCGCGTGCTGCAGGCGGTTGCCGATGAAGCCGGGAATGTCCTTGTTCACCCGCACCGGCTGCTGTCCCACAGCTGCCATGATCGCCAGGGTGCGTTCCATGGTTTCCTCCGAGGTGTCCTCGCTCCTGATCACTTCCACCAGCCGCACGGCGTAGGGGGGATTCCAGAAATGGGTGCCGACCACGCGCGACCGGTCGCGCACCTCGGCGGCGATGCGGTGGACCGGAATGACTGAGGTGTTGGTGGCGAGGATTGCGTCGGGGGGACAGATCTCATCGAGACGGCGAAAGATGTTCCGCTTGAGTTCCAGATTTTCCGGCGCCGCCTCGATGGCGATCGCCACATCGGCCGGCGCTTCGCCGATATCCGCGGCCAATCTGACCAGATCGGCCTGCTCCTGCGGCTGTCCCCGCAGGCGGAAGATCTGCCTGAGCCGCTCGTGGGTGGCATCTCGAGTGCTTTTCTGCGGTTCGACCACCGTCAGTGCGATGCCCGAAGAGGCGAGGACCTGCGCAATCGCCAGGCCCATGCGCCCGCCGCCGACCACCAGCGCCGGCCGGCCGGACAGGAGTTCAACCGGCCGTGTAGCCGCCATCGACGTACATCACCTGTCCCGTACAGAAGTCCGACGCCGGCGAGAGAAGGTAGAGCGCCATGCCGACCAGGTCTTCCACCTCGCCGAGACGTCCGAGCGGAATGCGCGACAGCGAGCGCTTCTTCGTGGCCTGGCCCAGCTCGTCGTCGCCGAACATCCACGCCGTGAGTTTGGAGCGGAATACCGTGGGCGCGATGGCGTTCACGGTAATGCCGTACCTGGCCCACTCGGTGGCCAGCACGCGAGTCAAGGCATCCGTGGCGCCCTTGGAGGTGCAATAGGCCGTGTATCCCGAGTAGTTGCCGTGACGCCCGCGAACCGAGGACATCAGCAGGACCTTGCCTTTCACCGACTTGTCGATGAAGTACGCTCCCACCGATTTGGCCATGAACCAGGCGCCGCGGACATTCGCGTCCATGACCGCCTGCCAGTCCTCGTATTTCATCTCGTGGATGAAGCCGGCCTTGTTGTAGCCGGACGCGATGACGAGCTGGTCGATCCGGCCGAAGGCACTCAGCGCCGAATCGCGCATGCGGTCCGCATCCGCAAGGCTGTCTGGCCGGGCCCGGACGACATTGACGGCGCCCTTGCCGAGCGAACGGACCTCGTCGGCCACCTGATCCAGCTCGGCCTGCGAAGAGCCGGCGATGGTGACATTGACGCCGAGCGCCGCAAGCGCCAGGGCCATGGCGCGGCCGAAAGTGCCCGAGCCACCGGTGATCAGCGCCGACTTGCCGCTGACCTGGAACAGGGACAGGGGATTGCGCAGGGGCTCGCTGATGACATTTGCCTGCTCGTTCATGAGGCCTCCCGGGCGGGCAGTACCACCACCAGCATCCGTGCGACGGTGTTCCCGCGGTTTTCGATGGCGCGCGCCTCACCCGGCGCGAGATGACACGAGTCCATGGCACCGAGCGCGACTTCTCCCTCGTCGGTGATGAGCGTGACGGTGCCTTCGAGCACCACGTATATTTTCTCGGTCGCCGAGGCCGAACGGTGAGCGCCGCCGCCGGGCAGGAAATAGGACAGTGATACGAGCACGCCACTCGTCCTGGAAGCCTGCCCGCCCTGCAACATCAGGCCGGCCATCTCGAAATGCCCCTTCGTGTCGTATCTTCCGGCATCGACGAAGCGCGTGACCTGCATGGTCAGTTTCCCCCGCCGATGCGGTATTTCTGTTCGGGGTCGACGATTGCAATGACGCGAACCACGCAACCCTCGCCTTGAGGCCAGCGCCAGGGAAAGGCCATGAAGGTGCATCGCTTGCCGGTGACCGCGTCGAGTTCGCCGCCGACGTTCTCGATGCCCGGAATGCCGGCGCCGAGCATGATCTTGTGTGCCGGCTCCCACCAGGGAAAATCCTGGAGGATGTCGTGGCCCGTGAGCGCGCGGTATTCCGCGTTCAGATACTGATGGGAGGGACCGGGACCGTGGTCGGCTATTTTCGTGCCGAGCGGATGGTCCAGTGCCTGCACATCCACACCGACCATCTTGACGCCGCGCTCCACGATCCATTCGGCAGCTTCCTTGTAGAGGCCGGGCGAATAGGCGTAGTAGTCGTCATTGTCCCCCAGCTTGTGGTGGGTGCCGGTGTTGATCATCAGGATGTCGCCGCGCTGGATCTTCGGGGTCGCCTTCTCCAGATCATCCGGTGTGATCACTCCCCACTTGCCCTTCGGAATCGACACCGCAACGCCCGTGCCGAAGAAGCGCCAGGGCTCGTAGTCGGTCAGTGTCCTGCCGTTCTCCGTCACATGGATCTGCGCGTCCATGTGGGTCGAGCGGTGCATGATGCCTTCGTACTGCTGCACCAGGACGCCGTCCTTGGCGTGGAATTTCAGCGTGCGGATGTTGAGATTGGGGCTCGATGGCCACTGCGGCGCGCCGTGACAGATCGGGTGACTGAGATCGTGATAAATGAGGCCGTTGTCGCTGCGGATGGGCATGTTTCCCCCTCAACCCCGGTTGCCGGGCTCTATTCGATACTGGCCGGACGGGTCAGTCAGCGCCATCAGCCGCACGGTGCACGCATCGCCGTCCGTCCAGCGCCAGGGTGCCGCATGCAGCGTGCATCGCCTGTCCAGCAACTCATCCACATCGCCGCCGACGTTTTCGATGGTGGGAATCCCCGCAGCCAGCAGGGCCCGGTGCGCCGGATTCCATTCGGGGAAATCCTTCCGGGGATCCCGCCCCGTCTCATCCTGATATTTCTTCGGCAACCGCTTCATCAGGGGACCGCCGCGATGCAGGCCGAGCGAGGTGGCGAGCGGATGATCGATGGCGGGCGTGTCCATGCCGACGAGGATCGCGCCCTTGTCGATCAGCCACTGAGCCGCCTCCGGGGCCAGGCCAGGCGCCTCACCGAAATATTCCTGGCTGTCGGAGAACTTGCGGTGCCAGCCCGTGACGATGAGCACGATGTCACCCTTGCGCACCGATGAGCCTGCCTTGTCGAGGTCGGCTGCCGTCACCAGTTCCCAGCGATGCTTGCGGACCGAAAGGATCACACCGGTGCCGAAGAACCGGTCTATCGGCAATCCGCCGACAAATGTCCCTCCCTGGAGAAGATGGACGGGTGCATTGACGTGCGTTGCCACGTGCATGTTGGTGATGATCCGCTGGCTCATCACCCCGTCATGGGCATGATTGACGCCCCGCACGATCTGGACTTCCGCATCTCCGGGCCACACCGGAACGTTGTGACCCCATCTGTGGCTCAGCTCGATGAGCCTCAACCCTGTTCCGGGTTCAGTGCATGTCGTCATGTATTGGCACTCCGTTCATTGTGATCGTAGGCGCGCCTCCCGGCACCGTCCAATGACTTCCACGGGTTGCGGTATGACTGCGGGCTATGGAAAGCCGGCTCACGAGAGCACCAGCCGCGTCAGCTCGTTCTGGCTGGAGATGCGCAGGCGCGCGTATGCGCGGCGACGGAATGTCAGTACGGTATTGAGCGAGATGCCGAGCTTCAGTGCGATGGCCTGCGAAAAATATCCGCGCACGATCAGCGCGCAGACCTCGAGTTGGCGCCTGGGCATGCTGGGGCAGAGGTAACGCAGGCGGTCCAGATATTCGAAGTCATCGCCGTCATTGGCGACCGCCGCCCAGGCATCGTGACGCGCGATCAGGGCGATCACCATGTCGCCGGCCGCCGCGACCGCGTCGATGCCGTGGTCGAAGGTGCGGTTGCCGCGCCTCCGGTAGAAGTTCACGCGGATGATGCTGTCGCCCGACCGTCGCAGGATGGTCATCCGGTTGACCAGCCGGACCGCCGAGTAGCAATGCTCGCGATAGGAGGAGTTTGCGATCTCGGCGGCCTGGATCATCATCGTGTGGCAGGCGGCTCCGTTGATGCCGTCCATGGCGACCCGATTGGCGGGGTCGAGATGCCAGTAGTCGGCGATGTACATGTCCGCGATATGACGCGAGACGGGCACATCGCCCACATTCTCGGCAAACAGCAGCCGGGGCGAGCGGTCCGCGCTGAAGGCAAAGGAAGTCACGCTGTGGCAGTCGGTGAACCTGCGTGCCGCGTGCAGCAGCCGGCGCGGAAAGTCCGGCCGGCCGAGCGCCGCGATGAGCTCCGGCATCTCCGCCTGGAAGGCGGATGTGGGGTGATGTACCGGGGAATCCAGCGCGATCATCGGGTGCCTCTACAGCTCGAGTCCTGCCCGGCGCCTGTTCAGGACAGACCCATGGCGATGTCGCCCAGGTTCACGTCCTTGCTGGCATCGATGCTGTCGATGGTCTTGCGCCGGCCATCCTTCTCGAATTGCAGCGAGAACACGCGGCCCGATGGCAGCCCTTCGAACCAGAAGTCTCCGAAGCCGTCGGTCTCGACCCGGTGGGTCTCCTGATTCTCCTTGTCGGTCAGGATGCAGGTGGCACCGATGATGACCTCCTTCTGGGTCGGTTCGTAGAGTGTTCCCGCGACGAAGGTCTTGGGCATGTTGATGTAGAACACGCGGCCACCCGTGCAGCCCTTGGGCTGCTCGCCAGCCTTCGCAACCAGCTCCTTCAGATCCTCCTCCTCGCCGAAGTGCAACGCTCCACTGGCGCAGGCATCCACACATCGGGGAACGTCCCAGCCGTCATCGAGCAGGTGTGCACAGCCGGTGCATTTCTGCGCGATGTTCAGGTCCTCATTGAAGAACAGCGCATCGTGCGGGCAGGCATCCGTGCACAGCTTGCACCCCGTGCACTTTTCCGGATCGACGATGACCAGCCCGTCCGGACGCCGGTAGATTGCTCCCGGTTCGCACACCTTGATGCACGCCGCATCTTCGCAATGCATGCACATCTGCGGGAAATACGACACCCGCACCTTCGGTACCGTGCCGCGCGTGGACTCCTTGAGCCGGATCCAGAACTGCCCGGTGTCGGGCTGCGGGCGGGCGTAGGGCATCCAGTCGTTGCCCACATGCTCATCCTTGCAGGCGATCTGGCAGCAGTAGCAGCCGTTGCAGATGTCCAGGTCGAGAACGAAGGTTTTCATTTGTTGCTGTCCTGTTGAACGACCCATGTGTCGAACCGCAGGCCGGCGGCCGGGTCGTAGGGTCTTGTGAATGCCTCGGGATTGGCCGCCCGCCATTCGTCCCATTCCGCGCCGGTGACCTTGGCGACTTCGACGAGATAGCCGCTGGTCGCCTGTCCGACCGCGTTCTTCGAGGTGGTTCCGGTGGGAGCGATGGTGTTGATGGCGCCCCCCCGATCCACCTTGCCCAGGATGATGGGGTCGATGCGCGCGCCGTGATCGATATAGGCGACCCCCGGACGGAGCCGCTCGGTGACGTAGGCGCCGCCCAGCACGATGCCGCGCTCGTTGAAAATCTTGATGATGTCGCCGTGCTGGATGCCACGCTTTGCGGCTTCGGAAGTGTGGAGCCAGATCGGTTCGTACTTGTAGCCGTCGGCTCCCGTGATCTTGCAGGTCGGCGCCTCGCGGGTCCAGGTGATGTCATCGCATTGTGCATGGACGCGCCAGTGTCCGTGATTCGACATCAGCAGCAGCGGATAGGCCTTGGCACGCGGACTGGACAGGCGCTCGTCGTGCATCTCGCTCTTCTCCACCCACTGCGGGTTGGGCGGGCGTTCCTTGTCGTCCGGGAAATGCTTGGCCAGGCGTTCGGAATAGAACTCCATCTTCTTGGAGGGCGTGCCGAGCGGATGCTTTTCCGGATCCTCGGCGAATTTGCGCCAGCCGGGCGAGTCCTGCTCCCAGTCTTCGGCCACCTGGTAGAGGTAATAGCCTTTCTCGCGGAACTCCTCCCAGGAGATCATCCGCTCGAGGCCCATGTAGCCGAAGACTTTCTTCTGCAGGTCCTCGGTGGTCAGACCTTCGGAGATCTGCTTGTCGTAGCCGAGCTTCTTGGCGATCTCGTAGACGATCTCGTAGTCGCTCTTCGATTCACCGATGGGTTCGATCGCCTTGTCGCACAGCATCACATCGGCGAACTGCCCGCCCTGGCGGACATTGGTGACGATGTCGTCCACCTCCATGTAGGTGTTGGCGGGCAGGATGATGTCCGAGAACAGGCAGTCGTTCTCCAGCCAGGGATGCTGGGCAACGATGCATTCCACCTGTGCGCTCTGCAATGCCTCTTCGGTGTCATTGCCGCCATTCCAGCAGGTGACCCGGCAGGGGCAGTCGGTCCACATCATGCGGATGCGCGCTCCCTCCTCGGTGGCGATGGGAAACTGGAACTCCTTGAACTGGGATGCGACCGCACCCTCGATGGCCCCGGTCCCCATGAACTTCAAGGGCTCCTCGGTCTTCAGGTGTGTGTGCACCAGCGTCTTGGGCAATGCTGATTCCTGCCAGTTGGCGATGGAGGAGAGCGGCGGGATTGCGAGACGTTCGCTGATTTCCGGGTTCCAGAAGGAGGTGCCGGCCAGCCCTTCCATGCGAGGCATGCCCCAGTAGGTGAGCTGATGCTGGTGCACCCCCGGCTTGCCCAGGCCCTGCATGCCGAGCAGGCACACTTCCATGCGCGCGGGTTCATGCGAATACGGTCCCCGGATATAGCCACCGCCGAAGTAGTGCGCAATGGAAGTGCGCTTGCGGGCCCACTCGCGCGCCAGCGCCTTGATGGTCCATTCCGTCACGCCGCATTTCTGCGAGGCCCACTCCGGTGTCTTCGGCACGCCGTCTGTCTCGCCCATGACATAGGCGGAGAACTTGTCGAACCCGACGACGTGGGTGTCGACATATTCCTTGTCGTAGGTGTCCTCCTTGATCCACGTGTATGCGATGGCCAGCTGCAGCGCCACGTCGGTGTTGGGAAGCACCGGAATCCATTTGTTGGCATGGATGGCGGCGCCGTAGTTCAGGTCCGGACAGACATAGACCTGTTTGATGCCGATATCGCGCCAGAAATACATCAGCCGGCTGGCGAACTGGCCGGTGAAACCCCAGGGTGTCGTTTCGGGATCGCAGCCCCAGAACAGGCACATCTGGGTATGCTCGGTAGAGTCCTTCACGATGTTGGCAGCCGGCCAGTAGTTGCCCTGCACACCCTGACCCCAGACATGCTTGGCGCCCCAATACCAGCCCTCCCAGCTGTCGGGATTGCGCACCTGGATAGTGAATCCGCCCATGTGATCGAGCAGAAGACCCGGCTGGCCATGCGGGGTGTTGATGGTCTTGCATTCCCCGTGGCCATCGCCCTGCATCAGGATGGCGTTGACGCCGTATTTGGCATGAATGCGCCTGATCTCATCCGCGATGATGGTGGTGACCTCGTCCCACGAGGCGCGGCGGAACTTGCTCTTGCCGCGATTCTGCGGATTGCGTTCTCCATGGGGGTCCCAGTCCACGCGGATCAGCGGATACTTGATCCGATTGGGGGAGTAGACGCGCTTCTTGTAGGCGAGCGAGAAGGGACTGGGCATGGATTTCCATTTGGGCTCGAGCACTTTGCCGTCCCGCTCGATCTTCCAGGTGCGGATCTTGTTGCGGTCATACTTGTCGTCGAAGCGGAAGGGCCGTACGCGCAGCACCTTGCCGTTCTTGACGTCGATCATGCCTTCGGCGCCTCCGCCATAGAATCCGCCCAATCCAAGCGAGCGGTAGACTGTCTTGTCACCCCTGGTTTCACCCATGATTCATCTCCGTCATGTCTGCTTTACCCACAATGCCTGTTCCACCGGCTGAAGCGTTCAGCGATGGGTTCGAGCCCGGTATGTAGCCCATCTCCCGGGAAATATCGGCCGCCGCACGCGTCAGGTCGTAGCCCAGCTTCTCCATGCGTTTGCCCAGAACGATCTCCGGCGTCTCGGAAATGCTGATCGCGCCCACGAGCCGGCCGTCGCGGCCAAACACGGGCGCGCCGAGCGCTGCAAGACCGGGGATCATCTCCTCGCGCGTGATGGAGTACCCGCGCTGGCGCACGGACTCTATGTCCCTGCGAAGCTGCGCGGGGTCCATGATGGTGTTCCTGGTGTGTGCCACGAGCTCGACGGTGGAAAGGTAATTCTCCAGTTCCTCCGGAGCCATGTGCGCCAGCATGGCCTTGCCGATGGCCGAGCAGTAGGCGGGGCTGCGCGGACCGATCTGGTGCGAGAGGTAGTCCTCGGAGCGCGGCACGGCGAGATGGGTCAGCAGCACCGAGCCATTGTCGAAAATGCCGATGCGGGCTGTCAGGCCCGTGCGCGCCGCCAGGTTCTGCGTGGGGCGCGCGCCCTTGACGTTGATTTCCAGATTGCTGACATAGACCATCCCCAGCTCGAACAGCCGCGGGCCCACGCCGTACTTGCGGGTGTCCGGATCCTGCTGCAGGAAGCCTTGCCGCTCGAGGGTCGTCAGCAGCCCCCAGGCCGTACCCTTGTTGAGGCCCAGGGCGGCGGCGATTTCCGTCACCCCCAGCCGCTGGGCCGATGTGCAGAACAGCGAAATGATGTCGGTGGCCCGCTGTACCGATTGGATGTTCATGGTGCTCCCGGAAGTGTCGATTGCGAGGTGATTTCCATACGGGGGCCATCATCCGGCATGACGCGACTTGCAGCCAACCTGACCGCGCGATGCAGCCCACATCGCAACTTCCGCCACCGCACCAATGGCGGTCTCGATTTCCTCCCCGGTGTTGAACGCGCCGATGGACAGGCGCACCGTGCCCCGCCGTTCCGCGGTTCCCAGGCGCTTGTGTACCAGAGGCGCGCATTGCAGGCCGGTTCGAGTGGCGATCTCGTGCTTGACGTCGAGCCTGAGACCGGCGTCAGCCGCATCCAGCTCGCCGACGTTGAACGAGACCGTGGCGGTGTGATTGTCCAGGTCGTCGCAGCAGTACAGCCGCACGCCGGGAATGTCGCGGACCCCGTCGACGAAGCGTTGCGCCAGGCGCATCTCGCGGGCGTGAATCTTGCCGACTCCCTCGGCATCGAGCCAATCCTGCCCGGCCCAGAGGGAGGCCACACCCAGCATGTTGACGGTGCCGTATTCGAGCCGCCAGGGATACCCGGTGAGATGATGGGGGTTCTCCGAGTTCACGCCGGTGCCGCCTGCGCGCACCTGTCGCACGTTCAGATGCTTGCGCACGCACAGCCCGCCGATCCCGGTGGCGCCCATCAGCGACTTGTGCCCGGTGAAGGCCAGGATGTCCACGTTCATGGCTTTCATGTCGATCGGTATGACGCCTGCGGTCTGCGAAACATCGATCGCCAAGGGGACGCCGCGCTCCCGGCAGACTCTTCCGATCTGCGCCACCGGTTGAACGGTACCGATCACATTGGAACCGTGATTGACGATGACGAGGCGGGTGTTCGGCTGGATGGCTCCCGCGATGTCGTCCGGATCGATGAAGCCCGCGCCATCGAAGGGCACGAAGGTTGCCTCAACGCCGGCATCGCGCACCAGATGGTTGATCGGGCGGATCACCGAATTGTGCTCGAGCTCGGTGCTCACCACATGATCGCGGGCTGATAAGAGTCCTGGAATGATGAGATTCAGTGCATCGGTGGCGTTGTAGCCGAAGCACAGGCGCTCGGGTGCCTCCTCGTCCCCGCCGAAAAACCGGGTCAGACGCAGACGCAGATTGTCGAGCAGTGTGGCTGCCTCGATGCCAAGCTCATGGCTGCTGCGCCCCGGGCTGACGCCCGTTGAGCGGTAGAAATCGGTCATGAAGCGGTAAACGCCCTCGGGCTTCGGCCAGGAGGTCGAGGCGTGGTCGAAATAGGTCAGTTTTCGCGGCGTATCCACTGGCCTCACCCCGGCTCGTCCGCGAGCGTATCGGGCAGGAACGGCCGCAGCTTCAGGGCGAATAGCGTGATGAGGAGTGCGAACGCCACACCGCCCAGACCCAGGGTGCATTCGATCAGGGTTGGAACGTAATCGACCACGGACCCATCCTGAAGGGAACTGGAGACCGTCCGTCCCGGAAAGATCTGCAAGGGCCATGCCTGGCCGCCGATGATGATGATGTATACGAGAGCGAGGCCACCCAGGACGACCGAGGCGGATCCCCAGCCGAGTGCGACGCGCGATTGGCGCGTCTGCGGCAGCCATACCAGGAGCATCGGCAACACGCCGCCCAGGAACACCGCTCCGGACCAGAACAGGAAGGTGTAGATGCCGCCATTCCACAGGATGAATGCCTCGGTCTCGCGGAACCGGGGTTCATACAGCTTGGTGAGGTGGAAGACCAGGAGGAAGTAGAGTACGCCGGCCGTGAACACTCCCAGCAGGTTCCCGAGCCGCCGGAGAATGGCATCGCCGAGAACCCGATCCGTGCCCTTGTACGCCGCCATCAGGACCAGGATGAAGATCGACAGTCCGAAGGAGAAGGACATCAGGACGAACATCGGTGCCATGATGGCCTCGTCGTAGGGCTGGCGCGCCACGAGAAAGCCGAAGATGGATCCCGTGCCGGTGGTCAGGATCAATCGCCACAGGAATGCCACCGTGCCGACCGCGCGGGTGTGGCCGTTCAGCCGCCGCTCCATCATCGTCCACAGATACAGCCCGGTGACTGCAATGAACCCGGTGTAGAGGAAGATGTTCCACGCGAAGATCGACCGGAAATTGTAATGGGTCATGGCGATGCCGAGTCGATCCGGTCTTCCGAGATCGAGCACCAGGATGGCGAGTCCGCCGAGGAGCAGGGCAATGGCCAGCAACCCTGACAGGCGCGCCAGCGGCTTGTAGGCGTCCTTCCCGAAAACCGACGCGATGGAGGCGGCGTTGAGCGCACCCGAAGCCGCCACGATCAGGAACACCGCGAATACGTGGGGCATGCCCCATGCCACCCGGTTGCTCATGCCGGTGATGGCGTGGCCAATGCTGTCCATGACATGGGCGGCCCAGAGGCCTGCCCCCAGGACCAGTAGCAGGAGCGCAGCCAGCGTCCAGAAGCCGGCACTCATTCCCTCAATTTCGCTGTATTCGCTCGCACGCATGTCACAGGCCCTGGTAGGAGACGCCCGCATCGAGCATCAGATCGGCCCGCAGCTGAGCGGCTGGCCAGGCGCTGAGCGCACGGCTGATCTCACTCGCAGGGTCCATCAGATCGCCGAAGATCATGGCACCGGAGCCTTCGCGCGCGCAGGCCTCGACGCAGGCCGGTACTTTGCCCTGATCGACGCGATCGACACACAGGGTGCAGCCTTCGGCCGTGCCCTTGCCGCGTGGCACGTTCGCCTTCTGGCCACTCAGGTTCCGGCTCACCAGGAAGCGCGCCTCGAAGGGACAGGCGATGATGCACATGCGGCAGCCGATGCAGATGTGCTTGTCCACGAGCACGATGCCGTCGGCCCGTTTGAACGAGGCCCCGGTCGGACAGACCTCGATACAGGGTGC
>JBGAGK010000026.1:0-60117 GCA_044226785.1 Steroidobacteraceae bacterium | reverse complement strand
GCCTTCCTGCTGCATCCACAGACCTTCGCGCCGCTCCTCGCGCCATTCACCCATGACGGCGCGCCCGCGATCTACGATCAGGGAAGCCTCCTCGAGCTCACACTGGCGCATCTGGGCACGGTATGCATCGCCGCGCTGGCCAGTACTCTGGTGGCGGTGGGACTGGCCGTGCTGGTGTCGCGGCCCGGCGGTGCGCAGTTCCTGCCGCTGTCACGGACTCTGGTCAATGTCGGGCAGACCTTTCCTCCCGTGGCCGTGCTCGCCGTTGCCGTACCGATGGTGGGATTTGGTCTTGCGCCCACGCTGATCGCCCTGTTCGCCTATGGGCTGCTGCCCGTCTTCGAGAACACGCTGGTGGCCTTCAGGACCTGTCCGGCCACGGTGCTCGAGGCGGCCAGTGGCATGGGCATGAGCCCGCGGCAGCGGTTCATGGCCGTGGAACTGCCGCTGGCCCTGCCGCTGATCCTGGAGGGCGTGCGCCTGTCGCTGGTCATCAACATCGGCACGGCCACCCTTGGTTCGACCGTGGCCGCAAAGGGTCTGGGAGAGGTCATCATCGCCGGGCTCCTGTCGGACAACGACGCCTTCATCCTCCAGGGCGGACTGCTGACGGGGCTGATGGCCATCCTGCTGTACGACGCGCTGCGCATGCTGGAGCGCCGGATTTGCCGGCCGGCCGTGCTGCGCATATCGTAGGCAGATGGTCGCCGATTCCGCACGCCGCCTGCCGGCCGGGTCCGGTTCCGCACCGGGCCGGGTGGACCTGCCTACGCTGCTGCTGGCCGTGTTCGTCTATGGTGGCTGGCTAGCACTCACCTTCGCCGCCCGGTTCTGGCCACTGTGGATCGTGGCACCGGCCGTGGTGGTGGTGCTGATCCTGCACAGCTCGATGCAGCACGAGGTGTTGCACGGTCATCCGACACGCAGCCGTATCATCAATGACCTGATCGGCAACGTACCGCTGTCGCTCTGGCTCCCCTACCGGCGCTATCGCATCTCCCACCTGACCCATCATCGCGATGAGCGGCTCACCGATCCGGTGGATGATCCCGAGTCGTATTACTGGACGGCGCAGGCGCTGGCAGGCAAGAGCCGCGTGTCCCGGCTGATGCTTCGCGCCCAGCAAACACTTGCCGGGCGCATCGTGATCGGTTCGTTCTGGATCCCCGGCATGTACATCGCATCGGAGTGGCAGCGCATCCGGCGTGATGAACCCGGGCTGAGGGCCATCTGGCTGGAACATCTGCTGTTGTGCATCCCTGTGGTGCTATGGGTCAGCCTCGTGTGCCATATCCCGCTGTGGGTTTACATCGTGGGCATGGCGATTCCCGCCAATGGCCTGCTGCTGATCCGTTCGTTCGCCGAGCACCGTGCCGTCGACAATGTGCGCGAGCGCGTCGCGGTGGTGGAGAATTCCTGGATTTTCGGGCCGCTGTTCCTGTTCAACAATCTGCATGCCCTGCACCACGAGGCACCGGGCATTTCCTGGTATCAGCTGCCGGCCCTTTACCGCCAGCACCGGCAGCGGCTGATCCATGAAAACGGCGGGCTCCTGTACAACACCTACTTCGACGTGGCACGACGGTTCCTGTGGCGGTCACACGATGTGCTGATCCATCCCAAGGGCCGCGCGCCGATCCCCCCGGCCGCTCAGGCAGGCAGCGGATAACCCGCGTCCCGGGCCGCCCGGTCCTGGTCCAGCAACACCTGGTAATCCCCCGGTTCGACTGCGGCAAAGCCCTGCAGCTGGAGCCCCTTCGCGAAGGGCGCGAACCAGGGACGTGATGCAGCTGCGAGGAACGCGCTCCGAAGCCGGGCGGTCTGCTCCGCGGGTGCACCGGCCGAGGCCACGAACGCTGGCGCCGGCGCCAGTTCCGTGGACGCCAGCACCCGGATATCGGCCACGAGATCGGGAGCATGCCGGACGATCAGCGCATGCCACCAGGCATCCAGCGGCCCGATGTCGATCTGTCCCGACCGGACGGCATCCAGCACGCGCCGCGCAGTGACCAGATCGCCTTGCATCTGCGCATACAGTGCCGGCCGCTGTGACGTACGGAACCCCAGCAGATGATGGCGCCAGGCGTTGAACCCCGAGTGCGAGTGCGCCACGGTCCACGCCGACCGGCCACCGAAGGTTTCCTCGATGCTCTGCCAGGGCGCGTCGCGCCGCACGATCAGGTCGGTCCGGTACACGGGCCGCCCTCGAGTCCACGGCAGATCGGGTATCGGTGCAGCGATCGGCCGCACCGGTGCAAGCTGCAGCGCGATCGGAAAGCCGCACATGAACACGGCACCCAGGTCATTCCGCGACCACAGTTTCTCCAGCGGCTGCGGCGCCGGATAGGAAAGATACGCCAGCGCCACACCCGCCTCGGTGGCGATGCGCTCGAGCAGCCCGCGCCACGATGCCTCCACCTCCGGGGTCACCGAGTACATGCGGGCATTGGCGATCCATGTACTCACGCGCAGCCCAGTTCCTGCCGGCGCCGTGATATGTACGCGGCCACCGCCTCCTTCACGCCCGGATCGAGCGGCGGCGGCTGATATTCGTCCAGGAGCTTCCTCCACAGATCCGCTGCGCGCCGCGTCGCATCGCGCGCACCGGCCTGCGTCCAGGCCTCGAAGTTCGACCAGTCCGACAGCAATGGCCGATAGAAGGCGCTCTCATAGCGCGCCAGCGTATGCGGCGTGCCGAAGAAATGCCCGCCGGCCTGGACGCCCGCGATGGCATCCACGGCCAGATCGTCATCGTCGAACTCCACGGGCTTGAGCATGTGCGCCCAGTTACGCAGCAGCTCCGCATCGACGATGATCTTCTCCATCGAGGCAGCAAGGCCGCCCTCCAGCCAACCCGCGGCATGATTGATCAGGTGGCTGTGGCTGAGCACCGCCGCCTGCAGCGAAAATGCGGTCTCGTACGTGGCCTGCGCATCCACGCAGGGCGAGGCATTGACCGCACTGGTACGCACCGGCAACTTGAGCCGCCGGCCGATCTGTGCGCTGGCGATCACCGCCTGTACGTACTCGGGCGTGCCGAAAGCCGGCGAGCCGGTGCGCATGTCCACGTTCGAGGTGAATCCGCCGAGGACGCAGGGCGCCCCGGGTCGCAGCAGCTGGCACAGCGTGATGATGGCCAGGCTCTCCGCGGTCTGCTGCACCAGCGCACCGGCCAGCGTGATCGGCGCCATGGCGCCCATGAGCGTGAACGGCGTGATCACCACGCACTGGCCGTGCCGCGCCATGATCATGATGTTGTCGAGGATCTCCTCGTCCACCCGCCGCGGTGAATTCACGTTGGTCACAGTCATCAGCGTCGGCCGCCGGCCCAGCTCCTCCACGCTCACGCCGTGCTCGATCGCAGACAGTTCGATGGCATCGCTCGCCTGCACGCCGCCCACCCCGCGCGCGGCCCAGACCAGGTCCGAGCACTCGATATGCGCCTGGTAGGCCGCAAGATGCCGCACCGGCACCGGCACATCCATCGGCTCGACCACCATGCCGCCCTGCCAGTGCAACACGCCCAGCGCCTGCGTGACCTTGAGAATGTTGCGGAAGGATTCGAGGTCGCCGTACCGCCTGCCGCCCTGCAGGTCCGAGATGTTCGGCGCGCCATTCACGGGGCCGAAGTTCACCACGTTGCCGCCGACATGCAGGTCACGCGCGGGATTGCGTGCGTGCAGCACGAAGTTTGCCGGCGCATGATCGAGCTGCGCCTGCACGAGATCCCGCCCCAGACGCACCATCTGGGTGTCTTCGTCCACACTCGCACCGCCGCGCCGGAACGCCTCTCGCGCGGCATTGCTGCGCACTTCCAGGCCGGACTCCTCGAGTACACGGAAGGCAGCCGCGAGGATCCGATCGACCTGTTCCGCGCTCAGCACCTCCAGGGGTGGCCAGGGGTTGGCGAGGCGCGGCAGTGGCTGCAGTTCCGGGCCGGTTGATCGCTGACCGGTACGATGCGCCCCGCGTGTCGCCCGCTCGCGCCTTCCCGGGCGTGTCGGCCCCTCGCTCATCGGCGTTTGACGATGATCTCGAAGCGCCCCTTCGGCCCGATGAACCAGGAGGCGATCATGCTGACGATGCTGACGATCAGCGCGCTCCAGAAGGCCGCACCGAAGCCGGACAGATGCATGCCCGGCAGCATCCAGGCCACCAGCGCCACCATGCCGGCATTGATCACCAGCAGGAACAGGCCCAGCGTGATCAGGGTCATGGGCAGGGTCAGGATGATGGCGATGGGCCGGATGACCGCGTTGGCGATGCCGAGCAGCACACCGGCGAACAGCAGGGTCTGGGGCGTGTCGATGGACAGGCCGCTGACCCAGCGGGTGGCGGCCCACAGACCCAATGCCGTGATCACGGCGCGTATCAGGAACCCGAGCATGGGAAGTCCCTCGTTGGCGATGTCCGGCCCGCATTGTGGCACGAACCCACCTCGCGCAAACCCCGGCGCCCCGGAAGTCCTGTCAGTCATCCAGTCCCGGGAGCGGCGGATCCTGCGGAATCAGCGGCTTTTTCGGCTTGGGCGGGTTCTCCAGCATCACTCGCATGCGCGCGAGGAGCCTTTCCCAGCTCATGCGGATCTTCACATAGGGTCGATCCCAGGCGGCGCTTTCGGGAACCCCTGAACCCAGCAGCCGCAGCGCGGTCTTGCCCTCCCGGGCATCGAGCAGGAAATCATCGACGATGGCGCTGTCACTGGGCGGAAAATCGCGGCCGTTCATGTAGATCAGGCGCAGGCGGCGGTTCGGTTCGAACACGTCGATGTGCGCTTCGCGCAGATTCTTCCCGGGAATGCCGGTCCGGTACATCCCTCCCTTGCGCGCATCCACCTCGGCCTCGGTGTTCTGCCAGATGCGGATCATGGCGGACTCGGTGAGCGCCCGCCACACGCGGTTTGCCGGAGCGGCTATCTCCACGAGGTGTGCATACCCCCGGGTTCCTGACTTGTCTGACTTGCGTGTGCTCATGGGTCCGTAAGGCGGCTATCTTGCCGGACGGGACGACCTTCGGCGTGAAGAACGTCACGATGTTAGCATCCTGCCAATCAGCCTTCGGTTCCCGGGAGAAACACTCATGCTGTATCTGGATGTCGTGATCGGACTGGCAGCCTTGCAGTTCCTGTACTTCGGTGCAAAGGTGGGCCAGGCGCGCGGCCGGTACGGCATCAAGGCGCCGGCGGTCTCAGGGCACGAGGTGTTCGAGCGTCATTTCCGGGTCCAGCAGAACAGCCTGGAACTGTTGCTGCTGTTCTATCCCGGACTGTACCTGTTCGGCTCGCACATCAGCCCGGTCTGGGCCGCTGCCATCGGCGTGGTCTATCTCATCGGCCGCCAGATCTACGCCGTGACCTACGTGAAGGATCCCTCATCACGCGAAGCCGGCTTCATCATCTCCCTGCTGGCATCGGTCGTCCTGCTGCTGGGCGGACTGGGCGGTGCGATCTGGCAGATGCTGCGCTGAGCTTTGAACAGCTTGCGCTCGCGAGCAACACCCAGGCCCCGATCAGGATGAGCCGGACCCGACCGGCCGCCTCAGTTCCTTGTCGCGGCGCATGCGCCGGTCCGCGAGCTTCATGAGTTCGCGCGGATCGCGTCCATCCTTGGGAAAACTCGCCAGGCCGATGCTTACCGTGCAGCGGATCATGCGGCTGCGCACGTCGAGCGTGGTGTTGTAGACGGTATTCCGGATGCGCTTCTGCACCACGTCCGCGGCTTCCGCCGTACTCATCGGCAGCAGCACCGCAAATTCGCCGGCCGACAGGCGCGCGCTCACATCCGCGCCACGCACGCAACGGTCGATGCATTGCGCCACCAGCCTGATGGCACTGTTCCCGGCCTCGTACCCGTAGTCTTCATTCACGGCCTTCAACCGGTCGATGTCGATGCTGAGCAGCGTGTAGGGATTGTTCTGCCGTTCGAACTGGGCATGCTGCTTATGCAGCGCATCGGTAAAGGCCCGCAGGTTGAGAAAGCCGGTGAGCTCATCCGCCTGCGCGAGGTTTTCGAGATGTTCACGTGCCTCGGTGACATCCTCCGACAGCACGGTGGTGAGATAGGCGACGAGGAAATAGGGCGCCAGGGCGCCCACCGCCTGCGCTGCGTAACGCAGTGACAGCACGTCGTAGTCGGGCGCCACATGCGCCATGAACATGTGAAACAGGCAGATCGCAACGACCTGGATCATGGTCGCCGCCCGCCCCAGAGTGAGCGCCGACAGGACGATGGGCAGCAGGTAAAGGTTCATCAGCGGGCTGCTGTTCTTGCCGGTGAACCAGAGCACGCCGGTGATGAACAGCAGCATGGTCCATGACTCGATGACCAGCTTTATCCGGGTCTGATGAGGGAAGAAGCGCCGGGCCCGGAACAGGATGATGATGGCGGTGAACGCCGCCATCAGCCCCACCACCGGCCATGTCTGCTCGGAAGGCGCATCTGACCAGACCAGCACAAGCGCCACCAGCAACAGGCACAGTGCCTCCACCGCCGAGGTGCTGCGGATGAAGCGTCTCAGATTCAGCCGCGAACCCTGCCCGGAATGCTCTTCGGTGAACACAGGCGCTCGTACCTCAGCTCTGGCTTCCCGTGCCTGCCGGACCGGATCCGCGCTCGTGCAGCACGCGCAGGGCACGCTTGATTTCCTCATCGGCCGTGATGGGCAGGGAGTCGACACTGCCTGCCTCTATCGCGGAATTCGGGTCACGTTCCACAGGCACGTCCGGCTCGATCCCCTTGTGGTCGATGGACAGGCCGGAGGGTGTGAAATACCTGGAGGTCGTCAACTTCAGCGCCCGGTTCCCTGACAACGGAATGACGGTCTGCACCGTACCCTTGCCGAAGGTGCGCCGGCCCACCAGGATGGCGCGATGATTGTCCTTGAGCGCGCCGGCGACGATCTCCGAAGCGGATGCCGTGCCTGCGTTCACCAGCACCACGATCGGCGCGCCTGAAAGGTCATCGCCCGGAGTTGCATCCATCCTGAATCTCGAGTCCCCGGTGCGGCCACTGGCCGTCACGATGGTGCCGCGGTCCAGGAACTCATCCGCCACTGCGACGGCCGCCTCCAGCACCCCTCCCGGGTTGTTGCGCAGGTCGAGAACCAGACCCCTGAGCGGCGCGCCTCCGTGCTTCGCCCGCATGTCGGCGATCCCCTTCTCCAGGTCCGCGGCAGTGTTGTCGCTGAACTGCGAGATGCGTGCATATCCGATGTCGGGTCCGGCCATCTGCCATCGGACGCTGTGAAGGGCGATACGGCCACGCTTCAGGCGGAATTCCATGGGTTCGGCGACATTCTCGCGCTCGATCCCGAGGCGTACTTCGCTCCCGTCCGGCCCGCGCATGCGGCGGATCACCGAATCCAGCGAAGTGCTGTCCGCCGGCACGCCATCGATGCTGATGATGACATCGCCCGCGCGGATGCCGGCTGCAGCGGCACTGCCACCGTCGATGGGTGCGATCACCTGGATGGCATCATCCTGGACCGACAGCTCCAGGCCGACGCCCGAATACTCGCCCGTACTGGTAATCCGGATGTCCTGGTACTCCTCGCCTTCCAGAACCTGGGAATTGGGATCGAGGGAGGACACCATGCCGTGAATGGCTGCCGTCATCAGCCGGTGGTCGTCCACCGGATCGACGTATTCCTGCTTGACGCGATCCAGCACTTCGACGAGCAGATGCGTATCGGCGCCCGGCGGCAACCTGCCAGCCCGGACGGCAGCGCCGACTCCGAGCGACAGCCCGATCAGGATACCAACGGCCAGCGTAGTCCAGGAACCTGCATGCGAGGATTTCACGGGGCGCAAGCATAGCCTGTGGATCCATGCAAGACCATGCAGCCGCATCGGCTGCGGATGGCCACATCGGCAACCTGGCTCAGACGCCTCGCTGGTTCAACGCCGCAACGGCTTGAGCCAGCGCTGTGGATCCAGTGCAGTGCGGCCATGACGGACTTCGAAGTACAGCTCCGACGGGTTCTCACCGAGTGCGGCGATCACATCGCCGGGAGCAACCACATCGCCCACCCGCTTGTACAGCGCAGCGGATCGTCCGTACAGACTCATGTATCCATCGCCGTGTTCGATGATCAGCAACAGACCCAGGCCCTGCAGCCAGTCCGAATACACGACCCGGCCATAGTACGGCGCCCGCACCTTCGCCCCCGATGCGGCATCGATCAGGATGCCGTTCCATTTCACGGCCGAACCCGCATCACTCCCGCGGGATTGATGGAAGCGCGCCGACAGCTTTCCAGCCACCGGCCAGGGAAGTCTGCCCTGCATGTTGCCAAATGGCCGGCGCGAGCCGAGGTTGTAATCCGGCGAAATGCTGTTGAGCCTGGCAAGCAGGGACTCCAGGGCCGCCTGTTCGCCTTTCAGCCGCTCCATGCGCTGTCTGGCATCCTCGACCCGCCGATTGATCTGCGCGAGGGCATCGGCCCGCTGCGTGCGCGCCTGCTCAAGTGCGGCCAGTCTGTCCGCGGCCTGTTCCTTCAGGGCAGCGAGCTGCGCGCTCTTCTGCGCGATGTCCGACTCCAGTGCCTGCACACGGGCCTGATCCTGCTGAATTGCCCGGATCTGCTGCAACTGCGCCTGGCTCAGGCAGGCATGGTAGGCCAGCATCCGGCCCGCTGTGGCCGGGTCCTGTGCATCCAGCAGGAGCTTCAGCTGCGGCTCCCGCGAAAGCCGGTAGGCGGCCCGGACGCTCGCGACCAGTCCGGCCCGCCTCGCCTGCAGTTGCGCGAGGATCTGGTCACGCTGATGCGCCAGTTGTGCGCGCCGCTGGTCCAGTTGCGCCTGCTCATGCCGCAGTTCAGTCAATGCTTCACGCTGCGCCGGGATGGCCAGTTCCGCCGTGCGCAGTCTGGCGCTGGCCGCATCGCGCCGCGCCAGTTCATCCGCCGACTGACGCGCAAGGTCCGCGATTCTCTCGCGCAGAGCCTTGAGCCTGGCATCCGCCGCCCGCGCATCCGACCCCGCTGGCGTCTCGCGCGGCGGGACTGTAGAAGGCGCGCTCGCGCAATGCACGGCCACCGGCGCCGCGGCCAGCAGGAGGCCCAGCAGGGTCGCTTGACAGAATGGATACATCGGACGGCTCATGGGTGATGCAAGCATACAACCCGCGGCGGGCGCTGCTATAATTCGCGGCCCCATGCAGCGCCTGCTCGAATATTTCGCCCATCACCCGTGGCTGTCTGGCGCAGCCCTGGCCGCAGGCATCGCCCTGCTCGTCAACGAGCTGCTGATGCGCGGCCGCGCCGCGGCCTCCATCAGCCCTTCGCAGGCCGTGGCCCTGATCAACCAGGGAGCACTGGTGCTCGATGTGCGCAGCCGCGAGGAATTCGACTCCGGCCACATCGGGAATGCTCGCAACGTGATCTCCTCCGAGCTCGCCTCCTCGCTCGATGGCCTCAGGAAGTGGCGTGAAAAGAACGTGATCCTTTACTGCCAGAGCGGTGCCCGGAGCCTCACCGCGTTGAATGCCATGTCCCGCGAGGGTTTCACCAAGGTGTTCAACCTCGCCGGCGGCATCGAGGCATGGCGCAAGGACAACCTGCCGGTGGTCAAGTGAGCCAGCCGCACATCGTCATGTATACCACCGGCTGGTGCCCGTACTGCCAGCGGGTGCGTGAACTGTTCGCCCGTCACCGGCTCGAATTCGAGGAAATCGACATCGAGGCCAATCCGGCGAGGCGCGCAGAAATGCAGGCACGCAGCGGCCGGAACACGGTACCGCAGATCTTCATCGGTACCACCCACGTGGGTGGGTGCGATGACATTCATGCACTGGATCAGGCTGGCAAGCTCGATCCGCTACTCAAGGAATGCACATGAACGAACCCGTTCCCCAGCCGCAACCCCAGTCCGCCGATGGCGGCGTACAGATCACGCTGCAGACTGTCTATCTGAAGGACAGTTCGTACGAATCCCCGAACGGACCCCGTCTGCCCAACAACCAGAACTGGGAACCCAAGTTCCAGCTGAACATGAACACCGGCGCCGAGGAGATCGGGCCCGACGTGCGCGAAGTGCTGCTGACCATCACGCTCGAGGCCAAGCAGGGCGAAGCCACGCTGTATCTGGTCGAAGTCAAGCAGGCCGGCGTGTTCACCATCAATGGCGCCTCGCCCGAAGACCTCAAGCGAGTGATCGGGAGCTTCTGCCCGAGCGTGCTGTTCCCTTATGCCCGGGAGGCCGTGTCGGATCTGGTGACCAAGGGTGGCTTTCCGAACTTCCTGCTGCCGCTGGTGAATTTCGATGCGCTGCTGGCCCAGGCAGCCGAAGCATCGCAGACCTCAACGGTGAACTGAAAAGGGGCGGCATATCCCAGCCCCCTCGCAACGGATCACGGTGGCCGGCGCGGGTTCCTGGGGAACCGCACTCGCGATCCATTTTGCACGCCACGGCCACAGCACGACGCTCTGGGGCCGGGATGCTGCCGCGCTGGCCGCCATGGCGCGCGACCGGCGCAATGTCCGTTATCTGGCGGATGCACCCTTCCCTCCCGCCCTCGAGGTCAAGACCGATCTTGCCGCAGCGCTCGAGCATTGTGATGACCTGCTGATCGCGGTGCCTTCGCAGGCCTTCCGCGCGATGCTGGAAAAGCTCCGGCCCTTCCTGACTCCGGACATGCGCATCGCCTGGGCCACCAAGGGCTTCGAACTGGACAGCGGCCGGTTGCCTCACCAGGTGGCGCGCGAGGTGCTGGGCGATCGGCCCATGGCAGTCCTGTCGGGTCCCACGTTCGCCCGTGAGGTGGGTGCGGGACTTCCGACCGCCATGACCGTGGCTTCACCCGACGCGCGGTTCGCCGCCGACCTCGCCCGGAACATTTCCGGTCCGTCTTTTCGCGCCTACACCCAGACCGACATCATCGGCGTGGAAGTGGGCGGTGCGGTGAAGAACGTCATCGCCATCGCCACCGGCATCGCCGATGGCCTGCATTACGGCGCCAATACCCGCGTGGCGCTCATCACCCGGGGGCTGGCCGAGATGATGCGTCTGGGTTCGGCACTCGGCGCCCGGCGCGAGACCTTCATGGGGCTTGCCGGGCTGGGTGACCTCGTTCTCACCTGCACCGATGACCAGTCGCGCAACCGCCGGTTCGGCATGGCGCTGGGGCGCGGCGGAAACGTGGGCGACGCGCAGCGCGAAATCGCCCAGGTGGTGGAAGGCGTCAGGGCCGCACAGGCGGTGATGCGGGTTGGCGAGTCGCTGAGCGTGGAAATGCCCATCTGTCGCGAAGTCCATGCCGTGATCCACGAGCACAAGATCATCACCGAGGCTGTTCAGTCCCTGATGAGCCGTGCGATCCGGGCCGAAGGGGATTGAGCGGGGACAGCAGCGAGGCCCCCGGTCCTCATGATGCTGGCCTGAACCTCGACTCCCTCACCTCTCTTTTGGTACTGCTCGCGCAGTCCAGATTCCCGGTTTGCGAGCTGGCCGACGAGCGCAGGTGTTGATCTCGATGCCGAACTCGCGCTTCAGGCGCTGCGGCCCGCTCATGGCCAAGTGGTGCGGGGTAGCAGATTGGTCGGCGGCCTGATCCGCCTGCACGTTGCTGCCGACCCCCCGATGCGCCAGCGTCACGGCCGCCCTGAGCTGGCTGTGCGGCGCAAATATCAGGGATGCGCGGTTGGCGATGGGAGGCTATCCAACAGGCTCTGGCGGCCCTGCAATACTGACGGCTGAAGGGAAAAATGGGCTCCGCCCAGAACGCCTGCCAGTCGGTGGAAAATGTTTCCAACGTAGCGATGTCGGCCGATGAGAAAACGGTAATTTCGGTGCCCGCCGGGCCGCTTCAGGCAAAAAACGCGAGCAACTCCGCCTTCACCTCTTCCGGCAGTTGCTCGGGCAGCCAGTGCCCTCCGGCAAGCGATTTCCCTCGCACATCCGATGCGCGTTCACGCCACGTGGCCAGGACGTCGTACAAGGGTTCCATGGCTCCCTTGGCTCCCCAGAGCACGAGCAACGGGCAGCGGATCCTGGTGTCCAGGTCTGCGCCATCGTGCTCCAGGTCGATGGATGCGCTGGCGCGATAGTCCTCGCACATGGCGTGGATCGCACCCGGTTGCCGGAAGCATCGCAAGTACTCGGCGTAGAGTTGCTCGCTGATGGACTGGGGAATCATCCCGCGGAAGAACGAGCGCAGATAAAAGTCCGCGCTGTGGGTGATCAGCGTCTCGGGAAGCGGGGAGGGCTGGATCAGGAAGAACCAGTGGTAGTAGTACGTCGCGAATTCGCGCGTGACCGTCGTGTACAGCTTCAACGTGGGCACGATGTCGATCACCGCCAGCTGTGTCACCGCGCCGGGATGATCCAGCGCCATGCGGTGCGCCACTCGGCCGCCGCGGTCGTGGCCGACCACGGCGAACCGGGCAAACCCGAGCTTCTCCATGACGGTCACCTGGTCGCGAGCCATGCTGCGCTTCGAATACCCTTCGTGGTTGCTGCCGTCCGCCGGCTTGCTGCTGTCTCCGTAGCCGCGCAGGTCGGTGGCGACGACGGTGAATTTCCGGGCGAGTTCGGGAGCGAGACGATGCCATTCCGCATGAGTCTGCGGAAAACCATGCAACAGCAGCAGCGGCGGACCGCTCCCGCCTTTCACGCCGTGGATGGTGGCGCCATCCGTCGTGATGTCGAATCGCTGGAAGCCGGGGAAGAGGCTGAGCGGAGTCGAAGCCAAGGACGATTCTCCCATCTTGGTTCGAGCCAAGGCGGGCGTTCCCGCCACGGTCATCAACTGCAGGCTGCGTTGAATCAGCGTTCGCCTGTCCATGGTGGTGACTATGTCAGTATGACGCACATCGTGCGAGCAATTTTGGCGGGCGACGGCGCCCGCGCTCAGGATCGAAAGCCTGTGTCGCTGACTGCCAGCATGCGGCCGTTTGCGAAGGTTCAAGTCCGGGTCGGGTCAGGGATCCTTGCGTGTGAGCACCAGTTGCTGGATGCGAGGCGGGCTCGTCGGTGCCAGCGTCAGGCTGCCCGCCAGGCGCCCGTGCTCGCACCGCCAGACGAAGGTCCCCGCCAGGTCGCTGCTCGCGGTGGGCGCCGCGGTCGTGTTGCAGTCGCCCAATGCGCGCTTGAGGCCTGCGAGATCGCGGCTCCAGCCTGCGGCGTCCCGGTCCATCAGGAAGTTCATCGCCAGCATGTTCTCGCTGCCCAAGAGTGCGCCGCGTCGGTAGATGTCGCCTGCGGTCCTGTATCCGGCCTCGAGGTCGTGACTGACGGGCAAGGCATGCGCCTTGAAAAATCCAGCCTTCTGCAGGGTCATCGCCGCATCCCACACAGGACCCGAGGGCCCGGCATACGTCCGATTGGCCAACGCAAAAATTCCCACGCCGTACTCGGGAAGCAGCAGCACATGCGATCCGTAGCCGGGATAGCCGCCGCCGTGTCGCAGCGTGAGCCCCAGGTCGCAATCGATGGCGACCCACAGTCCCATGCCGTATGTGCCGGCCTGCCGGCAGGATTCAGATCCGGTATGCCCGGGGCGAGACAGGCGTTGCGGGAAATTCGAGCCCTGTGCCAGTTCGCGCACCGTCGCGCGCTTCGCAGGTCCACCGTCAGTGTCGTCCCGCGGCGGCCAGGCGGACAACAGGAAGGCTACCCACTTGGCATAGTCATTGGCGCTGGTCTGAATGCCGCCCATGGCACCGAAGGCGCCATGCGCCAGGGTGGGTTCCAGGCGCCAGGCATCATCTTCCCAGCGATATCCCAGTGCGCGGCGCTCGCGCGGAGCCGCATCGACGAAGAAGCCGGAAGACTGCATCCCCAAGGGTTTCAGCAAGGTGCCGGCGATGGTCTCGGCGTACGGATGTCCGGAGACATTGCTGATGATCCGGCCGAGCAGGGCGAAGCCGAGGTTGGAGTATTCCATGCCCGTTTCCGGGGTGCGCGCAAACGGAATGCCCTCGCGCAGCATGCGCGAAAAGTCGGCCTCCGGGAGCGGTGTCTGCCGGTCGCCCCAGGGATCGTCGGTCACGAATCCGGCGGTGTGATTCAGCAGATCGCGCACGCGGATGCGCGGTGAATCCAGGGTGGGGTATTTCCAGCCGCGCAATTCCGGCACGTAAGCCTCGACAGGTTCATCCAGGCGCAGCTTGCCCTGGTCGCGCAAGGTCAGCACGGTGAGCGCGGTAAAGGCCTTGGTCATGGAAGCGATTCGGAAGAGGGTGTCCGCGGTCACCGGGCGCTTCGATTCCAGGTCCTGCACACCGATGCCGCGGACATGGACGAGCTTTCCGTTGGAGACGACGCCGTACACCATGCCGGGGATATGCGAGTCGAGTGCGTAGTCTTCGAAAATGTGGTCGACTGAGGAGAGCGTGCGCTCATCGGGAGCCTCGGCGCCGTCGGCGGCGAGGCACGGGGCACTCATGAACGCGCAGCCGGCAGCCATCGCCGCGCAGAGCGACACGATACGGTGAGACCTGGAAGACCCGCCGGCCGGCGGACGGGTGACGCATCGATGATTCATCCGACTACCTCGAATTGCTACGGCCATGCTTGCGTGCAGCCGCGGTGCGCGTGAGCGGACTCCGGCTGGATGAGGGGCGATCCCGCGGGGCGGCATGTCCCACCTCTGTGCGAATCATAGCCGAGGGGCTGCCCGGGTTGGCAACAGCGCCTGCGACCGAGGCCTGATCCGCCTGCCCGTTGCTGCCGATCCCCCGATTTGCCGGCGTCACGGCCGCTGCGCACAGGCAGCGGCGAGGCCCCCGGTCCTCATGACGCTGGCCTTCAAGACGCGGCCTTCATGCTCCCGACGAGTCACCCGCGAAATCCAGCTGCCGCCACGCCTCGTACAACACCAGCGCCACACAGTTCGACAGGTTGATCGAACGCGTGGCGTTGGCCATGGGGATGCTGATGCATCGCTCTTCACCGATCGCAGCGCGCACTGCCTCGCTTGCTCCGCGGGTCTCCGAGCCGAAGAACAGCGCATCGCCCGGGATGAATGGCACGTCGCAGTAGCGGCGCGAAGCGCCCGTCTCCACCAGGAAGCGGCGGGCGCCGCCCAGCGCAGCGAGGCACTCTGGCAGGTCGTCGTGTACCTGCACGCTGGCAAGTGCGTGGTAGTCAAGACCCGCACGCCGGACCTCGCGCGCAGCCAGGGAGAATCCCAGCGGCCTGACCAGATGCAGGTGCGCGCCGGTGTTGGCGCACAGGCGGATCACGTTTCCCGTGTTGGGCGGAATTTCCGGTTCGACCAGGATGATGTGGAACATCGGCTATAATTTCGGGCATGTCCGACGTACCCGCTCCCGACGCGCCGCTCGAGGTCGAATTCTGCGGACTGAAACTCGCCTCGCCCATCGTGCTGCTGTCGGGCTGCGTGGGCTTCGGCGAAGAGTACACGCGGGTGGAGGGCTTTTCCAACCGTGAGGTCGGCGCCGTCGTGCTCAAAGGCACCACCCTGGCACCGCGCCTCGGCAATCCACCGCATCGCGTATACGAGACGCCGATGGGCATGTTGAATGCCATCGGATTGCAGAACCCCGGCGTGGATCACGTGGTGCGCCACATCCTGCCGGCGCTGGATTTCAGCGAGACGCGCTTCTTCGCCAACGTGTGCGGCTCGACCGTGGAGGAATACGCGGAAGTTGCACGGCGCTTCGATGACTCGCCCATCGATGCAATGGAAATCAACATCTCATGCCCGAACGTCAAGGAAGGCGGTGTGCAGTTCGGCAACGATCCCGACATGTCCGCCCGGGTGGTGGCCGCCTGCCGAAAGGTTACCAGCAAACCACTGATCACCAAGCTGTCGCCCAATCAGACCGACATCCGTGAGAACGCCCGCCGTTGCATCGAGGCCGGCACGGATGCCCTGTCGGCGATCAACACCCTGATGGGCATGGCCATCGACAGCCAGACACGCCGGCCGGTCATCGGCAACGTGCAGGGTGGCCTGTCCGGCCCGGCGATCAAACCCATTGCCCTGCTCAAGGTCTGCCAGGTCCACGAGATCGCCCGCCGCCACAGGATCCCCATCATCGGCCAGGGCGGCATCACCAGCGCGACCGATGCGGTGGAGTTCCTGCTCGCCGGTGCAACGGCCGTGGGTGTGGGCACGGGCCTTTTCTATGATCCGCTGGTGTGCGGCAAGATCAACGCGGGGCTCAGCGGATATCTGCGCCGGCACGACCGGCGGCTCTCGGACCTGGTGGGAAATCTGGCGGTCGGCGAGGTCAGCGCTTCGAGCTGCGGTTGATTCGTTCGGGCATCCCGGATCATGCGGCCCGGCACGGTCTTGAGGGAACCCCGCTGGCCCACAGAGGAAACCCGTTGGATTCTCAAGGGGACGAGTCGAGCTCGAGTTGGCGCAGATGCTCGCCTTCAAGGTGCCAGCCGCCTGCGGCGCAGGAACGGCTAACCCGGCGACAGCACACGCTGTGCCGGCACTGCGAGCTTGATGCCGCGGGTGCGCAGTTCGGCCAGCAGGCCGAGATGGACCGATTGCTGCAGGTCGATCAGCGGGCGGGCGACCGGGTCCCGGGTGAAGAACGACAGCTCGAACTGCAGCGCCCAGTCGCCGAAGGTCTTCAGATGGCAGCGCTCGAATCGCGCATACGGCTCTGCGCCGACCAGGCGCTCGACGATGGCGGGAATCTCCCGCAACTGCTCCACCGGCGCATCCGGGTCGATATTCAGCGTCAGCAGCGCACGCCGCTCCTCGTTGGCGCCGTAGTTGCGCACGCGGCTCTTCACGATGTCGGCGTTCGACAGGATGATCTGCTCACCCGCCACGCTGCGCAGCCGGGTGGTCTTGATGCCGATGCGCTCGACCTTGCCGATGTAGGTATCGAGCTCCAGCGTATCGCCCACAGCGAAGGGCTTGTCGAGGGCAATGGCCATCGAGGCGAACAGGTCGCCGAGCACGTTCTGCAGCGCCAGCGCCACGGCCACGCCGCCCACGCCGAGCCCGGTCAGCAACGCGGTGATGTTGACGCCGAGATTGTCCAGCGCCACCAGCGCGATCAGCGACCAGATCAGCACCATGGAGACGAATTTCACGATGCCCATGGAGCTGCTCAGTTGCTGGGGCGTACCACCGCTGCGGGTGTTGCGGATCTCCAGATAGAACTGCAGCGTGCGCCCCGCCCAGATGCCCACCTGGACCAGCAGCAGGATAAAGACGATGCTGGTGCTGATGGTGTGGATGCGCGGCGGGAAAGTGAGAAACTCTTCGGCCGAGTACAGGGCGATCGCGATGAACAGCACGTGCCGGGTATGCCCGACCAGATAGGCGATCAGCCGGATGACGGTGGGGTGCTCCTCGCCGGTGTAGTGCCGGTAGCGGACGGAGACCAGCTTGCGCAACAGCAGCAGGAGCGACCAGACCAGCGCCACCAGGATGGCCGCGCCGACCCAGTCCACCAGCGAATTGCCCAGCAACTGGGATTCGGAAATGCCGAGCAGGTCGTGAATCAGCTTGTGGATCAGGCTGTGCCACATGCCGTCATTATATCGGGCCGCCGTCCATCTCCAGGTCTTTCATCTTGCGCGTGAGCGTATTGCGGCCCCAGCCCAGAAGCTTCGCCGCATCGTGCTTGCGGCCGCCGGATTTGCGCAGCGCCACGCCGATCAGGATCCGTTCGATCTCGGGCACGGTCTGATCCAGGAGCCTGCGTGTCCCCGAGTCCAGTTCGGCCTCGGCCCATCGCTCCAGCCCGTTCATCCAGTCCCGGCCAGGCGCCGAGGACTGGGCGCTGCCTCCCAGGTCGGGGGGGATATCCTCCAGCCGGATCTCGCGGCCCGGTGCGGTCACCGTCAGGCGCCGGCAGGCGTTGACGAGCTGCCGCACATTGCCGGGCCAGTCGAATGCCACCAGCGCATGCTCGGCCTGGGGCATGAGCTGCTTGGTCTCCACGCCCAGCTCCCTGCCGGCCTCGGCAAGATAATGGCGCAGCAGTTCGGGGATGTCCTCGCGGCGCTCCCGCAGCGGCGGGATGTCGATGCGGATGACATTCAGCCGATGCAGCAGATCCTCGCGGAACTGCCCTTCACGCACGCGCGCCTCGAGGTCCTGGTGCGTGGCGGCGATGACCCGCACATCCACCCTGACCGGTGTCTGCCCGCCGACACGATAGAATTCGCCTTCCGCCAGCACTCTCAGCAGCCGGGTCTGCAATGCCGGTGACATGTCGCCGATCTCGTCGAGGAAAAGCGTCCCCGCATGAGCCTGCTCGAAGCGCCCCTGACGCCGGGCGTCAGCGCCGGTGAATGCACCCTTCTCGTGTCCGAACAGTTCCGATTCCAGCAGGTCCGTGGTGAATGCCGCCGTGTTGAGCGCCACGAAGGCTCCCCCGGCGCGCGGACTGTGACGATGCAGGGCGCGTGCCACCAGTTCCTTGCCGGTCCCGGATTCACCGGTGATCAGCACCGTCATGCTGGAGCGCGACAGCCGGCCGATGGCGCGGAACACCTGCTGCATCGATGCGGCCTGTCCGAGCAGTTCGGGAATGCGCCTCTGCGGGCTGTCCGGGTCGCCACCGATCGCGGCCTGCTGCGATGCGCGGCGCACCAGTTCCACGGCCTTGTCGATGTCGAAGGGCTTGGGCAGGTATTCGAATGCACCGCCCTGGTAGGCTGCCACCGCCGCATCCAGATCCGAATGGGCCGTCATCACGATCACGGGCAATGTTGGATGGAGTCCGCGCATCGACGCCAGCAGATCCAGGCCGCTGCGGCCCGGCATTCGGATATCGCTCATCAGCACATCCGGCACCTCCAGCCGCAACGCGGCGAGCACGTCGTCGGCCTGCTCGAACGACCTGACCAGCATGCCGCTTCCCCGCAATGCCTTCTCCAGCACCCACCGGATGGATGCATCGTCATCGACCAGCCAGACTTTCAGGGGTACTTCATTCATGGGGAGTCCAGCGGCAGAAGGATCGTGAACACGGTACGCCCCGGAAGCGAATCGAATTCGATCAGGCCGCCGTGGCGCGAGACGAGATCCTGCGCGATTCCAAGACCAATGCCCGTACCGTCCGCGCGTCCAGAAACGAGCGGATAGAACAGCGTGTCCCTGATCCCGGGCGGCACGCCCGGCCCATTGTCCTCGAACTCGATCAGGGCGACAGCCCGATGACGTGTGGCACCGATGCTCACGCCAGCTTCCGCTCGGGTACGCAGCGTCAACTTTGGTGATGCGACATTTCCGCCACTGAGAGCCTGCAACGCATTTCGTCCCAGATTGAGCATGGCCTGGATGATGTGGTTGGGGTCCACGGTCAACGCCGGCAGGCTCGGATCGTAATCGCGCTCGATCACGACGTCCCGGGGAGCTTCGCTGCGCATCAGGTGATACACACGCTCCAGCAGTTCGTGGACATTGGTGCTTTGTCTTGCGGGGGGCCGTCCGGGCCCCAGCATCGAATCCAGCAGACCTGTCAGCCGGTCGGCTTCACTGATGATGACGCGCGTGTACTCGCGCAGCGAAGGGTCGAGCAGCTCGCGTTCCAGCAACTGCGCTGCGCCGCGAAGCCCGCCCAGCGGATTCTTGATCTCGTGTGCCAGCTGCCGAACCATCAGACGGCTCCCGCCGATCTGGGCCAGCAGCGCGCTTTCCCGTGCCAGCCGCCGGTGCTGGGTGATGTCCTCGAGTTCCACCAGCACGCGCATCGGGCCGTTGCCGAGCATCACCTGCGACACCGAACAGTCCAGGATCCGCTCGCCGGCGCCTGGCACCGGCCAGGTCAGCTCGCGTTGCACGACGCCCTCGCCGGCGAGCCTCGCACGTTCGAGCAGGGCAGACAGGGTTTCGGCACCGCGCATGACATCGGCGAGCCGTCGGCCCAGAACCTGGTTGCTGCCGAGGCCAATCAGGGTCTGCGCGGCAGAATTGAGGTAACAGACGCACAGCCCCGAATCGAGAAGGAACACGCTGGTGACCAGTGCATCCAGCAGCTCCACGCCATCGAACCGCGCGGCCAGCGGATGTTCAGCTGCCATGCGGCAGCGTCCCGTCGGAGCGGATCCGTTCCCCTATTTCTTCCTGCGCAGCGGAGACAGGAGCGAGGCCTGGTGCACGAAGAAGGTGACCGGCGCGCTGTTCATCGATTCGCCGGAGGAAGCATCCATGACCGATGCGGTCAGCGTGTAGGCGCCGCGTGCGAGTCCCGTCAGTGTGAACTGGGTCGACTTGGGTGGCTGCCCTTCCACCAGCTTGCCGTTCAGGTACAGTGAGATGAGATGGCCTGGCTTCAGGGCCGGCTCCATGTGCAGCCGTACATTGACGTCCTGTCCAAAGAAGCTCTGATCCGGCTGCGGAGCATCGATGGAAAACTCGGTGTAATCCACCGCCATGTCGTTCGGCTCGGTCTTCGCGGACTGGCGTTGAACCGGGTTCACGCCCCGTCGGGGCACGGCGGGAGAAGAGCGCGGCGCATTCGGCGCGCTCTGCGTGATGATGCGCTCGGCTCCCGGCTTCGGCTGATCGGAAAAGTGGATGACGCCATCCGCGTCGACCCACTTGTAGATGACCGCCGACCAGCCTGGTGCTGCGCACAGCAGGGCAGCGGCCAGACCCATTGCGATGTATCGCTGATGCATGGCGCTGAAGCATACCTTCAACCCGACCCCGCCACAAAAAGCGGGTGACGGCGGCGTGACCGCCGTCACCTCATCCGCCGGAAAAGCCCGAAATTCAGGTTCCCGGCACCCCGTTCTCCATCACAAGCTGTAGTACATGTCGAATTCGATCGGGTGCGTGGTCATGCGCATGCGCGTGACCTCCCTCATCTTCAGCTCGATGTAGGCATCGATCACGTCGTCGGTGAACACGCCGCCTTCCTTGAGGAATCCGCGATCCCTGTCCAGATGCTCCAGCGCCATGTCCAGCGAGTGGCAGACGGTTGGAATGTTCCTGGCTTCCTCGGGCTCGAGATCATACAGGTCCTTGTCGGCGGGTTCGCCCGGATGGATCTTGTTCCGGATGCCATCCAGGCCCGCCATCATCATCGAGGCGAAGGCGAAGTAGGGATTTGCGGTGGAGTCCGGGAACCGCACTTCGATGCGCCGCGCCTTGGGGTTGCTGATCCAGGGAATCCGGATGGATGCGGAACGGTTGCGGGCGGAGTAGGCCAGCATGACCGGCGCCTCGAATCCCGGTACGAGCCGCTTGTAACTGTTGGTGCTGGCATTTGCAAAGGCGTTGATGGCGCGTGCGTGCTTGATGATGCCGCCGATGTAGAACAGCGCAAGGTCCGACAATCCGCCGTATTTGTCTCCGGCGAACAACGCCTTGCCATCCTTCTGCAGCGACTGGTGCACATGCATGCCGCTGCCGTTGTCACCGACCAGCGGTTTGGGCATGAAGGTAGCGGTCTTGCCATAGCCGTGCGCAACGTTCTGCACCACGTACTTGAGGATCAGTACTTCGTCGGCCTTCTTCACCAGGGTATTGGCATTGACACCGATTTCGCACTGCCCGCCGGTGGCCACCTCATGATGGTGCACCTCGGTCTTCATGCCCATTTCCTCGAGGGCCTGGCACATGGCGCCGCGGATGTCCTGATAGGCGTCCACCGGCGGCACCGGGAAGTAGCCACCCTTGATTCCGGGACGATGGCCCTTGTTGCCGTCGTCGTAATCGCGGTTGGTGTTCCAGGCGCCCTGGACGGAGTCGATTTCCACCGAGCAGCCGCGCATCTCGGCATGCCACTTCACGCTGTCGAACACGAAAAATTCGTTTTCGGGGCCGAACAGCGCGCTGTCGGCAATGCCGGTGGACTTCAGATAGGCCTCCGCGCGCTTGGCCAGCGAACGCGGGTCACGGCCGTAGCCCTGCATGGTCATGGGCTCAATGACATCGCAGCGCAGGTTGACCGTGGTCTCCTCGAAGAAAGGATCCACCACAGCCGTCGCAGGGTCGGGCATCAAGATCATGTCCGACTCATTGATGCCCTTCCAGCCTGCGATGGACGACCCGTCGAACATCTTGCCGTCCTGGAAGAAACCCTCGTCCACCACCCGGGCCGGAACGGTCACGTGCTGTTCCTTGCCCAGGGTGTCGGCAAATCGGAGGTCGACGAATCTGGCGTCCTTGTCCTTGATCAGTTTCAGAACATCAGCAGCAATCATTTTTTCAACTCCAGGAGCTTCGGGGTAACGATCATGCCTCTGCATGGGGCGTGCCATCGGCCCCACATCTTGAAATCAAGGATTTGCAATCAGATCAGATCTCAGTATGCCCTGATCTGGTGCAATTTTCACCTGGGAGCGCACAACTATGGTGCAAACAGGCGAATTTGCAGTTGTCAAATCGTCGGCCAAATGCTGGCTATACTGCGCGTTTTGATCCGCATCCCAAAATGGCCAACAAGAAACCCGACACGTTCCAGGCCCTGATATTCGAACTGCAGACCTACTGGTCCCGTCAGGGATGCGTGATCATGCAGCCCTATGATCAGGAAATGGGTGCGGGCACCTTCCACCCGGCCACTTTCCTGCGCGCCGTGGGTCCCGAACCCTGGAGTGCGGCCTACGTGCAAGGGTCGCGCCGGCCCACCGACGGCCGGTATGGAGACAACCCGTTCCGCCTGCAGCACTACTTCCAGTACCAGGTGGCCATCAAGCCCTCCCCCCCGGATTTCCAGGAGCTTTACATCGGGTCGTTGCGTCATCTGGGCATCGATCCGCTGGTGCACGACATCCGCTTCGTCGAGGACAACTGGGAGTCCCCGACCCTGGGCGCGTGGGGGCTGGGCTGGGAAGTGTGGCTGAACGGCATGGAGATCTCGCAGTTCACCTATTTCCAGCAGGTCGGGGGTCTGGACTGCCAGCCGGTGATGGGCGAGATCACCTACGGCCTGGAGCGCCTCGCCATGTACCTGCAGGGTACCGAAAGCATCTACGACATCGCATGGAGCGATGGGCCTCGCGGACGCACCACCTACGGTGACGTGTATCACCAGAACGAGGTCGAGCAGTCCACGTTCAATTTCGAGGCGGCGGACGTACCCTCGCTGTTCACGCAGTTCGATTTCTGGGAGGGCGACTGCCAGCGGCTCCTGGCGGAGAAGCTCGTCCTGCCCGCCTACGAGAAGATGCTGAAGGCCTCGCACACCTTCAACCTCCTGGACGCACGGCGGGCCATCTCCGTGACCGAGCGGCAGCGGTTCATCCTGCGGGTGCGGACGCTGGCGCGCGGCGTGGCCGAGGCCTTCCGTGAAAGCCGCGAGAAGCTGGGCTTCCCGCTGCTCAAATCAGCAGCTCCGGCGGCAGCCTGATGGCCGCGCACGATTTCCTCTTCGAGCTCGGCGTCGAAGAGCTCCCGCCCAAAGCGCTCGAGACCCTGAGCGAGGCGCTGACCTCGCATGTATTGAAGAGTCTGGAGACCGCCGGCATGGCCCATGGCCCGACGCGGCGATTCGCCACACCTCGCCGGCTGGCCCTGATGATCCATGATCTGGCCGAGCGGCAACCGGATCGCGTGGTGGAACGGCGCGGCCCGCCCTTGTCCAGCGCCTTCGATGCGCAAGGTGCTCCCACGCAGGCGGCTCTGGCCTTTGCGCGCAGTTGCGGCACGCAGGTCAGCCAGCTCGAGCACTGGAAAACCGACAAGGGCGCCTGGCTTCGATACAGCGGGACCGAGCGCGGCGCGGACGTGGCCACCCTGATGCCCGGCTTCGTGAGTGAAGCTCTGCTGGCCCTTCCCATCCCCCGGCGTATGCGCTGGGGCGAGGCTTCCACCGAATTCGTGCGCCCGGTGCACTGGGTGCTGATGCTGTACGGCGAGGCGGTCCTTCCCGCGCGCATTCTGGGCCTCGAGGCCGATCGGCTCACCCATGGGCATCGCTTCCACGCACCCAGAGCCATCGTGCTGGAAAGACCCGCCGACTATGAAAAGGCGTTGCACAAGGCGAAGGTCATCGCCGATCCGGTCCAGCGCCGCGAGCTGATCAGGCGCCGGGTGAAAAAGCTGGCGGCGGGGTTGGCGGTGAATGGTGAGTCCGGTCAGAACCCGATTCCCGGCAAGCCGTATCGTGCGGTGATCGACGAGGATCTGCTGAGCGAAGTCGCGGCACTGGTGGAATGGCCCGTGCCCATTGCCGGCCGCTTCGATGAGCGGTTCCTTGCGCTGCCGCGCGAAGTGGTGATCTCCACCGTGCAGCACCATCAGCGCTATTTCCCGGTTCAGACCGCGGGCGGCGAGCTGACCCGCCATTTCGTCACCGTGAGCAATATTCGCAGCCGCGATCCTGAACAGGTGCGCCTGGGCAATGAGCGCGTGGTGCGTCCACGCCTTTCGGATGCGGCATTCTTCTGGGATCAGGATCGCAGGCAGTCGCTGGCCGAACTTGCTGCAAGGCTCGACCGCGTGACCTTCCAGGCCCGGCTCGGAAGCTATGCCGAGAAGACCGCGCGGATCACGGCGCTGGTCGAAATCCTGGCGCCGCTCCTGGATGCGGGTGATGCGGCGCTCGCAGCGGCGCGGCTGTGCAAGGCCGATCTGCTGACCGCCATGGTGAACGAGTTTCCGGAACTCCAGGGGACCATGGGCCGGTACTATGCGCTGGCCGAAGGGCTGCCCGAGGAGGTGGCCATCGCACTGGAAGAACAGTACCTGCCGCGCTTCGCCGCCGACCGGCTGCCACTCTCGCGCGCCGGGCGGGCCCTCGCGCTCGCGGATCGCATCGACACGCTCACCGGGATTTTCGCCATCGACCAAAAGCCTACCGGCACGAAGGATCCTTTCGGGCTGCGGCGGGCGGCCCTCGGCATCCTGCGCATCCTGCAGGCGGCAAAGCTCGACGTGGACCTTTCTGCCTTGCTGGCCACCGCCACAGCCAATCAGCCGGTGCCGCGGGTGGCGGCTGCGCGCGAGAGCCACGCCTTCCTCATGGACCGGCTGCGCGGTCTGTACATCGATCAGGGTGAGGGCTTCACCAGCGAGATGCTGGACGCGGTGCTGGCCAGCGACGCGCGTTCCCCGGTGGACGTCGATGCGCGGCTGAAAGCCCTGCGCGATTTCCTGAAACTGCCGGATGCCGCCAACCTTGCGGCCGCCAACAAGCGCATCGCGAACCTGCTCAGGAAGGCCGAGGTCGCCGAAGGCGTGCGCGCCGATCCCGCACTGTTCACCAGCGATGCGGAACACGGGCTTTCCCGGGCACTGGAGCAGATTCGCGAGCCGGTGCAACGCGCACTTGCGGGCAAGCGATATCGTGAAGTCCTCAGGAATCTGACCGGGCTTCGCGCCAGTGTGGATGCGTTCTTCGATGGCGTCATGGTGATGGACGAGAACGCCGTGCTGCGCAACAACCGGCTGGCCATGCTGAAGGATCTGTCGACGCTGTTCGGTGGCGTGGCGGATCTGGGCCGGCTGCCTGGCTGATTCCGATGCGACTGTTTCGCTCGCTGCTGTTCACGATATTCCTGTTCGTGTGGACCCCACTGTGCGGCATCATCATCGCGTGCACCTGGGTGTTGCCCTACCGCTTCCGCTATGCGACAGCGAGTTGGTATGCACGACAGGTCCTGCGGTGCCTCAAGCTGACCTGCGGGCTGGGTTACGAAGTGGAAGGCCTCGAACACCTGCCTCCGGGCGCTCACGTGACGATGTGGAAGCATTCCTCGTCATGGGAGACCATGGCCATGATGGTGCTGCTCCCACCCACGGTCTGGGTGCTCAAGCGGGAACTGATGTGGCTGCCGTTCGTGGGTTGGGGCCTGGCCGCATTGAGGCCGATCGCCATCGATCGCAGTGCCAGCCGCTCCTCCATCAACCAGGTCATCGACCAGGGCAAGGCACGCCTCGCCGAAGGACTCTGGGTGCTCATTTTCCCCGAGGGCACCCGCACCGCACCGGGCGAGACGCGGCGTTATGGCCTCAGCGGGGCCATGCTGGCGGTGGCCACCGGATCCAGGATCGTGCCGGTGGCGCACAATGCCGGTGATTACTGGCCGCGGCGGGGCCTGCTCAAGAAGCCCGGCGTCATCCGCCTGGTCTTCGGACCGTGCATCGATCCGGTACCGGACGACGCCCGCGCCACCAACGACAAGGTGCAGGCCTGGATCGATGCGAAGGTGGCCGAGCTGAGAAGCTAGATATCCAGGTTCGACACCTGCAGCGCATTCTTCTCGATGAATTCGCGGCGCGGCTCCACCGCATCACCCATCAGCGTGTTGAAGATGTCATCTGCGGTCACGGCATCCTCGATCCGCACCTGCAGGAGCCGTCGGGTCTCAGGGTTGATGGTGGTGTCCCACAGCTGTTCGGCATTCATCTCGCCCAGACCCTTGTAACGCTGGATGGTCTGGCCCTTGCGCGCCAGATCGAACAACCAGTCGATGGCCTGCTTGAAGCTGGCGATGTCCCGGCGCTGTTCGCCTTTCTGGACGAATGCGCCATTGCCCAGCAGATCGCTCAGGATGGTGCCGAGATCCGCGATGCGCCGGTACTCGGCCGATTCGAAAAACTCGCGCGGCAGATGCTTTTCCACGGCAAGACCGTGCTCCAGGCGGGTCAGGTTGATCCGGTGCGTGCCCGTGCCGATGGACTGCACCTCCGCCCGATAGCGCCGCGAGACGTCGTCGAGTGCATTGAGCCGGCCTTCCAGACTCCGGCACCAGTCCCGCAGCCACTCGACCCGATCGAAGGCCTCGGGCACGACCCGCGGCAGGTACAGGAGCTGGTCCAGGAACCGTTCGTCGTAACGTCGCGCCCATCGGCGGACGATGCCGCCCACTTCGATGTACTTGCGGGCCAGGTTTTCCAGCGCCTGTCCGGACAGCGGCGGCGCATCGGCATTGACATGGAGCGCCGCGTCCTCGATGGCCGTGTTCAGCAACGCGGCATTCAATTCGGTATCGTCCTTGACGTACTGTTCCTGCTTGCCCTTCTTCACCTTGTAGAGAGGCGGCTGCGCGATGTACACATGGCCGCGTTCGATGAGTTCGGGCATCTGACGATAGAAAAACGTCAGCAGCAGCGTGCGGATATGGCTTCCGTCAACGTCAGCGTCGGTCATGATCACTATGCGGTGATATCGCAGCTTGTCCGCATCGAAATCGTCCCGCCCGATGCCGCACCCGAGTGCCGTGATCAGCGTGCCCACTTCGGCCGAGCCCAGCATCTTGTCGAAGCGGGCCTTTTCCACGTTCAGGATCTTGCCCTTCAGCGGCAGGATGGCCTGGGTGCGCCGGTCCCGGCCCTGCTTGGCCGAGCCGCCGGCGGAATCGCCTTCGACCAGGAAGATTTCCGACAGGGCCGGATCTTTCTCCTGGCAATCGGCGAGCTTGCCCGGCAGCCCTGCAATATCCAGGGCGCCCTTGCGGCGGGTCATCTCGCGGGCCTTGCGGGCCGCCTCCCGGGCGCGCGCGGCGTCGAGAATCTTGTTGACGACGGCCTTGGCTTCGGTCGGGTGTTCGAGCAGGAACTCTTCGAGCCGCTCGGCCACCGCGGTCTCGACCACGCCCTTGACCTCGGATGAGACGAGCTTGTCCTTGGTCTGCGAGGAAAACTTCGGATCCGGGAGTTTTACGCTGAGGATGGCAGTGAGACCTTCACGGGAGTCATCGCCGGTGGTCGCGATCTTTTCCTTCTTCGCGGCCATTTCCTTTTCGATGTAGTTGTTGAGCGTGCGCGTGAGCGCTGCGCGGTATCCAGCCAAGTGCGTACCGCCGTCCTTCTGCGGAATGTTGTTGGTGTAGCAGAACATGCTCTCCTGGTAGGAGTCGTTCCACTGCATGGCCACTTCGACCTGGATCAGGTCCACCTTGGTCTGAAACCACAGGACCGATTCGTGGATCGGCGTCCTGCTGCGATTCAGGTACTGCACGAACGCGCGCAACCCACCTTCGTGCTGAAAGACCTCGGCCTTGTCCTCACGGTCATCGATGAGTTCGATGCGGACACCGGAATTCAGGAACGACAACTCGCGCAGGCGCTTGGCCAGGGTTTCGTAATTGAAGGTGATATTGGAGAAGATCTGCGGACTGGGCCTGAAGCGCACCGTGGTCCCTCGCTGCTGCGTCTCGCCGATCACGCCAAGCGGTGCCAGCGGTTCACCCAGGTGATATTCCTGGCGATGGAGTTTCCCGTCGCGATGGATGAGCAGCTCGAGCTGATCGGACAACGCGTTGACCACGGACACGCCCACGCCGTGCAGACCGCCCGACACCTTGTAGGAGCTGTCGTCGAACTTTCCGCCGGCATGCAGGACGGTCATGATGACTTCGGCGGCCGAGCGCCCTTCTTCCTGGTGGATGTCCACTGGAATGCCGCGGCCATTGTCGGTGACGGTGACCGACTCATCGGCATGGATACGTACAGTGACGCAGTCGCAGTACCCGGCCAGCGCCTCGTCGATGGCGTTATCCACCACCTCGAAAACCATGTGATGGAGGCCCGAACCGTCATCGGTATCACCGATGTACATGCCGGGGCGTTTCCGGACTGCGTCGAGACCCTTTAAGACCTTGATTTTACTGGAATCGTACGGTTCTTGATCGGACATGAATGAGCTTCTGCGGAACAATCGTGAATTGTATCACGCAAATTGCCGGATCCGTAATTCCGGATCCATGAAAAAACATTGAAATTCAATTGGTTACGGACTTGCGCCAAGCCAGCTGTGCCCTTCCGTCCAAACGCGACCGTCCGTCACACCGTTCATCATGTTCCACGTGGAACAATCTGCCTCAATCCGGCTGAACGCTCCCGTCGCGGATACACCACCGGACACCCGGTTGTCCGAGTCCGTCGATTGCCTGGCTCAACGAAGTCACCACCAATTGAACTGCGGGACGATCCACCGCCTCGATCAGGGCGCCCAGAGAACGCCGGTCCAGTTCCGCGGCGGGATCATCCAGCAACAAGACAGGTCTGCCATCGGACTCCTGACCAAAAAGCCGCAGCTGGGCAAGCAACAAGGATGCTGCGAGCAGTTTCTGTTGCCCGCGGGAAATGTGGTCCCGGGCCAGTACCCGGTCCACCAGAACCTGCAGTTCTGCACGGTGAGGACCCGCATGAGTAGCTCCCCTCTCCTGATCTGCCGGCCAGCTTCTTTCCAGTGCCTCCGACAGACTGATTTCCTTCAGCCAGCCACTGCGGAATCTAAGCTCGATTTCCCGATCCAGAAGCTGGCGAGCCAGGGTGGCGGCGTGTGGCTGCAGGCGCTCCAGGTATTGGACCCTGGCCTGGGTCAACGCCTCACCATGTCGCGAAAGTTCAGGGTCCCAGACCGACACGACGGATCGAGGCTGGCCGGCCTTCAATGCGGCATTTCGCTGTTTGAGCGCCTGCTGATACAGGGTCCAGTGGGATGCAAACGAATGTTCCACGTGGAACACTCCCCAGTCGAGAAATCGCCTCCGCCGTCCTGGCCCTTCCTCGATCAGCTTGTGAACCTCCGGATCAATGATCTGCACCGGGAGTTCCAGCGCCAGCTCCGCAAGACTCCGGGCGTTACGACCCTCGATGCGCGCCCGAAGAGCGCCGTCCCTGCCTTCGACTCCCAGCGAAACCAGGCCATGCTTGCGGGCTACTTCCCCAAACACCACGAAACGCGCAGCGCCGCGGCGGGTCAGATGGCTGATTTGCCGGGTACGAAACGACCGGCCACGACCCAACAGGTAGATGGCTTCGAGCAGGCTGGTTTTCCCGGAGGCATTCGAGCCCCAGAGAAACGTGAAATCCGTGTCCAGCTCCAGCCTCAGCTGCTGCAAGCAACGGAAATCCGTTACCTGCAGGCTGCGCAGCCCCATTGAAGACCTAGAGCCTCATCGGCATGACGACATACCGGACAGCCGAACTTCCGGGTGAACGGATCAGACAACTGCTGTTGCTGTCGGTCACTCCAACCTCGACTTCCGCTCCATCGATGGCGGAAAGCGCATCCAGGAGATAGTTGACGTTGAATCCGACTTCCAGCTCGACGCCACCGTAGCTGACCTCGATTTCTTCCTCCGCCTCTTCCTGCTCCGGATTGTGAGCCTTCACCAGCAGCAGGTTCGGTCGCATGCTGATGCGGATGCCGCGATATTTTTCGTTCGACAGGATGGCTGTTCGCTGCAGTGCCGCCCGCAACTGATCCCGGTCCGCCCGGACGGCGTGCGCGGGAGAAGCCGGGATGACGCGGTTATATTCCGGGAATTTGCCATCAATAAGCTTGGAAGTGAAGCGAACGTCGCCAATCATGGCGCGAATGTGGTTTGTGCCGATCGATACTTCGGCATCGCCCTCCTGATCCAGGATGCGCTGCAGTTCCAGAACTCCCTTGCGCGGCACGATGACCTGCAGGGCCGGCCCCGCCTTGGAGGCAAGTTCCGCCTCGCAGATGGCGAGGCGATGCCCGTCGGTGGCGACAGCACGAAGCGATTTGCCATCCACTTCCATCAGCGTGCCGTTCAGGTAGTAGCGAACATCCTGCTGCGCCATGGAGAAGTGGGTCTTGTCGAGCAACCGCTTGAGTTCGGCCCGCGGCACTTTCACCTTCTGCTGTGCGTGAATGTCCTCGATGATCGGGAAGTCACTCGCGGGAAGGGTCGACAGCGAAAAACGGCTCCGTCCGGCGCGGATACTGATCTTGTCGCCATCGGTCGAGATCGCGACCGAAACATCGGCTGGCAACGAGCGCAGGATGTCGAGGAACTTCCGGCCGGGCACGGTGATGTCTCCCGGGTGCTGCACGGATACTTCCGTGGCCGCCACCAGTTCAACTTCCAGATCCGTCGCCGTGATCGACAATTTCCCTTCGTGAACCGCGAGCAACACATTGGCGAGGATGGGCATGGTCTGCCTTCTTTCCACGACACCAATGACTGCCTGCAGAGGTGCCAGCAGCTTCTCGCGTTCAACGGTCAGTTTCATGATTGTTCCGGTTGTTCTGAAGATTGGTTGTGATGATGACTGGGAGCTCGTGGACGCATGAACAACTGCTGAAAACAACGGCAATTCATGGCTCTGCGCTCTCCTCTACCCATCTTAGCAACTGTACATCCCTTCCTCGCAAGTTGTGATGATCATGTGGATGGATTCTATCCCCATATTCATCCACAACTTCTGCGCATCAACCCGCCAGAGTTCTCAACAGGTTCATGTAGTCCTCGCCCATGCGCCTTTCGACCTCGCGCAACTCCTTGATGCGTTTACATGCGTGCATCACGGTGGTGTGGTCGCGCCCACCGAAGGCATCGCCGATTTCAGGCAGGCTGTGATTGGTCAGTTCCTTGGCCAGCGCCATGGCAACCTGGCGTGGCCGCGCGATCGACCGGCTGCGTCTCTTCGACAGAAGATCGGCCACCCGGATCTTGTAGTACTCCGCGACGGTCTTCTGGATGTTCTCCACGGTGACCAGCTTTTCCTGCAGGGCGATCAGGTCCTTGAGCGCGTCCTTGGCAAACTCGAGCGTGATGGGCCGGCCGGTGAAGTGGGAGTTGGCAACCACGCGGCGCAGGGCGCCTTCCAGCTCGCGCACGTTGGAGCGGATGCGCTTGGCGATGAAGAACGCCACTTCTTCGGGCAGTTCGGTGTGGGAGAGCGCTGCCTTGCTCATCAGGATGGCCACGCAGGTTTCCAGTTCCGGTGGCTCGACGGCTACGGTCAGACCCCAGCCAAAGCGCGACTTGAGCCTTTCCTCCAGGCCATCCACCTCTTTCGGATAGCGGTCGCAGGTCATGATGATCTGCTGTTGTCCTTCCAGCAACGCATTGAATGTATGGAAGAATTCCTCCTGGGAGCCCTCTTTGCGCGCAAAAAACTGGATATCGTCGATGAGCAGGGCGTCCAGGGACCGATAGGCCGTCTTGAATTCGTTGATGGTGCGATGCTGAAGGGCGCGGACCATGTCGCTGACGAAGCGCTCGCTGTGGACATATGCCACGCGAGCTTGCGGCGAACTTGCACGGATCTGGTTGGCAACAGCGTGCATCAGGTGGGTTTTTCCCAGTCCCACACCTCCGTAGATGAACAGGGGGTTGTAAGCCCGGCCCGGGTTGCCCGCGACCTGCAGGGCAGCCGCCTTGGCCAGCTGGTTGCTCTTGCCTTCAACGAAGTTGTCGAATGTGAACTCCGGGTTGATCCGGCTCCCCAGGATGGCGGGGTCGGCCCGCCTGGTCTTGCCCGGAACGGCCACCGGCAAGCCGATTGGGGCGGGAGAGGCTTCAACACGCGTCCCCACGTCCAGGATGACCCTGGCCAGCGCGCCGTTGCTCATCGAACTGACCAGCGTCTCTATGCGAGGCAGGCAATTCTGGTTGACCCACTCCACGACGTACCGGTTCGGCGCGAGCAGGCGGAGCTCCTGGTCGCGCTCGATGGCCTGAAGTGGCCGGACCCAGGTGTTGAACTGCTGCTCGGGCAATTCCGTCTCCAGGATCCGAAGACAGTGATTCCACGGCGACTCTGACAAGAGCGCGTTCTCCTGGCGGGGACTGTACATTCGAGAAAGGGGGAGCGAGTCTAGCCGCTGTGGATGCCTTCGTCTATTGACACATCCGCGGGCGCTTGAGTACCCTTCCCGCCTTTCGCGAGAACCCAGGTTATTGTTTTCGCACTTATTTTCAGGCCAACGTCATGAAACGCACATTCAACCCCAGCAATCTGCACCGCAACCGCACGCACGGGTTCCGCGCTCGCATGGCGACCAAGGGCGGCCGACGGGTGCTGGCCAGCCGTCGAGCCAAGGGCCGCAAGCGGCTCTGCCCCTGATCCTCGCGCTTCCCGCAAGCACGGCACACGGCCATTTCCACCCTGAGGTTCGAAGCGCGAAAGCGCTTGACCCGGCCAGCTGAATTCAATGCGGTCAGGAAATCCGGCCGCCGGTTTCCGGATGCCCTGTTTGCCATTTCCGTCATGCAGAACCAACAAGATCACGCGCGCCTGGGACTTGCGATCGCTACCCGCGTATTCGGCACCGCTGTGGCCCGCAATCGCGTGAAGCGCATCATCCGGGAGTCGTTCCGCCTGCACCAGTGCGCGTTGCCGGCCGTGGACATCACCGTCTCGGCGCGCGATGCGGCGCGCTCGGCTTCTGCTGCCCAGTTGCGCAGCAGCCTGGACAAATGCTGGAAGCGGATCGAGGTGCGGACCTGATGATACGTCGCGCCGCCCTGCTGCTCATCCGCGCCTATCAGATCACCTTGAGTCCGCTCCTGGGTCCCTGCTGCCGATTCCATCCCACCTGTTCCTGCTATGCGCACACGGCTATCGAGCGTTTCGGTGTCCTGCGCGGAAGCTGGCTGGGTCTTGCGCGCCTGCTGCGCTGTCATCCACTGAGTGCGGGGGGATACGACCCCGTGCCGCCTGCGGGTACCAGACATGGTTAACCAGAGAGTGATCCTGTGGATCGCGTTTGCGGCCCTGCTGTTCCTGAATTTCCAGACCTGGATGCATGACTATCCGCCGCCGGCTTCCGTGCCCGCGGCCCCGGCAACCGCGCCCAGCACGGTGGGTGGATCGCTGGCCGAGTCGGTACCCTCCATCGCGGCACCTGCGGCGCCCGCCACGGGCAATGCTCAAACGTCCTCTTCGACACCCGTCCCCGCAGCCGCCACGGGCACCGGGACGCCGTCGGCCGGAGCGAGCCCGGCCGTGGCACCGGCGCCCTCTGCGCCGATCCTTCACGTGCGCACGGACGTGCTCGATATGGACATCAGTCTTGCCGGTGGTGAGCTGGTGCGCTCCGATCTGCCCACCTATCCGCTGCACAAGGACAACCCGAAGGTTCCGGTGCGGCTGTTCGACAATTCATCCGCAGACACCCTGTACGTGTTGCAGTCGGGACTGGCCGGCAGCGGCACGGACGCACCGGATCACAAGGTGCTCTGGCAGGCACCAGCCACGGACTGGGTGCTGGCCAGAGGGGCAGGAGAGCTGCGCGTCCCGTTGACCTGGACCGACGGGCACGGTCTGACCGTGATCAAGACCTTCGTGTTCCGGCGCGGGTCCTACGCCATCGATCTCGTGTACGACGTGCACAATGCAAGCAACACACCGCGCTCGCTGGCGCCGTACTTGCAGATTCTGCGTCACTGGGTGCATCCGTCGCGTTCGTATTTCAATGTCGAGACCTACTCGTTCATGGGGCCGGCCATCTATGACGGCCACAAGTACCGGCGCCTGAACGTGGAGAAGGCGGAGGATGCTTCGTACGCCGAATCCGTGACCAATGGCTGGCTGGCGTCCATGCAGCATCATTTCGTCTCGGCGATCATTCCCCAGCCGGACCAGCCGTATCAGTACCGGTTGCAGGTGGAGGGGAATGATTACCTGCTCGGTGCGACCGGCCCGACCCTGACCGTGGCGCCGGGCGGCAGCGCGCAGTTCCGCGAGAAACTGTTCACCGGACCGAAGCTCCAGTCACAGCTGGCAGCGACTGGCCCCGAACTGGACCGGACCGCGGATTACGGTTCCCTGACCATCATCGCGCGACCCCTGTTCAAGACGCTGAAGTGGGTTCACAGCCTGGTGGGCAACTGGGGCTGGTCCATCATCATCGTCACGGCGCTGATCAAGCTGCTGTTCTATCCCCTGAGCCAGGCCAGCGGCCGTTCCATGGCGAAAATGCGCGCGGTGGCTCCGCGCATGAAGCAGATCCAGGAAACCTACAAGGACGATCGCGAGAAACTCGGTCGCGCCATGATGGAGCTTTACAAGCGCGAGAAGGTCAATCCGGTGGCGGGCTGCTTGCCCATGCTGGTGCAGATCCCGTTTTTCATCTCCTTCTACTGGGTGCTGCTGGAAAGCGTGGAGATGCGGCAGGCGCCGTTCATGTTCTGGGTCAACGACCTGTCCTCGCGCGATCCGTACTTCGTGCTGCCCATCCTGATGGGCGCGGCCATGTTCGCGCAGTTCAAGCTGAACCCGCCGCCGCCTGATCCCATGCAGGCCAAGGTCATGCAGTTCATGCCGCTGGTGATGACGGCCACCATGGCCTGGTTCCCGGCAGGCCTGACCCTGTACTGGATCACCAACACGGTGCTGTCGATCGCGCAGCAATGGCGCATCAACAAGATCGTGGAGCAGGAAGTGGCCAAGCTGCGCTCCTGATCGCCGCGCCTCGCGGCAGTGAAGCCCGCGCACATGAACGACAACGACACCATCGCCGCTGTTGCCACCGCTCCGGGGCGCGGCGCGGTGGGCATCGTGCGGGTGTCGGGACCCCTGGTTCCCGCGCTCGCCACGCAACTGCTCGGCCGCCTGCCACCGGCACGCGTAGCCACCTTTGCGCAGTTCCGGGCCGCGGACGGTACGGTGCTCGACAGCGGTCTCGCCCTGTATTTTCCAGCGCCGCATTCCTTCACCGGCGAGCATGTGCTGGAACTCCAGGGCCATGGCGGCAGCGTGGTCACTGACCTGCTGCTCGAGCGGTTCCTGCAGATCGGCTGCCGGCTGGCGCAGCCCGGCGAGTTCACCGAACGCGCCTTCCACAACGACAAGCTGGACCTGGCGCAAGCCGAAGGGATTGCCGACCTGATCGATGCCACGTCGCGCGCCGCCGCCCGGGCGGCCCAGCGCACGCTGCGCGGGGAATTCTCCGCGCGCGTCACCGCGCTGGATGCGGCACTCAAACACCTGCGCATGTACGTCGAGGCCGCCATCGACTTTCCCGAGGAGGAGGTCGATTTCCTGAACGATGCCCAGCTCGATGAGAACCTGCGTCATGTGTTCGAGGAGTTCGATGCGCTGATGCGGGCAACCCGGCGCGGCGTGGCCCTGAGCGAAGGTCTGCGGGTGGTGCTCGCAGGAGCACCCAACGTCGGCAAGTCCAGTCTCATGAACGCGCTGGCGGGCGAGGACGTGGCCATCGTCACCGCCATTCCCGGCACCACGCGCGATGTGCTGCGCCAGTCGGTGAAGATCGCCGGATTCACGGTGAATCTCGCGGATACCGCCGGCCTGCGGGAATCGGCCGATGCCATCGAACGGGAGGGCATGCAGCGCGCACGCCGGGAGATGGCCGGCGCCGATCAGGTGCTGCTGGTGCTGGAGGCGGGCGGGGCGCTGCCCGATGCCGCGGAGCTTCAGTCCCTGCCCACCGATGTGCCGGTGACCTGGGTGTTCAACAAGATCGATGTGACGGGAGAGCCGGCACGGCTGGAAGCGCAAGCCACACCACCCCGCGTGTACCTCAGCGCCACCCGCGGGCAAGGCGTGGACCTGCTGCGAACGCATCTGGCATCCCAGGCAGGACTCGCCGATCCGGAGGAGGGTGCATTCACCGCGCGACGACGGCACCTGGCGGCGCTGGAACAGGCATGCATCCACGTGGACGCCGCGGCCAGCACCTTGCGCGGAGGCGAGGGCTTCGAGCTGTTCGCCGAGGAGCTGCGCCTCGCACAGCAGCAGCTCGCCACCATCACGGGGGTCTATGGGAGCGAGGAGCTGCTGTCGGATATCTTCAGGAGTTTTTGCATCGGAAAATAGCGAATCGTCCGGAGACATCCGTAGTCATCCAGCGGCGTCGCATTTCATGCTGGATTTCGTGGTGTTTTTGTCCACTAACGTCGATTGCCCTCCGGGGGCAGCCTTGCTAATGTGCCCCCATAGGTGCCCCCATGCGGAAGGTCTTCGGAACCCCGTGGGGCACCGCCCGATTCTCCATGGGGGCACGCATGGCGCTCACCGACACCAAACTTCAGCGATTGCAGCCTCGCGAGCGGCCCTATCAGTCCGCTGACGGCGGCGGGCTGTACGTCGAAGTGCAGCCGACCGGCAAGAAGGTCTGGCGCATGCAGTACCGCCTCGGTGGCCGCGACTCGCGCAAGGAGCGCGTGACGCTGGGCGAATATCCCGCGCACACCATCGCCCAGGCCCGCCTGTGGCGCGAGCAGTGCCGGGCGATGATCGCCCACGGCCGCTCGCCGGCCTCCGCCAAGCAGGCCGAGAAGGACGCACGCGCCGCGCGCGCTACGGACTCCGTCGCCGCGTTCGCCGACCTCTGGTACGACGACATCGTCAGCCGCACCAACAGCGAACCACGCAACATCCGCCGCGTGCTCGACAAGGACGTACTGCCCGCCATCGGCGAGAAGCCCGTGGCCGACGTCACCATCCAGGACATCCTCGCGATCACCGACGCCGTGAAAGCCCGCGGTGCCGACCAGATGGCGCTGCAGACCCGCAACGTCATCAAGCGCCTGTTCGCCTACGCCATCGCCCGTGGCAAGACCCGCTTCAATCCAGCCGCCGCGATCGAGGCGCGCTTCATCGCCACTGCCCGCAGCCGGGATGTGGCACTGACGCAGCCCGAAATCGGCCAGCTGCTGCGCGGCATCTACCAGTCCTCGATCCGCCGGCAGCACAAGCTGGCCCTGCACCTGCTGGTGCTGTGCGTGGTCCGCAAGGGCGAGCTGATCGGCGCGCGCTGGGAAGAGATCGACTTCGACAAGTCGGAGTGGCTGATTCCGGCCGAGCGCATGAAGAAGGACAAGCCGCACCTGGTACCGTTGTCGAAGCAGGCGATCGCGATGTTCGACGAGCTGAAGGGCCTCGCGAGCAAGTCGCCGTGGGTGCTGCCAAGTCGGAACACGCTCATGGAGCCGATTGCCCACAGCACCCTGAATCAGGCGATCCGCTCGCTGGACCTCGGCATCCGGGATTTCGTAATCCACGACTTCCGCCGTACGGCCTCGACCCAACTCCACGAGGCCGGCTTCAACTCCGACTGGATCGAGAAAGCCCTCGCCCATGAGCAGAAGGGCGTCCGTGGCGTCTACAACAAGGCCGAGTACCTGGCCCAGCGTCGGGAAATGCTCCAGTGGTGGGCCGACCTGGTCGACGCGCAGATCGAGGAGGGCCGCAAGGTCGTGATCGGGCGGTTCGGGAAGGCGTTCCAGGCGGCGTGAGAGGCAAATACGCCCCCTGAGACGCCTTTCACGCCCTCAAGGTGGATATGCGATCGGACCGCCCTATATACTCCCTCCCTACTACCCCAGTGGCTTCGGCTGCTGGGTGCGGGGCCTCTTCGGAGGCCCTTGCTTTTTGGGGGCCAAGAAGATGGCGAGCGCCAAACGTCCCTATCGGACGATCGTCTATGTGGACGGCTTCAATTTCTACTACGGCGCTGTCCGTGGAACTCCTTGGAAGTGGCTGGACCCGGTTTCCCTTTTCCAGAAGTTGCTCGGTCCCCAGAACGAGTTGGTCAGGGTTCGATACTTCACGGCGCGCGTGCAGCCGTCAGCGAGCGACCCACAAGTAAACGTCCGGCAGGATGCTTACCTACGCGCCCTCCAAGCCCATTGCCCGTTGGTACAGCTTCACTACGGACATTTCCTTCGTCACCCGGTGCGGATGGCGAACGTAAACCCGCCGCCGAATACAGTCGAGGTGTGGAAGACCGAGGAAAAGGGATCGGATGTGAACTTGGCGCTCCATCTGCTGAACGATGCATGGCTGGACGCATACGACTGTGCCGTCGTCGTCTCCAACGATTCCGATCTTGCCGAGTCGATGTACCTTGTTAAGGCACAGACCCGCAAGCTGCTCGGCTTGGTCACTCCCGGGGCGCCAGCGCGGAAGACGTCGAAAGAACTCAGCGATCACGCCGACTTCGTGAAGCCGATCCGCCGATGGATGCTCGAACAAAGTCTATTGCCCAGCCCAATTCCCGGCACAACCATCCGGAAGCCGCCGAACTGGTGAGTGAATATCGGTTCGCGGACCTGAGCTCAGCTTCATCGCTGCATGGCTTCGACTCGGTAGCCCATCGCCCGATACCCGCGCTGGCGCTTGTCCCACATTCGCAGCAGCGCGGCGTGGCCGGCATCGACGAAGTCGATGATTCGCACGTCGCTCTTTGCAACGTGTTGTCGGTGCAGTCGGCCGGCGTATTGCTGCAGCGTGCCTCGCCATGAAACCGGCATTGCCAACACCATCGTGTCGAGCGCCGGATGGTCGAACCCTTCTCCGATCAACTTGCCGGTGGCCACCAGGACGCGCGGCGCGTCTTCTGGCAACGCGGCCAGGGACTCGATCACTGCGGCCCTTTGCTTTTTCGACAGCCGTCCATGCAGCACGAATGGCAAGGGAATCCAATCATTCAACGCACCGGCGATCGCCGTGACGTGTTCGGTTCGCTCGGTCAGTACCAACACCTTCCGGCCGAGCTGACAGGCGGTCGCGGCTTCCCGTGCGATCGCTGCAGTTCGCGACGCATCGCCCGCCAGCTGGCGGAAGACATCCTGGATGCCGGCATCCGCCGGCATATCGATTCGAGCGTCGCGGAAGTGGGGGATAACGACGAGATCGTGAGGCGCATCGGCTGAAGGGTCCGCCTTGTAGCGGATCGGTCCGCACTGCATGAAGATGATCGGCTGTTGCCCGTCCCGCCGAATCGGCGTGGCCGTCAGGCCCAACACGAACTTCGCCTTCGCACGCTTGAGAATGGCATCGAATGAGACGGCCCCCACATGATGGCATTCATCGACGATCACCTGACCGTAGCGCTCCACCAGCGCGCTCACTTCGCCCTTTCTCGACAGCGACTGCATCACGGCGATATCGATCTTGCCGGTGGACTTGGACTTTCCTCCACCGATCGTTCCGACGACGTCCTTGCCGACGCCCAGGAATGCCTGCAGGCGCTCCTGCCACTGCTTGAGCAGCTCGGTTCGATGGACGAGAACGAGAGTGTTCACGCGGCGCCGCGCGATCAGGGCTGCCGCCATGACCGTCTTGCCGAAGGCGGTAGGCGCACACAACACGCCCGTCTGATGAACGAGCATGGCAGCCACGGCGGCCTCCTGGTCGCGCCTCAGCAAGCCAACGAACTCGACGTCGATCGCGTCGCCGGGAATCCGCTCATCGCGAATGTCGCATCGGATGCCATTTGCCCGCAGCATTTCGACGACTGCATCCAAGCAGCCCCTTGGCAGCGCAATGTGTCGGGGAAAGTTCTCGGCGCAGCCGATCACGCGGGGCTTGTCCCACACCGACATTCGCATCGCCTGAGCGCGGTAGAACTCGGGGTTCTGGAAAGCCGCAAGCCGGATCAATCGATTCGCGAGCGCTTGCGGTAGCTCCGCCTTGTCAAAATAGATCAGGTTCGCGAGCGTCACGGTCAATGCCTTCGGCATCTCTCCCGAGAGCCTGATGCCCTGGTCAGGCGTCCGCTTCCATGGCGTTGCCAGATCCTCGTCATCGATGAAGGTGACATCCAGCGGATGGGAGCCACCGGTCGCGCGCAGGATCGTGGATTCGATTTCGAGCGGCCCCATGCGGCGCAATGAGGCAAGAAAGGCCCACTGGTCGGCGTGCGGTCGCAGATCGGCATCGACGAATACGCTGAACCCACTTTCGCGAGGAGTCTTCTGCAGCGGCAGCGCTATCAGATTTCCGAATCCGCCCTTCGGCATAGTGTCCTGATTCGGAAACAACCGGTCGTACGAGGCCAACTTCAACTGGCGGGTGCGCGCGCACGTATGCGTGATGATCGATGTCGCCAGCCGGCGCGCGTCCCGGGCTGGCACCGACATCGAGAAAAATATCCAGGCGTGCGCGCCCTTGCCGGAACGCGAGATCTCGAGCGCAACCGGCACACCCAGCTCCTCGCACGATTGCGCGAAGGCCTTCGCGTCGTCACGCCACTCTGCCTCGTCGAAGTCGACGGCAATGAGGTGGCAGGAATCGTCGGACAGCAGCGGGTAGATGCCAATCGTGTACTTGCCGGCGAGGTGACCAAATATCACCTCGTCTGAAACTGGAAGCAGCAGTCGGTGCGCGCAGTCACCGCACTTGATGCGCGGCTTCTCGCAGACGCCGGGGCGCCACTCATTGCCGCAGGCGGGCGCGTAGCCGGCCTTGCCCGACGACTTGCTCTCCCATCGGACCGGGTAGGCGTCCACGCGTCCACGAAACAATTTCCGGAACAAGGCCACCTTCTGTTCCGGAGAGAGCGTCGCAAACTCCGGTTCACGGACGGCCAAGGGTGCCGCAGCCGATGGCCGCCATTGAATCCCGTGCGCATCGAGCAGTGCGGTGAGCCGGGCGTTCTCCGCCTGTAGCGCCGCGAGCCGCTCCTGCTCGTTCACGGCGTCTCCATCTCCGCCGCCAGCTCCTTCACGTATTCGGTGTAGCTGAACACCCGCCCGCGCTGCCGGTTCGTGAGCTCACCGACGACCGCGATGCGCTCCAGATGCGCCAGCGACTTGTTGACCGTTGCCGCTGTGAGTCCGGTTGCCTTCACCAGCGATGTTGCGGTCGCAATCGGCTGGCGCTGCAGCGCCTGATGCACCGCGAGCGCGGAAGGCGTCGCTCGCCCGAGACGGGCGATGCGGTCGCGGTCCGCATTGACCAGCGCCAGCAAGGTATTCGCCGTCGCCACCGCCTGCGTCGCGCTCACCTCGATGCCTTCGGCGAAGAAATCCAGCCAGCGCTCCCAGTCGCCGCGCAGCCGCACCTCATTCAGCAGCTCGTAGTAGAGCGCGCGGTGCTTCTTGAAGTAGAGGCTGGGATAGAGCATCGGCTCGCCCAGCACGCCGTCGGCCACCAGCTGCAGCACGATGAGCAGCCGACCGATGCGACCGTTGCCGTCCAGGAACGGGTGGATGGTCTCGAACTGCACGTGGGCCAGCGCCGCCTTCAGCAGCGGCGGCACGGGCTCCGGCTCGTCGTTGAGGAACTGCTCCAGCGGTGCCAGACACTTCGGCACCTCGTCGGCCGGCGGAGGGACGAACACCGCATTGCCAGGCCGGGTGCCGCCGATCCACACCTGGCTGCGGCGCAGCTCGCCCGGCGCCTTGCCCTTACCGCCGGGGTGCGACAGCAGCACGCGATGCATGTCGCACACCAGCCGCGTACAGACCGGCAGGCCGCCGCGCAGCCCTTCGAGGCCTCGTTCGAGCGCGGCGACGCAACGGCTCACCTCGCGCGCATCCTCGACCGGCACGCCCGGCACCGCGTCGATTTCGTAGAGCAGCAGGTCCGCGAGCGAGGACTGGGTGCCCTCGATCTGCGACGACAGCACCGCCTCCTTGCGCACGAAGCTGTAGAGCAGCAGAGCCGCATTCGGCAGCAGCGCGGTGACCGAGTCGAGCCGACCCAGGGCGACGAGGGCCGCGTCGAACCGGTGGCGCAGCGCCGCCGACCAGACGAGCGGCGGCTCGGGCGGAAGGGGTGCCGGGACGAAGGCCCGGAAGGCCTCGTCCGTCGTCGAGACCGTCAGGTAGTGGCCGGGGTGTGGTCGATGCATCGGGGGTCACCAAGCCTAAAACAAGCACGACTCTTATTTTAGGATAAAACCAGAATCTAAATCTATAATCATGGAATAGTCACCACCACGCTAGAACTAACTGGAATCTGTTACCTTCAGCCTCCCAAGCCCAGCACAGCGAACCCCCATGGCCGACGAGGTCCTGACCATCAAGGAAGTCGCCGCGCTTCTGAAACTCGCTGAAAAAACCGTCTACACGATGGCCCAGGCGGGGGAGATCCCGGCTTTCAAGATCCGCGGCCAGTGGCGCATCAAGCGCAGCGAGTTCGATCGCTGGCTGGACGCGCAGCCGCGCGGTCCTTGCCCATGAGCCAGGAAGGGCAACTACTCGACAAGAAGTCGCTGCGTGCCGTGTCGGGCAAGACAGCCGACTGGGGCGAGCTGGTCAAGGACTGCGTGGCGTTCGCGAATGCGACGGGTGGTCACCTGCTGATCGGAATCGAGGACGACCAGGACCTGCCGCCTGCAAGCCAGCAGATCCCCGTTGGCTTGCCGGACACCGTGCGACGCAAGCTGGCTGAGCGCACCGTAAATGTAGTCGTGCTCCCGAATATCGTGACCGCCAACAATGGCGGCCAGTACATCGACCTGACCGTCCCGCGTGCCACTGGCACCGCATCGACCACGGACGGTCGCTACTTCCTGCGGGTCGCAGATCAGAGCAGGCCGATCACTGGTGACGACGTAATGCGTCTGGCAACCGAGCGCAGCGCATTCCCGTGGGAAACCCAGACCACTCTGCACATTCCCCGCGCCGAGCGCGACGCAAGCAAGCTCCAGCGGCTGCTGGGTGCGCTGCGCGCATCCGACCGTGTCAAAGCTTCCGTCAAGGAAAAGGATGACGAGCAACTGCTCGATCACTACCAGCTTGCACAGGGCCAGTACCTCACCCATCTCGGCATCCTGTGCATCGGCGAACAGCGACACCGTGCACAACTGGTGACCGCGCCAGTTATCCAGTTCATCAAGTACGACGAGCATCGCCAGAAGGTAAACAAGCTTGTCTGGGACGACCACACGCTGAACCCGATGGAGCTGATCGAGGCGGTCTGGCAGGAGGTGCCGGATTTTCGGGAGCGTTACGAATTGCCCGACGGCCTGTATCGCCAGAACGTGCCTGCGTTCGATGAGATTGTCGTGCGTGAGCTGCTGGTCAACGCCCTTGCACATCGCCCCTACACCCAGCGAGGCGACATCTTCCTCAACCTTCATCCCGACCGGCTTGAAGTCGTCAATCCTGGCCTGCTTCCTCTGGGCGTCACTCCGCAAAACATCCTGCACACTACAGTGCGCCGCAATGAGCACCTTGCCCGCCTGTTCCACGATCTCAAGCTGATGGAGCGGGAAGGCAGCGGCTTCGACAAGATGTTCGAAGTCTTACTGTCGCAGGGCAGGCCTGCGCCGGAACCGACCGAACTGCATGACCGCGTGCAGGTGACGGTGCGCCGTCGAATAATAAAGCCCGAAGTCATCGACTTCCTTGCCAAGGCTGACCAGACCTATCAGTTGACCCAGCGCGAACGCATCGCACTGGGCCTGCTGGCGCAGCAGGACGCAATGACGGCCAGGGAGCTTGTCTCGGCGCTGGAGCTTCCCTCGGTGGAATCGCTGCAGCCCTGGCTCAAGCGGCCGCTGGAATGGGAGCTGGTGCGCAGCATCGGCCGCACCCAGGCCACGCGCTACTTCATTGATCCGGAATTGTTGCGCAGTCTGGATTTCGCCGCGTCCACCACGCTCAAGCGCATCGAGCCGCACCGCCTCCTTGCACTGATCGTGGAGGATGTCGGACGCTATCCACGTACCAGAATCGGTGAGATTCATCAGCGTATTGGCGCGGAAGTTCCTCGCTCGCGCATCCGCCGAAGTCTTGAGCAGCTGGTCAGGGAGGGCAGGTTGCATCAGGAAGGAGTGCGCAGTGGCACACGCTATCGCCTGCCCTGATTTGGCTCAAAACGCCAGCTATCCGCCAAGTTTGAGCCAAAGCCATGCGCCAAACCGGCTGGGATCCCGGCTAACCCATTGTCGTGGCCACATTTTCTCTTTGGCTCGCATCTTCTCGTTGAGCCAAAGCACAGGTCATCTGCCAGTGAATTCAGGAATCAACGAATGACAAGCGCCCAACAACGCGCCGCCTTGCAACGCCAGATCTGGCAGATCGCCAACGACGTACGTGGCGCCGTGGATGGCTGGGACTTCAAGCAATACGTCCTCGGCACGCTGTTCTATCGCTTCATCAGCGAGAACTTTGCGAGCTATATCGAGGCCGGCGACGCCAGCATCCAGTACGCGAAGCTGGCTGACAGCGTCATCACCGCGAACATCAAGGACGATGCCGTCAAGACCAAGGGCTACTTCATCTACCCGAGCCAGCTGTTCGTCAACGTGACCGCCAAGGCGCAAAACAACGAAAGCCTGAACACCGACCTGGCCCGCGTCTTCGCCGCCATCGAAAGCTCTGCCAGCGGCTACCCGTCCGAGCACGACATCAAGGGCCTGTTCGCCGACTTCGACACCACCAGCAACCGCCTGGGCAACACCGTCAAGGACAAGAACGCGCGTTTGGCCGCCGTGCTCAAGGGCGTGGCCGAACTCGACTTCGGCACTTTCGACGACAGCCATATCGACCTGTTCGGCGACGCCTACGAATTCCTCATCTCCAACTACGCCGCCAACGCCGGCAAATCTGGCGGCGAATTCTTCACGCCGCAGCAGGTGTCCAAGCTGATCGCCCAACTGGCCATGCACCAGCAGACCAGCATCAACAAGATCTACGACCCCGCCTGCGGCTCCGGCTCGCTGCTGCTGCAGGCCAAGAAGCATTTCGACCAGCACATCATCGAAGAAGGCTTCTTCGGGCAGGAACTCAACCACACCACATACAACCTGGCGCGGATGAACATGTTCCTGCACAACGTCAACTACGACAAGTTCAACATCCAGCTGGGCGACACGCTGATCGAGCCGTACTTCGGCGACGAAAAGCCATTTGACGCCATCGTCTCCAACCCGCCCTACTCGGTGAAGTGGAAGGGCTCGGACGACCCCACGCTGATCAATGACGACCGCTTTGCCCCGGCCGGTGTGCTGGCGCCGAAGTCCAAGGCCGACTTTGCCTTTGTGCTGCATGCACTGAGCTACCTCTCCAGCAAGGGCCGCGCGGCGATCGTCTGCTTCCCCGGCATCTTCTACCGCAGCGGTGCGGAGCAGAAGATCCGCCAATACCTGGTCGACAACAACTATGTGGAGTCGGTGATCGCGCTGCCACCCAACCTGTTCTACGGCACCACCATCGCGGTGAACATCCTGGTGCTGGCCAAGCACAAGCACGATACAAGCACGCAGTTCATCGATGCCAGTGGGTTGTTCAAGAAGGAAACCAACAACAACGTGCTGCTGGATACGCACATAGACCAGATCATGGCTGTGTTCGGTAGCAAGGCGAACGTGGAGCATTTCGCCAAGTCCGTGTCGTTTGAGAAGGTGGCCGCCAATGACTACAACTTGTCGGTCAGCAGTTATGTCGAAGCTAAGGACAACCGCGAAGTGGTGGACGTTGCCCGGCTCAATGCCGAACTGAAGACGACCGTCGCGCGAATCGACCAACTGCGCAAAGACATTGATGCGATCGTAGCGGAGCTTGAAGGCGGGAGTGGACGGGAATGAGCTGCTCGAGTTTCCTAGAGAAGCTGCTGGACGGGGGTGAGGTGAAGTGGAAGCCGCTCGGGAATGTCGCCGAGTATGTGCGTGGCTTGACCTACACAAAATCCGACGAGCGTTCTGATGGCCAGGGCTATAAAGTTCTTCGCGCAAACAACATCACGTTGTCCGGCAATTCATTAAACTTTGATGACGTCAAATTTGTCGGATTCGACACCAAGGTAAAGGACGCACAAAGACTGCGGAAGAACGACATCTTAATCAGTGCCGCAAGCGGTAGTCGTGAGCACGTTGGGAAAGTTGCCTTCATTAACGCCGATACAGATTACTTTTTTGGCGGATTCATGGGCGTCGTCAGGTGCCACGGGAGGATGAATGCGCGGTACCTTTTTCATGTATTGGCGAGCGACATTTTTCAGAAATACCTTGATGCAGTAGTGTCCGGACGTTATTGGAACAAATTCATCTGGTTGGACGCTGCGGGGTCGTTTTGGCCCGGGCGGATTTGAGAAAACAGCATATCCAAAGGGGTTTGCTCGAACATGGTCAGGCTCAGGATCTGTAGCATTTCGTAGAGGCTCGCTTGGATCTTCAACCGCTTTTTGACGATGGCGACGAGCACGTAGGTCGAGACCGCGGTCCAGATCTGCGTCTTCACAGCGTTCTCGGTCGTGCCGTAAAACTGCTTGATCCGAAGATGTTGCTTGATCCACTTGAAGAAGAGTTCGACCTGCCATCGGCAGCGGTACAACTCGGTGATCGTCAGGGCTGGCAAGAGGAAGTTGTTCGTCAGGAACACAAACCGCTTGCCGGTCTTCGGATCGTTGAACCGGATGCGGCGCAGCGGCGTCTCGAAGTTCTGGCTGGAATAGAAGCCGGTCAGGAAGACCGTCTGGTCGCAGATAAGTCCGGTACTGCGATCCACGGGGCGCGAATAGCGACGCTGAGCCTTGAGGTTCGACTTGCCGCGGGTGACAAAGAAGCTGCCGGCCGAATGAAGCCGAAAGAGTCTCTCGAAATCCAGATATCCACGATCCATGACGTAGAACGCCCCGGCTTCCGGCAGCAACTGGTCGAGCACGTTCACATCGTGCATCTTGCCGTCGCTGATGTGGATAAAGGCCGGAATATTGCCGCGAAGATCGAGCAGCGTATGCAGCTTCACGGCAGCCTTCGTCGTGCGAAACGGCGCCCAGGAAAAGACCGAGAGACAAAGATCGATGGTCGTGGCGTCCAGCGCGTAGACCGTCTCGCGCAAATCCACGCCAAACGGTTCGTCGATATAGAGCTTGCGGGCCATCGTGATCAGCCGCTGTGCGAAGGCGGCGTAGATACGCCAGTCGCGCACCTCGTTGGCATCGGCGAGTGTGCTGCGCGAAATCCGACTTCGTATTCCCATGTGATAGAGCTTGTCGCCCTGCGCCCTCAGGCACGCCTCGATGTCGCGAAGACTCTCGCGGTAGGTGAGTTGCGCGAAGGCCAGGCAGAGAAACTGCTCGAGACAGGAAAAGCTCTTGACCTTGTGCTCGCCGCCGTACGAGGCCACGCAGCGACGAAACGTCGAGAGCGGCAGATAGATCCGCGAGGAAGGTCCTCGCAGGGTCGCACTGGTGCTTATCGATGTCGAAATCGAGACCAGAAAAAACCACGATTTATCCTCGGCGAATCAATTTGTTACGCTCGCCTCGCCCGATGACGTCCGGACACTACTGACCTTGATGAGGTACTAAATAGCTCAACCATCAACAACTTGAGCTCAGCCGTCATGGGTGGATTCCAGATTCCAATCCCTTGCCCTGAAAACGGAGAGAGATCCCACGGCATCCAAGCTGAGATTGTTCGGGTTTTGGATAGCTTTACCGAGCTTACCGCCGAGCTTACCGCCGAGCTTACCGCCCGCAAGAAACAGTACAAGCACTATCGCGACCAATTGCTGCGCTTTGAAGGCGGAGAGGCTGAGTGGAAGGCACTGGGTGAGATTGGGGAGTTCATCCGCGGCAAGCGCTTCACTAAGGCTGATTTTGTCGATCACGGAATTGACGCGATCCATTACGGTGAGATTTACACCCGATACGGCGTTTGGACCGATCACGTCGTGTCCAAAGTCCGGCCCGACATGGAGGTTTCATTGCGCTACGCAGAGCCGGGGGATGTAGTGATCACCGACGTCGGCGAGACCGTCGAAGACGTGGGCAAAGCCGTGGCTTGGCTCGGTACGGGCAAGGCTGCAATTCACGATCACTGCTATGCCTTTCGGCATGCCATGAATCCGAAGTTTGTCGCCTACTGCATGCAAACCGCTTCATTCGTTGCCGAGAAGGCAAAATACGTGGCCAGAACTAAGGTCAATACATTGCTGATTAATGGCTATTCCAGAATAGCCATCCCGGTTCCGTATCCGAATGACCCCGAGAAGTCACTTGCTGAGCAGGCGCGCATCGTCGCCATTCTCGACAAGTTCGACGCCCTGACCCACTCCATCACCGAAGGCCTGCCGAAAGAGATCGAATTGCGTCAGAAGCAGTACGAGTATTACCGCGATCTGCTGCTGAGCTTCCCGAAACCGCAAGAGGCGGCGGCCTGAGATGAGCGCGACGCTGACCGACATCGCCCAGCAGCTGAAGGATGCCGGCAAAAAGGTACAGCTGATCTATGCGTTTAACGGCGCCGGCAAGACGCGGCTGTCGCGGGCGTTCAAGGCGCTGATTTCACCCAAGGTGGAGGGCGAAGAGGCCCAGGCGTCCGAGCTGGCTGACAAGAAGGTTCTCTACTTCAGCGCGTTCACGGAAGACCTCTTCTACTGGGACAACGACCTGGGTCAGGATGTCGAACCCAGGCTGATGATCCAGCCCAATGCGTTCACCCGCTGGGTTCCTGAAGAGCAGGGCCAGGACCAGAGCATCACCGCCACTTTCCAGCGCTACACCAGCGACAAGCTGACGCCGCATTTCAGCACTGACTTCTCGTCCGTCAGCTTCTCTTTCGAGCGTGGCAACAACGAGCAAGAGCGCCACGTCAAGATCTCCAAAGGCGAAGAAAGCAATTTCATTTGGAGCGTGTTCAGCGCCTTGCTGGAACAGGTGATCGACGAGCTGAACATCGCTGAAGTCGCCAACCGGTCCACCGATGCGTTCAACAATCTGAACTATGTCTTCGTCGATGACCCTGTGAGTTCGCTCGATGAAAATCACCTGATCGAGCTGGCGGTTGACTTGGCAAGGTTGATCAAGTCCAGCCAGTCCGATCTGAAGTTCATTGTCACCATGCACAGCCCGCTCTTCTACAACGTGCTGTTCAATGAGTTGAACAGCAAGGCTTGCTACATGCTGGGGCGCCTGGACGATGGCGGTTCCACGCTGACCGAGAAGCCCGGCGATTCCAACAAGAGCTTCTCCTACCACCTGCACCTGTTGCAGACCATCGAGCAGGCCATTGCCGAGCAGAAGGTCGAGCGCTACCACTTCACTCTGCTGCCCAATCTCTACGAGAAGACGGCCAGCTTCCTGGGCTATCCGCGGTGGTCGGAGCTGTTGCCCGATGACAAGCAGGTCTACTACAGCCGCATCATCAATTTCACCAGCCACACCACGCTGCCGAATGAGGCTGTGGCCGTGCCGACGCCGGCCGAGCAGGCGACCGTCAAGCTGCTGACGGATCACCTGAAGAGCCGCCACATCTTCTGGCAGCAGCAGGGAGCCTGAAGCCATGGGCAATACACCGGGCACGCCGACTACTGCCATGCCATCGCTGACACTGGCCCCGCAGATTCGCGACGATGAGAACCGCCGGAATGACTGACTACAAAGCCATCGCCGAGTCGAACAACTTCATCGTTCTCGACCGGTATACCAAGGAGTGGGAGGTCGCCGACAGCTACCAGAGCGAGGCCGACCTGGAACGTGAGCTGCTCCAGGACCTGGTCAACCAGGGATACGAACACCTGCCCGGCCTGAACACGCCCGAGGCTTTGCTGGCCAATGCCCGTGAGCAGTTGCAAGCCCTGAACGGGGCGTCGTTCTCGGACAGCGAATGGTCGCGCTTCGTCGAAACCTGGCTGGACAAGCCCAGTGACGGCATCGTCGAGAAAACCCGCAAAGTTCATGACGACTACATCCATGACTTCGTGTTCGACGATGGCCGCATACAGAACATCCACCTGCTCGACAAGAAGAACGTTGCCCGCAACAAGGTGCAGGTGATCAGGCAGTTCGAGCAAGCTGGCAGCCATGCCAATCGCTATGACGTGACCGTGCTGGTCAACGGCCTGCCGCTGGTACAGGTAGAGTTGAAAAAGCGCGGCGTCGCCATCCGCGAAGCGTTCAACCAGGTGCATCGCTACAGCAAGGAAAGCTTCAACAGTGAGCATTCCCTGTTCAAGTACCTGCAGCTGTTCGTCATCTCCAACGGCACCGATACGCGCTACTTCGCCAACACCACGCAGCGCAACCGGAACAGTTTCGACTTCACCATGAACTGGGCGAAGGCCGACAACACTCCGATCAAGGACCTGAAGGACTTCACCGCCACTTTCTTCCAGAAGCACACCTTGCTCAATGTGCTGCTGACCTATTCAGTGTTTGACGTCAGCAATACCTTGCTGGTGATGCGGCCTTACCAGATCGCTGCCACCGAACGCATGTTGTGGAAGATCCGCAGCGCATGGCAGGCCAGACACTGGAGCCGCATCGAGGGCGGCGGCTACATCTGGCATACCACTGGTTCCGGCAAAACCCTGACCAGCTTCAAAGCGGCGCGCCTGGCCACCGAACTGGAGTTCATCGACAAGGTGTTCTTCGTGGTGGACCGGAAGGATCTGGACTACCAGACCATGAAGGAGTACCAGCGTTTTTCTCCGGACAGCGTGAACGGCTCGGACAGCACCGCCGGCCTGAGGCGCAACCTGGAAAAAGACGACAACAAGATCATCGTCACCACCATCCAGAAGCTCAATAACCTGATGAAGAGCGAAGCCGACTTGCCGGTCTATGGCAAGCAGGTTGTCTTCATCTTCGACGAGTGCCATCGCAGCCAGTTCGGCGAGGCGCAGAAGAACCTGAAGAGGAAGTTCAAGAAGTTCTACCAGTTCGGATTCACCGGCACGCCGATCTTCCCCCAGAATGCCTTGGGCGCGGACACCACCGCCAGCGTGTTCGGTCGGGAGCTGCACTCCTACGTCATTACCGATGCCATCCGCGACGAAAAAGTGCTCAAGTTCAAGGTGGACTACAACGATGTACGTCCACGGTTCAAGGCCATTGAAAGCGAGCAGGACGAGAAGACGCTCAGCGCGGCGGAGAACAAGCAGGCCTTGCTGCACCCGGACCGCATCCGCGAGATCACCCAGTACATCGTGAACGGCTTCCGGCAGAAGACCCACCGCCTGCAATCCGGGGCCAGCGGATTCAATGCCATGTTCGCGGTGAGCAGCGTGGATGCCGCCAAGCTTTACTACGAATCCTTCAGGAATTTGCAGAGGAACAGCGACAAGCCCCTGAAAGTCGCCACCATCTTTTCTTATGCAGCCAACGAGGAGCAGGACGCAGTAGGCGACATTGCGGATGAGGGTTTTGAAGTCTCGGCCATGGACAGCAGCGCGAAGGAGTTCCTGGCTGCCGCTGTTTCCGACTACAACGCGCTGTTCAAGACCAGTTTCAGTGTGGATAGCAAGGGCTTCCAGAACTACTATCGCGACCTGGCCAAGCGAGTCAAAGAACAGGACGTCGATTTGCTGATCGTGGTCGGCATGTTCCTGATCGGCTTCGATGCGCCCACGCTCAACACCTTGTTCGTCGACAAGAACCTGCGCTACCACGGCCTGATTCAGGCGTATTCACGTACCAACCGCATCTACGACGCGACCAAGACCTTCGGCAACGTCGTCACCTTCCGTGACCTGGAATTGGCCACTATCGATGCCATCACCCTGTTCGGCGACAAGAACACCCGGAATGTGGTGCTCGAGAAAAGCTACCGGGAGTACATGGAGGGCTTCACCGATGTAATTACAGGTGAGGCGCGCCGTGGATTCAGGGACGTGGTGAACGAGCTGGAGCAGCGGTTTCCAGTTCCCGCCGACATCGTCAAGGAGTCCGACAAGAAGGCGTTCGCCAAGCTGTTTGGCGAATACCTGCGCGTGGAGAATGTCCTGCAGAATTACGATGAATTCGCCAGCCTGAAGGCTTTGCGTGGCATCGACATCAACGACCCGCTAGCCGTCGAGAAATTCAAGACGCAGCACTACCTGGGCGACGACGATCTGGCCGCATTACAGGCGATTCGCATCCCCTCCGATCGCAGAATCCAGGACTACCGTTCCACATACAACGACATCCGCGATTGGCTGCGTCGGGAGAATGCATCGGCGGACAAGGACAAATCCGGCATCGACTGGGACGATGTGGTCTTCGAGGTGGATCTGCTCAAGTCGCAGGAAATCAATCTGGACTACATCCTGGAGTTGATCTTCGACAAGAACAAGAAGGTCAAGGACAAGGGTGCCCTCGTCGAGGATGTGCGCCGGGTGATCCGCGCCAGTCTGGGGAACCGCGCCAAGGAAGGCCTACTGGTCGATTTCATCAACCAGACCGATCTGGATCTGCTGGGCGACAAGGCCAGTGTGATCGAAGCCTTCTTTTGCTTTGCCCAGGCGGAGCAGCAACGCGAAGCCCAGGAACTCATCGAGACCGAGCACTTGAATGCGGAGCCGGCCAGACGCTATATCGCTACCTCGCTGAAGCGGGAGTTTGCCAGCGAAAACGGCACGGAACTCAATGCCCTCCTGCCCAGGATGAGTCCGCTCAATCCGCAATATCTGACGAAAAAGCAGAGCGTCTTCCAGAAGATCGCCGCGTTCGTCGAGAAATTCAAAGGCGTAGGCGGACCAGTCTAGGAGGGCGGGACTTCGCCGATCATCGGAACAAACAGGGCCCCGGTGTGGCGCGATGATGCTGAATACGCCCCGCGAGCCAGCCCTGAACTTCCGACTCGACCCATCCCACGGCCCGAGCACCGATCCGCACCCGGCACGGGAACCGGCGCTCGGCTTCGAGCTGGTAGATCATGGAGCGTCCGAGGCCCGTCATTCGGCAGACCTGCGGCAGCCGCAGGATCTGTGCGGCGGCGAATCCCGCGGGGTGATCCGGGTTCAAGTGGCTGCGATGCATTCGCTTGGGTGCCTCGGTTGATGGTCAGTGAGGCAAAGACTACGCGGCGGGACTGCTGACCGAGAGATCGGGATTACGGGAAAATTCGGGCGATACCCGCTGGTGCGCGAAGACCGATTGCTGGAAGAAGAGCAGCTCGGTGTTGAATCATCGGCAAGGCAGGATAGCCAGCGGCTAAGCATTGGGGCCACATTGGGCCACAACGCTAACGCCGCGGCGGGCAGGGGAGCAGTCGACCGATGCCGAGATTCTGCAGATGTGCCCCCATAGGTGCCCCATCTGAGCTAGATTTCGCCGATGAGCTTCCGCGCAATCAAAGAGCTACGTCCGCTCTACAGCTTCTGCATCGGCAAATAGGTCCGGTTCCGGGGGAGTCCGGCGAGCGCTTCTTCCGCGAAGTGGTGGCCAAAGGACCGGCGGGACCTCACGATTCCACGTCGCTACTTCGACAAGTCCATCGTTCCGGCCATCGGCACCAAGGCGGTCCGCGACGTCACTACGGAGGACGTGCGCGCCATCATCTGGCGCAAGAAGGACGAGGGGTTCGACGCGGCGGCCGGCAACATGTAAAGCCTCATCTGGTGATCGTTAATGTGTCGGCCGGGCATGAGGCTTTGGACTCCGTCGCGCTGGAATCCGCATTCATACCCGAAATAGCCGCGATCACCGACAAAACCAGCCCCGAGAAGGGGGGTGGCTATCGCATCAAGGCAGATCAATCCGCAGGAATTTCTCCGCGATCAACCCGCCAAAATCTTCTCACCCTGATTGTCGCGCCACACTCTTGTCGTATCAGTCATGTGCCATCCTCAAGTCAGCAAAGTGCGGAAGATGTTGCTCTCGCCTTGGCTGGCTGGCCGGTGAAGAGTGTGCTGCCGTTCTGCATCTCGGCTGCATTCTTGTCATCACACCACCCTCCACCACGGCACCGCCAACACGTCGGGGGTGAGCCACTCAACCGTGCGACCGTTGTGCAGCAGCAACCCGGCGCGCGCCTTGCGCCCGTACTCCTGGCGGAAGGTGCGCAGGTGCGCGCAGTCGGCGAGGCGCGGCTTCGCGGTGGCCTTCACTTCGATGGGCAGCAGCTTGCCGCCCGTCTCGATCACGAAGTCCACTTCCTCGCCGATCGTGGTGCGCCAGTAGGCGAGTTCCACGCGGTCCACGCGCGCATCGCGCCAGGCGAGAAGGTCGTGCAGCACGAGGTTCTCGAGGTGCGCGCCGGCGGGCGCTGACGGGCCGAGTTGTGCGCCGAGGTGCAGCGCGACGCCGGTGTCGCCCCAGAAGATCCTCGGTGACTTGACGAGCCGCTTGGTCCGGTTCACCGCGTAGGCCGGCAGGCGTACGAGGAGATACGAGGTCTCCAGCAGGTTGAGCCAGCGGTGGACCGTCGGCTGGGGCAGGCCGACGTCGCGGCCTAGCTCGGTCTGGTTGAGCAGTTGCCCCACGCGCAGGCAGGCTGCCTGCATCAGGCGGCGGAAGTCGGGCAGCGCGCTGATCGAAGCGAGGTCCTGCAGGTCGCGCTCGAGATAGGTGCGCACGTAGCCATCGAACCAGATGGCGCGGTCGGCCGGCGCCTTGAGTTCTAGCGCCGGCGTGGGAAAGCCGCCGCGCAGCGCGAGCGCCTGCCAGTCTTCCTCGAGGTCATCCCCGGCCGCCAGTAGGTCGCGCCACTGCGCGTCGGGCGCGTCCAGCAACTCGTCCCAGCGCCCCGCGCGGCCGAGCCCGAGCTGTTCGCGCCGGGTCATGGGCCAGAGCGTGAGGTAGCTCGCGCGGCCCGCCAGCGACTCCGACACCTGCCGCATCAGCAGCAGGTTGGCCGAGCCGGTGAGCAGGAAGCGCCCGGGCCGGCGGTCGCGGTCGATGGCCCGCTTGACCGCCGGCAGCAGGCCTGGTTCGCGCTGGACCTCGTCGAGCGTCAGCGGATCGGCGCCGCCCAGCAGGGCCTCGGGGTCGCGGCGCGCCGCATCGCGCACGTCGAAGTCGTCGAGCGAGCGGTAGCGCCGTTCGCCCGGCGCGAGCTTCTCGACCAGGGTGCTCTTGCCTGTCTGCCGCGCGCCGGTGAGCACGACGGCCGGCATCACGCGCAGCCGCGCGGCGAGCGCGTCGTCCACCAAACGGGGAAGGGTCCTCACGGCATGGATGATATTCATTCACAGCGCGGATTGACAAGCCCGGCGTGCAGTTTCTCGGCGGATCCCCATGACTGCCGCGGCAGACTCAAGGTGGCCCCCGGCTCGAGCGCCCTGATGCGCCTCGTGCTGAAGCCGGCCTCATGCGATAGGCTGCCTTCACTATGCGAGCAAAGGGGCCAGCTTGTTATAGGTTCGATGTGTCCTCGGCGCAGCTGCACGAGGCGGGATTCAACTCGGACTGGATCGAGAAGGCACTCGCCCACGAGCAGAAGGGCGTGCGCGGCGTCTACAACAAGGCCGAATACCTCGCGCAGCGGCGCGAGATGCTGCAGTGGTGGGCGGATCTCGTGGACGCGCAGATCGAAGAGGGCAGAAAGGTCGTGATCGGGCGGTTCGGGAAGGCTTTCCAGGCGGCGTGACCGGCTTAGCTTCAGACCGAAAGTGAACGTCCACGGCGCTCGCCGAAGGCAATACCCATGAAGTTGATCGTTCTACTGCTCCTCGCCACCGGCATTGGCTTCCTAATGGGCCGGAACCGATCTGGCTCGCCGCAGAACCGCGGCGAAGCTGCAGTCAAGAACGCGCTGCAGTCGAATTTCAATTCTCCCGACTACCACCTGCTCAACAAGGATTACCGCGGCTGGACTTCTTGCCGCCGGGAACCATTCAGATCGCCCCCGTTTCCTCGTTCCGCGCCACTCCCGGTTGATCCGGTTGAGATCAAATCCCTTCGGATCAAACACGCCGCCAATCCAGCGGACCGTGTCCTCGTGCTGTTCGTGCTCGCGGTTACCGAGAATTTCGAGGAACAGCGCATAGCCGTGCGGGCCACCCACGTCTTCCGGCGGACAGGCGTTCTCACCCGCAAGGCACCTCGGCAACGGCAGATCGATGCCCGGCCAGTGCGGTGGCGGCGCCTCGATGACGATACGGTGTCGCCAGCCGTCGCCACGACGCCTCTGGGGATCGGTCACGTGCAAAGCCGCGCTTCACCAGCGACCGTTCCAGCGCGTGGTAGTCACGCAGGGCCGTGACTTCAGTCACAGCCGCTCTTCCAGCAGCTTTCGGGCGAGCGTGCGTTCGCGCGCATTGCCTGCGCGAATGGCGTCGAACAGGGCAAGGCTTTCGTACAGGGGAGGATTGTTCAGCGCCGCCGCGGGCGCCGACGGGTACAGTGGAACGAGCGCGAGCCCGCACACCTTGCCGGCGACCGACGGCCATACCGGCGGGGGCTCAGACGACGCGACAATATGGGCGCTCAGGGGCTCGGCGGCGTGAGCGGTTGGGAGACCCGCCACCATGCCGCCCCGGAGAGGCGGGAAGGCGTATTGCGCACCGTGGAACAGGAATTCCTTGAACGCCTCGCGAAGGATGTGCGCCCGCTTTGCCTCGAAGTGCAGCAGTCTCACGACCTCGGCACGCTTGAACGAGGCGTGTACCGCGGACATCGAGAGGCCGGACAACTCCGAGAGCTGCGGGTAGGTGGTGCCCCGATCGCGGCAAGTAGCCAGTACCAGCAGCAGGTACAGATCCTGCGGCTTCAAGACAGGCTGGCGATTGCTCAAACGGGACATGCAGTGCGATGTTTTCTCATTTCGGGAAATGAGAAAGCAGCTTTTAATCAGCAGGTTGTCAATGCGGTCGTGGTGGCCCTGCCTGGCCAACGCGCAGTTTGAGGGCGGGGGAGAAAAGCCGTGAGCGGGCGGTCTGGGAGGGTGTTCCAGGCGCCCTCGAGGATGCCGAGCCTCAAATAGCGAGCTGCCTTATCTTAGGTTGAGTGGCCAACGTAAATCAGCGATCAAATCCTCTCATGCGTCGGGCCTGAATACACGGCTCCATTGATTCGGTCCCAGAGCAGGATTTACTGCGCAGTAAATTGGCGAATTTTTCTCGTTCGAGCTTCGCGAAACAAGAAAGCCGTTTGGAATCAGGCCGCTGGTCACCGCGCCCGCATGTGCGTGGAAGCCCCGCGCCGGGCCGCACGATCTGCCCGATGTGCGCAGGCGACAGGCGGTCACGCCGCCCCGGCCCGCGTCGGCCGAAGCCAATCGGCTCGAACAGCGGATCCTCAGGAGCGCGGACCCGCCCTCGATTTCCTGGCGGAAGGTCTGATTCTGATTGACCCGCCAGTAGCGCATGGGCTAGCTCGGATCCTTTGCCTTGTCGGCCACCATCCGCAGCTCGACGTCCGACCGCCGCGCTTTATATGAGGGAGCAATCCTTGAGCGGAAGTACTCGGCCGCTTCCTGGTCAGTGCAATAGACGTAGCAGCCCTTCATGCCACGCGTCATCAGCGTCCGGTACGTGTTCTTGATGATGGCATCGGCCTTAGTCCGAGCCGCATTGGGGTTCTCGCGCAGCTCCTTCTTGTAGCCCTTGATGGACTGATCCTGTCGCGAACGCTTCTCGGGTTGGGTGACCACCTCGCCATTTCGTACGACCAGATCGGGTCCGACGATGACGCCGATGTAGTCGACCTCGAGTCCCTGGCAGGTGTGGATGCATCCGATCTGATCGACCGAGCGCTCGGCCGTGATCCACAGGCCGCCGTCCTGGGCCAAGTTCCATTGCATCGCGAATTCCTGCTCCGGGATCACGACATCGAATGCAGCCGGCTGCCTCTTGCTTTTCCAGTCCCAACAATAGCCCGCAACCATGCGCGCTCGGTTGCTCGCGCGATTCTTCTCCTTGATTAGGCGTCGAACTTCATTCGGCGAATCAAACACCCGGAAATCGAACTCGCCCGGATCCAGAGTGGGATTGGCGGTATCGCGAATACCGAGCACCTGGTCCAGCCACGCGAGGTAGCCGTCCGAGCCCGAGCAGCGGAACTGGGATGCCAGCTTGAGGCGTGTAACGGCCGCACCTGACTTCTGGGCCCACGCTTGAATCTCGGACGTCCTGCCGATGTCCTTCCAGGTGACGCGTTGGTCCTCGTCGATGAAGAACACGGCACACCGGGCGGACCGGATGATCTCCTCGATCTGGTTGTTACCCAGATTGGCGTAGAGTCCTGATTTCTCGTTGAGTCGATGGGCCTCGTCAACGATCAGCGCATCGAAGGTGTCAGCCGGCGTCTCGATGAATTCCCCCGAGCCGGCGAACAGACTCGCGATCTGGGAGCGGCGATAAGACCCCGAAAGGGTTTGCTCGAAGACGGCGCGCGGTGCTCGATTCTTGGTCACGTACTTGGCCATCAGGTGCTTGGCCGTCAGCTTGGCGAGCAGGTTGATGGCGACCACCGACTTGCCGGTACCTGGACCGCCGTCGATGATGATCACCCGCTTGGCGCCTTCGGAGGCCTCGACAGCCTCAGCGACGACGGTTTCGTACGCTACCTTCTGGTCGTCGACCAATACGAATTCGCGTTTTCCTTCCAGCATGCCGACCAACGCATCGATCAGTCGCCGGGACGGCCGGATCCGGCCATTCTCGATCTGGACGATCAGATTGCCTCGATCACCACGCCGGACATGCCGTGCGATGAAGGCACGCAGGCGCTCGCGCTCGGTTTGCCCGGCGAGGAAGATCGGCGCCTTCTCGACGTAGGGCTGGTAGACGGCATCATTCAGGATCGCGCCGTCCACGAAGTTGTGCAGGTAGGCGCAGGGCTGCAGCGGAATATCCCGTGAATAGACCTCTTCGTTGAAGTTTCGCAGAAGCTCCGCATAGGACCATGCCTGGTAGGACGGGTGGCTGGTATCCGACTCGCCTCCCGCAAAGCGAGTCCTGACCAGGCCATCCTTGTGGGAGAGCGCTGCGGTTTCCCACTGTTTCAATTCAACGATGATCAGCTTGCTGCGGTTCTGCTCGTCGATTCCGGAGAGCAAGAGGTCGATCCGCTTGGCAGTCTGCGGAATGACGTATTCGATGGCGACGCCGCAGTCGTCCGGAATCGATTCATGGCGCAGCACTTTGGCCATCGCAAGCAGGGACTCTTTCCATGCGCGGACCTCGGATTTGGCAACCCGGTGCCCGGTTCGGGCCTGATACGCGCCGAGCACGACGCCTTCAATATCCTGACCGAAGGCGTCATTCAAAAAGCCGTCCTTCGTGGATTGATAGATGATCATCGGTGGGTGCGGTGGTCAGTCATCCGAGTACTTGCGGGCCGATCCCTTGAATGACGCGACGGGATACTTCTCGGCGTTGCGAACCATCTTGGCGCGTACGGCATGCAAGAGATCCACGTCGAGCTTGTCGGCCAGGCGGATGAGATAAATTTGCACATCGGCGAGTTCTTCCGCGACCGCCGCGCGCCTCTTCTCGTCAAGATTCCTGCTTTGCTCTTCCGTGAGCCATTGGAACGGTTCCAAGAGCTCCGCCGCCTCGACGGCCAGGGCGGACGCGAGATTCTTTGGCGAATGGAATTGGTCCCAATCCCGTTCGGCCGCGAACTGCCGTAGGTCGTCACGAAGCGTTGTCAGTTCTGTCATAGGAATTACACCCACTTTGCCCCAGCGTCGCCGAAAATGGCCGCGTACGCAAAGACTTGTGACTCACGCTGCCTCCGGTCCCGGGCACCCCGGTGGCATCCTGGAGGCCGCCGGCGCTCGGCGGCGGGGTCGGCTAAACGCTAGTTCGCTCGTCGGCTGGAGGTAAGTGAGTGACTGGGGGGCGATGGGCACCTGCCCGAGAGCGCAGGCAAGTGGCGAAACGCCGCCTTATGGAATGCCCAGGACCCTGAGTATTTTTGTTCAGTGGGCTGAGCAAATTGGGTCCAGTGCTGCCACCGCACGGGAACATCCCGAGCCGCAGGGTGGCCGGATCCGGCTGCCGCGGGACGCCTTGGTGACCGTCGTGCTCCACGAGCCGGTGGACCCGGATTCAATGGCCGTACGAAAGGCAGCCTTTAACCTGAAGTTCCCCCGGGATTTTATTGGCTGAGTAGTCAGCAGACCCCTATGTTTTCTGTATTTTATGTGAGATGGGACGCGTTGCATAAGTACGGATTGTAGTCACTAAATAGTTGACTATATGACCTCATTGTGCTACGT
>JBGAGK010000025.1:0-68065 GCA_044226785.1 Steroidobacteraceae bacterium | reverse complement strand
GAATGTCCTTCTTGTGCAGTTTCATAACCTTACTTCTTCTTCGCTACTTTCAGCGAAATCTTCTCGTCCGAATACTTCACTCCCTTGCCCATGAACTGCTCGGGCGCGCGGAAGGCGCGGATCTCCGAGGCCGTCTGGCCCACCCGCTGCCGGTCCGTGCCCTTGACCAGGATCTCGGTCTGCGAGGGCGTTTCGATGCTGACGCCCTCGGGGATGGGATACAGGATGGCGTGCGAATAGCCCAGGGTGAGGTTCAGGGCCTTGCCCTGCACCGCGGCGCGATAGCCCACGCCCACCAGCTCCAGCTTCTTCTCGTAGCCCTTGCTCACGCCCGTGACCATGTTGGCGAGGTGCGCGCGCGCGGCGCCGGCCAGCGCCTGCGAGCCCTCGGTGGCGCCCGGCTGGACTTCCAGGTGCTTGTCCTTCTGCAACACCTTGATGCCGTGCTGCAGCGGCAGCGTCAGGCTTCCCTTGGCGCCCTTGATGGTCACGGCATCGGCGCCGATGGTGGCGGTCACGCCCTGCGGCAGATCGACCGGCTTTTTTGCGACTCGAGACATGGCTCAACCTTTACGAAAACTTACTGGACGACGAACAACACTTCGCCGCCGGTGCCGGCCGCGCGCGCCTGCTTGTCGGTCATCACGCCCTTGGGCGTGGAGACCACGGCGACGCCCAGCCCGCCCAGCACCTTCGGCAGCTCGTCCTTGCCGCGATAGATGCGCAGGCCCGGGCGGCTAACCCGCTGGATGCGGTCGATGACCGGCCGGCCGTCGTGATATTTCAGCGCCACCGACACCGCCGGCTTGCCGCCCTCGGTGCTGGTGGTGAAGCCGCCGATGTAACCCTCGTCCTTCAGCACGGACAGGATGGCGAGCTTCAACTTCGAGGCCGCCATGCCCACGCTGGGCTTGCCGGAGGCCTGGGCATTGCGGATGCGGGTCAGGAGGTCCGCGATCGGATCGGTCATGCTCATGATGCGCGCCTCACCAGCTCGCCTTGGACAGGCCCGGAATCTCGCCGCGATGCGCCGCCTCGCGCAGCTTGGTGCGCGCCAGCCCGAACTTGCGGTACACGCCGCGCGGACGGCCGGTGATGGCACAGCGGCGGCGCTGCCGCGTGGGGCTTGCGTCGCGCGGCAGCTTCTGCAGCTTCACCTGCGCTTCCAGCCGCGCCTCGGCGTCGGTCTTGGGATTACGGATCGCCTCCTTGAGCGCGGCGCGGGTGGCGGCGTACTTCTTGGCGATTTTCACACGCTTTTTCTCGCGCATGATCATGTTGGTCTTTGCCATTCGCTCTATTCCTACTTTCGGAACGGAAAGTTGAACGCTTCCAGCAGCGCCCGACCGTGCTTGTCGTCCACCGCCGTCGTGGAAATGGTGATGTCCATGCCACGCAACTGATCGATCTGGTCGTACTGGATTTCCGGGAAGATGATCTGTTCCTTCACGCCCAGGCTGTAATTGCCGCGGCCGTCGAAGGAGCGCGCGCTGATGCCGCGGAAATCGCGGATGCGCGGCATGGCGATGCTCACCAGCCGGTCCAGGAACTCGTACATGCGGGCGCCGCGCAGCGTCACCTTGCAGCCGATGGCCTGGCCGTCGCGCACCTTGAAGGTGGCCACCGACTTCTTGGCCTTGGTCACCGCCGGCTTCTGGCCGCTGATCTTGGTGAGATCGCCCACGGCGGCGTCGATGACCTTCTTGTCGGCCACGGCCTCACCCACACCCATGTTGATGGTGATCTTGGTGATGCGGGGCACCTGCATCGGATTGGCGAGGCCCAGGTTCTTCTTGAGCTCGGGCACGACCTTGTCGCGATAGTACTGTTGCAACCTGGCCATGGCTTATGCGTCCACCACTTCGTTGTTCGACTTGAAAATGCGCACCTTCTTGCCACTGGCGAGGGTCTTGAAGCCCACGCGGTCGCCCTTCTGGGTGGCCGGGTTGTACAGCAGCACGTTGGACAGGTGAAGCGGCGCCTCGCGCTCGACGATGCCGCCCTGGATGCCGGCCTGCGGGTTCGGCTTCTGGTTTTTCTTGACCATGTTCAGGCCCTCGACCCGCACGCGATCATCGGCCATCACCTCGATGACGGCGCCGCGCCGGCCCTTGTTGCGTCCGGCGATGACGACCACCTGGTCGCCTTTTCTGATCTTTTTCATATCGACTATCTCAGAGCACTTCAGGCGCAAGCGAAATGATCTTCATGAACTGCACGTTGCGCAGCTCGCGCGTCACCGGTCCGAAAATACGCGTGCCGATGGGCTCGAGCTTGTTGGTCAGCAGCACCGCGGCGTTGCTGTCGAAACGGATCAGCGAACCGTCGGGACGGCGCACGCCGCGCCGGGTGCGCACCACCACCGCGTCGTACACTTCGCCCTTCTTCACCTTGCCGCGCGGGATGGCGTCCTTGACGCTCACCTTGATGACATCGCCGACGCCGGCATAACGGCGCTTCGAACCGCCGAGCACCTTGATGCACATCAGGCTCTTGGCGCCGCTGTTGTCGGCCACGTTCAGGAAACTTTGCAGCTGGATCATGGCGGCTCCTTACTCGGCGCGGGCGCGTTCCACCACGCGCACCAGGGTCCAGGACTTGCGCCGCGACATCGGCCGGCACGGCTTGATGGTCACGGTGTCGCCTTCCTTGCTCTCGCCGTTGGCATCGTGCGCCAGGAGCTTGGTGGTGCGACGGATGAACTTGCCGTACATCTCGTGCTTGACCAGGCGCTCCACCGAGACCGCGATGGTCTTGTTCATCTTGGCGCTGACCACCTTGCCGGTGAGCAGCCGCTGTCCGGGGACCGCGCCCTCGGTGCCGGAAGTATTCTCGGCCATGGTTTACTTGCCTCCGCCCTGCCGGCTCTGCGCCAGCACGGTCTTCACGCGCGCGATATTGCGGCGCACCTTGGAAAATTGATCGGGCTTCGCGGCCTGCCCGGTGGCCCGCGCCATGCGCAGGTTGAACTGCTCGCGGCGGAGCTTGAGCAGCTCCTCGCCCAGTTCCGGCGCGCTCTTGGCGCGCAAGTCTTTGGCCTTCATCAACGCACCTGCCGCTTCACGAACGTGGTGGAAACCGACAGCTTGGCCGCCGCCAGCCGGAAGGCCTCGCGCGCGATCTGCTCGCTGATGCCCTCCATCTCGAACAACACCTTGCCGGGCAGCACCTTGGCCACCCAGTACTCGACGTTGCCCTTGCCGCTGCCCATGCGCACTTCGAGCGGCTTCTGGGTAATCGGCACATCGGGGAACACGCGGATCCAGATGCGCCCGCCGCGCTTGACGTAGCGCGAAATGGCGCGCCGCGCCGCCTCGATCTCGCGCGCCGTCATGCGGGCGCGGTCGGTGGCCTTCAGTCCGAATTCACCGAACGCCACGGTGTTGCCGCGCTGCGCCTTGCCGCCGATGCGGCCCTTGAACTGTTTGCGGAACTTGGTCCGCTTCGGTTGCATCATGTTGGCTTACCTACTCGCGTTAGGCCGCCGGCGCCGGAGTGGGAGCCGCGGCCGGCGCGGGGGCCGCGCTCTCGGCGGGCTTGGCACCTTCGGCCGTCTCGCCCTCGGCGGCGAGCTCGGGCTGGTCGAACACCTCGCCCTTGAAAATCCACACCTTGATGCCGATGACGCCGTAGGTGGTGCGCGCCTCGCCCAGGCCGTAGTCGATGTCGGCACGGTAGGTGTGCAGCGGCACGCGGCCCTCGCGCGTGCTCTCGGTGCGCGCGATCTCCGAGCCGTTCAGGCGTCCGGAGATGCGCACCTTCACGCCGAGCGCGCCCGAGCGCATGGTGTTGGTCACGGCGCGCTTCATGGCGCGGCGGAACATCACGCGCTTTTCCAGCTGCTGGGCGATGCCCTCGGCCACCAGCTGCGCGTCCAGCTCGGGCTTTCTGATCTCGGCGATGTTGATGCGCACGTCCTGCATGGTCATGCCCAGCATCTTCGCCACCTGCGCGCGCAGCTTTTCGATGTCCTCGCCCTTCTTGCCGATCACGATGCCGGGACGGGCGGTGTGGATGGTGATGTTGGCGCGGCGCGCGGCGCGCTCGATGTGGATGCGGCTCACCGAGGCATCCGACAGCTTCTTCTTCAGCAGCGTGCGCACCAGGTGGTCGGCGTGGATGTTGGGCGCGAAGCTCTTGGAGTTCGCGTACCACTTCGAGGACCACTCGCGCGTGATGCCGAGACGGATGCCTACCGGATTAACTTTCTGACCCATTTCTTTAAGCCTTTCCGTCCGACACTTGAATGGTGATGTGGCTGTTGCGCTTGGTGATGCGCACGCCGCGGCCCTTGGCGCGCGCGTGGAAGCGCTTGAACATGGGCGCCGCGGCAACCTGCGCCGAAGTCACCTTGAGTTCATCCACATCGGCGTTGAAATTGTTGTAGGCATTGGCGATGGCCGAGTCGAGCACCTTGAGCACGACGCGCGCGCCCTTCTGCGGCATGAACTTCAGCGTGTTCACCGCCAGCGTGGCCGACTTGCCGCGGATGGCGTCGGCCACCAGCCGGCACTTCTGCGGGGAGATGCGCGCGTAGCGCAAAATCGCTTTGGTCTCCATCATCTTACTCCGACGCCGACACTTTCTTGTCGCCCGAATGCGCCTTGAAGGTGCGCGTCGGGGCGAACTCGCCCAGCTTGTGGCCGACCATGTTTTCCGACACCAGCACCGGCACGTGCAGGCGGCCGTTGTGCACGGCGATGGTCAGTCCCACCATGTCGGGCACGATCATGGAGCGGCGCGACCAGGTCTTGATCGGACGGCGGTCGTTCTTCTGCATGGCGGTCTGCACCTTCTTGTTCAGGTGCAGATCCACGAACGGGCCTTTCTTCAACGAACGGGGCACTTTCGGTACTCCTTGCTTACTTCTTGCGGCGCTGGACGATCATGCCGTCGGTGCGCTTGTTGCGGCGGGTCTTCTTGCCCTTGGTCTGCAGACCCCAGGGGCTGACCGGATGCGGGTTACCCTGGCCGGACTTGCCTTCGCCGCCGCCGTGCGGGTGATCCACCGGGTTCATCACGACGCCGCGCACCGTGGGGCGCACGCCCTTCCAGCGGATGGCGCCGGCCTTGCCGTAGACGCGCAGGTTGTGCTCATCGTTGCCCAGCTCGCCGATGGTGGCGCGGCAGTCGATGTGGATCTTGCGCATTTCGCCCGACTTCAGGCGCACGGTGCCATACAGGCCCTCGCGCGCGGCGAACTGGGCCGAACCGCCGGCGCTGCGCACCAGCTGTCCGCCGTGGCCCACCTTCAGCTCGATGTTGTGGATGGTGCTGCCCACCGGAATGTGCCGCAGCGGCATGGCATTGCCCGGCTTGATCGGCGCATCCGAGCCGGAGCGGATTTCATCGCCGGCCTTCACGCCCTTGGGCGCGAGGATGTAGCGGCGCTCGCCGTCCTTGTACAACACCAGGGCCAGGTGCGCGGTGCGGTTCGGATCGTACTCCAGGCGCTCCACCACGCCCGGAATGCCGTCCTTGTCGCGCTTGAAGTCGATGAGACGGTAGCGCTGCTTGTGACCGCCGCCGATGTGGCGCGTGGTCTGGCGGCCGGCATTGTTGCGCGCGCCGGAGCGGTTCTTTTTCTCGGTGAGCGAGATCAGCGGCCCGCCCTTGTGCAGGTGCGAGCGGTCCACCTTCACCACGAAGCGGGTGCCCGGCGAGGTGGGCTTCATTTTGATGAGTGCCATCGTCGTTATCCTTACTTGGCCTTACTTCGCCGTACCAGTGAAATCGATGCTCTGGCCGCTGGCCAGGCGCACATAGGCTTTCTTGAAACCGCTGCGCTTGCCGGCGATGTTGCGAAAGCGCCGGGTCTTGTCCGGCCGGTTGAGCACGTTCACGTCCTCGACCTTGACCTCGAACATCAGTTCCACGGCGGCCTTGACCTCGCCCTTGGTGGCGTTGCCAGCCACGCGGAACACGTATTGGTTGCCCTTGTCGGCGGCATTGGCGCTTTTTTCGGACACGTGCGGCTGAATCAGCACGTTCATCAGTCGTTCTTTATTCATGGGCCGCACCCAGGCGTTGTTCCAGAAGCTTCAGGGCGCCCACGGTGGCGACCACCTTGTCATGCCTGACCAGACTCACCGGATCGAGCGAGGCCACCGGCAGCACATCCACGTGCGGCAGGTTGCGGGCGGCGAGGAACAGCTTCTCCTCGAAGGCCTCCACCAGGATCAGCGCGCGCGTCAGACCCAGGCCTGACAGCTTGTCCACCAGGAGCTTGGTCTTGGGCGCGGCCAGTTCCAGCGACTGCACCGCCACCACGCGGCCCTGGCGCAGGAGTTCCGACACCATGCTCTGCATGGCGGCGCGATACATCTTGCGGTTGACCTTCTGCGAAAAATCGCGCGGGCGTGCCGCGAACGCCCTGCCGCCGCCCACCCAGATGGGGCTTCGGTTGGAGCCGGCGCGCGCCTGGCCCGTGCCTTTCTGGCTCCAGGGCTTCTTACCGCCACCACGCACCTCGGCGCGGGTCTTCTGCGCCTTGGTGCCGGCGCGACCGGCGGCCATGTAGGCGGTGACGACCTGGTGGACCAGGGCTTCGTTGTAGGCACGGCCGAAGGCCTCATCCGAGAGCTGGATGGGCGCGGCGCCGGCGGAATTGTGGAGTTCGAGCTTCATGTCTGCTTAAACCTTGACGGTTATTTCTTGTCGGCCTTGGCCGGCTTGGCGCCGCCCGCCGGTTTGCCGCCGGCCGCCGCAGCCGCCTTGTTCGGCGTCAACTTGTTGCGGCGCGCCTGGCCGATGGCCTTCACCGAAGGCCGCACGATGACGCGGCCACCCTCGGCACCCGGCACCGCGCCGGAGATCAGCAGCAAATTACGAGCCGCGTCGATCTGCACGATCTTGAGGTTCTCGATGGTGCGGTCGGCCACGCCCATGTGCCCGGACATGCGCTTGCCCTTGAACACGCGGCCCGGCGTCTGGCGCTGGCCGATGGAGCCGGGAGCGCGGTGCGAAACCGAGTTGCCATGGGTCTTGCGGCCGCCCTTGAAATTGTGGCGCTTCATGGTGCCGGCGAAGCCCTTGCCGATGGTGGTGCCGGTGACATCCACCACCTGGCCCACGCTGAAAATATCCACCTTGATTTCCACGCCCGGCGCGTACTTTTCCTGATCGGCCGCAGCCACGCGAAACTCGCCGGCGGAGGAGCCCGGCGCGACCTTGGCCTTGGCATAGTGGCCGGCGAGCGCCTTGGTAACGCGCGAAGCACGGCGCGAGCCCACCGTGACCTGTATGGCGGTGTAGCCGTCGTTTTCCTGCGATTTGACTTGCGAGACCCGATTGGGGAGCGCCTCGATGACCGTCACGGGGACGGCCGCGCCGGCGTCATTGTAAATACGGGTCATGCCGCACTTGCGGCCAACCAGACCGATTGACATTTTCCTCTATCCTCACACCGCAAATGCTGCGATTGGCATTTGCTGTATTGGCTAAGACCGGCGGTCTGGACCGCGAACCCCAGCACCCTTGAGCGGATGACTGGCGTGCGCACCCACGCGCTCCGGCCTGAAAAACGGAGCGCGGAGTATACGCGAGCCGTGACGAAGGTCAAATTTAATGGACGCGAAGGGCCCTGCCGCTCGCGGCGAACTCACAGCCCAAATTGGGTCTAATTGGATATAATTGGCTATGAATCGGATATTCTTGGCCTTCAGCCATGCAGGAACCCAAGCTCAATCTCGGACCCGATCTCGTCAAGCTCATCGCTGAAATCGATGAGTTCAAGGGGCGCTGGGAAGCCCTGAAGACGCTTTCCCCGGACCGGCTCAGCGCCCTGCGCAGGGTGGCCACGGTGGAAAGCATCGGTTCCTCCACCCGCATCGAAGGCGCCAAGCTTTCGGATGTCGAGGTCAGTGACCTGCTCGCGCGCGCGCTTTCCATCCAGGCCTTCAAGACACGTGACGAACAGGAAGTCGCCGGCTACGCCGAAGCGATGGATCTGGTGTTCGAGGCCTGGGCCGATCTGCGTCTCACCGAAAATCACATCCGCCAATTGCACCAGGTCCTGCTGCGTCACAGTGCCAAGGATGAACGCCACCGCGGCACGTACAAGACCTTTCCCAACCATGTCGTCGCGTTCGATACGCAGGGACGCGAAATCGGAGTGGTATTCGAAACCGCTGCGCCCTTCGACACGCCGCGCGCAATGGAGGAACTCGTCGGCTGGGCGCGCAAGGCTTTGGATGAGCAGGCGCTACACCCGTTGCTGATCATCGGCGTTTTCGTCCTGATTTTTCTCGCCATCCATCCGTTCCAAGACGGCAATGGGCGGCTTTCGCGCATCCTCACGACGCTTCTGCTACTACGCGCCGGATATGCGTACGTGCCGTACGCTTCACTGGAGCGGGTGATCGAAGACAACAAGGACCTGTATTACAAGGCGCTGCGCCGCACGCAGACCACGCTCAAGCACGCGCCGGACTGGGAACCCTGGATCGGCTTTTTCCTGCGCAGCCTGAAGCGGCAGAAGGACAATCTTGCCGCGCGCCTGGGCAAGGAACGCTCTGGCGAAAGCGATGATGCCGCGCTGCCGGAGTTGTCTGTCCAGATACTGCGCGCGTTGCGGACTCGGCAGCGCATGACCATCGCCCAGTTCGTCGAATCGACGGGCGCCAATCGCAATACGCTCAAAAAGCGCCTGGGCGAGCTGGTCGAGTCGGGCCGCATCCGTCGTTACGGCAAGGCCCGCGCCACTTGGTACTCGCTGCCCTAGCGCAGCCCGTCAAGGAGCCAGCGCCTCCGCGGTGACGAAGCGCGGGTGGATATCCACGGGGAGCTGCTCCAGCCGCGCGAGCGCGGCGGCCACCTGCGGGCGGATGACCATCATTTTCTCGCTCAAGGCCTTGGCGCGCGCGTAGTCGCCGGTGGCCTGGATGGTCATGATCTCGCGCGCAAGGCCCGCGACCGCCTGCTTGATGCGCGCGAAATCCACCGCGAACGTGCCATCGGCCTGCGCGCGCACCGCGCCGGCATCCAGCAGATAGTTGAGCTGCAGCGCCATGCCCTTGGCATGCGCCTCGGTGAGACCGAAACGCAGCGTGCGGAACGCCGAGGCGAGGAAGGTCACGTACGTGGCACGCTCATCGTTCTTGGGCAGCACGCCATCGTTCATGAGCTGCTGCAGCGCCCATAGGCCGGAGATGTCCGCCTTCGCCTCCTCCAGTGGACCATTCAGTTCTTTGAGCTCCTGGCGCACCGTGCTCGCCCGGCCCTGCACGCTAATGGTCTGCGGCCCGAGGCCGTGCATCAGCTCGTGCATGAGGATGTGGGTGAAAAACGGCTCGAAGGCCACCAGCGGCTGATCGGCCGCGGCCAGGGTGAGTTTCGAGGCCGGCACCAGCACCTGCTCGAACTTGGCGCGCTGGAAATTCTTGAGCATCACCCGCTTGGAGCCCTTGGCCGCCACCACCCGTTCATCATTGGGCAGATTGAATGCCGCGGTCTGCACGCCATGGTTGCCATCACCGGCGGCAAACACCACGTTGACAACGCGGATCGGCGCCGCGCCGCCCAGCTTGCTGCGGTATTTCGGATCGATGGGCAGGCGATCTTCCAGGCTTTGCAGCTTCGAGGCAAAGCGCGCCAGCTTCTCGCTCTCCTTCGCGTCGTTGACGGTGATGAAGGCCTCGAACGCCGCCTTGTAATTGAACCAGCGGTCTTCGTACACCTCGTAGGGACCGATGGTGGGCTCGATGCTGGCATCGAGATCCATCCAGGCCATGTCGCTGGCGTAATAGTCGTTCGAGCCGAAGCTTGCCGCCCGTTTGAGTAGAAACGCGCGCAGCGATGCCTGCCGGGTCTTGGTCGCGGCCGCGCGCAGCCACTGCGCGGCACGTTGCAGCGCGCCCTGGTACTCGACGCTGTAGGGAACGGCCATGAACGCGCCGTTCGGCCCGCGACGGATAGTGGTGAAGAAGCCGGTGGCCGTCTCGCGCTGCGCTACGGTGAGCGAGGCGAACCAGGACTGCACCGATGCCTTGTCCGCATCCGGCGGATAGAAATTGGCGCCCTCGGGTTTTTCGCCCACGCCGGGAATGAAGGCCCGGTCATGATCCAGGCCCGACCAGGGCTGCTTGTTCAGCACGAAGTAGCTGAGCCGCGCCCGGCCGAGCTCGGAAGCATCGCCCGCGAGCCGCACCAGCCACGCGGCATTCTCGGGTGAGACCTGGGTGAGAAAAATGCCGTCGACGATGCGCGCCGCCTGCACCAGATCGGCCAGTGCGCCTTTCTCGTTGTCCGGCAACCCGGACAGATCCACGGTGATATCCACCGGCGCGAACCGGGCGCTCATCGCGGCGAGCTGCGCGGCATCCGGAGATGGCGTCGCGGCCTGGGCGGCGTTCTCAGGCGCGGCATCCGGCGCCGGAGCGGCATCCGCGGGCGGCGCGGCCAAAGCGGTACCGATGAACGTCACCCCCAGCCCAGCCTTGATGAAGGATCGCAACATATCGCACTCCCCCTGCCAATCCACCGATGTGACGGATGAGTGTAGTGCAATTCGTCAACCGGTGTGCGCGAGGGGAAGGCAGCGCGACCGTCAGCTCGTTTCCTCCGGCGGCGATTGCACGCTCACTTCCAATGCCGCGATCGCGCGCTCATCCAGCGCAGACCCGCTCAGCTTTGCCGCATACAAGGCCGCGCCCGCTTCGGGCGGCAGCCGCGCCGATACTCGGCGGTAGCGACCCTGCTGGCGTGCCAGCGCCGCGTCGAAGGGCGCCAGCAACAGCTCGCGCAGCTCGAACATCCCACCGGTGCAGGACACCGGCAGCTCCACCGGCGCCGGCACGTCGAGAGTGACGTGCACGGCATGAACGATGTCGGCGAGCTCCGCGGCGGCCCGCGTGAACAGCGCTCGGCCTTCCGCATCGCCGTCCCGCGCCGCCTGCGCGACCAATTTTGCGAGCTGCGCAAAGCGGCTGCGCTGCGCGACTTCCTTGCCGTTGATGGCCGCGCACAGCTCGAGATCCTCCGTGATATCGAAATGCCGCCGCACCAACGCGTGCAACGGACCGCGCGGCGTGCGGCCATCGCTCATGCGCGAGAACAAGCGCAGACCCTCGCGCGCAATCCAATAAGCCGATCCCTCGTCACTGAACAGCTCGCCCCAGCCGCCCGCGCGGGCGCTGCGGCCCGCGTACTCGCCGTAGGCGATGGAGCCGGTGCCGGCGACGATGTTGATGCCGTCCTCGCCGGCCAGCGCGCCCGCCCATCCGCAGATCATGTCGTTGCCGCAGCGATACCGGCTCGGCGGCAGCGCGGCGGCGGGTGCCGCGTCGAGCTCGGGCAACAGCAGGCGGTCCTCGCCGTAGGCCGGCAGGCCAAGAAAGGCGAACGTCAAATCCTGCGCGCGGAGGCGTGCGCGCGCGAGCACGGCCGCGATGCCACGCGACAACATCGTCACCAGCACCGGCATGCCGATCTCCAGGTAATACGCCGAGCCCTCCTCGTGGCCGGCCAGGATGCGCCCCGAGGCATCGATGAGCAGGAAGCGGGTCTTGCTGCCGCCGCCATCGACGCCGAGAAAGGTGTTCACCGCGCCGAACCGAAGGGATAGATGGACACGCCCTGCACCACGCGATTCACCGTGCCCGCGGCATTGGGCCGGTCGGGCGAGAGTCCCAGCGACAGGGAACGCAGCATGGCGAGCGATTGCGCGAACACCACGTAGGGCAGGCACAGCTCCAGGTCGCTGAGCCGGCAGGAACCCGCGCCGGCCAGCACGCGCGAATCGGCATGCGGCGGCAGGTCGGCGAGATTCGACAGCGCCACCACCCGTCCCGCCACGGCATCGCGGCGCAGTTCCTGTAGCAGGTCCAGCTCGTAGCGGCGCGTGTGCGCATCGTTGCTCAGAAACAAAACCACCAGCGCACGGCCGTTCAAAACGGTCTTGGGGCCGTGACGGAAACCCAGCGGCGAGTCGGCCACCGACACCACCTGCCCATCGGTGAGTTCCAGCATCTTGAGCGAGGCCTCGCGCGCCAGGCCCTTGAGCTCGTTGCTCCCCAGGTACACGACGCGCTCGAACTTCGTGCTCACCAGCTCCTGTATGAACTCTTCCCATGTCTCCAGCACCTGCGTGGCGAGCTCGCCGAGCTGCGCGATGCGGGCCGAGTCCACCGGCATGACGCCCAGCGCCGTCGCCGCGGCCAGCAGCATGCAGCTGAAGCTCGAGGTCATGGCGAAGCTCTGGTCGTTGGTGGCCGGCGGCAGCAGCAGCGCGCAGGTGTCGCGCATGGCGCCAGCGCGCCGATACAGCTCGCCCTCGCGGTTGCAGGTCACGATCAGGTGCGCGCGGCGCGTCAACAACTGCTCCGCCAGCTCCACCGCGGCGACGCTCTCCGGGCTATTGCCGGAACGGGCGAAGGACACCAGCAGCGTGCGCGCGGGCGATGACAACCAGGTGGCGGGGCTCGCCACCAAGTCCGTGGTGGCCACCGCCTCCACGCGACAGGAAAGAGCGCGCAGCAGCGCAGGCGCCAGGCACTCGCCGATATAGGCCGAGGTGCCGGCGCCGGTCAGCACCACGCGGACCGACGCATCGCCGCGCAGGGGCGCGACAAACCCGGCGAGGTGCGCATCGCCCGCCACCAGCCGCGCCACCTGCGGCCACAGCTGAGGCTGCTGCGCGATCTCCCGCGCCGTATGTGTGGCGCCGCTCGCCTCGACCTGCGCCACCGCAAGCCCCGGCGCGGACTCTTTCACCGTCACGTTCGACATGTCTGCGCGCCGCCCGGCCACGCTAGAACCGGTAGGCGGCACCCAGGACGTAAGTACGTCCGTAGGCGCTGTAGCCAAGACCGTTGCCGCTCTGGCTGGCGCCCACGCTCTGACCCGGCGCCCAGGGCAGCAGCGGGTTGTCGTTCAGGTAGCTGCGCATGATCGCGTTGCTCAGATTCTTGCCCTCCAGGTATACCTCGAAGCCTGCACCAAAATGGTAATGCAAGCTGGCCGTAACCCAGTTGAAAGACTTCGCGACCGCCGGCCAGCCGGGAACTTCAGTGCACTCCGAGCAAGACACCACATAGCCCGACTGGTGATCCCAGGTGACATCGGCCGCCCATGGTCCCTTCTCGTACAGCAGGCCGATGGACCAGGTGGTCGGCGGCGCCGCGTTGATGGAACCGACGAAGGCGCCGTTCTGGTCGTAGCTGCGCGTCCGCGTGGCGGTGTACTGCATGTGCGTGCCGAAGCCGTTCTCCATGATGTGCTGCCAGGAAAGCTCGATGCCGGTAAAAGTGCTCTTTGCACCATTGGCGAGCGAATACACCGTCCAGTGAAAGTCCTCGCCCGGCACCGTGCCCGGAGGCCCGCCCACGTACTGCTTGGTTCCAAGGTCTTGGTCATATGCGACCGACTCATAGATATCGTCGCGGATCTTCTTTCCGAACACCGCGAACGACAACGCCGAATGCGGCGCGTAGTACCACTCGATCGACAGGTCGGCTTGGTGCGCCTTCACCGGTTTGAGGCCCGCCGTACCGTTGTAGAACAGCTCCGGCGTCCCATTGATCGCGTTGTTGTACGAGGTCGGCGCCAGAGCGCTCAGGTTCGGACGCGACATGGTTTCCGCCACCGCGAAGCGCATTTGCACGCGGCGCGGCACCACCCAGTAGGCGAGGTTCAGCGAGGGCAGGAGCAGTGTGTAGCTGCCGTTCGCGCCGATGGGCTGCGAAGTACCGTAGATCACGTTCCAGGTCTGCACGCTGCTGGCTGAATTGGACGGGGTCCATATCGCGACCGGCACGGCCGAGGCCGTGTTGGCCGTGGTCTTGGTATGTACCACGCGCAGGCCGAGATTGCCGGACCAGCGCTCCGAGGAGAAGTCCGCCTGGACGTAGCCGGACAGGACCTTCTCGGTCACTTCGTAGGAGTTGTACGCATTCACCTGCGGCAGCGTCTGCGCCAGGTCGAACACGTCCGAACACGGAAGCGTGGTGCAGAAGAACGGATTGGGCTTGCCGTCCAGGCTTTTCAGAAAGGCAAGCAGCTGCGCCACGTTCATCTGCGGCAGTACGGTCGGATAGGATCCGCCCGCCCCCGGCATGAAGTTCGGCAGACTCATCATCGAAATCACGTTGAACCCTTGCGAGGCGAAGGAATACGGATCGCACTGCACCGGACAGCCGGCGGTCTGATACAGCGTCCCATACTGGCCGGAGCCGTTGTTCCAATCGTTGCTGGAGTCGACACGGCTTTTCTTGCGGTCGGTGTAACCGGCGCCGAATTTCAGCTTCTGGAACACCGATCCTTGCGCATCCCAGGCACCGTCCAACGTGAAGCCCGACACCGCATCGTGCACCGAATAGCCGTTGAGACCGACGTAATGCGTGGACCAGTACTTGTTGTCATTGAGGAAGCCGGAGTTCATCAGCGCCGTGTAGGAACAGTATCCGGCCTTGGTGGCGCTCGCCGTGCCGGCGGGACAGGCGGACAGACCGATCTGGCTCGGCGGCAGCACCACGTTGATGTCCGGTAGGCTATTGGGCAGGTCGGTGAAGTACAGGATGTCCTCCGCCGTGGGCGAGTTGTTGACCAGGCCCGCGGTCACGAAGGAATCCTGGCCGCCCTCGGGACGGTTGGCCGTGGAGCGGTAGGCATCCAGGGTGAGCGAGAGCCGCTCATGCGGTTTCCAAGTCGCGTTCAACCCGAACATCGTGGTCTTGACGAACCGGTTCATGGTGTTGTTCACCATCTCGGGCTGGAAATTGTTCACCGTCACCGAGGTGATGACGCCATCCTTCACCACCGCGGGGCCCCAGGGCGTTCCATCGTCGTTGGCGGCGAAGTAATACGACTCGTTGTAGCCGATCTGCGGATCGCGCAGCCGGGTCCACATGCCGTCCAACGCCATCGAGAACGCGGAGCTGGGCCGCCATTCCAAACGCCCGGACAGCGCGTCGCGCTTCTTGTCGTCGAAAATCGAGCCAAAGGTGATGCAGCAGGGTGTGGCCACCAGCGGCACGCCATTGTCATCGCCGTACGGATAGTTGGCCGGGCCGTAGATGTTCTGGTTGTAGGCATTCAGCGAATCGGTGCGGATCTTGGCATCGGAATGCACACCACCGAGCACGAAGCCAAAGGTATCGTCGGCAAAGGTGTTGGACACGAAGGCCGAGTACTTCTGTCCCTTGAGGTGCGACATCTGGTTGTAGTCGCCCTCGGCGTGCACGCCGGCATGCAAGCCGGGCTTGTCGAAGGCGCTGGCCGAGCGCAGGTTCACCGTGCCGCCGATGCTGCCCTCGGTGGCCGAAGCCTGCGAGGACTTGAGCACGTCGGCGCCGGCGATCAGCTCCGCGGGCAGCAGGTCGAAGGCCAGGTCGCGGCCATCATCATCGCTGGCGATGATGCGGTTGTTGAAAGTGACGATGTTGTACTCGGCGGTCAGGCCGCGCACGGTGATCTTCTGTCCCTCGCCGCCGGTGGTCCTTTGGATGGTGATGCCCGGCAAGTGGCTGAGCGAGTCGGCCACGTCATCATCCGGGAAGCGTCCCAGCTCGGTCGCGTTGATCGAGTCGAGCACCACGGCCGCATCCTTCTTGATGTCGAGCGATTTCTCCAGGCTCGCGCGCAGGCCCACCACCACGATTTCCTGCAGGGCCTGCGCGGAATCTTTATCGGCTCCCTGCTGCGCGGCATCGGCGGCCCGCAGCGGCGCCGGCGAAAACATCTGCAGCGCCGCAAGCAAACTTAAAGTAGCCATTGCGGCCGATGTCGTGGAGTGTTTCATGGCATTCATCTCCTTTCTGTCTGTCATCCCGTTTGGTCACAGGCCGCCGAGTACTCGGCCAGCACCTGCCGGATGTGATGCATGACCAGGCCGTGCGCATCGGTGGCGAGCTCGCCGCCGCGCAACGCCTCGTAGGCGGCCGGCAGGTATTGGCTGAGCAACGGCAGCGGCGGCCTGGAACGCTCGAACGAGGCGGTGAGGCGCGCCATGGCATGCGCCACCTCCGGCACCGGCCAGTAATAGCGGATGCGATCGCTCAGGCTGTATTCGAGTTGCAGGTCCAGCGCATGGCCGCTGTTCTGGTAATACTTGATCCAGTGCCGCGGCTCCCTGCGCATGGCCTGCAGCACCGTACTGCGCACCTGCGAGCCGTTTTTCGGCCCCAGCCATTCCTGCTCGATGCGATCGAGCGCCCAAACCGCTTCGCGCAACGCGAAGGTGAGCGCGGGCCCGACTTTCAAAATGGCGAAGTGATCGCGCACCAGTTCGGCCAGCGCCTCCGGCGTCTGGTAGTCGGTGGAATGCGCCTCGAACACCAGGTGCGGCTGCGAGGCGAGACAGGCGCTGAGCCGCTGCGCCTTCTCGGGCACGTAGTCGATGACGCAGGTGTCGTCGAACTCCACGCCGGGCTGGACCACCAGTCCCACCACGCGCTCCCACGCCGCCTGCAGCCCGTGACGCAGGAATGCCGCGCGGTGCGCCTCCAGGGTGGCGAGCGCCGCCTCCGGTGTCGTCACTTGCAGCTCGTGCAACGTCTCCCGCGCGCCGCCCGGCGTGGGAACTTCCGAACCGATGATGTACACCGGCGCATCGCCGCCGCCGGCGCGCCAGGCTTCTTCGGCGCGCGCGCACAGGCCGGCGTTGCGCTCGGCGATGATCGCATCCGTCAGCCGCCGGTCATCGCCGCAGGGCATGGAACAGTCCAGATGGATTTTGCGAAAGCCGGCGCGCACATACTCGGCGACCATGACCGCGGCGCGCTGCAGGGCGTCCTTGGCGGGCTGCGACTGCCAGGCATTGGGTCCCAGGTGATCGCCGCCCAGCAAAACGCGCTCGCGCGCCAGTCCGGCCTCATCGGCGAGGCTCCACACCACGTCACGAAACTGCGCCGGCGTGAGGCCGGTGTATCCGCCGTCCTGGTTGACTTGGTTGGAAGTGGCCTCGATCAATGCCGGCCGGTCCAGGGCCTTGGCATGCTGCAGCGCCGCGCGGATGACCAGCGGATGCGCGGAGCAGACCGAGTAGATGCCGACGGCGGCACCGGCGCGATGACGCTCGACCAGATCGAGCATGAGCTTCATGCGCCCGCCTCTCCCGCGGCTTCCTCGGGCTCGATGGCGAGGAGCGCCGCGGCCACGAAGGCCAGCAACACGCCGACGAGCTTGAGCGAGTGTGGCACCACGCCGAGCAATGCCAGCGAGATGAGCGCGGTGATGAGCGGCGCGCCGGCGTTGGTCAGCGGCGATACCACGATAGCCTTGCCGTAACGGAACGCGTACACCAGCGTGAGCGCCCCGACGGCGTTCAAAATCTGGGTGATGGCCGCAAGGCCCGGCCCGTCGAGACCGTAATTGATGGGCCGCGAGAAATCCGTCATGTACAGGGCCAGCGGGATGAGCGCGAGACCCGTGAGCGTCATGTATACGAAGATGCTCTCGGCCGACATGGTCTTGTTGGCGAGCTTGATGAAAAACGCCTGCACGCCCCAGGCAGCGAGCACGATCAGCGCGTAGAGGAACCAGGCCACGCCGTGACCCTGGAAGCCTTCGCCCGGCGCGTAATCGAACAGCGGCAGGGCGAGCAGCGCCAGCACGATGCCGAGCGCGCCCAGGCGCGTGACCCGTTCACCCAGCCAGCCCACGGACAGCGCGATGGTCACCAGCGGCGACAGCGCCACCAGCGGAAAGATGAGATAAGTGGGCCCAGTGTGCACGGCATGAAACAGCAGCATCTGGCCACCCGAACCGGTGAAGCCGATGAGGCAGCCGAGCAGCACCGAGCGGGCGTCGTGTTCCCAGCGCCAGCCCACGCGCGCCAGCGCGTACAGGCAGGGCGGAATCATGGTGCCAGCCCACACCACGTAAATCAGGGTCTCGGGAAAACCGTTGTCGGCCGGCCGGCCGGCGAACGCGCCCCACACGCCCCAGAAAGCCGTGGTGATCAGTGCGAAAATCAGCCCGGCGCGGCGGCTCATGAACGGCTCCGGGCAACCTTGCGCATGCCGCTCATGGTTCAGCGAGGCGTCTTGACAAATTCGAAAGAAAACGAAACCATAAATCCCCGATTTATTTTTGATTTACTTTCGATAACTATTTCGCATACTTTCGTTAGTGTCAAGAGGGCTTACGCATCATGAGCCGCATACCCACCAGCCGCCGTGAATTCCTGCAGCTCGTCGCCGGCGCCGCCCTGGCCGGGCAGGCATCTGCAGCCGTGGCTTCGGCTGCCTCTGCCACGCCCGCCGCACAGGCCGCGGCAGCGGGGAGCGCGGCGGCGCGCGCAACTACGATGCAGGGTTCGAGCCCGAGCATCGGCGATGGCGCCTTGCGCGTCGCGTTCGATGCTTCGCTCCGTTCGTGCCTGCAACGAGTCGGGTCTGCGCCTTCACACCCGCTCGCCCTCACCGACTGGGCCGCGACGGAATGGTTGCTGCTCGCCGACGGCAGCCGCATGGATCGGTTCGCGTTGCAGGAGGCGGCGACGCGGCCCATCGACGGACCTCACGGGCCCGGCAACTGCCTGACGGTGAGAGGCGTGAGCGATGCGCAGCTCGCCAAGACCGTGGAGGCGCGGCTGTTTGCGCGCTACCCGGGTTTCTTGTTCCTGCGCGTGTCCTACCGGAATCTCTCCGCGCGGCCCGTCGCGCTGAGCGCATGGCGGAACGCGGACTTGGAATTCCTGGCGATCGGCGACGAGGCACCGCAGCCTTCGGCCGCGGCGACACAGCACGGCTCACGCGCGGACGAGGCGCGCAAGCCTGCCGCCGGCGAGCGGCATGACCCTTTCGCCGCGGACGACGCGCATGGAGTGTCCGCCGGCGAGCCGCAGTTCTGGTCCTACTGTGGCAGCACGCACGCGGATCGCCGCGACTGGGTGCAGCCGGTGCGCGCCGGCTTCGCGCAGGACAATTTCATGGGCATGAACGCCTCGGACTACGGCGGCGGCACGCCCATCGTCGATGTGTGGCGGCGCGATTGCGGCCTTGGCGTCGGACATCTGGAGGCAAGGCCGCGGCTGGTGTCCCTGCCCGTCGAACATTCCGCACGGGGCGTGAAACTGGGCATGGCCGGGCGGCTGGAACGAAGCCTTGCGCCCGGCGAGCAGTTCGATACGCCCGAGACCTTCGTCGCCGTTCACAGCGGCGACTACTTCGCCACGCTCGATGCCTACCGCCGCATCATGGCCGACCGCGGCATCCGCCCCGCGCCGCCGCCGGAGGCGGCTTACGAGCCCATCTGGTGCGCCTGGGGTTATGAGCGCGACTGCACGCCGCAGCTCATCCTCGACACGCTGCCGAAGGTGAAAGACCTGGGGCTGAAATGGGCGGTAATCGACGATGGCTGGCAGTCGAACGTGGGCGACTGGAATCTGCAGGCCGCGAAATTTCCGCGCGGCGCCGAGGACATGCGGCGCGTGGTCGGCGACATCCGTGCCGCCTCGCTCAAGCCGCGGCTGTGGGTCGCGCCGCTGGCCGCCGCGCCGGGCTCGGATCTGCTGCATGACCATGCCGACATGCTGCTGCTGGACAAGGACGGCGCGCCGCAGCTCGTCTCCTGGTGGAACAGCTTCTATCTCTGCCCGGCCTACGCGCCGACCGTCGCCTACACGCAAAAATTGGTGCGGCGGTTCATCGGCGAGTGGGGCTTCGCGGGACTGAAAATCGACGGCCAGCATCTGAACGGCGTGGCGCCCTGCTACAACCCGGCGCACCGGCACGCGCGTCCGGAGGAATCGACGGAAAAGCTGCAGGACTTCTTCCACGCCCTGTACACCACCGCGCGCGAGCTGGACCCCGAGGCGGTGATGGAGTTGTGCCCCTGTGGAACGTCTTACTCGTTCTTCAACTTCGCCTCCATGAACCAGGCTCCCGCCTCCGATCCCGAATCCTCCTGGCAGGTGCGCCACAAGGGCAAGACGCTCAAGGCCCTGATGGGCCCGAGCGCGGCGTTCGCGGGCGACCACGTCGAACTCAGCGACGGGCACGACGATTTCGCCTCCACCGTGGGCATCGGCGCCGTCGTGTCGACGAAGTTCACCTGGCCGCGCGATCCGAAGCCCAAGGACTCCTTCCTGCTGACGCCGGAGAAGGAGGCGCTGTGGCGCAAATGGATCGCGCTGTACAACCAGCGTCTGCTGCCGAAGGGCAGGTACCGCGGCGAGCTGTATGACATCGGCTTCGACAAGCCCGAGACCCATGTGATAGAAAAATCCGGCAGGCTTTACTATGCGCTGTATGCGCGCAACTGGAATGGAACCGTGAACATCAGGGGCCTCGCCGCGGGCCGCTACCGCGTACGTGATTACTTCAACGATCGCGACCTGGGCGAGATCCGCGCACCGGCGGCGCGGCTCAGCGTTGCGTTCGAGCAATTCCTGGTGCTCGAGGCGGTTCCCGTCTGATGCGCGCCGAACGGGGACTGCTGATCGAGGAACGCCGCCGCCGCATCTGCGAGCTGGTGCGCGCCGAAGGCCGGGTCACGGTGGAGGATCTCGCCGCGCGCTTCGGCACCTCGCAGGTCACCATCCGCACCGACCTCGCGACGCTGGAAGGCGCCGGCGCGCTGACCCGCACGCATGGCGGCGCGCTAAGCGCGCAGAGCGATCCGCCGTTGGACGTGAAGCAGCGCCAACATCATGCCGAGAAGCTGCGCATCGCGGAAGCCGCGGCCGCGCTCATCCGCGACGGTGAGACCATCATCCTGGATTCGGGCACCACCACCGCGGAGATCGCGCGGCGCATCCGTGCGCTGGAACTGAAGTCCATCAACGTGATCACCAACGCGCTCAACATCGCCGCGTTGCTGATCGACACGCCCTCGGTGCGGCTGATCATGCCCGGCGGCATCCTGCGGCGCGAATCCAACTCGCTCTCCGGGCCGATGGCGGAACTGGCGCTCGAAGCCCTGCAAGCCGACCGGCTGTACCTGGGCGCCGACGGCGTGGACCCCAAGGTCGGCGTGATGACGCCTCACCTCGCCGAAGCCCAGCTCAACGCCAAGATGATCGCCATCTCACGCCAGGTCGTGGTGGTCGCGGATTCCTCCAAACTCATGCGCCGCAATGTCTCGCTGATCGCGCGCGTGGAGCAGATCAACCTGCTGATCACCGATCGCGGCGCGGCGTCAGAGGCGATAGAGGAGATGCGGGCGCGGGGGGTGGAGGTGAGATTAGTGTGAAACTGAGTTACTTCCCTGAAACGGACTCGCTGTACATCGACCTGTCGGAAAAGCCGAGCACCGACAGCCGCGAAATCTCCGACGGCATCGTACTCGACTACGATGCCAGCGGTAATCTTGTCGGCATCGACATCGATAACGCCAGTCACAAGGTGGATTTGAAGCGTTTGGTGTTGAGTAAGCTGCCGGGCAAGGTGGAAACGGCCGCCTAAGGTCCCTCTCCCGCGCTGGCAGACAGGCGGGCGCACGCGGGATGGCGCGCAGCAATTCCCATTGCCTTAGTACTGCGTCCGTCACTCAAAACCCTTTTACGTGAAATCGACCACGCATCTACTCGCGGCGCCCATATCACCGGGTCTTACGACCGCCTAAAGAGCGGCACTGCTTCTTACCGCGACATTATATGTCGCGACAGTGTGGCACCGTGCTGAATGTCTTTCAACAACGAGGATTCTGATATGGCCGATACTCTGCCCGAAAAACCTGCCAATGTCCGATTCAATTTCAACAAGCCGGTATCTGATATTGCTGACCTTGCAGTTCAGACGCGAATTATTCAAGCAATGGAGGGTGGCTTCGCAAAATACAGCCACGGAAATCATTCAACGATTGCCTCACGCGAACGCTTGGACAACATCCTGAATCGCCTAGCAGAGTACGGCAAATGGAACGCCTACAGGCCAAGCCATCAAACTCTGATTTTAGACGCAGGTGATTTTCTCGTCGATTTAACTGGATCGGAACAGCGCACCTACAGTACCTGTGGCTTTTTCATCTATGCAGACTCGAAAGCGATTCTTGAGCGCGCGCATGAACATATTGTCTCGATAGTCGGAGAATCCAGAATCGTGGACCCAATGTTTACAGTACATTGGCACTTCAGTTCACACGAAACGCTTAACTACGCATCCATGGATGAGGTCGCCAATGAAACACTGCTGGATGAGGCCTATCCGGAAATCGCCGAGGGCATACAAACATTTATTGATCGATATCTTGACTCTTCAGATCCAGTTCTGGTGCTGCAGGGTCCACCAGGCTCCGGAAAGACCAAATTGATCCGAGCAATCCTTGGAAGGATGTCGCAACGCAAAAACAAGAAGACCGAGGCGATGTCTAGCAATGATATGGAAGCATTGAACCGAGACGAGCTATACGTACGATTTCTGACTACAACCAATGATGTCTTCATCGTCGAAGACGCTGACCATCTGCTCGGCCCTCGTCTGGATGGCAACGAGTTGATGCAGCGGTTTCTCACCATCGCTGACGGAATCGTCCGCGGTCAGGGACGAAAGATCATTTTCTCGACAAATCTACCTAACATCGGCGATTTGGACGACGCGTTGGTCAGACCGGGTCGGTGCTTCGCCCGACTGATGATGCGGGCATTGAAACCAATGGAAGCAGAAAAACTCGTACGAAGACTGAGTGATCTTCAACAGCGGCCAGCGGATGGCGCGCTGATCAGACTCCATCAATCAGGCAAGACTAGTTTTTCCGTTGCAGAAACTTATAGGATTTTACAGTTACAGTCGGAGCCGCAGTCACGCCAGACCTTGGCAGCATAAAGGCCGGAGAACTGCAGCATCTGCATTGACGAAAAGCAGAAGCGGGCACGACGGCGAAGACCGTCGTGCCCGTAATTAGTCATGCGGAGGACCAGGAAGTCCTACCTGAACAGATCGGCTTCCTGGCGAAGCATTTAAGTATCCGCACGTCCAGGACGCAATCGCGACTGGTCGCACTGCCGCGCATGGATCTGCGTGACGGAACACCCGCTCGTGCCTGCGGTTCTGAAACAGTATCGGGTTGACGCCGGTCGCCTCGAAAATTTCCACGATCCGCACCACCTCAACGTCGCCGATCTTCCAGCGACCAACGTGCTCGCGATGTTTAAAATGCCGCAGAGTCGATCCGATGACAGACGATTTCGTGCCGAACCTTATGTGGTATATAATGTGGATATTCATCCACATTGCTCACCACATCAATGAAAACCATCCAAATGACGATCGACGAGCGCCTGCTCAAGCTCGTCGACAAAATGAGCCGGGCCCGAAATACCACTCGCTCGGCGTTCATCCGTAACGCGCTTGAAGCTGAGATCCGACGGGTTCGAATTCGTGAGGAAGAAGCACGCCATACGGAAGGCTATGCGCGCAAGCCGGTCAAACCAGGCGAGTTTGATATCTGGCTTGGCGAGCAAGACTGGGGCGCACCGTGAATCGCGGCGACATCTGCTGGTACACGTTCACCGCGCCTGATAAAAAGAGACCGGTTCTGATCCTTACACGCGACTCGGCCATACCGGTTCTCAATTCGATAACTGTGGCGCCCCTCACATCAACGATACGCAGTATCCCTACGGAAGTCGTGCTGACCGAGGAAGACGGATTGTCCACCACATGCGCGGTAAACTTTGACAATCTGCAAACGATACCGAAGAGAAACATCGGCGACCGCATCACCCGGTTATCTTCGATGCGAATGAAGCAGGCCGAGGCGGCGACTACGTTTGCCCTTGGGTTCGAATCCGATTAAACGGCTAAAACATCCCGTTGTCGTTTTGCATGCGAGACGGAACCTGCTGGGTAACGTCCCAATGTTCAGCGATCAGCCCGTCCTGGATACGGAATATATCGACCACCGCATTGCCGGGGTCGCCGGGCCGGATGATGACGTGCACATGAGCGACCACGAAGTCTCCATCGGCGAGCACCCGTTTGAGGCGATGCTCGGCCAGCGGCGACACGCTTTTCGCCCACGCCAGAAATTGCTTCAGCCCTTCTGCACCCGTCTTGGCCATCGGACTGTGCTGTATGTAGTCGGCTCTGAAATATCTGTCGACTTGACCGGCATCGAGCGGCTTCAGGACATGCTCATACACGTCCATCACCAAACGCTTGTTGCGCTTTGCCCGCTGGCTGCTTCGATTCGGATTCTTGATCATGAACCCGGTTGCTGCTCGCCCTCGAATCTCCACGCATCGCCGTCGCTCACGATCCAGCCGCCGGTCGGATGGCAGAAATGCGACCCAATCACATACGCTCCGCGATTCTGATAGCGCTGCAGAAATTCTCGGCGCGTGCGAATGGCCTGTTCATGATCGTTGCAGAAGTTCGTCTTCAGCTCCGGTTCCGCGCACTGCACCGGGTGATGCATGATGTCACCGGTGATGACCGCGCGCTTTCCCGCCGATTCGATGCGCACGCTCACGTGCCCGGGCGTATGACCGGGCGTGGGCTCCAGTCTGACCTCCGGCGTCACCTGATGATCGGTGCCGACGAAATCGATGAGTCCCGCCTCGTAGACCGGCTGCAATGAATCGGGCAAATGGTCGACTTCGGCCCCTTCCCTGCCTACGAGGCCATGAATGAAGTCCCATTCCTTGCGGTTGAACAGGTAGCGGGCATTCGGAAAAGTCGGCATCCACCTGCCGTCCGCCAGCCGGGTGTTCCAGCCCACATGATCCATGTGCAGGTGCGTGCACAGCACGGTGTCGATCGAATCGGCCGGAAAGCCGGCGTATGCCAGGTCATCCAGGAACGTGGTCTGCAAATGATGAAAAATCGCCGCCTGCCGATGTTTATCGTTGCCGATGCAGGTGTCGACCATGATACGGCGCTCGCCGGCGCGCAATGCGAACGCCTGGAAGTTCATCTTCAACGCGCCTTCCGGTGTCGCGTAATTCGGCACCAGCCAGGGATGGCGGAGCACCCGCTCATGGCCGCAATCCTGAAACAGTATCGGGTTGACGCCGGTCGCCTCGAAAATCTCGACGATCCGCACCACCTCGACATCGCCGATTTTCCAGCGGCCAATATGCTCGCGCGCCATGCTTTTGTTTCTCCTTCATCCCGCGCGGATCAGGTCCGCGCCCCGTTCGCCGATCATGTAAGTTGCCGCCGCCGTGTTTCCGGAAACGATGTCAGGCATGACGGAGGCATCCACCACCCGTAGCGCGTCGACACCCCGCACCCGCAGCCGCGCATCCACCACCGATTGTTCATCCGATCCCATGCGGCAGGTCCCTACGGGGTGACACATGGTGCGTGACGAATTGCGCGCGAACTCGCGCAATTGCTCGGGCGAATGCACGCCGGGACCGGGAACGTCCTCCTGCGACACGATGGAGCGCAGCGGCTCCTGCCCGAAGATGCGGCGCATCCAACCGATACCCTCCACCATCGCCTCCACGTCCGCCGGATGTTCGAGATAGGCGGCATGAATATTCGGCGCAGCCATTGGATCGGCGGAGCCGATGCTGACCTTGCCGCGCGAACGGGGCCGCAGCACGCACACCGCCGCCGTCAGACGCCCGACCGGATCAGGGCTCATGCGCCCGCTCGCGTCGTACTGAAAGCTGATCGGCCGGAAGTTGATCTGCAGGCCGGGACGATCCTCGCCTGCCAAACGCACAAAGGCGGCAGCCTGCGAGGCGCCGATGGTCAGCGGCCCGCGACCGGCCAACAGCCAGCCGGCGCCATGCGCGAACACGCGCCATCCGCGCAAATGCCGGTTCAGCGACTGTCGCGCTTCGTGCGTCGTATAGGTGGGTTGAAGGTACGGATGATCGATGAGGTTCTGTCCCACGCCGGGCGAATCGACCAGGACCGGCACTCCCGCGCGCGCAAGATCCGCTGCCGGCCCGATACCGGAGTGCAGCAGAATCCGCGGCGTGCCGATGGCGCCGCCCGACACGATCACCTCACGCGCCGCCCTGGCGTCCTGCAATTGGCCGCCGTGTGCATAACGGATGCCCGTCGCACGGCCGCTCTCGAGCAGCACGCGATGCGCGTGGGCGCCGGTCCTCACCGTCAGATTGGGGCGGCCGAGAACGGGCGCGAGCCAAGCGTCGAACGCCGTGTCGCGCTTGCCGCCGCGGATGCTGTATTGCAGGTATGAAACTCCCTCCTGCGACACGCCGTTGTAATCGGGATTGCGCGGCACACCTGCGGCCACCGCCGCCTCGATGAAGGCGGCCGAGGACGGATGACGGTACGCTGGGTCCGAGATGCCCAGCGGCCCTTTCGTTCCTCGCAGTTCCGCGGGCGCGCCCAATCGTTGCTCGAGTCGCAGGAAATACGGCAGCACCGAGTTCCAGTCCCATCCTTCCGCGCCCAGCGCGCGCCAGCGGTCGTAATCCTGCGCATGACCGCGCACGAAGGCCATGCCGTTGATCGCGCTGGAACCGCCCAGAACCTTGCCCTGCGGCAGGTAAAGCTCGCGCCGGCCGTAGATTTCCCCGGCGTGTGTCGTGTACCCCCAGTTGTAGGTGGGATTCACGAACAGACGCCCCATGCCGGCCGGCATGCGAATCCACAAGGTATCCGGACGTCCGCCCGCTTCCAGCAGTAGCACCCGAACAGTGGAGTCCTCGCTCAGGCGCGCGGCCAGGATGCAACCAGCCGTTCCGCCGCCGGCGATCACGTAGTCGAATTCTTCGGCCTGCATATCCGATACTCTTGGAATTTGCGCCCGGCTCTCAAAACATGGTGTTGTCGTTGAGCGCCTTTTCCGGCACGGCCTGGGCCACATCCCAATGCTCCACGACCTTGCCATGCTCCAGCCGGAAAATGTCCACGACGGCCATGCCGCGATCCTGAGGGCTGGTCGTCACAAGCGAGTGCACGATCACGCGATCGCCATCGGACCAGATGTTCTTGAAGTCATAGTGCAGCTCGGGCGTGGCCGGCAGCCATTTGTGCAACGCCTCGATGATGGCCGCCTTGCCATCGGCGACGGTCGGATTGTGCTGCCGGTAATAGGAGCCCACGTATTTACCAAAAGCCTCCTCGACACGCTTCTGGTTGAAGGCCGTATCCAGGAACGCCAGTACGTTCTTTTCCGCGGCGTTCTTGGGCGCCGCGTTTCCATGGGTGGGCGTCGCGACGGCGGGCATGGCGCCAAGGCTCGAACCGGCGAACAGCAGCAGCAGCGACAAGGTCCATCCGCCGATCCCGGAGAACGATCCTTGAAACGAATCGGATATCGGCCCACGTTTTCGAGACATCGAAGCAACTCTCCACCGTTTCGACCGGTCGAGCATACGGCCGCTTCGACGCGACGAGTTCCTATCGACAAAGATAGGGCGGCGAAGCGCGGCACATCCGCCGCAATTCGTCCTAGTACTTGATGGCGATCGAACCGCGGCGTTCCAGGAATTTCCATTCCCCCGACTCGCGCACGAAGCGGTCGCGAAACTCGCCGAAGTAAAGCGGCCCGTTGGAAGCATGCGGCGGCAATTCACCCTCCGGCGGGGTGCAGCCGATCATCACCAGCGTGGTGATGCCGCCGGCGGCATCGCGTGACTCCACGTCGATGACGACATTGCCGGCCAGGTGGCGCGTGAGCAGGCTTCTCGGGCGCGATTTCAGAGAAGCGCGTATTGCCTCCCGCCCCTCGATGACCTGCTCGGGTTGCATCGGTCGCGTCATCGAGCCATGCAGGGCGAAGCAATCGGCGGCCGTGTCGGCGTCGTGGCTGTCCAGGGCGCGAACGTAGATGTAGGCCAGGCGCGTGCAGGCCTGTTCGATTTCCAGCCTTTCGCTGGCGGTCAGTGCGGCATTCATGGGTATAGGATAGGCCAAGCCCGGCCGCTGCGTACCCGGCGCGCCCCTACCGGTTCGATAGGACGCGCGCATCTCACAATTGGGTCACGATACGCCTAAGGAGACAGATTCATGAAAACACTGATCACGGGCGCGTCGGGCAACTTCGGCGGCATGACGGTCGAACGCCTGCTCAAACGCATGCATCCCAAAGACCTGATCCTGATGACGCGCAAGCCGGAAAAGCTGGCGGCGCTGGCCAAGCTCGGTTGCGAGGTGCGCTTCGGCGATTTCGATCATCCCGAATCGCTGCTGCCGGCCGCGCGCGGCGCCGAACAGATGCTGCTGATCAGCGGTCACAAGGTGGGACACCGCATCAAGCAGCACGGCGATGCGATCGCGGCGGCCAAGCAGGCCGGCGTCCGACACATCGTCTACACCTCCTATTTCGGTTCGGATGCCGGCAACACGGCGCTGGTGTGCATCGATCATCACGGCACGGAAAAGCTGCTCAAGGCCAGCGGCCTCGACTACACCATCCTGCGCGACGGCATGTACGCGGACTCGATTTTCAATGCCGCCATGCCCGCGGCCATCGCCACCGGCAAATGGCACATGTGCGCGGGCGATGGCAAGGTCAACCTGGTGGACCGGGTGGACTGTGTCGACTCCGCGGTGGCGGTGCTGAGTTCCGCGGGCCATGCCAACAAGACTTACAACATCGTCGGCCCCGAACTGTGGTCGTTCCCGCAGATGGCCGCGCTGACCGCAGAGCTCAGCGGCCGCCCGGTGCAGGTCATTCAGTTGAGCGAGGAGAAGATGTACGAATTCCTGGACTCGGTCGGCATTCCCCGCACCGCCGTCAAGGAATTCAACGTCGGCGGCTTCGAGTGGTGCAGCGACGACATGATCTCGTACGAACGCGAGACGCGGAACGGCCGCTTTGCCGTGCTCAGCGACGACGTCGAACGCCTCACGGGGCGCAAGCCGAAGGACTTTCGCACCTTCTGCATGGAGCGCATCGAGGTGCTGCGCGACTTGGCGGCGAAGGCTGCCGGAGCTTCCGGCACCTGAACGGCGCCGGAAGCTTCCGCGAAGGCTCAGAAGTCCTTTTGTACCGCCGCGCCCCAGGTGCGCGGCGGATCGATCATCGCATTCACCAGCAGGAAGTTCTCGATCACCGGGTAACCGCCGGCGACGGTGTTGATGGTCTTCTTGTTGGTCAGATTGCGCACGAATGCCGACACCGTCCAACCGCCGCTGGCGGAGTGCCACGCCAGGTTCGCGTTGATCTTCGTGTACGAGGGCTGCGTGTACAGGGCATTGCCCGCCGCGCCGCCCTGGTTGCCGGTGGCATAGTAGGAATCCGAGTAGTGCGCGTCCGCCCCCGCTGTCAGATCGCCGGCATTGCCTAGCCTGAATATGTGCTGGTACGATAGCGATGCGGCCACCTTCGGCGACAACGGCACATCGGTGCCCGACAAGTCGATCACTGAGACGAACGGCAGATCGATCACGAACTTGTCGAACTTGTTGTGCAGATAGTTCACCGACACGCCCAGACGGTCATCCGCGGTCAACGCGAATTCCGCTGCCAGCTCGCCGCCTTGGAAGGTCGCGGTCTGCGAGTTGACCGTCGGGAACAGCGTCGCGCCGGCATGCGGACCGCTGGTCGGCTGGTAGAACTCGAACGTCTGGTAGTTCTTGTAGTCGTAGCGGAACAGCGAAAGGTTGACCTGCAGCCGATCGTCCAGGAAGCGGTTCTTGGACCCCAACTCGTAGGCGGTGATCTTTTCCGGCTGGTAGGTGGTCAGACCGATATCGGCGGGCAGGTTGTTGAGGCCGCCCGACTTGAAGCCGGTGCTGACCGTCGCGTACAGCAGGCTTCGCTCGGTGACATCGAAATCCAGACCAGCTTTCCAGGTCAGCTTGGAGTAGCTGTCCGAGGCCGAGTTGTATTGCGTTGGCAAGGTGAAGATGCCGGTGGCGCCTGAGTCGATGGTGCCGTCGGCGTTCTTGTGCTCATTGGTGTAGCGTAAACCGGCGCGTACACGGAAGCGGTCCGTGACCGGCACGGTCACATCGCCGAAGGCCGCGATCGAGCGATCCGTCTGCGTCGGCACCGAGAGCTGTTCGTAGAAGTTCGGCGGCGCCGGCGGATTCACGATGGCCGGGTTCTGCAGGATGGTGTTGAAGTAGTCGAAACGCACATACGTCGGTTCGGACTCGTGCGAGTAAAACAACCCGGCCACCCAGGACAGCCGCGTCTCGGGCTTGCTGGCCAGGCGTATTTCCTGGGTGAAGGAACGGCTATGGTCGGGATGCGTGTAGAGGAAGTTCGGTTCGCCCGTCGTTGCGTTCGAGGCCGGCGAGGTGGTGGCGTAGAAGTCATACCCGCGGTAAGCGGTGATCGAGGTCAAGTTGCTCCAACCGAGATTCGCGTTCAGATCGAGCGTGGCGCCATACACCGAACCGTTGTTGTACATGCCCGCGGGTGCCGGCGAAAAGCCGCTGTAGGGACGCCACGGTACGCCGGCGCAGAACGGATCCACATTGCCCGGCGGGCACATGCCGTTATAACCCTGGCCGATGGAATCGCGCTTGCCGCCTTCCACGGTCAGCTTCGCCGAGAAATCCGCGCTCGGCGCATACAGGAGCTTCGCCCGCGCGGCCCAGGATTTGACATCGTTGGTGCCGTCGTCGGCATAGCCGTCGTGTTTCTCCGAGCCGGCGCTGACGCGCAACGCCCAGGCCGAACCGAGCGGCAGGTTCAGCGCACCTTCCGAACTGAACGCGGAATAATTGCCGGCGCCGACCTTGATGAAACCGGACACCTTGTCGGTGGTCGGGTCGCGGCTGATGAAGTTGATCACACCGCCATTGGTATTGCGGCCGTACAGCGTACCCTGCGGTCCGAGCAGCACTTCGACGCGCTGCAGGTCGATCAACACCGGCGTCACCGCGGGCGGATGGGTCAGATACACCCCGTCCTGCGCATAGCCCACGGAGGAGGAGACGCCCGGATTGTCGTTGATCGTGCCTAGGCCGCGGATCTGCACCGTCATCTGGTCGGCGGCGATGAAGCGCACGGTGGGCACGATGTCCTGCAGATCGACCACGTTCTTCACGCCGGAGTTCGCAAGCTGCTCGCTGCCGACGACATCGACCGCCACGGAGGCCTTTTGCAGGTCCTCGGTCTTCTTCTGCGCCGTGACCACGATTTCCTCGAGGGCGGCGGTTTCGCCCCCGCCGGCGGTTGCGGCGAAGCCGCACGCAGGCGCCAGCAGTAACGCCATGACGCCGTGCGCCAACGCACACTGCTTAGATGGAAGACGCATGAATTCCCCTCCGAATTTGTGTCGCGATATCTGTCGGCCAAGCCAGCCACGACGAAGCATACGGACCCGGCGGCGATAGGAGTCCTACCGAAAAGTTAGGCCCCGCATCAGATAGCGATACGCCACCAATCACCCGCGCACAGACCGAAAGCTGGCTCCCCGCATCATCCGCCAGCGGCATCAAGCAGATCATCGAAGCGGGTGCCGATGCCGCCCAGCACCGTACCGCCATCGACGGACAACGCGTGCCCGGTGACATAAGAAGCCGCGTCCGAACACAGCCATAGCACCGCCTGCGCCATTTCCTCCGGCTGGCCCAGACGGGTCATGGGCGTACCGAAGATCAGCCGGTTGAGGAAGGGTTTGGGTAGCTGCGCGAGGAACGGCGTGTCGATGGCTCCCGGGCACAGGGAATTGATGCGCACGCCGTGGGTGGCATAGTCCATCGCGGCGGCCTTGGTCAGCCCCACGACCCCGTGCTTTGCCGCGGTATAGACGCTCAGGTTGAAACCACCGATGAGGCCGGCCGCCGAGGCGGTGTTGACGATCGCCCCGCCGCCCTGCTGCACCATCACCGGGATCTCGGCCTTCAGACAATAGAAGACCGAACTCAGGTTCACGTCGATTACCTTACGCCAGTTGTCCGACTCAACTTGCGCCAGTGGCACGGTCTTGGCTTCGATGCCGGCGTTGTTGTGCGCGATGTCCAGACGCCCATGCGCGCTTCGGATGTAGTCGATGAGCCCGATGACCTGCGCCTCCTGCGCCACATCCACTTTGCGGAACTCGGCCTTGCCGCCCGCGGCGCGGATCGCCTCGGAGGCCGCCTGGCCGTTGTCATCCGACAGGTCGGCGATAACCACGTCGGCTCCCGCCGCGGCGAAAGCCTTCGAGCTGGCGAGCCCGATGCCCGAACCGCCGCCGGTCACCAGCACCGTCTTGCCGCGAAAATCGAAAGTCACGTTCATCTGGATTTTCTCCTGCCAGTGGATGGATATCGCCGTGGTGGCGGCTGCGGCTGCGGCCGCCCGGCCGCCGCCGTGATTCGTCGCGCGGCCTTCTTCGGCGCCGGCCGTGCCGCGATGCCGCGCGTGATGAAATGCATCACCCATTGCGAGGCCAGTTCATCGCCCACGTCGGCCTCGGTGCCGAGGAAACGGCCGATGCGCTCGCCGTAGAGCTGCGCGAAACTCACCGTGCCGAACACGCAATTGATGCGCCAATCGAGTTCGGCCTGGGTCACCTCGGGACAGGCTCGCCGCATCAGCTCGAAGAACCGGTTGGTGACGTCGGCGAACATCTCGTTCAGGTCCTTGACGATTTCCGGCGACGGGTCGCTCAGGCAACGGCCGAAGAAGCGGTGCAGGCGGTGGCGCGATTCCTCGTCGCGAAAATCCAGATCCGGCGGCGATTGCACGCCGATCAGGAAGGCCGGTTCCACCAGGCAGGCGACGACTTCTCCCGGATCGGGCGCCGCTCCTGATTTGATCCTTGCCGCCAGCGCGGCGAGCCGGGCACTGGATTCGGCATGCAATGGCCGCAGCCGCCGTTCCATCAGGTCGCGGAACAGCTCGCGCTTGCTGCCCCAGTAGTGTTTCAGCGTTCCGAGATTCACGCCGGAGCGCGCCGCGATGTCCCGCACCGTGGTGCCCTCGTAGCCGTGGCGGCCGAAGATGCCTTCGGCGGCCTCCAGGAATCGCGCCTTGGTCAGCAGCGCCTTGGGTCGCTTGACACGCATCGGACGTGCCGTCATCGAATCCACCCCCGTTTACACATTGACAGCCCCAGCCACCAAATTATACCTTTGTATAAGTTCGGTTGAAAACCGATGATGCGCTCAAGCGGGGGAGCAAGCGGCATGAACAACTATTTCTCACGCCGAAGTTTCGTCAAATCGGGGCTCGCGGTGGGCGCGGCGGCCAGCGTCGCCGCGGTGGCCTCCACCTCGAAGAACGCCGCCAACGATCCGCTGGGCCTGCGCCTGCCGATACATCTGGCGCTGTTCGACACGCGCTTCCCCGCCGCTCACGCCTTTGCGCGCGCGCTCGCCATCCGCGGCGTCACGCTCGCGCCCTACGATGGCGATGTCACGCCCGTCTGGTTCAACCAGCTCGACCCGGTATGGCGGCAATATCCGCTGGCGGTGGCCGGGCTGACCACCGAGGGCGCCCTGTTCTGTCTCGAACAGCTCGCCTGGGATAACCGCATGCGCGTGGTGTATCGGGGGTTGCACGAGAGCTCGGCGCAGGGCGGCACGCGACACGTGCTGCAATCCTCGGCACGCCGCCCGCAGGACGTGCACGGACGGCTGTCCGGCGTGCAGCCCTGGCCGGCGCAGATCGCGGAATTGATCGCCGGCATCGACGAACCGGTGGCGGCGTTTCCGTCGGCGGCGGAGGAACGCAGCCAGGCCGTGTACCGCACGCGCTCGCGGCTGACGGGCCAGCGCCTGGTGTCCTGGCTGATCGCACCCAAGGACTGGCGCGCGCCCGCGGCGGTTTCCGCCGCGACTTCTGCCGCCGCGGCCTCCTGACCCACGCCCAACCTGCAAGACCACTCCCATGCGCACACCGCCCGGCATTTCGCCCACCACGTTTGCCACCGCCGTCGGCCAGTTCGAGCAGGCGCTCGGATCGCAATGGGTGTTCACAAAGGATGAGGACACGCGGCTGTATCGTGACAGCTACTCGCCGCACTTGAACGATCCCGAGGAACGCTGGGCCTCCGCGGCGGTGGCGCCCGCCAGCGTCGAGCAGGTGCAGGAAGTGGTGCGCATCGCCAATCGTCACCGCATTCCGTTGTACGCCATCTCCACCGGACGCAATCTGGGTTATGGCGGCTCCGCACCAGCCTGGTCCGGCAGCGTGGTGCTCGACCTCAAGCGCATGAACCGCATCCTCGAGGTCAACGAGGAAAATGCCTACGCGCTGGTCGAGCCCGGCGTCAGCTATTTCGACCTGTACCGCTACATCCAGGAGCGCAAGCTCAAATTGTGGGTGGATGTTCCCGACCCGGGCTGGGGGAGCCTGATGGGCAACGCGCTAGATCGCGGCAGTGGTTACACCTTCCCCTATCTGCGCAACCACTTCGATGCGCACTGCGGCATGGAAGTGGTGCTGGCCAACGGCGAGCTGCTGCGCACCGGCATGGGCGCGCTGCCGAACTCCAAGACCTGGCAGCAGTACAAGACCGGGTATGGCCCGTGGATCGACGGACTGTTCTCGCAGTCCAACTTCGGCGTCGTGACCAAGATGGGCTTCTGGCTGATGCCGCAGCCCGAGGGCTACCGTTGCGGGCGCGTGCTGGTGCGCCGTCGCGACGACCTGCACGAGTTGATTCGCCTGGTGACGCTGCTGGAAAACAGCCAGATCATCAGCGGCTGCCCGGACTCCTCCAGCCCGCTGCTGGGCATCGGCTCGATCGCCGCGCAGGCTCGCTTCCTGTCCGTCGATGAGCCCATTCCGGCGGAAGACCCGGAGCTGCTGCGGCTGCGCGACCAAGCGGAGGCTGGCGATCCTTCCGGCCTCGAAGCCTATGGCCGGCGCAAGAATCTCGCCTACTGGACCTTCGACCTCAAATTCTACGGTCCGGCCAAGGTGATCGCGGCGCAATGGGAAAGCGCCAAGGACATGCTGTCGGCCATTCCCGATGCCTGGTTCGAAGATCAAGGCGAATATCGCTTTCCCTTGAGCGAAGAACCCAAGGATCATGCGCGTTATCCGGAGTTCGGCATTCCGAGTCTGAATAATTTTTCGCTGGGCGCGCGTTCCAGCACCAATCCGACGCCGTCGCATGGCCACATGTGGCTCGCGCCCATCATCCCGCGCACCGCGGAGGCGATCTTCGAGGCCAACCGCGTGTTCGCCGAGGCGGCGCGCCAGTTCGGCATCCCGCAGCTACGGTTTTCGCTCCCGGCCTGGTACTGGCAGCGCAGCGCCATTTTCATCTTCGGCTTTCCGGTGAGCGAGGACCCGGCGGAGAACCGCCACCACCGCGAGGCGTTCTTCCATCTCATCGAAGTCTGCGGCCGGCATGGTTGGGCGGAATACCGCACCGGCCCCGTGTTCCAGGATGCCGTCGCGCGGCAGTTCTCCTTCAACAACCACTCGTTGATGCGGTTCCACGAAACCGTGAAAGATGCCCTCGACCCCAACGGCATCCTGTCCCCGGGCCGCTACGGCATCTGGCCCAAGCAGCTGAGGAAGTCACGCTGATGAACGTTCTGCGCAAGTCCATTGGCGCTGCGGCACTCTCCGCCGCGCTGCTCATCACCGGATTGCTGGCCGCAGATTTCGCGGCGCGGGCTCATGCCGAGACGCCGGCGCACGCCGACGAGCAGACCATCCACTGGACCCGCGCCAGCGTGGTCGCTCCGGCGAATGCGCCGCGCGGCTTCGCCGAATACCACAATGCCTGCACGGTCTGTCACGGGCCCATGCCCGAACGGCCGGGCACGCGCGCCCTGGCGGCGAAATACAAGGGCACGATTCCGGCCCTGCTCGAGGAGCGCACCGATCTGCGGCCCGAGTTCATCCGCATGATCGTGCGCAACGGCATCTCGCTGATGCCGATGTTCCGCAAGACCGAGCTGAGCGATGCGCAGTTGGACGCCATCGTCGCTTACCTTACCCGTCCGCGGTCGTGAACCGGCTCGCGGCCTGCCTTATCGATTCTTCACCGACCAAGGGGCGCGCATGAAGACCGTCAAAGACAAGACCGCCTTCGTGACCGGCGGAGCCAGCGGCATCGGGCTGGGCATGGTCAAGGTATTCCTGCGCAACGGCATGAAGGTGGTGGTGGCGGACATCCGCCAGGACCATCTCGACGGCGCCCGGCAGGAACTGTCGGCGGGCAAGGCTGCGCACTTCATCCGGCTGGATGTCGCCGACCGCGACGCCTGGCAGGCCGCCGCCGACGAAGCCGAGCGCGTCTTCGGCCGGGTGCACGTGCTGTGCAACAACGCCGGCGTGGGTTCGCTGGGTGATGTGCGCAAGTTCACCTACTCCGACTGGGACTGGAACCTGCAGGTCAATCTGGGCGGCGCGATCAACGGCATCCAGACTTTCCTGTCGCGCATGCTGGCGCACGGCGAGGAGTCGCACATCGTCAACACCTCCTCCATGGGCGCGCTCATGCCCATGCCGGGAGGCGCGGCCTACATCGCGGCCAAGTCCGCCATTTCCGGGCTGACCGAGGCGCTGCGTTGCGACCTGGACGGCAGCAACGTCGGCGTCACGCTGCTGATACCCGGCCCCACGCAGACCAACATCCATGAAGTGGCGCAGCTCCGACCGGAGAAATTCCGCGATTCGGGACTGCACGAAGTCGAGGCGGACCTGGCGCAGCGCAAGCCGCCGGCGGTGTGGCTGGACCCGGTGGTGGTGGGCGAGATGGTGTTGCAGGCCATCCTGCACGACCGGCTGTTCCTCATCACCCACAATGAATTCGTCGAGGGCGTGCGCCAGCGGTTCGAGGCGACCATGACCGGCTTCCCGCCGGGTCCGCCGGACCCGGAGAAGATTCGCCAGCTCGGCTTCGACGTGACCAATCGGGTGTACGCGCAAATCCTGCGCGACAAGTCCTGACAACAAGGGCGGCGCACTCCGCTCCCGGGCGCGCCACCCCATCTTCGGAGGCAGCATGCGCATTGAGCAGTTGTTCGACGTCAAGGGCCGCACGGCCATCGTCACCGGAGGCGCCAGCGGCATCGGGCTGGGCTATGCCGAGGCGCTGGCCGCCAACGGCGCCCGGGTCACGCTGCTGGACCTCGACCCGGTGCGCATCGACACCGAAGTGAAGCGTCTGCGCGACGCCGGCCTGGATGTTGCGGGCCGCGTGCTCGACGTCACCGACCACGCTGCGCTGGATCGCGCCGTCGATGACATCGTGGCGAGCTACGGCCGCCTCGATGCCGCCTTCGCCAACGCCGGCATCGACCCGGGACCGGGATACGTCGGCGACTGGGCCGGCGGCGAACGGCCACGCGTGACTGAAGGCGCCCTGGAAAACTACAGCGACCAGCGCTGGAACCGCGTCATCGACGTGAACCTCAATGGCATCTTCGCCACCGTGCGCGCCGCGGCGCGCCACATGCGCCCGCAGAAGCGCGGCAGGATCATCATCACCTCCTCCGCCGCCTCGCAGCGCGTCGAACCGGCCATCGGCGCGGCCTACATGGCCGCCAAGGCCGGTGTTGCGCACTTCATGCGCTGCGCGGCGCTGGAACTGGCGAGCTACCACATCTCGGTCAATGCCATCGCGCCGGGCATGTTCGCCACCAACATCGGCGGCGGCCACTCCAAGCTACCCGAGGTGCAGAAGGCGCTGTCCACGGTGATACCGATGCACCGCATCGGCCTGCCGTCGGACATGTCGGGCCTGGCACTGCTGCTGGCCTCGGACGCCGGCGACTACATCACCGGGCAGGAAATCGTCATCGACGGCGGTCTGCTGCTGGGCCGCGTCGATTGAGCGGCGCGCGGCTCAGGTAGCGCGCGATCGCCTCCACCTCCGCATCGCTCAGCTCGCTCTTTCGAAAGCGCGGCATCATCGCAAAGCCGTTGCGGATGTAGTAGCGCACGACATCGGCGCTGAGGTCGGTCCGCTGTTCCAGCAGCGCCGGCAGCTTGCCGCCGTACTTGACCTGCAGGGAACTGGTGCCGGGACGGTCCGGTCCCTCGCCATGACAGATCGCGCAGGCGCGGTCGAAGCCCGCCTTGCCCGGATCGGTCCCCGGCTTCACCGGCTGCCAGGACCAGGCGATGGTGGGCTCCACGGCGCGCGTCGATGCCGCAGGCACCGGTGCACGTGCCGGCGCCGCGGACTCCGGGGCACGTGGCGATCCCACGGGCTCCGCAGCGCGCATCGGCCCTGCCGCCGCCGCCAGCATCAACAGCGCAAGCAGCAGCCGGCTCATGTCCGTCCCCGCAGATGCCGGGGCCAGATGCCGTAACGTCCGGCGGACAGGATGCCGTTGGGATCGACGGCATCCTTCAGACGCTCGTGGAAACGCCGCAGTGCGTGATCGTTGAAGCTGTAAAAGCCGATGCCCTTGTCCATGAACGCCGGATGGATGCGGTACTCGCCCCAGCCGTGCTCGGCCGCCACATCCATCAGCCGCGCGAAACCCTCTCGCGCCTTGGCGTTGGCCTGCGCATCGCGCCCCACCGGGATGGCATAGATGAGGCAGGCCGCGCGCAGGTGATACAGCAGCAGCCGGCCGCCGAGCGGCGCGATGCCGTAGGACTGGCAGATCCGGTCGAACAGGTCCTGCGCTTCCCGCACCGTCCTGCCGTCCAGCGGCACCACCGGCGAGAAGTCGATGTGCCCCTCGAACAACGGCGCGCCGGGGGCGAAGCGCGAGGCGAAATAGGACAGGTTGGGAATCCCCAGGCGCGACTTGTCGGGCGCCGCCGATATCTGCTCCGCGGCCAGCGGGAAATGCAGGCAGTCCAGTTCACGCACCCGCGCGCCCGGGATACGCTCGACGCGCTCGCGAATATGCTTGAGCTTGGCGCGGATCACGTCTTCCGGCCCGTACAGGGCAAACGGCGCGCTCCAGAACGTTGCGCCGCTGCGGCGCGCGTAGTCATCCAGCGCCGCTACGCGTTTGTCGCTCCAATCGGCGCGCAGCTTGGCCAGTTCCGGATTCATGGGATATCCCATCACCGGACTTTCGATGAACAACTGCGAGGAGATCAGGTCCGCGTAGCTCAACTGCGCCAGCGTGTCGATGAACGCCGGTCCATCGTCATGGCGCCCCGCCTCGGCGCTGAGCAGCAGCGCGCATTCGGGTTCCGGCATCAGCCAGAATCCCATCTTGGTGACCACGCCGAAGTTCGACTGCGCGAACAGGCCATCGACGCTGGGGCCCATGCCATAGCGAAACTGCTGCCAGGTCCGCGCATTGGGCAGCGCGCCCATGCCGGTGCGCAGCAGCTCACCGTCCGCCAGCACCACTTCCATGCCGCAATGCGCCTCGAAATGATCGCGGAACGGCGCATTGGTGTAACCCGCGCCGTGATCCAGGGAATTGCCGATGAGGCTCCCCCAGCCGGGATCGGGACAGTCGATCCACAGCTTGAGCTTGTGCTCCTGGATGTAACGGTACAGATCGAAGTAGCTGACGCCCGGCTCGACCAGCGCGTAGGCGTTGCGCTCGTTGACCTCGAGAATGCGGTTCATGCGCTTGAGGTCCAGGATCACGCTGCCTGAGTAGGCCGGCGCGGAGCCGCCGTAGGTGAGGTTCTTGCCGGTGGAAATCGGGTACAGCGGGATGCGCGCACGATTGGCGATGCGCAGGATCTGCTGAACCTGCTCCACGCTGTCGGGAGCCACCACGGCGCCGGCAATGCGCTCCGCCGCTTCACCGTACAGCGGCGAGTAGGAATCGCGGTACGTATCCAAGTCCTGCGGGGCGGTCCACACCCAGTCCTCGCCCACCACGCCGCGCCATTGCTGCAGTGCCTGCTCGAAGCTGGCGGCGGATACTCCGGGCGGTGTCTTCATGGCATGACCTTGATGGGCGCAGTACGGGTGAGCGTGCCTTCAGTATGGCTTCGAATCGACGGCCTGCAATAGCTGCACCTGCGGAGGTTCCTGCAGCAGCGGCATGATGTCGATCCGGTACTGCTTGTAGTGGGCGGTCTCGCGATGCGCCGCGATCGCCGCCTGGTCCGCGTAGTGCTCGACCAAGTGGAACAGAGTAGCGCCGGAGGCATCGGCGGACTTGAACAGGTCGTAGCGCCGGTTGCCCGGCTCGGTACGCGTGGCGGCTACCATGCCGCGCAGCACGCCCTCCACCCGCTCGTGCAGGCCGGGCTTGGGCGTGAAACGGACCACGATCAATGGTGAGGTCATCGCTGGATTCTCCATGGGTTCAAGGCGGATTCAGACCACCGAGGTGATGACGAGATCGGACAGCCGCTGGAAGCGTTCGATGCTCTGGCCTTCCACCATCACGCCATGCGACAGGAACACGAAGGTCACCTGGGACAGGGGATCGACCCAGTACAGCGCCGAGCCCTGGCCGTGCTGGCCAAAGGTCTGGGGAGAGGTCAGCGTGCCGAACTGGTGGTGGCACAGGGCCGTGCCGCGCAGAAACACGCCCAGGCCGGAATACGCCGGCATCGCGTCCCAGCCGCGTTGCACGGCATTCTTGCCGTGCAGCTGGTTGATCTTCTCGCCGGTGCGGTTGATCTGCATCTGCGCGGTGGTGACCGGCGAGAGCACGCGCGCGCCGTCCAGTTCGCCGCCCCGGCGCAGCATCTCGGCCAGGCGGAACAGATCGCCGGCGGTGGTGGAAATGCCCACCCACGGCATCTCGGCGTCCTCCTCCTCGAAGGCGCCGTCGGTGCCGTAGTTGCTGTGCCCCAGGTGCTTCAGCGGTGATTTGTCGAACAGCCACACCGGCTTGATGTGCCGCTCGCGCAGGTCGCGCCGCAGGCCCACCGAAGTGTCCTTCATGCGCAGCGGCGTCAGCAGTTCCTCCTGCGCGATGTCGCGGAAGCGGCGCTTCTTCGGGTCGGCGCGGCGCACCATTTCGCCCAGCAGGCAATGGTTCACGGTGGGGGAATAGCTGGCCTCGACCCCGGGTTCGGATTCACAGTGGATGGACTTGCAGATCGCCTCGATGACCTCGTCCAGCCGGTCGATGTACATGCCCGGCACCGGCGTGAAAGTCATGGGCAGACCCGACTGGTGGGTCAGGAGCTGGTACGCGGTGATGTTCTCGCGGCGCCCGCCGCGAAACTCCGGGATGAGCTCGGACACCTTGGTGGTGAGGGAGAACCAGCCACGCTCGATCGCGGCCAGCGACAGCACGCTGGTAAAGGATTTGCTGACGGAAAAAATGCTGTACACCGCGCCTTTTTCCAGCGCACGCTCGCGCTGCGCGTCGCGATGGCCGAAAGCCTCGTGCAGCGCCACCTGGCCGTTGCGCGCCACCACGATTTCCGCGCCGTAATGCCGCCCCGCATCGATGTAGCCCTGGATGAAGGCTCGTACCCGCTCGATGCGCTCCGGCGACATGCCGGCTCTTTCCGCTGCTTCGTTCATTGCTGGTTCCACCTGTGACCGACCGGGAGCATCTTGCCGCAGCCGCGCGGCGGTGGGTCCTATCCTGTCGGCAGGGTCCAGGATGCCGCGCGGCCGCGCGTGCCCGAGCCGCGGCAGACGCCGCTCATTCCGCGGCCGCGATCACCATGTCGGACAGGCGCTGGAAACGCTCGATGTTGTCGGCTTCGTGCAGCACGCCGGCGGACAGCATCGCGAAGCACAGCTCGCGCGCCGGATCCACCCACACCACGCCGCTCCCCGCGCCCTGATGGCCGTGCGTGCGCGCACTCGCCAGCGTGCCGAACTGGTGCCGGCAGATGGCCTCGCCGCGCAGGAAGAACCCCAGCCCGATGTAGGCGGGCGCGGTTTCCCAGCCGCGCGAGAATCCGAGCTGGCGCAGCAGTTCGTTGGGCTTGTCGCCGGTGCGGTTGATGGTGGCCTGTTCCAGCAGGGCGCGCGAGACGACGCGGATGCCGTCCTGGCTTGCCCCTCCTCGCCGCAGCATCTGCGCATAGCGCAGCAGGTCGGGCACGGTGGAGATCGCCCCCACCCAGGGCATTTCCGCATGCTCCTCCTCGAACGCGCCGTCCGAACCGTAATTGCTGTGTCCCAGGTGCTGCGCGGGCACGTTGCCGCGCAGGTCCGGCACCACGTGCCGGGGCTTGAGGTCGGCGCGCACACCGAGCGCGGTGTCCTTCATGCCCAGCGGCGTGAACACCTCATCGACCATGAGCTGGCGGATCGAACGCTTCTTCGGGTCCAGCCGGCGCACCGACTCCGCCATCAGCACATGCGCCACCATCGGCGAATAAGTCACGCGCTCGCCGGGCGGGCACTCGCAGTGCGCAAGCTGCAGCACCTGCGGCAGCACCTCCTCGAAGCGGTCGATGTACTGGCCGGGACCCAGGGTGAAAATGGCCGGCAAGCCCGAGCTCTGTGTGAGCAGATGGTAAAAGGTCACGCTCTGGCGCAGCCCGCCGCTGAATTCCGGGATTACCTCGGACACGCGCGTGGTGAGTGCCAGCTGGCCCCGGTCGATGGCCTTGAACACCAGCAGGTTGGTGAAGGCCTTGGTGATCGAGAACACCGAGAACACCGAATCCTGCGCCAGCGGCCGCCGCCCGGCCCGATCGCCGCAGCCCACGGTCGCAAACCAGGCCGGCGCCCCGCCGCGCGAGACGCCCAGCACGGCGCCGTAGTAGGAGCCACCCGCCACGTCGGCTTCAACCGCCGCCTTGACCCTGTTCAACTGCTCGATATCCAGATCCGCTGTCATATTCCATCCTGCGAAGGTCATGGCCGAGCGATCCGCGGCGCGGGCGCTGGGCCGAAGCCATATCGACCTGGCGCATGTGGGCAGGGTCGATGCCGTATCTTTGACGAATACTAGCGGCCCGAGCGCGGTTTTCGAACCTGCCGAAAAGTCGGGCCGCCGCGGTTCGCGAACGCCTCCGGCTCGGGGACGTGGCCGAGCCTTGCGCGCAGCGGCGTATCCGGATTAGGGTGTCGCCGATCCGTTTGGCGGCGACCCGCGAGGCATCACTGCCCGGTCGATGAGGGGATGAGGATGTCGGAGTCGAGGAAAGGCGGCAAACCGCGGCCCGCGGCGGGCCATGAGCAAGGCGCACGCGCCAGCGCGCCCTCGGCCGCCACCAACACCGGCGCCACTACCACCACCGCCTCCGCACTTGCATCCGCCGCGCCCGCCGCATCCGCCAAGTCCGTTACATCCACCGCGTCCGCCGCGTCCGCCAAGTCCGCCGCGACCCCGGCACCCGCCGACCTGCCCTCCGCGAGTCTGGGACGCCTGCGGACACGCATTCCGCAGCGATCATCGCTGCTGATCAGGCGCGAACGGCTCATCGCGAGGCTGGATGCGGCAGTGGACGGCGCGGCGATCACCCTCATCCAGGCGCCTCCCGGTTATGGCAAAACCAGCCTGCTGTCGCAATGGGCCGCGGCTCGGAGCGATGACGATGTGGCCTGGTTGGGCGCCACCGCGGCCGAAGACGACCCGCTGCTGTTGCTGGAAAATTTGGCCGACGCTCTGTCGCATGCCAACATCGCCGCCGACCTGCCGCGGCGCACGCCGGGGCGCGCGCTGGGACCGCGCCTGGCGATGCAGTCGCTGGTGAATGCCATCCTGTCGCACCGGCGCCGGCTGATCCTGTGCATCGACGACATCCACAACATCACCGAACGCATCGCCATCGACTGCCTTGCCACGCTGATCGAGGCCACCGGTCCGGCCTTTCGCATGATCCTGACCACGCGCCAGGCGCCGGCGCTGCTGATGGGCCGCCTGCGCGCCTACGGCGACTTGGCGGAATTGGATGCCGATGACCTGCGTTTCGCGCGCGAAGAAGTGATCGAGTTCTTTTCCCGCAACGGGCCGGTTGATCTGTCCGCCGAAGAAGTGTCGGTGATCGAGCAACGCACCGAAGGCTGGGCGGTGGGGCTGCGCCTGACCAGCATGGTGCTGGGAGAAGCGGACAGCCGCGCCGAGATGCTCTCCAGTCTCACCGGCGACCGGCGCCAGCTGGTGGCGTTCTTCGGCGAGGAATTGTTCGCGCGCCAGCCGCAGCGGCTGCAACGCTTCCTGCTGCGCACCTCGATCCTCGAACGCTTCTGCGCGGAACTGTGCGCCGCGGTCAGCGGCGAGCGCGACGCGCAGGAGCTGATCGAGCTGTGCGAGGCCAAGGGGCTGTTCATCATGCCGCTGGACCCGAGCCGCACCTGGTATCGCTATCACTACCTGTTCTCACAGTTCCTGCAGCGCAAGCTCCTCGACCTGCACCGCGACGAGGTTGCGGGCCTGCACCGCGCGGCCTGCGACTGGCTGGTGGGCGCCGGCCTGTCGCTCGAGGCGATCGAACATGCGCTGGCCGCGGGCGATGCCGGGCGCGCGGGAGAGATACTCGAGGCCCGCTGCGACCGGCTGTTCTCCTCGGACGACCAGCCCACCGTGGTGCGCCTGGCCACGCTCCTGCCGACGGAAATCCGCAACCGCCTGCCCACCGTGCTGCTGATGGTGGCGTGGCGGCTGATCTCCACCTGGCGCCTGGAAGACGCCGAGGACGTGCTGCGCATCTGTCGCGAGCGCGTGGCGCACTTGCGGGCCGGGTCCGGCACACCTGCACCGAACATCGACCTGCTGGAAAGCTACATCCAGCACCGGCAGCTCAACATCGCCATCTTCAAGGACGAACTGGACGTGGCGGAGAAGCTGGCGGAACGGCTGCTGGCGCGCGAACCGCCGCTGATCCCGTATCTGAAGGCCAGCATCTACCACGATCTGCTGGATGCGCAGCGCGGCCAGCTTAGTCTTGCGCAAATCGACCGCATCGCCACTCTCACCCGCCCGCTCAACGAGGCGGCCGGCAGCGAGTACGGCGATGTCTTCGATGCCGCGCGCATCGGCGCGGCCTACATGACGGCCGGCCGCTTCGACGATGCCAACCGCATCCTCGGCAAGGGCATGGCCACCGCACGTCATCTGAGCCGTCACTCCGACGATCTGGCCTCGGTGCCGGCGATGCAGCTGGCGGCGCTCCTGTATGAGCGCAACGACCTGGCCGGTGCGCGCCAGCTCATCGACCGTTACTTGTCGCATGCCACGAGCTTCGGCCTGGTGGATCAGCTCGTGACCGGCTGGCTGACGCATGCCAGGATCCTGTGGCTGGACGGCGCCGCCGAGAAAGCCGTGCAGATGCTCAAGGACGCCCGCGTGTTCGGCGCTTCACGCGGACTACGTCGGCTGCAGGTGGAAGCGGAGTCCGCCATGGTCCGGCTATTGCTGGCCGGCGGACAGCTTACGCAAGCGGTCGCGGTGAATCCGGAACTGGCCGCACTCTCGCCCTCGCAACTGCTCGCGCGCCATACCCGCGCGACGCTGCGCGGCGCGAGCGAAGCCGAGTCCTGGGTGCGCATCGCCATCGCGCACGGCCGCGCGGGACCTGCGCTGGAAGTCATCCGACATTGGCGCCGGGTGCTGTCATCGACGCTGGCCGTGCCGCTGATCGTGCAGTGGGAACTGCTGCAGGCCAGGGCGCTGTTCGTCGACGGCCAGCAGGCTCCGGCGACGCGCGCCATCGACAGCGCGATTCGCCACGCGGAAAACGCGCGCCTGATGCGCACTTTCCTGGACGAGGGCGGCGTCATCGGCACCCTGCTCGAGAAAATGGCCGAATCCCGCCTGACCACCGCCTCGGGCTTGAGCCGCTATGCTCAGGAACTGCTGGGCGAGGCGCAACGCGCCGGCGGGCGCGAGGAACGCGAGGCGGGTGCCGAGACCGATGCCGCGGGCCTGCTGGGTTCGCTCAGCCGCCGCGAGCTGGAAGTGCTGCGCATCGCCGCCATGCGCATGTCGAACAAGGAGATCGGCGAGGCGCTGGGCCTGACGGAAGGGTCGGTCAAGTGGTACCTGCAGCGGGTGTACGACAAATTCGGCGTGCGCAAACGCTCGGAAGCCGCGCGCAAGGCCCGTCTGCTGGGCTTGATTTCCTGAACCGATCGAGGGCCGGCTCGACTGCTCCCGATCAGCGTTCGGGATCGAGCAGAACCTGGCGTACCCCGCCATCCACCAGGCTCGCCATGAACTCGCTGGCGCGCGACCAGTCGACGGCGGTGAAGCGCACGCCGACGGCGCGCGCGAGCTGCATGCCGAACAACTGCGGCTGAATGTACGCGCCCATGGCGATCGCCACCACGAGATAAAAAGTCTCCGCATCCTGCCCGGGCAGTGCTCGCCGTAGCAGGTCGATGACCCGCTGACTCATCTGCCGGATCAGCCCGGCCACGATGCGCCGCACCGGCGGCGCCGGGTCCACCAGCGCGCGGCAATACACCATGTGGCTCAGACGCTGCTCGCGAGGGCCGACGCTGGCATGCAGCGCGGGATCGTAGAAGGCCTGCAAGATGGCGCGCACCGTCGGGCGGCCATGCGCCGCCGTTTTCTCCACCGCATCCAGCCGCTGGTTCTGCGCCGAGTGGATGCGATCGAAATGCCGCGCGAACACTTCGCGGAACAGGTGCTCCTTGCCGGTCCACTGCCGGCTCAGATGGGCAAGGCTGGTGCCGGCCTCCTGCGCGATGGCGCGTATGGTGGTGCCGTCGTAACCGGATTTCAGAAACACCCGGTCGGCGGCCGACAGGAAGCGCAAGTTGGCGGATTTTGCTCTCATCACTCCCAGACTTTCGGCAGACCCGGATCGATGGCGAGTATGACGCGTTTCAGCAGATTGCGCAGCGAGGCCACCTCGATCGCACCGATGCGGTCGATCAGGTCCTCCTGCACCGCCTTGCAGGCGGCGAGCGCACCCATCAGCAGATCCTGTCCGTGGTCCGTGAGCTGGTAATGACTGCGCTCATCGGCGCTGACCAGGCCGCGTTCCACCAGCCGATGCATCGTCACCGCGCTCAGATCGATACCGGTGAAGCCCAGATGCGCCCGCAGCTCGCGCTCATCGAGCGGCTGACGCAGAGCCATCAGCGACAGAATGTAGAAGTCGGCATCGTCGAGTCCGCGCGCGGTCAACGCCGGGCGGAAGGCATGCGTGTACAGCAGATGCGCCCTGCCCAGCAGGAATCCCAGCAGGTCTTCGGTGAACGGTCCGTTGCCGCCGGCCACCCCTTGCGCCGTCGACACCGCCGGCGATCGCGGACTGGCGATCGCATAGTTGCCCGTGACGTACAGGAGCGGCGCCTGCTCGGAGCGGTCGAACCCCAGCACCTCGCCCACCAGGATGATGTGATCGCCGCCGTCATAGGTGAAGCGCAGCCGGCACTGGAACCTCGCGCTGCAACCGCGCAGCAGCGGCGCCTCGGTCATCCCTCCATCCAAGTCCACGCCGGCGAATTTGTCCTCGCCCTGCCGGGCGAAGCGGTTCGACAACGCCTGCTGCTCCGCCGACAGCACGTGCACGTTCCAGTGGCGCGCCTGCATGAAGGCGGCGCAGGAGCGCGCGGAACGGGCGATGCTCCACAGCACCAGCGGCGGATTCAGCGACACCGAGTTGAAGCTGTTGGCGGTCACACCCACCGGCGTGCCGCCGTCATCGCGCGCGGTGACGATGGTGACGCCGGTTCCGAACATCCCTAGCGCGTGGCGCAGCGCCTTCGGGTCGAGATCGACTGGTTGCGACATGAATCTCATTAGCCCGGATGGGTCATGGCAGTTTAAAGAGCACCGCTGTCCTTCAAGAACGAGTGCACCTGCCCCCACTTCTCGGCCGCCTGGGCGGTGAAATGATCACCCGCCAGGGCGCGCTGCCGGCTGCCCAGGTAATAACGCTCGTACAGCTCCACCCGGCTGCCCAGCGCCGAGCCGGAGAAATCCCAGGCGGTGCGGAAAATGCGCGTGCGCTCCTGCGCCGACATGCCGTTCGCGCCCGGCATGTAACGCTCCAACAACGCGCGCATGCGCGCATCGTCGAAGGTGTCCAGGGTCGGCGTGACCAGCAGGTTGTGCGCGCCCAGCGTGTCGATGATGTCGTTCACCCGCAGCATCCACATAGGCATGAAGGTTTTGACGATGGCAAGGTCAGGATGCGGGAAAAACGCGCCCGAACCGGTATCGAAGGCACGCGTTTCGGCCGAGTGGATCGCCATGCGGGTCATTTGCAGGTAGCCGTAGATCTCGCCCAGCATCATGACCACGTCGGGGCGCTTTTCGTTGTTCTGCGCGCGGGCCATCTGCACGCACAGATCGTAGGCGAACTCGAGTTTCACCGCGGCGCGGATGGCGGTCTGTTGCAGCACGTTGCCGGGGAACACCGCCGGCGCGATGGCGTTGTAGACCTCGATATTGCCATCCACGAATACGCGCTCGTTGGGGACCTCAACGTTGTCGAAGATCACGAAGCTGTCCTGCTCATCGAAACGCGAGGAAAACGGCCGGTCGCGCACCGCCGCGTCCACCCCGTAGTGATCGCGACACACCTGGATGACGCCCTTGGTCTTCACCGGCACGGCGAATGCCAGGGCATACTTTTCTTCGCCCTTTTGAATCGGCGCGGCTGGGTACACGAAAATCTCGTCCGCGAACGGCCCCAACGTGGCCAGGAGCTTCGCGCCGGAGACGACGATGCGATCGCTGCGCCGCTCGGTGACGCGCAGCGTCAGATCCGCGTTCATGCCCGCGAGCTCGGGGATGCTGCGGTCGATGGCAGCGTGGATGATGGTGTGCGTCAGCGACAGATCGCCCTCGATCACCTCGCGGTGGAAGCGCTTCAGGTTGTCGTGATGGCGCATCTCGCCCTTGGCCCAGATGTCGGGCCGGCCCGCCTGTCCGGACAAGGTGGTGTTGCAGTAATCCGGCGTGCGCCCGAGCATGCCGTAGGAGTAACGCGCCAGCCGCTCATAGCAGCGGTGGCGGGCGGCCAGATCCTCGCGGCTGCGCGGGATGATGAGGCTGGCGCTCATCGGTTGGCCGCTGACCGCATCGGTGACCAGGCAGTCCTCGGCATGGCGGTGCTGCCAGTCGTAGTAGCCGGCCATGCCGCGCAGTGAGCCCTGCAGTGCCGGTTCCTCCGTTACCTTCACCCTGCGCCCGTTCAGCCAGACCTCGCGCTCATCCGACAGGCCCGCCAAATACTGCTTGCTCGTTCTCGCCGTCATGTTCATGCCCCCGTTGGCGGCGCTCCCGCGGAACGCCATATGAATACAAGTGTATTCATCATGGGTGACACCCGCAAGCCGCGCTGCGGCAACGGCTCCTGCCATTTGGATAGGTAGCCGGTGTCTGGGAATTCGAATAACGTCACATGCACGGCCTGACGGGGGATGCCTGCTTTGAATACGTCACATGAAGTACGCGGTGGCACCGCACTGGTGCTGCTGACCTGCCTGATGTTTGCGCTGGGGCCGATCGCCGTCGATCTCTCGCTGCCGGGATTGCCGGCCATCCAGCAGGCCATAGGCTCGGCTACCGAACACGTCGAATTGACTCTGACCGCCGTGCTGCTGGGCATGGCCGTCGGGCAGTTCCTGATCGGCGCGGTGGCGGATGCCTACGGCCGCAAAATCCCGCTGATCCTCAGCCTGGCCGTGTTCACCGCGGCCTCACTGGCCTGCGCGATGTCGCATGGACTGACCATGCTGGCGCTGGCCCGCTTCGTACAGGCGCTGGGTCTGGGCGTGGCCGTGGTCATGGCGCGATCCGTGGTCGCGGATGCCTTCGAAGGCCGGGCCGTGGCGCGCGTGTACTCCACCGCCGTGATGGCCACCGGTGTCGCCACGGTGCTGGCGCCGCTGGCGGGCGGGCGGCTGCTGGCCGTTTACGGCTGGCCCGTCCTGTTCTACGTGATGGCGGGCGTCGGGGCTTTGAGCATCCTGTTCATCGTGCCGTCCATACCGGAGACGCTGCCGCCGGCAAGACGTTCCCGCTCCGGCTTGGCGCACGTGCTCGGCGCCTACCTGGAACTGCTGCGCAATCGCCAGTTTTCCAGCGCCGCGATCATCGCGAGCTGCGCCGCCGCGGCACAGTTTGCCTACAACACCGGCGTTTCCTCCACGCTCATCGAGCGCTATGGGCTGACGCCGTCCACCTGCGGCGCGTACATGGCCGCCATCGCGCTCAGCATGGCGGTCTGCTCGCAGCTCAACGGCCTGGTGCTGCGCTGGTTCACCCCGGTGCAGATCCTGTCGGTGTCCGTACCGGCGGCGCTGCTCGCGGGCCTGCTGACGCTGGGCGCAGCCGTCAGTGGCGCGGGGGGCGTCAACGGCATCGCCGCCGCGCTGCTGCTCGACATCTCCACCATCGGCTTCATCATGCCCAACGCCATGGCCATCGGCATGATGTCGGCGGGCGCGCATCCCGGCGCCGCCTCCGCGCTGATCGGGGTGCTGATGTTCGCCTTCGGCACCATCGGCAGCGCCATCGTCGGCGCAGCGCACGATGCCGCCGGCCGCGCCATGGCAGTGGTGATCTGCGCCTGGGCCGCCGTCGGCCTGGCGCAGCTCCTGCGATTACGCCGCCCTTAAAAGCTGCACATCCCGCCGTCCACCACCAGATCGAAGCCGGTGATGAAAGAAGCATCGTCCGAGGCAAGGAACAGCACCGCCCGTGCTGCCTCCACCGGATCGCCCCAACGTTTCATCGGATTGATTTCCCGCACCGGCTCGCGCAGGGCTTCCATGCCCGAGCGCCCCAGGAGCGGTGTGTCGATCGGTCCCGGACTCAAACAGTTGACGCGTATCCCCTCGCCCACCAGTTCCACGCCGATGGTGCGCGCCAGCGAGCGTATTCCCGCCTTGGCGGCGGCGTAGTGGGTATTGTCGGGCAGCCCTCGGAAATGCCCGATGGATGAAGTGAGCACGATCGAGGAACCGCGCCGCAGCAGCGGCAGCGCCTTCTGCACCGCGAAGAAAGGGCCGCGCAGATTCACGTTCATCATCTCGTCCCACTTCGCCACCGTCATCTGGCGCAACGGAATCGCGCCGCCGATGCCGGAATTCACGAACAGCACGTCGATGCAGCCCAGCTCGCGCCCGATCTGCTCGTACACCCGGTCCAGTTCTGCGAGATCGGAAATGTCGGCGCGAATGCCGAGCGCATCCGGGCCGATCTGTCGCAAGGCCGCATCCAGCGTATTCGGATTGCGGCCGATGATCAGCACCCGCCCGCCTTCCTTGCGAAACTCGATGGCCGAGGCGAGGCCGATGCCGCTGTTGCCGCCCCAAATCACCACCTGCTTGTCTTTGAAACGCATTCGATGACTCCCGTGAATGGATACGATGTTGGCGGATGAACCCGCTAGACAGCTCCGCGCCGCGCTGCCGATACCAGCAGGATGCCGGCCAGCGCCGCGGCGGCAATGCCGGCGCAGCGGATCGCCGCATCGATCGAGTGCAGTTGCTGCCGCGCGAGTTCGATGCCGATCGGCCCGGCGAACTGCCCGACGAACACGGCCGTGGTCCACAGTCCGCCCACCAGGCCCACCGACCGCGGCGGCGCATTCGCCATGGTGTGATTGAGCAGTGGCGGGATGAGCACACCGATACCCAGACCCGCCGCCGCTCCCCAGCAAGCTGCCATCCAGGGTGATGTCGTCATCGCTGCCAACCCGAAACCGCAGGCGATCAGCAGAAAAGCCCCGACCTGCACCGGCCGCCGCGGCAACCGGGTGGCGATGCCGCCCAGCGCAGTACCCAGCGTCAGGCCGAAGGCACAGACTCCCACCATCAAGCCCACCATGGCCGGATCGGCGATGCCGCGGCTGTCGAACAAGAAGGGGAAGTCCACGATCAGCGCGCCGATCGACGCAGTGGCAAACATCAGCAGCAGGCAGCTCGCCGCCACCGCGCGGATGTTGGCCGTACTCCACCGTTCACCGCCTTCGCGCGGCGAATGCCGATGCTCCGGCTGATGCAGGTGACGCATAGCCAGCAGCAACAGGATCAGCGGCAAGGCATACACCAGAAAAGGCGCGCGCCAGCTCAGCCGCCCGATCAGTCCGCCGCTCAGCAGGATCAACAGGCCGACGACATTCGAACTGGCAACCTGGACCGACAGCCAGCGCGCACGTTCCGCACCGTCGAAATACAAGGCGATCAGTGCCGAGCTCATCGACATGGTGGTGGCTTCACCGATGCCCATCACGAACCGGCTGGCGATGATGGTATCCAGGGACTGCATGAACACCGGCGCGGTGCCGGCGATGGAATATACGAGCAGTCCCGCCAGCAGGATGCGCCGGTGCCCGACGCGGTCGCTCAAATAGCCCACGAGCAGCGCCACCAGTGCCACAGCCAACGCCGGCGCCGTGGCCACCAGGCTGACGCGCGCTTGCACGTGGGGAACCTGCGCGAACTGCCGCACCATCTGCGGCAACACCGGCGCCAGCAACCCGGCCGCGAACGCAGTGAGCCAGCTCATGGCGCACAGCAGCCACCCGATCAGCGGTCCGGCCGGCATGCCCGCCGACGGCCCGATCGACGGAAAATCTTCCGCACCGCGCACATCATGTTGGCCCCGCCTCAATCGATCCTCCGCCATCCGGTACTCTGCCAGGCACTGTAAATGGCACTGTCGGGGAATAGTCCCACCTATTAGATAGGACAGAGGGTGCGGGCTCTGGTCCAGGATAGGGGCCGGAGAATCTACGCCGCGGCAAAGCACCGCCCGCCGATGTAACGAACGATCCTGGAGGAACAGCGAGCATGAGCAACCCCGAGTTTCCCGATCTGCGCGGCCTGCCGTTCTACGACGAGCCCTCCACCTACCTGCTGATGGCGAACCGGCTGTGGGCCTGGGAATTTTCCGGCTGGAAGCCCGAGAGCCTGTCGTGGAAAACCGGCTGTTACATCCACGCGGGCCTGTCCGACAACCAGATGAATTTCACCGGACCGGACGTGCTGCGCCTGTTCGAATCGCTGTGCGTCAACAACTTCGAGACCTTCTCCATCGGCGCCATGAAGCATGCCGTGTTCTGTCTGGAAAATGGATTGATCGCCTCGCACGGCATCCTGCAGCGCAACTCGGAAGAAGAACTGCGCTTCTACGCCGGCGGGCCGTGGCCGGTGTACCACGCCATGAAAAGCAAACTCCGGGTGAAGGCGGAGATGCCGCGGTGGTACCTGTTCCAGGTGGCCGGCCCCACCAGCCTCGAAACGCTGGAACGCGCCGCCGGCGAAGACTTGAGCGACATCCGCTTTCTGCGCTTCCGCACTGCGAAGATCGCCGGCAAGGCGGTGGAGATCGCCCGCATCGGCATGTCGGGCAATCTCGCCTACGAGGTGCGCGGCCCCATCGAAGAAGGCGCGGCCGTGTACGACAGCATCTTCAAGGCCGGCAAGGACCTCGGCATCCAGCGCCTGGGGTGGCGCACGTATCTGGTGAATCACGTCGAGGGCGGCTTTCCGCAGATGACCTGGACCTTTTCATCCGCGATGCTCGAAGACGCCGGATTCGCGCAGTTCCTCGGCGGCAACCACCCGCCGTTCCAGATAACCGGCAGCGTGGACCCGGCCGACATGCGCGCCCGCTACCGCACGCCCGTCGAAGTGGGCTGGCAATCCACGGTGCGACTGAACCATGAGTTCATCGGACGCAAGGCCATCGAGGCCGAGATGGCCAAACCGCGCCGCACGGTCGCAACGCTGCGCTGGAACCAGGACGACGTCCTGGACATTCACCGCTCCCTGTTCGGCCAGGGGGAGCCATACCGCACGCTGGATCTGCCGACTACGCCGACCTGGAAGGATGGCATGCTGGCCCACGCCGATCATCTGATGAAAGACGGCAGGAGCATCGGCTATTCCTCGGGCACCATCTACAGCTACTACTTTCGCGAAATGCTGTCGATGGCCTGCATCGATGTCGAGCAGTCCGCCATCGGCAACGAAGTGATCGTGCAATGGGGCGACCACGGCAAGCGCATCAAGAACGTGCGGGCGGTGGTCGAACGATTCCCCTACCTGACCGAAGGACGCAACGACAAGGTCGACACGAGCGCCAAGGCATGAGCGACGCGCTCCCGGGCGCTTCGCGATCCGGAGTCGAGAATCAAAGCTGGATCGTCAGGCGCGCCTCCGGCGGCCGCTATGATCCTGCCTGCATGGCACTGGAGCCGGGCCCGATGCCCGTCGCCGCGGAGGGCGAGGTCGTGGTGAAGGTGCGGCAGTTGTCGCTCGACCCGAGCAACATCAACTGGCTGAAGCTGGACCCGGTGCTGCAGTACCTGCCGGTCGTGCTGGGCGGACCGATGATCGGCATGGGAGTTGGCGTCGTTCGCGAATCCCGCAGCGACAAGTTCGCCGCCGGCGATACCGTCATCGGCATGATTCCCTGGCACCGCTTCGCGGCGGCCGACCCGGCTTATTTGGAACGCGCACTGCCGGAATCGGTCATGCCCTTCGAACACCAACTCGCATTGCTGGCCCACGTGGGTATGGCTGCGACCACCGGGCTGCTCGGTGTCTGCAAGGTCCGCGCCACCGACAAGGTGCTCATCTCCGGCGCCGCGGGCGCCACCGGCGCGCTCGCGGCCCAGATCGCAAAGGCACTGGGCTGCTACACCGTGGGAGTGGCGGGAAGCGAGGAGAAATGCCGATTCCTCAAAGAGGATCTCCAACTGGATGCGGCAATCAACTACCGGAGTGAAGCCCTGGAACCAGCGGTGAAGCGCCTGTTCCCGGAGGGCGTAGACGTATTCTTCGACAACGTCGGCGGCGAACTGCTCGACGTGGTACTGGGCAACATGGCCGTCGGCTGCCGCATCGCGATCTGCGGCGCCATGTCGCAATACGACATCGCCGACGGCTCCCGGCTGTACGGCATCAGGAATCTCCCGCTACTCGTGTTCCGCCGCGGGCTCATGCAAGGATTCATCGCCGGACAGTTCCCCGAGCGGAACGCGGAATTCCGGGCGCTTCTGCTCGACCTTTACCGGCAAGGGAAACTGCGCGCGCAGATCCATTTCGTGGACGGATTCGAGTGTATGGCGCAGGCGCTGAAGATGTTGCTCAGCGGGGAGAATGTGGGGAAGTTGATCGCGCGGATGGGGTATGGGCTATAATGTGGATATCTATCCACATTATCATCCACATCAATGAAGACCATTCAGATGACGATAGACGAGCGCCTGCTCAAGCTCGTCGACAAAATGAGCCGGGCCCGAAATACCACTCGATCGGCGTTCATCCGTGACGCGCTTGAAGCTGAGATCCGGCGGGTTCGAATTCGGGAGGAAGAAGCACGCCATGCGGAGGGCTATGCGCGCAAGCCAGTCAAACCAGGCGAGTTTGATATCTGGCTTGGCGAGCAAGACTGGGGCGCACCGTGAATCGCGGCGACATCTGTTGGTACACATTCACGGCGCCTGACAAAAAGAGACCGGTTCTGATCCTTACACGCGACTCGGCCATACCGGTTCTCAACTCGGTAACTGTAGCGCCACTCACATCAACGATACGCAGTATCCCTACAGAAGTCGTGCTGACCGAGGAAGACGGATTGCCTACCACATGCGCGGTAAACTTTGACAACTTGCAAACGATACCGAAAAGAAACATTGGTGACCGCATCACCCGGTTATCTTCGATGCGCATGAAGCAGGCTGAGGCGGCGACCACGTTTGCCCTTGGGTTCGAATTCGATTAAGCCTGTTGTGCAAGCCCGTTGACCAGCGCCTTCAATCCCTCATCGAAGTTATGTTGCAGGTTCATGATCTTGGACAACTGCGCGCGTTGGCTGGGGCTCTGCTCATAGGTCACCCAACCCACGGTGAATGCGATCACCGCGCTCTGGCACAGCAGCGCCTGGGATCGCGATAGACCCGCGCCGGTCAGCGGTAACACCATCCGTTCGATCACCTCGGCCGCATGGCGATCGGTGGGGCGCGCGGCGACGTAGATCTCACACGAATCGCGGTGTGACAGCAGCTCCTTGTGCAATGCCCGCCCGAAGCTGAGCAGCCAGTCGGTCCAGCGCACGCGTTGCGGCACGGCCTGCACTGCCCGTTCGTAATAGGACTGGGCGAGCGTGGTGATCAGATCGCTCTTGTTGCGAAAGTGCCAATACAGCGCGGACCCCTGCGCATCCAGCCGGCCGGCCACGGCCCGCATGCTCAGCGCCTTGAGGCCCTTGGCGTCGATGAGCTGCTGCGCGGTATGCAGAATGGCGTCTCGTGTCAGCTTCAATTTGAACGATCCAGCGGATGAGCACGCCAAGTTTGACGGCATACGGGCGGTTGCGATAGTCTAACTACAAAATTGAACACTGTTCAATTCGATCTTTGAGGGGAGTACGACCTATGAACTACCCGCGTAATGCCTGGTATGTGGCTTCATGGTCCGATGATCTGGGCACGGATGCACCCATGGGCGTATCCATCCTGAATGAACCCATCGTGATATGGCGTAATGCGCGGGGGAAGGTCGCGGCACTCGCCGACCGCTGCGTGCATCGGCTTGCGCCGCTGTCGCGGGGCCGTTGCGAGAACGGCAATCTGCGCTGCCAGTACCACGGCTTCCTGTTCAGCCCCGATGGCAACACCCTCGAAATACCGGGCCAGTCGGTGATTCCGCCCGGCGCCAAGGTTCGCAGCTATCCCGTGGCCGACCGTCATAGCTGGATCTGGGTGTGGATGGGCAATCCGAATCTGGCCGATGAGTCGTTGATTCCGGCCGCGGCGGGCCTTGACCATCCGGACTGGATTTTCGGACACGGGCAACTGGACTACGACGCCGAAGCGTGTCTCATCAATGACAACCTGCTCGACTTCAGCCATCTGCCTTACGTACACGCGCGGAGTTTCCAGACACCCCCGGACTTCGCGGAACGGTTGCCGCAGATAACGGGGCTGCCGCGCGGCGTGCGCTTTGCGCGCTGGATCGAAAACTCACCGCCGCCGCTGGGTGCCACCGGAGGCCCGGTGGACGGGTACACCACCTATGAATTCCTGATCCCGGGCATCCTGCTGATGTGGAGCGGAAACTTCCCGCTCGGCACCGCCCAGGCCTGCCAACATCGGAAGCCCGATTATTCAGCCGCGATATCGGGCGTCAATTTCACCTGCCAGGCAGTCACGCCCATCGGCCCAAAGCACGCACGCTATTTCTTCAGCTGGGGCCCTCACCGCCGGCACGGAGACGCCGCGCTTCGGGACCAGTTGATGAAGCTCGCGGCGCAGGCCTTTGCTGAAGACAAGAGCATGATCGAGGCGCAGCAGAAGGTCATCGACCGCACGGAAAATCCGCTGGTACTGCCCTCGGCTCAGGATCGCGGCATCACGATGTTCAACCGGATCGTGAGCCGCATGCTGCGCGATGAGCAGGCGATGACATAGCCGAAACTTAAGACGTGGTGATCCGACGGCGTACCGCGCCCATACGCCCTCGTCGAACAGGCGCCGCCCTACGCCATCGCCTGCAACACCTGTACCGCGGAGGCCGTGTTGGAAATGGGAATATGGTACGTTCGGTGCCGCTCCTGCGTCGCACCGCCCACGATGCCGCGTCCCACGATCCAGTTGAGCACCTCCACGCCCTGCGTACCGGCAAGTTCGACGAGATCGACGACCGAATAACCGGTGAGCCGCTCGGGCGCACCGATCAGCGAATCGAGACACAAGCGATCGAAGTCCGGGTTGATGAAACCGGCCCGCTGCCCATCGAGCTGGTGGGACAGGCCACCGGTGGCGATTACCACCACGTTCAAGTCGCGGGGGAACGCGGCAACGGCCCGATGGATCGCGTGTCCAAATGCGAGGCACCGCTTGGGATTCGGCAAGGGATGTTGCACCGTGTTGACGGCAACCGGCACGATGCTGACCGGAGGACTGCCGTTCGGCCAGAGCAGCTGCAACGGGATCGTCACCGCATGGTCGATCAGCATTTCCTGGCAGCTGGTGATGTCGAATTCTTCGCCGACGACGCCCTCGATGATGGCCCAGGAAAGCTCCGGGATACCCCGCACCGGCGGTATGGTCGGGATGCCCCAACCCTCGTCCGACGACACGTAATGGGCGGCGGCGCCGATCGCAAAAGTCGGCATCTTGTCCAGGAAGAAATTCAACCCATGGTCGTTGTATACGATGATGGCAACGTCCGGACGCACCCCGGACAACCAGCTTCGTGTCGGAGGGAAGGCGTCGAAAAACGGCTTCCAGTAACGATCTTCCTGCAGTCCGCGCGCGATGGCGCCCCCGATTGCGGGTACGTGCGAGGTTGAAACGCTGCCGACGATCCTGGCCATGTCACTGCTCCTTTGGCTGCGCGTAACCGCGAAGCTTTGTCTTGAATTCTTCCTTGCTCATGCTGGTTTGCTGGGCTCCCAGGTCCTGGACATCCAGCCCGAAGATTCCCGCAAACTTCGCCAGGTAGTAGACGTTTCCGCCGGCGGCCAGCAACGCAAGCACGTTCCGCTCGCGGATGGCGGCGGCCTGCTGATCGTTCAGCCCATACTCCCTGCAGTAAGCCTGCTCATCCGCCTTGAAACGCGCACGGTTTGCGGCGATGTTGAAGGAATAGCACATCTTGTTCAGCGCGTACCCCTTCATCGCCATGTCGCCGTCGAATAGGGTGGTTCCGGGTATGGATTGCTTCATGGATATCCTCCACCTGCACGGGTCGATGCCGGCATATTTCATTATCCGCCTGCCGCATCGGTAATCCGATTTACGTGTATCGTGATTCCTTTTTGATATACACGCCGTGAGCACGCCCTCGCCGCACATCAAGTTGACCTGGATCAGAGCCTTGCTCGCAACCGAACGCGCGCGAAGCATGCACGGGGCGGCACGCCTGCTGCACCGGACACAGCCCTCGATCTCCCAGGCCATCGCCGCGCTCGAGTCGGTCGTGGATCTGTCTCTCGTCGCGAGAGGGCCTTCAGGGGCCACGCTGACGCCCGCCGGCAGGATCCTGTCGGACCGCGGGTCCAAGGGCATGGGCTTCCTGGTAGCCGCGGCGCAAGGAGCCGGCATCGGCCCGGCACCGTTGGCTCGCCTGCGACAGCAGGTGCGGGATACGCAGCTGCAAGCGCTCACCGCCACCGTCGCAGGCGGAACCTTCTCCGCCGCAGCCTGCCGGCTCGGGATAGCGCAGCCCGTGGTATCCCGCTCGATGGCCCACCTCGCCCAGTTGCTGGGGCAGCCGCTCTGGACCAGATCGGGTCGGGTGCTGGAGATGACCAGGGCCGCCCGCGAGCTGGCCGCGGGCTACGAGCTGCTGCAGAGCGAACTGCGGCTGTGCCTGGATGAGCTCCGGGAAATGCGTGGCATCTATGATGGCCAGATACGACTCGGCGCATTGCCGACCGCGCGCGCATCCTGGCTGCCTCGGAGTCTCGAGCGGCTGCTGGAGCATTATCCCAATATCACGGTTACCATCATGGATGGCCCTTACGAGGAGCAGCTTCATGCGCTGCGTCACGGGCGCATCGATCTCATCCTTGGCGCATTGCGGCTTCCGGGACCTGGCAATGACGTGATGCAGGAGCCCATTTTCAACGACACCCTCTCATTGGTCGGTCGCGCAGGCCATCCGCTGGCCCGCGGTATTGGACGCGGCCGCGTGATCATCGACCGCAAAGCGCTGAATCGCTATCGCTGGCTGCTGCCGCCGCAGGGAACGCCGGCACGCGATCGCTTGAATGGCCTGCTGGATGCGCGGCGACTGCCACGGCCAAGCAGGGTCTTGGAATGCAACTCTTTTCTCACCATCCGGGAGTTGCTGCTCAACTCCGACAGCGTTGCGGTCGTTTCGACCTGCCAGGTCGCATCCGATGTCGTGCGCAACCGTCTCAGCGTTTTGGGGCCGCCCCTGCCGCGAACCAGCCAGCCGGTTGGCTGGACCATGCGAACCTCATTCAAACCGACCGCAGCCCTGCGAAAATTTCTCGATACCGCCCGCGTGGAGTCCACGGCACTCGACCGCGGCAGCCGCTCGTTGGCGGGACGATGCAAGATCGACGCGCCGTACGCTGACCTTCGACCGCCCTTCATTTCGGCCGTGGCTCCGGCAACATCGGCTCCGGCACCCGCCCCGCGCGGTTCGTGGCAATCCGGTTGACCAAGGCCTGCGCGGCGTTGCGCGCTTCGGCCTGGAAATCCACGTCGCGATCCAGGTATTCGTGACTCTCGGCATACGGAGTGTAATAGCCGACGTAGCGATCCAGCAGGCCCTGGATTCCGGCGGGTATCAGGCCGATGTCCGCGAGCCAATCACTCAGTGCGCGCCGCAGATTTTCGGCGCCCGCGGCATCGCCGTGCACGATGACCGAGAAAGCGCGGCCGCGCAAATGGCGCGGGTACGACCAACCTTTCATTTCCAACGCCTTCGCCTCCTGCGGATGCTTGCCGTGAGTGGTGGTGGGATCGGGATTGCCGCCGTCGGCGCAGACCAGCCGGTCGATCAGCAACTTCAGCACGCTCGGCGCCTGGTACCAATGCACGGGCGTCACGATCATGAGGCCATGGGCGGCGACGAAACGCGGATACAGCTCGTTCATCCAATCGCCGGCCTGGCCCAGCGAGTGGTTGGGATAACACGAGCAGGGCCAGTGGCACAGCGGCATGGCGGTGGAAACGCAGCCCTTGCAGGGCAGGATCTTGCGTCCGTACTCGGACGTGAGGTGGCTCAAATCCAGCAGATCGACTTCGATGCCCTGCTGGCCGAGCACTTCCTGCGCCAGCCGGCAAATCCGATAGGTCTTCGACATTTCGCCGGGACAAGTCTGGTCGGAACGGGGTGATGCGCAAATGAGCAGCACCCGCGAGGGTGAGCTCGGGTCCTGCTGTCGCGCCTGCGCGGCATGGATGGCCTCACGCGTCGCCAGCCATTCCAAAGCCAACGGATAATCGGGGTCCGCAAAGCCGGGACCCGCCGCGCGAGTGCGGGGACTCTTGCGCGAATCTTCGTAGGCATTCCACGCGATCTCGACCAGGCGTTCGATTTCCCCGTCCGCCTGCTCGAACGCGGGATCGTGGAACTGCGCGCGCATGCGCTTCGCGAATTCGTCCCGGTCGATGTGGGCGTCGGGTTGTCCCTTGCGAGTAGCGGGGATGTCTGGCATGGCATCGCTCCTTTGCCGCATCATAGGCCGTCGTGAAGGCGGCCGGTGGCGAAGGCGCGACTCGTGGCGCGCGAAGCGGCGTCGGATTCGTCCCACAGCGTTTTGCGTGGATGCCGGCCGCGTCTAACCCGCTTGCTGTCCATAATTTGAGCCGAATGTCGTTCGCTCCCGAAAACATTCCGCGGGTTGAAACGGCACCGCTGCGTAGCGGGCGGAAACGCTCGTACCCGTAATGGCCACCCTCGACAGGCTCACGTGGCGCAACTGCGGATCGCTGCTGCTGTGCGCGGCGCGCTACTGGAGCGAGGACAATGCCTCCACCATCGGGGCGGCGCTGGCGTTCTTCTGCGCTTTTTCGCTCGCACCGCTCCTGGTGATCCTGCTGACCATCGCCGGCGGCGTGCTGGGCGAACAGCAGGCTTACGGACAGGTGCAGGCGCAAATGCAGGAGCTGTTTGGACCTGCGACCGCGAAAACGGTAATGGACGCGGTGCGCGCATCCACCCAGACCAACGGACTGGTATCGACGGTGGTCAGTGTCATCACCCTGATCATCGGCGCCTCCACCGTGTTCACCGTCCTGCAGACCTCACTCAATCAGATCTGGCGCAGCGCCCGCATGGCGCCCTCCGGCCTGCGCGGATTCATTCGCGCCAGGCTCCTGTCGTTCGGATTCATTCTGGCGCTGGGGTTCCTATTGCTCGTATCCCTTACGCTCTCCACCGGCTTGTCGAATCTCCGTGCGCAGATCGCCCATGCCTATCCCGGCATCGTGGGATCGCTGGTGGTGGTGGACGTGGCGGTCTCACTCACTCTCACGGCGGCGCTGTTCGCGCTCATTTACCGCTACATGCCCGCACGGCGTCTGGCGTGGAAAACCGTCATCGCCGGCGGCGTTCTCACCGCCGTGCTGTTCGATGCAGGCCGCTGGGGCATCGGACTGTATCTGTCGCACTCGACGCAGCCATCGGCCTTCGGCGCGGCGGCCTCTTTCGCCGCGCTCCTGCTGTGGCTGTACTACACGGCGCAAATCTTTCTGTTCGGCGCGGAATTCACCGCTTGCCTCGCCGGCGTCAGTCGCACCGCTCCACCCGCGGCGAGTCTGGCCGTGCCGAGTTCACCCGCGAGGAATCGAACCACGGCGGGCACCGCCGCGCCAGAGTCTCCACTCCTGTCGGCCGGCGACTACCCGAAGTCCTGAGCGCAGCCGACAGCGGGCGCCGCCGTTTCGGTCAACCCTGCCGGTACCCACTTTCCGGAGATGTCCATGACCACGCAACTCGCCACCCTGTCGCTCGCCGACGCGCGCCGCATCATCGCCGCCGGCGAGCGCAAAGCCGAGGAAATCGGCGTCCCCTACAATCTTGCGGTGGTGGATGCCGGCGGCAATCTCATCGCCCATGAACGCATGGACGGCGCGTGGCTGGGCAGCATCGACATCTCCATCCACAAGGCCTGGACGGCGCGGGTGTTCGACATGGCCACCGAGGACCTGGCGAAAATGGCGCAGTCCGGAAAGCCGCTGTTCGGCATCAACAGCACCAACCACGACCGGGTGGTGATCTTTGCCGGTGGCATGCCGGTGAAGCTGGGCAAGACGGTGGTCGGCGCCGTGGGCGCGAGCGGCGGCACGGTCGACCAGGATCAAAAAGTGGTCGAGGCCGCGTTGGCGGCGTTTCAAAAATAGTCAGTGAAGATTCGCTACGGCGCGGCGGCCGCCAGTGCGCCGGGCGTCGTCACGCCGGGCTTCAGCACCACCTTGGTGACCTCGTTCTGCCGCTCCTTGAAAATCTTGTAGCCCTTGGGCGCCTGTTCCAGCGGCAGGCGGTGACTGATGAGAAAGGTCGTGTCGAGCACGCCGTCGAGAATCATTTTCAGCAGTTTCGGCGCGTATTTCTGCACATGCGTCTGACCGGTCTTGATGGTCAGTCCTTTTTCCATGAGCGCGCCCAGTGGAAACTTGTCAGCCACACCGCCGTACACGCCGGGAATGGAAACGCGCCCACCCTTGCGGCAGGCGAGAATGATCTGCCGCAGCGCATGCGGCCGATCCGTTCCCAAGCCCACCTTGACCTTGGCCTGATCCAGCAGGTTGTCGATGGTCATGCCGTGGCTCTCCATGCCCACCGCGTCGATGCAGGCATCAGGCCCGATGCCGCCGGTCATTTCCACCAGCGCCTCGCGCACGTTGACCTCATCGAAGTTGATGGTGTCGGCGCCGAGACGCTTCGCCAGCTCCAGGCGATGCGGGAAATGGTCAATGGCGATCACGCGCCGTGCGCCCAGCACCAAGGCGCTCTGCACGGCGAACAATCCCACCGGGCCACAGCCCCATACGGCCACCGCATCGCCGGGCTCGATTTCGCAGTTCTCCGCCGCCATCCAGCCGGTGGGCAGAATGTCGGAGAGAAACAGCACCGTCTCATCGTCCACGCCATTAGGGATAGCGATGGGACCCACGTCCGAGAACGGCACGCGCGCATACTCCGCCTGTCCGCCCGCGTAGCCGCCGGTGAGGTGCGAGTAGCCGAAGGCGCCCGTCATGGGATAGCCGTACAGCAGCTCCGACATGTCGGCGCTCTCGGCCGGGTTGGAGTTGTCGCAGGCGGCATATTGCTGCTTGCCGCAGAAATAGCATTGCCCGCAGGCGATCACGAACGGAACGACCACCCGATCGCCAACTTTGAGCTTCTGATTGCCCGGACCCACCTCGACCACCTTGCCCATGAACTCATGCCCCAGCACATCGCCGGATTTCATGGTGGGGATGTAATGGTCGTACAGATGCAGGTCCGAGCCGCAGATGGCGGTGGAGGTGATCTCGACGATGGCGTCCCGCGGATTCACGATCTGCGGATCGGGGACCGTGTCGACTCGAACGTCTTCCTTGCCGTGCCAGGTGAGTGCGCGCATGGAAATCTCCTCAACCGCGCGGCGCCGCCGCCGGCGGTTCGGCGGTGGCGATTTCGCCGGTTTCCATCAGCTGCTTGAAACGCCGCAGATCCTGGCGTGCCTGGATCTTGGGCTCCTTCTTGAACAGCTTGGCGATGAGCTTGCCCACGCTGCCGCCGGGCGGATCGTAGGCGATGGTCACGGACACTTCGGTGCCGCGCTGCGCCGGCGCATCGCGAAATTCGACACGGCCGCTGTGATGCACGCTGGCACCCTCCTGTGAGCGCCACTCGATCAGCTCATTCGGCTGATCGGTGATGATCAGCGCATCCCATTCCACCGTCCTGCCGCCGGGCGCTTCCACCACCCAGTGGGAGCGCCGGTCGTCGACGACCTCGACATCGCGGATGTTCTCCATGAACGATGACAGATGACGGAAATCGCGCCAGGCGGCATAAACTTGCGCGCGCGGGCGATGGATGGTGACGGTGCGGCCGACGAGTTCGTACGCCAGCTTCGGGTGCTTGGCCGCGCTCAACGGCGCATCGCCCGTGTCTACGGCCGAGGTTGCTTGTGCCACGAGGAGACCCTCCGTTGTGGTGGAATAAGGCACAGCATCGGGAAGTTACGCGGGGTTTTCTGTCGGCGCGGACCGGCCGAGCCCTGTAGGCGAACGCCCATAGTAAATGCGCTGCGAGCCGACAGGGATGCGCCTGGGAGCGCCGACGGCAACGCGCCGACCCTTACTCTAGGCTTGCGTCTTTCCAAATCCTACCCGCAGGAGGAAAGCCGCTATGGGTCAGCAAGCACGTCAATTCGCCGTGGTGACCGGCGCATCATCCGGCATCGGTCTGGAACTCGCGCGCCTGTGCATCGCCCACAATTTCGACACCATGGTGGTGGCCGACGACGAGGCCATCCACAAGGTCCCGCCACCGCTCAGCAAGGGCGCTCCGCGGGTGATGGCCGTGCAATGCGATTTGTCCACCAGCGAGGGCGTACAGCAGCTGATGATGGCCATCGCCCAAAGCGGCCGGGACGTGGACGCCCTGCTCGCCAACGCGGGCCGTGGTCTGGGCCGCGCCTTCCTGGACCAGTCGATCGAGGAGGCGTTGAAGGTGGTGCACACCAACATCGATGGGACCATCGTGTTGATTCACCACGTGGGCAACCACATGCGCAGCCGAGGGAGCGGCCGCATCCTGATCACCGGTTCGATCGCGGGACTGATGCCCGGCACCTTCCAGGCCGTTTACAACGGCACCAAGGCGTTCCTGGATTCCTTCGCGGCGGCGCTCGCCAACGAGCTGAAGGACTCGGGCGTCACCGTCACCAATCTCATGCCGGGCGCCACCGATACGGAATTCTTCGAGCGCGCCGACATGCTCGACACCAAGGTGGGCGCATCGCAGGACAAGGACGATCCGGCGGATGTGGCCCGAACGGGGTTCGACGCGATGATGAGCGGCGAGAAGGCGGTGGTGCACGGCCTGAAAAACAAGATCCAGGCCGCGGTGGCCCACGTCACGCCCGATCCGGTACTCGCGGAAATGCATCGCAAGATGGCGGAGCCCGGGACGGCGAAACAGAAGTGATCGAGCCGGCGGCGGCGGCGAATGCCGTGCCGCCGGGCTCACTCAATTGAGCTTGATCTGCACGTCGACGCCGGCCGGCAGTTCCAGCTTCATCAGCGCATCGACGGTCTTGTCGGTGGGATTGAGAATATCCATCAGGCGCTTGTGCGTGCGGATCTCGAACTGATCGCGCGCGTCCTTGTCGCCGTGCGGTGCCACCAGCACGGTGAAGCGCTCCATCTTGATGGGCAGCGGCACGGGACCCTTGACGGTCGCACCGGTCCGTTTGGCCGTATCGACGATCTCCTTGGCAGACTTGTCGATCAGGCGATGATCGAAAGCCTTGAGGCGGATACGGATGTTCTGATTAGCCATATGTTGATTCCCATGCGCTACGCGCAACTTTCAACGGGGTCGAAGCCGACCCCGTATTTTAAGGGGCTTCGCCCCAACCTCTAACCGGGGTCGCTACGCGACCCCGTACTCGATAAACGATTTCCTACGCGATGACCTTAGAGACCACGCCCGCGCCGACGGTCTTACCGCCTTCGCGGATCGCAAAGCGCAAGCCCTGCTCCATCGCAATCGGGCTGATCAGCTCCACCACAATCTTGATGTTGTCCCCAGGCATCACCATCTCCGTGCCCGCCGGCAGCTCCACCGCCCCGGTCACATCCGTCGTGCGAAAATAAAACTGCGGCCGATAACCCTTGAAAAACGGCGTGTGACGACCGCCCTCCTCCTTGGTCAGCACGTACACTTCGGCCTCAAATTTCGTGTGCGGAGTGATCGAGCCGGGCTTGCACAGCACCTGCCCGCGCTCCACTTCCTCCCGCTTGGTGCCTCTCAACAGCACCCCCACGTTGTCCCCGGCCTGCCCCTCGTCCAGGAGCTTTCTGAACATCTCCACCCCCGTGCAGGTGGTCTTGGTGGTCGGGCGTATGCCCACAATCTCCACCTCATCGTTCACCTTGATGATCCCGCGCTCGATGCGCCCCGTCACCACCGTGCCACGGCCGGCAATCGAGAACACATCCTCCACCGGCATCAGAAACGCTCCATCCACCGCGCGCTTCGGGACCGGGATGTAGTCATCCAGCGCCTTCACCAGCTTCAACACCGAGGGCACCCCGATCTCGCTCTGATCCCCTTCCAGCGCCTTCAGCGCCGAGCCGATGATGATCGGGGTCTTGTCCCCGGGGAACTTGTAGCTGCTCAGCAGATCCCGCACCTCCAGCTCCACCAGCTCCAACAGCTCCTTGTCATCCACCATGTCGGCCTTGTTCAGGTACACCACGATGTAGGGCACCCCTACCTGGCGGGCCAGCAAGATGTGCTCGCGCGTCTGGGGCATCGGCCCATCGGCCGCCGAGACCACCAGGATCGCCCCGTCCATCTGCGCCGCTCCCGTGATCATGTTCTTCACATAGTCGGCATGCCCGGGACAGTCCACGTGCGCGTAGTGCCGCGCCTCGCTCTGGTACTCCACGTGCGCCGTGGCAATGGTGATCCCGCGCGCTCGCTCCTCAGGAGCCTTGTCAATCTGGTCGTAGGCCTTGAACTCCCCGCCAAACTTCTCCGCCATCACCTTGGTCAGCGCCGCCGTCAGCGTCGTCTTGCCATGGTCCACATGTCCTATCGTCCCAACGTTCACGTGCGGCTTGGTCCGCTCAAACTTCCCCTTCGACACTGCCGTTACCTCTCAAGTGAATCTAGCGTTAAGGATCAGGAAGCCTTCTTCAGCACGACTTCCGCGACGTTGCTCGGCACTTCCATATATTTGGAAAATTCCATGGTGTACGTGGCACGACCCTGGCTCATGGAGCGCATGGACGTGGAGTACTGAAACATTTCCGCCAGCGGCACTTCCGCGGTCACCACCTTGCCGGAGGGGCTATCCTCCATGCCGATGATCTGGCCGCGTCGGCGATTCAGGTCACCGACGATATCGCCGTAATATTCCTCCGGCGTCACCACCTCGACTTTCATGATGGGCTCGAGCAGCACGGGCTTTGCCTTGCGGAAGCCTTCGCGGAAACCCATGGAGGCGGCGATCTTGAACGCCATTTCGTTCGAGTCGACGTCGTGGTAGGAGCCGTCGAAGGCCGTCACCTTGACATCCACGATGGGGTAGCCCGCGATCACGCCGGTCTGCACGGCTTCCTGGATGCCCTTGTCCACCGCCGGAATGAACTCGCGCGGAATGGCGCCGCCGACGATGCCGTTGACGAACTCGTAGCCCTTGCCCGCCTCCAGCGGCTCGATGCGCAGCCACACGTGGCCATACTGGCCGCGGCCGCCGGACTGGCGCACGAACTTGCCCTCGGAGTCGACCTTGGCGCGAATGGTCTCGCGGTAGGCCACCTGCGGCTTGCCGACGTTGGCCTCGACCTTGAACTCGCGCTTCATGCGATCCACGATGATTTCCAGGTGCAGCTCGCCCATGCCGGCGATGATGGTCTGGCCGGATTCCTGGTCGGTGTGCACGCGGAAGGACGGGTCTTCCTTCGCCAGGCGCTGCAAGGCCAGGCCCATTTTCTCCTGGTCGGCCTTGGTGCGCGGTTCCACCGCCACTGAGATCACCGGCTCGGGGAATTCCATTTTCTCCAGGATGATGACCTTGTTCTCGTCGCACAGCGTGTCGCCGGTCACCACGTCCTTCAGACCCACCGCCGCGGCGATGTCGCCGGCGCGCACTTCCTTGATCTCGGAGCGCTCGCTGGCGTGCATCTGCAACAGCCGCCCGATGCGCTCGCTGCGGTTCTTGTTGGGCACGAACACCGAGTCGCCGGAATTGAGCGTGCCGGAATACACGCGGAAGAAGGTGAGATTGCCGACGAAGGGATCGTTGAGGATCTTGAACGCCAGGGCCGAGAACGGCGCCTTGTCATCGGCCGGCCGGGTCAGCGGCTCGCCTCGCTCGCTCTGCCCCTTCACCGGCGGCATGTCGGTGGGCGCCGGCATGTAGTCCACGACGGCATCGAGCACCGCCTGCACACCTTT
>JBGAGK010000054.1:0-8097 GCA_044226785.1 Steroidobacteraceae bacterium | reverse complement strand
AAGCGAATGTTCGCTCTGCTGCCCGCCTGAGCGGGCATGGCGACCCTGCCGCCCAACAAATTTGAATAACTTCGGCATGACTTATGCGTGCGACACGTATTTTCCCTTCAGTTAAAAGTCTCAGTCCGACAGGCTGCTAGAAGTCACGATCTACAAATTCGGGGACCGGAAAGATGTATATCGTTAGGCCGCCTAATCGCCCGTTCGAGCCGACCGGGGAGCCGTCCGCGCGGGCGCGCGTTCAGCAATCGAAGATGTTGAAAGCGTCCGTGCGCTTGAAGTGCCAGAGGCCGGTCGCTCAACGTGAGAGTTGCAGCACGCACGTGACTCACAACGCTCGCCGCTTCGTCGTTGTATGCGCGCAGGCTATCGCAATGTTGACCGGTTGCGCCTCGAACTCGCCTCACGCTCTGCCGAAATATCAACCTCCGGCGCAAGGGAGCCCGGCAGCAACTATTGATGTTGGGAAACACGGGCACGCATGGTCCATTGACGGTGCAGAGACCCCTGCCTTTGCGAACACGCTTCGCCTGGCACCGGGTGAACATCGGGTAGGGATTGACTGTCTGTCCTACGACATTTCTGCGGTTGCCGCTATGTCTGCGGCGGCAGCTGCAGGAGGCGCAATCGCCGCCGGCGTTGCCGCTTCGGCTATCCCGGAGGGTAAGTCGCCCTCGAAGTTGCAATTCGTTCTTGTGACAGGTCGCTTCGAAGCTGGAAAGACTTATTATTCCCGATGTGTCTCTGCGGACGGAAAGCCACACGCCTGGCTGGCGGATTCGCCAGATGGCGGTGAACTGCCTCCCGGGTTCTCAGCTTTATGCACGCGGGGATGCCCGCATTAGCGAGCGCGGGTCGCTACTTCGGTGAGGCAAGGAGGGACTGGATGATCTGGATAAATCAGCTTCGTTCGACTCCATGAAACTTCGCGTCGCTCAACCCAATCGTCACGTTACAGAAGGGCGGCGCGAATGATCTTCACCAGCTGACGGTTCGAGGTGCCGAGTGCCAAGAGCGACCTTACCAGCAGATCGAATGATACAGGCGGGTTGCCCGACTCCCCCGGCATCGCTAATTCGAAGCTCGTGGCACCGTGCCCCTATCGAAGGCATCGGACGCAAGCGCGGCAGCGCCAATGCAGCGGCGTCCGCTCCCGCTGAGTGCTTCCGGCCGGCCGCTCAACGCGAGCGTTGAGCGGAGAACAGCATCGCCCTCGCAGAGGTGACATTCGCATGAACAAGGTTACGCCTTTCCTCATGTTCAACGACCAGATCGAAGCGGCGATCGAGTTCTACACGGCGACGTTTCCTGACTCCGAAGTACGCAAAGTCGCCCGCACGGGCAAGGACGGTCCCATCAGCTCCGCCGAGTTCGTCGTTGGTGGCCAACTCTTCATGGGCTACAACGGAGGTTCGTACTTCAGTTTCTCTGAGGGGGTCTCGTTCTACGTGGACTGCGCGGATCAGGATGAGGTGAATGAATACTGGGACAAACTCGTGAAGGCGGGAGCGACGCCTACGGCATGCGGTTGGATCAAGGACCCCTTTGGTCTCTCTTGGCAAATTGTTCCGCGGCGATTCACCGAGCTGATCGGTAACAGGGACCCCAGGAAGGTGAAGGCCGTGATGGATGCCATGATGACGATGGTGAAGCTCGACGTGGCTGAGCTCGAGAGAGCCTACAGCGCGGCATAGTCGTGCCCGTCCAGTCAGATGCCCGAGCTTTGCAGGAATGCTGCCCAACAAGGCACTACAGCCGACGTCACCCATTTTCCTTGCGAAAAAGGAGCCGCGGGGGCACGTTGAGAGTAATCTCAATGGCATTCCCGGCCCGATTGTCGTTGGCCGGCTGCGCGCCCGCCCCGGCGGATGAAGTACGAGTCGAGACTGAGCTGGAACCGCATGAGGCGGCGGTCCGCTTCGAATCAGAGGTGCCGAAGTCTGGTCGCCGCTCCCGCGGCGAAGTCGAGCGGTCGTTCATCTTCCGACGCACCAGGAAGCAAAGAGGCAGTACGCCCGCTGGTACAAGGGCTACCTTATCGTCGTGTCAGAAGTGGTTCGCTCATATGGCGACGGCAAGTTCCCTCATGTCACGGCTGCTCGTAAACAAACGGCCCACAGGGGCAAGGTTGGGTGAACGTGAATGATTCAATTCCCTGGCGCATCCTTCGATATCTGTTTGCCGCGTACTATCTGCTCGTTGGCGTCTATCTCGCATTGTCCCTTGCGGGCATCGTTCCGCCACCGCATCCCAAAGTGAGCGATGCGTCGGCGGCATTCCAGGCCGCCCTCGGAAAAACAGGGTTCATGTTCCCCTTGCTTGCATTTACCTATATCGCATCTGCCTGCGCGCTGCTTTTCCACCGTACCGCTCCACTTGGCCTGGTGCTCCTTGCGCCGGTTGCGGTCATCATCTTCTTTACCGACACGCTTCTGGACACTGCGTGGCTTTTCGGTACGCTCAACGCATTGGTTTTGGCTGCGTTGGCATGGCATTTCCGGTCCGCGTATCGTCCGCTGTTTTCTTGCTCGAGTGGATCGCAAGATGCGCATCGGGCCTGACAACTCGCCCCAGCGGACGCATTGCGCGCGCCGCTGATTTCGGGCGGACAGCGCTCGACTCAACGGCCAGATCCAGAGGAGCGATCGATGCCCCGTTATGTTGCGTTTCTTCGTGGCGTCAGTCCGATGAACGCCAAAATGGCGGATTTGAAGGCGTGCTTCGAGAAAATGGGGTTCGTGGACGTCAGAACCGTGCTGTCCAGTGGGAACGTGGCCTTCACGGGCGCGAAGGAAAATGAATCCACCCTGGCCAAACGCATTGAGTCCGGCATGGGCAAGTATCTCTCGCGCAGCTTTCCTGTCATTGTTCGCTCTACCGACCATTTGCTCGCGTTGCTCGATACGGACCCCTACTCTGGTTTTCGCGTCTCACCAAAGGCAAAACGCGTCGTGACCTTTCTGAGTCGGCCGCACAAGGAAAGGCTGCAGCTCCCCATTGAGCTCGATGGCGCAAGAATCCTGGTCAGGAAAGGTGCGGAGGTGTTCACGGCCTATGTTCCAAATGAGCGGGGTCCCATCTTCATGACTCTCATAGAAAGGAAGTTTGGAAAGAACGTCACGACACGCACCTGGGATACGATCAAGAAAGTTGCCGCAGCATGACTCGGCTGTCACGCAGCCTGCGCGGCGCTTGACGCTGCCACGGCCTTCCCGCCATACTCAGCGCATGTCGATCCTTCAGAATGCGTGCTGGTGGTGGCGCCCCTCCCGGACGGAGAGGGTGTGGATCGACTGATGCCGAGCGCATAAGCCAAGAAACCCAGAAGATCTCACAGGAACCCATCTCCGCGACAAGTGGTGGTGGGTTTTTTGTTGGGCGGATGTTTTACGCGACATGATGAAACTGTTCGATATTGCAGCCGATCTGGACACGCCGGTGTCGGCGTATCTGAAACTGGCCGGGTTCAAGCCGCGCTTCCTGCTGGAAAGTGTCGAAGGCGGCGAGCGCCTGGCCCGCTATTCCTTCATCGGCTTCGGGGACTGCCTCGACGTGCGCCTGGACGCGGCAGGGCTCCATGTGGGCGCGGAGCATGCGCCGCGGCCGCGGAGCCGGAAGGAATTCCTGGACGCCCTGCGTGCGGCCCTGGCCTGCGCCCCGAGACCGCTCCCGGAGATTCCCGGAGTACCGTTGTCCGGGGGGCTGGTGGGCTACACGTCCTACGATGCCGTGCGCTATTTCGAGCATCTGCCTGCGCGCTCGCTCGACGACACGGACGCTCCGCATGCGCACTACGTTGCGCCTCACTCGTTGCTGGTGTTCGATCACCTGACCCACCGGATTGCCCTGTTGCACGATGGCAGTGAAGGCGAGCGCGCCGCCCTGCGACGGGAGGTCGTGCGCGCTTTGCAGGGGGCGGTGCCTGCGCGGCCGGTGGGTGGGCGTTTCAGCAACGGCATCATGTCGCTGGATGAGGCCGCGCATGCGGCGCGAGTCCACCGGGCGCAGGAGCATATCGCGGCGGGCGATGTCTATCAGTTGGTGCTCTCCTCGCGCTTCGAGGGCCGCCATGATCTTTCGCCGTTCGAAGTTTATCGGGCGCTGCGCCTGATCAATCCTTCGCCCTACATGTTCTTCTGCGAACTCGGGGATCTTACCGTGGTCGGCACCTCGCCCGAAGCTCTGGTGAAACTCAATGCAGGCCAGGCGCAGCTCCGGCCCATCGCCGGCTCGCGCCCGCGCGGGGCCAGTCCCGAGGCCGATCTCGAACTGGAGCAGCAACTGCTGGCGGATCCGAAGGAAAATGCCGAGCACGTGATGCTCGTCGACCTCGCGCGCAACGATCTGGGCCGGGTGGCAATGGCTGGCACTGTGCGCGTGGATCCCTATCGTGTGGTCGAGCGCTACAGCCATATCATGCACCTGGTCAGTGGGGTGTCCGGCACCCTGGCGCCCGGCCAGGATGCATTCGACCTGTTCGCGGCCACCTTTCCGGCGGGCACGCTGGTGGGCGCACCGAAAGTGCGTGCCATGCAGATCATCGATGAACTGGAGACCACCGGCCGACGCCTGTACGGCGGCACCGTGGGCTATTTCGGGCGGCAGGGCGACATGGACCAGGCCATCACCATTCGCACGCTTGTGTTTCGTGGCGATTCCTACAGTTACCAGGCTGGCGGCGGCATCGTAGCGGACTCGGTGCCCCGCGCCGAATTCGAAGAAGTCATGGCCAAAAGCGCGGTGCTGCGCAGGGCATTGGCGATGGCGGCGGAGGGTCTGTGAACGCACGGCTCCTGTTGATCGACAACTACGATTCCTTCACCTACAACCTGGTGCAGGCTTTCCTGATGCTGGGCGCCGAGGTCGAGGTGTTCCGCAACGATGCCATCGCCGTCGCGCAGGCGCTCGCCCTTCATCCGACCCACGTGGTGATTTCGCCAGGGCCCGGCACTCCGCACGAAGCCGGCGTCTCCATGGACATGGTGCGTGCCTTCGCGGGCAGGGTGCCGGTGCTGGGCGTGTGCCTGGGGCATCAGTCGCTGGTGGAGGTGTTCGGGGGCCGCGTCGTGCGTGCCGGACGGCTGATGCATGGCAAGGTGTCGCCCGTGCTGCATGACGGACGCGGCGTGTTCGAGGGTTTGACTTCTCCGATGCAGGCGGGGCGCTATCATTCCCTCATCGCGGAACCCGCGAGCCTGCCCGCGGTTCTGGAAGTCAGTGCACGCACGGCGGAAGGCGAGATCATGGGCGTACGGCATCGGGAACTTCGGGTCGAGGGGGTCCAGTTTCACCCTGAGAGCGTGCTCACGCCCGACGGGCCTGCGCTGATGAAGAATTTCCTCAAGATGTCCCTGCCATGAACGAGACGCTGCGCCGCATGCTCGAACAGATCCTGGATGGGCGGGATCTGTCCGAGGCCGAGGCGAGCGATCTGCTGCGGGCGCTGACTTCTCCGGAGGTCCCTCCGCCGCTCGCCGGGGCGCTGCTGGCCGGGCTTCGTGCCAAGGGCGTGGTGGCGGAGGAGGTGCGCGGCTTTGCGCTGGCGATGCGGCAGCTGGGCCGTCGGCCGGATTTCGCGCCCGGACTGCCGGCCATCGACATCGTAGGCACGGGTGGTGATGCGTCGGGTAGCCTGAACCTGTCGACGGGTTCTGCGCTCCTGACCGCGGCTGCCGGTCTGCCGGTGATCAAGCACGGCAACCGGTCCATATCCAGCCGCAGCGGCAGTGCCGACCTCATCGAACGACTGGGCGTTCCCATGCCCATGGACGAGAGGCTGGCGCGGCAATGCCTGGACTCCTGCGGATTCACCTTCCTGTTCGCGCCCTACTATCACCCGGCGATGAAGACGCTCGCACCGGTTCGCGCGGCGCTGGGCATCCGCACCGTGTTCAATCTGCTCGGGCCGCTGGCCAACCCCGGTGCGCCCCGCTACTACCTCATCGGGGCATTCAGCGACCCGGCGGCGAAGCTGATGGCCGAGGCGCTCGCGGGCATGGAGGTGGAGCGTGCCTGGGTGCTGCACGGTGCGCAGGGCTGGGACGAGGCTACGCCCATCGGACCTTTCAGGCTCTTCGACGTCAGGCCCGGGCAGGTCGAAGAGCGCGTGCTGGATCCGCGGGATCTGGGCATTGCACGGGCCGCGCCGGCAGCGCTTGCCGGGGGCGATGCCGCAGCCAACCTTGCGGCGCTCGAGGCGGTGTTCGAGGGTCGGGACACCGGCGCGCACCTGGATGCCCTGATCCTGCAATCGGGGCTGGCGCTGCATATCGGCGGGGTCTGCGCGAGCATCGAGGCCGGCATCTCGCAGGCGCGCGAAGCGATCAGCAGCGGCCAGGCTCTGCGCTGGCTGCATCGCCTGCGCTCGCAACCGTGGAACGGCCCGGCATGAGCGGATTTCTGGACGAGATGGCGGCATCCAGCGAGCGCCGTGCGCGGCAGCTGCGCGAGCGCGAGCCCATGGCTGCGTTGATGAGGCGTGCCCGGGAAAGGTCGCCTGCGCCGCCGCTGCGGCTGTCGACGCACGGCTTTGACATCATCGCAGAACTGAAGCTCCGTTCGCCGGCCGCCGGCGCGCTGGGTAGCCGTGTCGATGACTGGCCAGGCCGGGTACAGAGCTATGCGCGTGGGGGGGCCGCGGCGGTTTCGGTGCTGACGGAGCCCGACCGTTTCGACGGCTCCCTCGATCACCTCGATCGCGCAGCACAGGTACTCGAACCCTTCGGCGTTCCGGTCATGCGAAAGGACTTCCTGGTCGATCCCTGCCAGGTGTGGGAGGCGCGCGCCCGCGGTGCCGGCGGAGTGCTGGTCATCGTGCGCATGCTGGACGATGAACGGATGGCGGAACTGCTGGATTGCGCTGCGCACAACGGGATGTTCGTGCTGCTCGAGGCTTTCGATGCGGCGGATCTCGCGCGGGTCGAGGCCATGCTGCGTGAGCAGCGTGCGGAAGGCGGCCAGATACTGGTGGGTGTCAATTGCCGTGACCTGCAGACGCTCCAGGTCCTCCCCGAACGCTTCGATGAGCTGGCTGCGCACCTGCCGCCTCGCTGGCCCGGCGTGGCCGAGAGCGGCGTGAATACGCCGGACGATGCGGCGCGGATGGCGCGGTTGGGATTCCAGCTGGCCCTGATCGGATCGGCATTGATGCGCGCGCCGGATCCGGCCGGGCTGATCGGGCGGATGCTGGGACAGGCACGGACTCTTGAACCCTGAAACGGTACGGTACACTCACGCACATGTGGATCAAGATTTGCGGCCTGACGGGAGCGGACGGCGTCATAGCGGCAGCGGAGGCCAGGGTCGATGCGATCGGCTTCGTCTTTGCACCCAGCCCGCGCCAGGTCACGCCGGGGCAGGCCGCGCAGCTGGCTGCGCTGGCGCCGCCCGGCATCCTGCGCATCGCCGTGGCACAGCATCCATTGCAGATGAAGGTGGATGAGATCTGCCGCACCCTGAAGCCGGATTATTTCCAGACCGATGTTGAGGATCTGCGCGAGTTGAAGATCCCTGCGCACGTGAAAGTCCTGCCGGTGGTGCGCTTCGGCCGCAAGACCCCGCATCCGCTGCCGGGCCGCATCGTGTTCGAAGGGCCGGTGAGCGGTGCCGGCGAGGTGGCCGACTGGGGTCGCGCCACCGAACTGGCTCGCCAGACCGAGTTGATCCTTGCCGGCGGGTTGTCGGTGGACAACATCGAGCTGGCCATCAGTACCGTCCGCCCATTTGGAGTGGATGTGAGCACCGGTGTCGAGGAAGCGCCTGGGGTGAAATCCCCGCGCAAGATCGCAGAGTTTGTCGAGCGGGTGCGTGCGGTTGCGGCCCTCCTGGAGCATGAGAGATGAACAGTCAGTTGCGGCAGGATCTGCCGGATTTCAATGCCTATCCCGATGAGCATGGGCGATTCGGTCCTTTCGGTGGCCGTTATGTGCCGGAAACCCTGGTGGCGGCGGTGGAGCGCCTCGAGGCGGGAGTCCGGCGCTTCCTCCCCGATCCTCAATTCCGTGCGGAATTCACGCAGGAACTGAACACCTGGGTCGGGCGGCCCACGCCGCTCACCCGTGCCGATGCGCTGGGCCGGCGCTGGGGCGCGCAGGTATG
>JBGAGK010000053.1:0-7828 GCA_044226785.1 Steroidobacteraceae bacterium | reverse complement strand
GATGTGGCCGGCAGCTCGCAATGGTTCTCCATGGGATTCGTGACCTACGGGAATGAGGCCAAGCGCCAGCTGCTCGGTGTCCCGAAGACCCTGCTGGCCCGCCATGGCGCGGTCAGCGAGCCGGTGGTCCTTTCCATGGCACGCGGCGCGTTGTGGCAATCCGGGGCGCAGCTGGCCGTGGCCATCAGTGGCATCGCCGGGCCGTCCGGTGCCGTGCCCGGCAAGCCCGTGGGTACGGTGTGGTTTGCCTGGGCACGACGGGGCCCGCGCGGTGTTCAGGTGTGGAGTGTGCGGCGGAAGTTTTCCGGGAGCCGGCGCGCCGTCCGGGAGGCTTCGGTACGGGTGGCATTGCAGCGCCTGCTGACTCTTTAGACGCATCTTGTACAGTAGTGGCGAAGCTCGCGACCTGTATAAGAAATTTCGAAAAACTCGGGAAAAACAGTGCATTTTGCATCTGCTTCGTGCGCTGGATGTGAAATAATATGACCACACCTGCACCAAGGAATCCGTATGGAAGACAACCGCAAAAAAGCCCTCGCCGCGGCGCTGGGCCAGATCGAAAAGCAGTTCGGCAAGGGTTCGGTCATGCGCCTGGGCGATGCCGGTGCGACCTATGAGGTCGACACCATCCCCACCGGCTCGCTGGGCCTCGACATCGCGCTGGGTGTGGGTGGCGTGCCGCGCGGCCGGGTGGTGGAGATCTTCGGACCCGAGTCCTCGGGCAAGACCACGCTGACCCTGCAGATCATCGCCTCGGCCCAGGCCAACGGCGGGACGGCGGCCTTCGTGGACGCCGAACACGCACTGGACCCGGTGTATGCGGAGAAGCTTGGCGTCAAGGTCAACGACCTGCTGGTCTCCCAGCCCGACACCGGCGAGCAGGCGCTGGAGATCACCGACATGCTGGTGCGTTCGGGCGCGGTGGACGTGGTGGTGGTGGACTCCGTGGCCGCGCTCACTCCGAAGGCCGAGATCGAAGGGGAGATGGGCGACTCGCACATGGGCCTGCAGGCGCGGCTCATGTCCCAGGCGCTGCGCAAGCTCACCGGCAATATCAAGCGCTCCAACACCATCGTCATCTTCATCAACCAGATCCGCATGAAAATCGGCGTCATGTTCGGCAATCCCGAGACCACCACGGGCGGCAATGCGCTGAAGTTCTACGCCTCGGTGCGCATGGACATCCGCCGCATCGGCGCCATCAAATCCGGCGAGGAAGTGGTCGGGTCCCAGACCCGGGTCAAGGTGGTCAAGAACAAGGTGGCGCCGCCGTTCCGTGAGGCCGAGTTCGAGATCATGTACGGCACCGGCATCTCCCGGGAGGGTGAGCTCATCGAACTGGGTGTCCTTCACAACCTGGTCGAGAAGTCCGGCTCCTGGTACAGCTACAAGGGTGAGCGCATCGGCCAGGGCAAGGACAATGCCCGCGTGTTCCTGCAGCAGCACAAGGACATCGCCCAGGACATCGAGCAGCAGTTGCGCGCCAAGCTCATCCCGGAGAAGGCCACCATGAACCGCAACCTTGCGGAGGCACGCGAGGCCTGAGCGGCCTCGCTCTTCCCCCGGGTCGAGGGGCCCTGCGGCCGTGAAGAAGGGGCAGCCCGAACCCGGGGATGCCCGGGCAGCCCGCGTGACAGCGCTCGACCTGCTTGCGCGACGCGAGTTGCCGGCGGGCCAGCTCATCGAGCGGCTCGAGCGGCGCGGGTTTTCCACGGACACTGCCGAGGCGGTTGCGGTCGCCCTGGCCCGCGAAAACCTCGTGAACGATCGCCGCTTCGTGGAAATGTTCATCGCCAGCCACGCCGGCCGGGGCCAGGGGCCCGTACGGGTCCGCAATGACCTGCGTCAGGCGGGTGTGGACCCGGAGCTGATCGATGAGTTCATCACCGCCTATGGACAGTGGGATACCCGGGCGCGGGAAGCCCGCAGCAAGAAATTTGGTTCGCACGTATGCGATGATTACGCGGAAAAGGCGCGGCAGTCGCGCTTCCTGGCGTACCGGGGATTCACGGGCGCGCAGATTCGAGCGGCATTGGATTTCGACCCGGACGATGCATGAAGCGTGACCTGAAACTGAAGAACATGACCGCCGCGGAAATCCGCGCCAGCTTCCTGGAGTTTTTCCGAAAGAACGGCCATACGGTCGTTCCCTCCAGCTCGCTGGTCCCGGGCAACGACCCCACGCTCCTGTTCACCAATGCCGGCATGGTGCAGTTCAAGGACTGTTTCCTCGGCAAGGACCGCCGCGACTACACGCGCGCCGCGAGTGCCCAGCGCTGCGTGCGGGCCGGTGGCAAGCACAATGACCTGGAAAACGTGGGCTACACCGCCCGCCATCACACGTTCTTCGAGATGCTGGGCAATTTCAGCTTCGGCGACTATTTCAAGCGCGAGGCCATCCACTTCGCGTGGAATTTCATCACGGTGACGCTGGGCATCCCGAAGGACCGGTTGTGGGTCACGGTGTTTCGCGAAGACGAGGACGCCGCCCGCATCTGGGTGGAGGAAATCGGCGTGGACCCGACCCGCTGCGCGCGCCTCGGTGAGAAGTCGAATTTCTGGGCCATGGGCGAAACCGGTCCGTGCGGGCCGTGCACCGAGATCTTCTTTGATCATGGACCCGACATTGCCGGCGGTCCGCCGGGTTCCCCGGAGGAAGAAGGCGACCGGTACGTGGAGATCTGGAACCTGGTGTTCATGCAGTACGACCGGTCGGCTGACGGTACGCTGACCCCCTTGCCCAAACCCTCGGTGGACACAGGCATGGGCCTGGAACGCATCTGCGCCGTCATGCAGGGCGTTCACAGCAACTACGACATCGACCTGTTCCAGACGCTCATCCGCGCCGCCGCCGAGGTCACCGGGACGGCGGACCTCCAGTCCTCGAGCCTCAAGGTGATTGCCGACCATATCCGCGCATGCAGTTTCCTGATCACCGACGGAGTAGTGCCCTCGAACGAGGGTCGCGGTTATGTGCTGCGCCGGATCGTCCGGCGCGCCATCCGTCACGGCTACAAGCTGGGCCAGACACAGGCCTTTTTCCACAAACTGGTGCCCGTGCTGGTCCAGGAGATGGGCGCCGCCTACCCCGAACTTGTGGAGGCTGAACAGCGCGTCGTGCAGATGCTCGCGCAGGAGGAAGAACGCTTCGCCGAGACCCTGACCACGGGCATGGCCTTGCTGGATGCCGAAACGGCGCGGCTCACCTCGAAGGTGATTCCCGGCGAGGTGGTGTTCAAGCTGTATGACACCTATGGCTTTCCCTACGACCTGACGGCCGATGTGGCGCGAGAGCGGAACCTGGAAATCGACCAGGCCGGCTTCGAGACGGCCATGGAGGCGCAGCGCGAACGGGCCCGCGCAGCCAGCAAGTTCGGCGTGGACCTGCGCGATACGGTTCAACTCCAGGGTCGGACAAACTTCACGGGCCATGAAACGCTGGGCGGTCAGGGGCACATCACCGCACTGATCGTCGATGGCGTTCAGGTGCAACAGTTGCAGGCGGGGCAGGCCGGTCGGGTGGTGCTGGACCAGAGCCCGTTCTATGCCGAAAGCGGAGGCCAGGTCGGTGACACCGGGCGACTGACCATGGGTGGCACCGTGTTCACGGTGAACGATACGCAGAAAATCGGCGCCTCCGTGGCGCACGCGGGGGTCCTGGAATCCGGCACCTTGCGGGTGGGCGATGTCGTCCAGGCTCAGGTGGATGCATCGCGCCGTGCCGACATCATGCGAAACCACAGCGCCACGCATTTGCTGCACGCGGCACTTCGGCAGGTGCTGGGCAAGCATGTGCTGCAGAAAGGCTCGCTGGTGGCCCCCGACCGGCTGCGGTTCGACTTCTCCCATCACCAGGCCATCACGCCGGCTGAACTTCTGCGCATCGAGGATCTGGTGAACGAGCAGATACGCGCCAACGCGGCGGCCGAGACACGGCTCATGGGGTTCGATGAAGCCGTGGCTGCCGGTGCCATGGCCCTGTTCGGCGAAAAATACGAACACGAAGTGCGGGTCCTTCGGCTGGGCGAATTCTCCATGGAACTGTGTGGAGGCACCCATGTCAGCCGATCCGGGGACATCGGCCTGTTCAAGATCGTCGGCGAATCGGGTGTCGCCGCGGGTGTGCGCCGGATCGAAGCGTTGACCGGGCGGGTCGCGCAGGAATGGGTGCACAAGATCGACCAGACGCTGCGCGATCTGGCCACGCTTCTGCGCGGATCACGCGATGAGGTGCCGGAGAAGGTGCGCGAACTTCTGGAAAGGATCCGCCGTCAGGACAAGGAACTGCAGCAGGCCAAGGCCCGGCTCGCCAGCGGGCAGGCCGGGGACCTCACCACTCAGGCCGTGTCGGTCGAAGGGGTGAAGGTGCTGGCGACCCAGATCGAGGGCGCCGACGCCAAGGCCCTGCGCGATGCACTGGATCGCTTCAAGGACAAGCTGGGTACCTCGGTGGTGGTCCTGGCTACCGTCGAGGCCGGCAAGGTGGTGCTGGTCGCTGGCGTCTCGACGGACCTGACCGCCCGTCTGAAGGCCGGGGACCTCGTGGGTGCCGTGGCTTCGCAGGTCGGTGGTCGCGGCGGCGGGCGGGCGGATTTCGCGCAGGCCGGCGGAACGCAGCCAGAGAACCTGCCAGCCGCTCTGGCGAGCGTGGCCTCGCTGGTCCGTACGCGCCTCGCCGCTTGATCCGAACCGCGTGACGCTGATCGTTCAGAAGTACGGCGGTACCAGCGTCGGCTCGCTCGCGCTGATGCGCAATGTCGCATCGCGGGTCGCCGAGGTCCACGGGCGAGGCGAGGGCATCGTCGTGGTGGCCTCCGCCATGGGCGATGAGACCGATCGTCTGCTCGATCTCGCCCGGGCCGTGGACGCGCGGCCCGAGCCGCGCGAACTGGATGCACTGCTTGCGACCGGGGAGCAGGTGTCGGTGGCCTTGCTGGCCATGGTACTGCGCAGCATCGGCATCCCGGCATTGTCTTACACGGGTGGGCAGGTTCGTGTGCAGACATCCCCGATCCATGGGAAGGCCCGGATCGAGGGCGTGGAAACACAGCGCCTGCGAGAGGATTTGCGCTGCGGCCGCGTCCCGGTGGTGGCCGGATTCCAGGGCGTGAATGCGCAGGGCGATGTCACCACCATCGGTCGCGGCGGTTCGGACACCACGGCCGTGGCGCTGGCCGTCGCGCTCGAGGCCGATGAGTGCCAGATCTACACCGACGTGGACGGTGTATTCACCACCGATCCGCGCATGGTGCCGGAGGCACGCTGCCTGTCGAGGGTGAGTTTCGAGGAAATGCTGGAACTTGCAGGCCAGGGTTCGCGCGTGCTGCATTTGCGCGCGGTGGAGTTCGCACGAAAGTACAATATGCCGTTGCGGGTGGCCTCGGCCTTTCGCACGAGCCCCGGTACCCTGATCTGTGACGAGGAAGCCACGGTGGAAGCACCCGTTGTGTCCGGCATTGCCTTCAATCGCGATGAAGCGCAGATCACTGTTTCCGGTCTGCCGGACGCGCCGGGTACGGTCTACCGGGTGCTCAAGCCCGTCTCGGATGCGCACATCGAAGTGGACATGATCGTGGTGAGTACGGCACGGAAGGGACGGTGCGACCTGTCGTTTACGGTGCACCGCGATGATTATGTTCAGACGCGCGGCATCGTAGAGAACCTGATTCAGGGTTTCCCTGAGTCAACCCTGGAGACCAACGACCAGGTCGCAAAGCTCTCGGCGGTGGGTGTCGGTATGCGCTCGCATGCCGGAGTGGCCACGCGGATGTTCGAAACCCTGGCAAAAGAGGGCATCGATGTGCGCCTCGTCTCCACCTCGGAGATCCGGATATCGGTCCTGGTGGAGGAGGAAAAGCTCGAAAGGGCGGTCCGCGCATTGCACCAGACCTACGGCCTGGGCGCGCAGGCCCCCAATGCGGTGTGAAATCCGAAGCCTTTTCTTGTATTCTCGCGGGGTCGACGAGCTGGATTGAGATTCATGTGCATCGCAGGGTGCACTGGTGCGGACCCGGGAGTTTCCATGTTGATATTGACCCGACGTGTAGGCGAGACCGTGATGATCGGCAACGAAATCACCGTGACTGTCCTTGGTGTCAAAGGCAACCAGGTCCGCATCGGCGTGAATGCCCCCAAGGACGTCTCGGTCCATCGCGAAGAAATCTACGAGCGCATCAAGCGTGAGGACGAACAGGGTGGTGCTGGCGCATCCCGCCGGGTAGGCGTCACCCACGAGCACGAAGACTGATACGCGGCGCCGTCCTGACGGGGACGCCCCGTCAATGCCCCGGAGAGATGGCCGAGTGGTCGAAGGCGCGCCCCTGCTAAGGGCGTAAGGGTCAAAAGCCCTTCGAGGGTTCGAATCCCTCTCTCTCCGCCATTACTTCTCTTTGTAGAACAGGCGCTTACCCCACCAGGGGGGTGTGCTACTGCCATTCTACTGCCAAATTCTGGGGCCTTAGGGGGACTGAGCGAGGCTTCCGGAGCCGGTTTTGCGTTCACCACGATGGGCAGGCTGACGGGCACTCGCTCGGGTGTTCCGGCCATCGCTTTTCGGATCGCTTCGACGTCGGATTCCTGCGCGCCTTCAGTCCACGCCGCGTAGGTGTCGAGCATCGTCTGCACGCTGTGGCCGTGCATCTTCGCGACCCACAGCGGATTCTTGCCAACCATCAGGTTCCAGCTCACCGAGGAGTGGCGCGCGTTGTACGCGTCGCGATAGCGTGTCTTCATCTTGCGCAATGTGCTGCGCCAGCGCACCCACGGATACTGAAGGTTGCGGATCGGCTCGCCGGTCTCCTTGAAGAAGAGATCGTCGTGCTGAATCTTGCCGGCCAGCTGAAGGCGAGCACGGAGCGCGAGATGGCGCTTGAGCACCTGCAGGGCGCGCGGGCAGAGTTCAACCAGCCGATCCGTCGAGGTCTTAGTCCTGTCCTTGTCGCGCGCCATGACCCGCGCCTTGCTGATGCTGATCTTGCCTTGGGCGACATCGCAGTCGCTGACGAGCAGCGCGATCTGCTCGGAAGGTCGCAGGCCCGTGAAGAACCGAAACTCGTCATAGTTGCCCTGCGCCTCGCCCCAGTCGCGATGAATCGCGGCGATCAAGGCTTCGGCCTCCTGGATGCTGAACGGATCGATGACCGGCCGATCCTTCTTGGTGATGCGCAGGCATTTGAGGCCGGTTGCCGGATTGTGCTTCTCGGGCGTATCGCGATAGCCGTAGTCGAAGGCGCAGCGCAGAGTGCTCACGACGTTGTTGTAGGTCTTCTTCGATCGCGCGTGCGCATCGGCGATCTTCATGAGGTCCGAATAGCGCACTTCGGAGAACAGTCGTGTGCCGAGTTTGGGGCGCCAGACGTTGGCGAGAATCTTGCGGTAGCCGTCTGCCGTCGCGAAGGCGAGGTCATGCTTGGCGACGCGAGCATCAACGTGCCGCAGGAATTCCTCGAAGACATCGTTGCAGGTGCGCGCTGCCGCCACGCCCGCCACGTGCTTCTTGAAGCGGTAGTCGGGAAACTCCTCCGCGAATGAGAACGTCCCGTGTGCGATCCGTTCCTTGATGCCCTCGAGCTGCAGGCGGGCGCGACGAAGATTCGCTTCCGTCGGCGCGCGCTCGAGCGTCGGCCGATAGCGCACGCCTTCGAATTCAAAATCGAATTGAATTCGACGGGTGCCGAGCGGACTCACGCCGCGGTTCATCGACTTTCGACCCACTTCTGATACCCCATCAAGTCGATCAGGATGTGGCCGTCGGGAGCCCGTCTCCAGAGCTTCCCCTCCGGCCAGTCGCCACGCTCTATTTTGCGCTCCATTGCCTTCACGGAATAGC
>JBGAGK010000024.1:0-72854 GCA_044226785.1 Steroidobacteraceae bacterium | reverse complement strand
GGTGTGCGGTGGCGCTGCCCGGTCCACGATGTCGGCCGCCGCCTCGAGCACGAGACCGTTGGGCTGGTGTCCGTCCGGTTCGCGCACGAAACGCCCCCCGGCAGGATCCGGTGTCTGCGGACCGACGCCCGCCCTTTTCAGCGCTGCGGAATTCGCCCAGGTGTTGTGATGGGCATCGTCCTTCAGCGTCACCGGCCGGTCACCGAAGATGGCATCCAGCCAGCGCCGTGGGGAATCGATCTTCTGGTGCGCGAAGAAATCGCTGTCCCAGGATCCGCCGCGTATCCATGCGCCAGATGTCATCCTGCGATGGCAATCGGTCAACACCTCCTTGATGCGCACGGCGCTGAGCGAAGGAGAGAAATTGCAGTTGTACAGCAGCTCCGCGCCGCCCTCGAGCGCATGCACATGCGCATCGATCAGCCCCGGCATGAGCATGCGGCCTTCGAGGTCGATCACCCGGGTGTGCTCGCCTGCCAGCGCGCGCACCTGCGCATCGCTTCCCACGGCCACATACCGTCCCGCCCGCACGGCGACGCCTTCGGCCCAGGGGCGATGGTTGTCCAGGGTGTAGACCCTGCCGTGTACGAGCACGAGATCCGCCGGCTGACCCGGCGCTGCCGCTGCGACCGAAGCCGCCGCTGCCACCATCGTCGCGCCGCCGAGCGCTGCCAAAAACATGGACATCCGCATGGCAATCCCCCTTGCAACGTGCCGGGGGCGTTTGCCCCCGGGCTTGCGTCAGAATCGGTATTCAGCCGTGATGCCCACGGTGCGCGGCATGCCGACGCTGCGCACGTAAGGTCCGTTGCCGCCCAGATACGCGGCTGGGAAGTAGTACCGGTCAAATACATTGCGGCTCCACAGCATCACGTTCCAGGTGTCGCCCGCATTGCCGATGCCGATGCGTGCATTGGCCACGGTGTAGGAATCCGTGGCGTTCTCCACCCGCCCCGCGCCGCCCTGGGTCGGGCCCTTGTAATTGGCGTCGAAGCCAAGGTGGAGTTTGAGGTTGTCGCTGAGGTCACGCGTGTAGTCGAATCCGCCATTGAGTTGCCAGTGCGGTGACTCGGCCAGCGCGGTGCCGGAGGCATCGAAGTGCACCACATTCGGCCAGACGCTGGTGTTGGACACCGCTTCCCACTCGAGCACGCGGGTGTTCAACCAGGCCGCACCCACATTGAACAACAGGCCCCTGGCCGCCGCCCATTGCAGATCCAGCTCTGCACCGTCGATCCGGGACTTGGGCACGTTGGTCAGGCCGCTGATGTTGCCCACGAAGGTCACCGCCAGATCCTGCTCCTGTTTATCCTTGTAGTTGTAGTGGAAGGCCGCGAGATTCAACTGCAGCCGGTGGTCGATCAGGCTGGACTTCAGGCCCACCTCGTACGCATCCAGCTGTTCGGGCTTGTAGCCTTTGAGCTGCTGGGTGGTATTCGAGTTGGCGCCATTGAACCCGCCGGACTTGAAGCCGCGGCCATAGCTGAAGTAGGCCAGAATGTCAGGCGTGATCTTGTAGTCCATGCCGAACTTGTACATCCACTTCTTGGCGCGGATGGTCTCCGTGTAGGGGTGAAACGCATTGTTGACGTTCGGTCCGCCGATCAGCGCAAAGATGTAATCCGGGGAGCTTGGGTTATCGTCGATGGTGCCGCAGGAACCTACACCCAGCGTGGTACCGAAGTTCGCGTTCAGGAATCGCGACAATGAACCTCCGGTGGGCAGGTCCCCCGCATCGTAGGTGCATCCTGACCAGGTGCGCTTCTCGTCCGTGTAGCGCAAGCCCGCGGTCAGCTTGAAGGCATTCGTCAACTTGTACTCGACGTGTCCGAAAGCCGCCGCCGATCTGGTCTTCTGGGAATAGATCGTGTGCAGCTGGTAGATCGGAGTTGCCTGGAACGGATTGATGCCGAATTCAATGGCGCCATTGCCGTACAGGGAATCCGCCATGAAGTAGTTGTAGAACTCGTTCACCGTGTCGTCGGAGTAGTACAGGCCGCCCACCCAGTTGATCTTCTCGCCGGTGCCGTTCAGGCGCAGTTCCTGCGAAAACACCTTGATGTCGGAAGTATTGATGTTGCTGGAATCGATGACTGCCAGACCGTCCCAATCGTTGGTCTCGAATCGCTTGAACTTGTCGTACCCGGTCACCGAGGTCATGGTGATGCTGTCGGACAGCGCCCAGTTGAGTTTCAGTGACACGCTGCTCAGGTCGTTGTCACGCCGCGGTCGCAGGTTGTAGGTCACGCCTCTCGGGTCGGTATAGCTGTTGGTCCAGTCACCGACGCGATTGTCGCCGGTGGAAAACCATGGCGGAGTCGCGCCGGAGATCACATAGGGCAGCAATCCCTTGTACGGGGCAAAGAATTCCGGCAGACCGATGATGCGCCCGTCGTAGTCGGTATTGGCCCGATTGTCCGACTTGTCCTTGATGTATTGCACGCGCAGCAGGGCATTCACCGGCCCCAGGTCGCCGTCGAGCATGCCGCGCACGGCGATGACGTTCTTCTTGCCGAGCCGGTCATCGCGCGTCAGGCTCCGCTGCCAGCCTTCGCTCGACTGGGTGGTGGTGAAGGCGAAGCGCGCCCGAAGCGCATCGGTCAGCGGTCCGCTGACGAAGCCCGAGCCATCCACTGTCTGGAAACTGCTGTATCCGAGCTTGACGTCGGCCTGGAAGTCTTTCGTGGGCATGTTGCTGATGTAGTTGATCTGCCCGGCCGTGGTGTTGCGGCCATACAGATCGCCCTGCGGGCCTTTCAGCACCTCGACGCGCTGCACGTCGAATATGGCACCGCGGCTCATCACGGTGTATGGCATCGCCACTTCATCGAAATACAGGCCGACGGTGGAGGAGGCGCCCGTGGAGTAATCCTGGAAGCCGACACCGCGCAATGTGTAGACCGGAACGCCGGTCGCGGCCGTCTCATTGACCATCAGGCCCGGCGTAAACATGGCCAGGTCCTCGGCGGTGGACACGCCCTTGTCCGCCAGCTGCGCGCCACTGAACGCCGTGATGCTGATACCGATGTCCTGGGCACTCTCCGCGCGCTTCTGGGCAGTGACCACGATCTCCTGGATGACCGTCGCCTCCTCGGCGTCGGCCAGAACAGGCAGCACGGCGGTGCCCACGATGACGCAGGCCCCAAGAATCCCCCAATTCCTGATTCGCATTGCTCTCTCCCCTGGCAAGGCTTTTTAGGTCTATCGGATCGAAGCTTATGTCAGGGCACCATCCCTCACAAATAGAACATTTGTACTATCGACTTGGGGGTCCAAGGCTGAAAAGCTGGCCTGAGATGCCAGCAGCGCGGTGAGTTCGGTCTTGTCCGAGATCTTCAGCTTTGAATAGATGGCCCGCAGATGTGCCCGCACGGTCGCCGGCGCAAGTGCGAGCAGGGTGGCGATCTCCTTGTAGGAGCGGCCGCTGCCGAAATGCCTGGCAATCAGTCTTTCCCGCGCCGTCAGCCTGTCCAGCGCCGAGCGGCGCCGGATCTCCACCAGATACAGTCCGCGCACAGGCATCAGTCGGGTGGCGAGCCGGTTGCGCTCCGTCGCGCCCTGCCGACCCGCATCGGCAAGCAGCTCGGCGGGCAGCTCCGGGCCCGTCCAGTTTGGCCACTCCAGCTGCATCAGCTCGGCAAAGCGTGGCTCGGCGGCATGGAGTACGCCCTTCTGGTCGGCCACACCGAGACTCGCACGCTCGGAAACGCTGGGCGCGTGAGCGGCGGCCAGCCGTGCGATCCAGTTGGATGACCAGGCCTCCCACAGGTGCGGCATGACCAGTTGCTTGAGCTGGCGTTCTTCTTCCGTGAATGGCCTTGCCTGCGGGCCTCGGCGATACAGGCTGAGGAAGGTGATCAGATTCAACTCCGGATTCCTCAGCAACGTGCTGAACGCCTGCCGGATATCGAACCGGTCGACGAAGCCTGTGAAAATCGGGGTCGCACGCAGCGCCGCCTGGTCAAAGACCAGGGTCGTTCCGGGACTGCGCATCAGCGCATCGGCCATGAGGTCATGGTCGCGGATACCGCACCAGTGATCCACCAGTTCCTGCGGTACACGAAATGGAAACGAACTGTGCAGTTCGCGATCCAGCGCCGCCATGCCCCACCAGGCCGAATCGAAGGGCAGCACCTCAGCGAACCGTTGCAGCACCCGTTCCTGGAAATCCTCCAGCGGCAACTCGCGCGCAAAGCGGTACAGGTCGAGCAGAAACGCGCTCAGCGCCTGTGCATCCACCCGCGGAGCCGTCCCGCTTTCGTTCATCTGCATTTCACGCAAGACATCGGTCACCCCACCACGAGGATCGCAAGCCCATGAATCGTACTGGTTTTGTCTGTCACGAACATTACTTCTGGCATCACACGGGTGCCAGCGCCGGGCCCCTCCCCTATGGGCTCACCATCCAGCCGGACGGCCATCCGGAGAGTCCCCAGACCAAGCGCCGGCTGCTGGGCCTGCTGGAAGTGTCCGGGATCCTGGACCAGCTGGTGCGCATCAAGCCTCGCCATGCGGAACTGAGTGAAATTGCGGCCTACCATGATCGTGACTACATCGCACGGGTTCAGGCCCTGAGCGCCGGAGTCGGGGGTGATGCCGGCGAATTCACCCCCATCGGCACGGGCAGCTTCGAGATCGCACAGCTATCGGCCGGCGGGTGTCTTGCAGGGCTGGATGCGGTGGCATCGAAGCAGGTGGACAACGTCTACTGCCTGGTGCGGCCGCCCGGACATCATGCGGAAAGGAATCTCGGTCGCGGCTTCTGCGTGTTTGCCAACAATGTGCTCACTGCGCAGCGTGCCCGGACGGTGCACCGGATGGGTCGCATCGCCATCGTCGACTGGGACGTGCACCACGGCAACAGCCAGGAACACGCCTTCATCGAGGACCCGTCGGTCCTCACCATCTCCGTGCATCAGGATAATTACTACCCACCGAACTCCGGCGGGCTGGAGGAAAACGGCCGCGGCAAGGGCGTGGGCACCAATATCAACGTCCCGCTGCCGCCGGGGTCGGGCCACGGTGCCTACGTCGATGTCTGGTCCCGGGTGGTGGTGCCGGCTGTGCGCCGCTTCAAGCCCGACCTGATCATCGCTTCCTCGGGTTTCGATGGCAGCGCCCTGGATCCGCTGGGTCGCATGCTCGCCCACAGCGGCACCTTCCGGGAACTGGCCCGTCAGACCCTGGACCTTGCACGGGAAGTCTGCGGCGGCCGGTTGGTCGCCTTGCACGAAGGCGGGTATTCGACTGCCTATGTGCCCTTCTGCGGGCTCGCAGTGTTCGAGGAAATGCTGGGCAAGCCCAGCGGGGTGATCGATCCGTTCCTGCCGATCTTCGAGCATATGGGTGGCCAGCCTCTGCAACCGCACCAGAAGACGTTGATCGATCGCTGTGCGGAACTGGTGAAGCGGGTGCCAGAAGGTTAAGGGAGCGCATCCCCCAACGCCCGGCGCAGCGGAGCCAATTCGGCCTCGAAGTGCCGCCAGTGGCCGATGCCCGACTGGTAGATGGGCTGGCGCACCTGTTCGGCGCTGGCCGTGCGCACCGGCCGGCTCGTTTCGTGGGGACGCAGGCAGGCCGGCTCGAACGCCAGACCGCAGAACTCCAGCAGCCGACGCACCTGGGCTTCAGTGTCAGCCACCAGCGATTCGTAGTGCATGGTCAGGACCCTGCCGGGCAGGACGGCATGCCAGTGGGTCATGAGTGACAGGTAGGCGCGGTAATAGCGCCCCAGATCTTCGAGGTCGTAGCTGAACGTCTGGCCTTCCGCAAAATACTGTTTGAAGGCACTGAAGCAGGCATCCATGGGGTGACGGCGCGCATCGATGAACAGGGCCTGCGGCAGGATCAGCCGCATGAACCCCAGGTGCCGGAAATTGTTCGGCATCTTGTCGATGAAGCAGGGCCGGTCGGATCTGAAATGCGCCGTCTCCGCCAGGTAACGCCGGCCCAGCGCCTCGAGCTGCTCGTGATCGAGTTCGGCAACACTCTCCGGATACGCATCGCCTCGTCCCCGATGATCCAGCTCGCGCACCAGGTTGATGATGTGTGGCAGCTCCATGGTCGCTTCCACCTGCGAGTGGCTGGCCAGGATCTGCTCCACCAGGGTGGAACCCGAACGCGGCAGTCCGACGATGAAAATCGGGCGGATCGTGGAGAGGGACGACCCGGTGCCGGAATCTCCGCCCTGCGTCGTTGCAAGCGAGGACAGGCGCCCGGCAGTGAAAAACGTCGAGATGCGCCGGCATTTCGCTTCGAATGCGGCAGCATCGAACGCCACGCTCCTGCGGCGCTCAGCATTTGCGCGCGAGTAGTGCTCGAAACTTCGCGGGTACTCCCCGCGCTGTTCGAAAGCCCGGCCCAGGGCGAAATGCAGCAACGCCTGGCTGGCGGTGCCCGAACCCGGATCAGCCAGCACAGCCTGCATGCCTGCAATCTGCGCATCATCGAAGTGGTAGTTCTTGAGATCCGCCAGACACCAGTAATATTCGCCGTTCGACGGATCCTCTTCGATGCAGGCCTTGTAAGCGGCTTCGCAGTCGGCGCGCCGGCCCAGGGTTTTCAGCAGATGTCCCTTCGACATCATCACGCGCGCGCGCTGGACAGGTTTCAGTTGAAGCGCCCGGTCATAGGCCTCGAGGGCCTCCTCGGGCCGGAAACGGCGTGCCAGGATGGAGCCGAGCATCACCCAGTTGCGAGGCTGATCGGGATCCACGCGCAGCGCGCGGCGGATGGCCGCTTCGGCTTCCTCGAACCGGCCCGCCTCCATCAGCGCCTGTGCCATGCCGCGCCAGACCATGGGCGAATGCGGCGACTGGCGCTGTGCCACCTTGAGCATGCGCTCGGCCTGTGCGGGCTGACCCGCGAGCAACGCCACGGCCGACAATCCGCAAAGCGCGGCGATGTGCTTGCCTTCCTGACGCAGGATGTCCCGGAAGATCCGCTCCGCCGGCTGCGCCTCATGGCGGGCGAGGTGCTCGCCGGCCGCTGCGATCGCATCCCGGAAGCGGTCGGTGCGGGCGGCCTGCGCATAGGCCCGGGTGGCCCCGGCCACATCGCCGGTATCCACCAGGACATCACCCAGAAGCCACCAGCCAGCGCTCAGGGTGGGCTCCAGTTCCAGCGCCTGCCTCATGCACTGGGCCGCCTCCTGCGGGCGCGCAAGGCTCCGGTACAGGGAGGCGAGATCTGCGTGAACATGTGCAGCGGCGGGCGCAAGCCCGACGGCCTTTTGCAAGGTGGCGATCGCCTCATCGGATTTGCCCTGCGATTGCAGGATCAGCGCGAGCAGGCGCAGGCCCTGCACGTCCTCGGGCCGCAGGGCCAGCAGTTCGCGCAGCAGCCGCTCGGCGGTATCAGTCTTGCCCTGCCCCAGATAGGACAGGGCCAGTTCCCGCACCCCGGCGGAAGTCCTGCTCTCGGTTTCAGTCTCCAGCGCCACCGTAGCGATACTTCAGACGCAACCCGATGGCACGCGGCGCATTGGTGGTGATACGCGTGTCGTACAGGTACGGGTTGATGAAGATGACCGCATGCTTGTTGGTGATGTTGCTGACGTAGGCTTCGATATTCCAATGCTTGTCAAACGAGTCCAGCCCAAGCCTCAACGAACCCAGATTGTACGCCGGTTGCATCTGGCGTCTCGACACGTTCAGATTGCTCCACATGCTGCCGGTGCGGGACCCGTCAAACTGCACAAATGCCTTGTGCCCGAACAGAGGCCACTCGTAGCGCACCGAGGCGCTGGCCTTCAGATACGGGATGTAGGGAAGACGCTCGCCGGCTACCACCGGGAATTCGGGGTTCTGGAAGCGGTTGGTCTGGATGCGCGAATCGTTGTAGCTGGCCGAGAGGTTGAACGTCCATCGCTCGGTTGGATGGACCTCCAGATCGGACTCTGCGCCATAGATCCGGGAGTCGCCGATATTCGCATAGAAGGAGTTGGGCGAGATGGCCAGATCGAATACCGTGGTCTGGAAATCCTTCCACTTGGTGTAGTAGACGGCGTTGTTCCATCGCACCCGGCCCTGGTCGAACTCGGTTTTCCAGCCGAGCTCGAAGGTATTCAGGGTATCCGGGTCGGTGACCTTCTGGACGCCTGCAATTGCCGTTGCAGTGGTGTTGATCACACCCTCGCGGAAGCCTTGCGCGAAATTGAGGTAATACAGCCACTGCTCGCGCGGCTTGTATTCGATACCCGCGCGGAAGGTGGTCTTGCTCCACTTGCCCGCATACGGTTCATCCACCCGCGGCGCATAGAAATAGCTGCCCCAGCCGCTGCCCGTCGAGCTGGCCTCGAACCACCGCGCGCCGCCCGTGAGACGGATCCTGTCGGTGATGGCGTAGTTGATCTCGCCAAAGATCGCATTCTGGTGCTCGTCGTAGCGCGAGGAGTTGGCGTACCATTCCTCGGGAAACGGCTGGACGACATCCCGGCCGCCATACATGTCCATGTAGTACACGGACTGGTCGCCGTCGAAATTGATGCCCGGCATGTGCCAGAAGTCGGAGTAGGTGTTCTTGGTGCGCTCGGCATAGGCACCGATGATCCAGTGCGTGCGGCCTTCACCGTTGGACTGCAGCCGCAATTCATGCGTATTGCGGCGCACATCGCTCCGGTAATCCATGTACTCATAGGGGACATTACAGTTGGCAAAGACACCAAAACCCTGCTCGCAGGCAAATCCCTGCACGTAATCTGCCGTGGTGCCACCGATATCCACGTACTGCACATACTCCGAATACTCGGAAACGCTGCGGAGCTGGGACTTGTAGTAACCGGCGATGTAGGTCAGCGTGCCGATGCCGACGTCCCCCTCGAGTTTGGCCTCCCCGATGGTGTTGTAGGTATCACCCCATTCAGGACCAAAGCGGGCCACGTTCATTTCACCATAGCGGGACGGATCATGGTCCCAGGCGCCGTTGTGATTCTGCACCTGGTAATCCGCCGTGACCGACAACTTCCAGTTCTCGCCCAGATTCTGCAGCACGCCGATGCGGCCACCCTTGAAGGTCTGGGTGTTGTAATCGTGCCCTGCCCACTGCGCATTGTTCGACACCGTGCCATTCACCCAGTGACGGGTCCTGAGCAGGTTGTTGATGAAACCGGCCTGCTTGACATTGAACCCGGACAACCGGACGGCTGTGTTTCCGCCGAACAGCCGGAAATTCACGAAACCCTCCTCCGAGTGGTTCATGCCATTGCTGCCCGCGAATCGCGATGTGTCTACGTCGATGCCCGCGCTGAATTTCGCGGGATCAGGCGGCGCGCTGATCAGCCTGACGGCGCCGGACATGGAGCCTGCGCCGTACAGCGTGCCCTGCGGGCCGTTCAGCACTTCGACGCGCTCGAGGTCGTACTGGTGCAGGTCCGGGATGCCGCCGTAGTAACCGAGCGACACGTCATTGAGAAAAAAGCCGGCGATGCTGTTGGAAGTGCTCTCGGGATTGCTGCCATCCGACGCGCCGCGCATGAAGAAGTACTGGGTACCGGGGCCGATGCTGACGAAGGAGATGGATGGGGTGCGGGCCGCGTAATCCTCGAACTGGGTGATGGCGAGTTTCTGCAGGGCATCCCTGGAGAACACGTCGATGCTCGCCGGGATCTCCTGGAGCGATTCGGTGCGCTTGCGCGCCGTGACCACCACTTCCTGCAGGACATTGGCATCTTCTGCGGCCGCGATGGCCACCAGACCCGAGCTGCCATACAGGGCTGATGCGATGGCGATGGCCAGTGGCGAACTGGCAGGACGACCGGTACGACTCATGTTGTTCCCCTCCCCGGTCCGAGCATAGCCCAGGGACAGTCGATATGGAACATCTGTTCTAAAAAGACCGCCAGACGAACAGATGATGGAGGCAACTGGTCTTCAGGGCAGCGCGAGCATCATCGCACGCGTGTAACATCTGCGCTGCAAGGAGCGTACGCAATGCCCAAGATCGTGGATCACGACCGCCGACGCAGGGAAATCGCAATCCTGACGCTGGCGCTGATGCGCAGCGAAGGCCCCGAGAAAGCCTCGATCCGCAGCATTGCGCAGCGTGGCGGCCTGTCCATGGGTGTACTCACGCACTACTTCAAGACCAAGGACGAGCTGGTGGTATTCACCTTCCGCTGGCTGGCCGAACACACCTTCGGAGAACTCGAACGCCTGCGCAACCGCCACCGGTCCGGACTTCGGCGACTCCAGGCAGCCATGGATGCGCATCTGCCGCAGAAGAGCGAGCCCGCGGCGCTGGCGCTGTGGATGAGCCTGTGGGGGCGCGCGCTGCGCACGCCGGCGTTCGCGCGCGAACATCGCAGCTACTACCGCCGCTGGCGTGGCTACATCCGCGATTGTCTCGCAGACGCGGTTCGCGCCCGCGAGATCCCGCCAGATCTGGACACTGCCGAAGCCACCGACCTGCTCGTGGCAGCCGTGGATGGATTATGGCTGGCCATGACGCTGGAACCGCGGCGCTTTTCCCAGCGACAGCGCCAGCACCTGCTGCGCCGGACCATCGGTGCCATCACGGCCACCCGCCCTTGAAACGGCAGGCCGGGCCTCGGCCCCGTGGCTACAGCATCGTGTATTCGACGTCCGTGTAGGAATCTGTGGGGAACACGTAGAACAGCTTCAATACTGATTGGCCCGTGTTGCGGATTCCGTGCGGCGCATCGGCCGGGATGGACAGCGTGCTGCCCGGGCTCACGGGAATGTGCCGGCCTTCGAGCAGCACCACGCCCTCGCCCTGGAGAAAGTAATACACCTCGAGTGTCGGATGGCGATGAAGCTTGAGTTCACCGCCTGGCTGCAGTTCACAGGTTCCTGCAGTCACCTCGCGCGTCGGTGTCCGGTCGGCGCTCAGCAGTGTACGCCAGGAAAGCCCGGGACCATCGGCCGCCTCACCATGGTCGCGAGGCACGGCTGATTCCTGCACGCAGAACACTCCGGCGGATTCATCTGTCTTGTTCATGACTTGCCTTGCGTGGCTGGTCAGTCACGCCCTCCCCCTGTTTACCCTTGTGATACGGCAGCCAGCCATAGATCTCGGGCGAGGTCTGCGGATAGGCCAGGAACTCCTCGCGCGTGTCCGCCGCTGGATGCCGGCGATAACGATGATACAGGCGCCATATGGCAAACAGCGAGAACGGCACGCTCAGGCACATGACATAAACAAAGAAAGCGCTGGGTTTGAGCAACTGGATGGCATAGGTGCCGGTGGTGGGACCAATGGCGGCACCCAGAGCCCAGACGAACAACAGCGTCGAGGACAGGGCCACATAGTCGGCGGAACTTGCGCGATCGTTGGCATGCGCCACGCCGACGGCGTACAGGCTCTCGGCCAGACCTCCGAACACCGCAAACAGCAGGGCCAGCAGGACGAAGGGCGTCAGGCCGCTGACATGGACCAGCGCAAACGCAATGCCGGATGTGCCGGCGCCCACTGCGATCAGCGTGTACAGGCGGTCCACCTTGTCGGACAGGTATCCGATGGGCCATTGCAGCAGGAGACCGCCGAACGACACGCAGGCCATGAGCAGCACGATGCTGCTCTGTGACAGGCCGATGCGCGCGCCGAACAGGGGGCCGACGGTAATGAAGGCCGTCAACACCAGGCCGTTGAGCAGGCAGGCCAGCACGCTGACCGGCGAATTGGCAAATGCCCGGGCGATCTGGATGTGCACCTGGCGGGGCATGGCCGGCGCATGCACGTCGATGGCCACCATGGGCACCAGCGCAAGCGTGGTCGAGATGCCGGCGATGAACAGCATCTCCGGTCCGAGCACGTTCAGGTTGTGTCCGAACAACTGGCCCACTCCGAAGAACACGGCATAAGTGAGCACATACAGCGTGAGCACCCGCCCGCGCTGGGCATTGGGAGCCAGGGCATTCAGCCAGCTCTCCACCACCACTGCGAGGCCCGCGGCATTCACGCCGATCAGGAATCGCAGCAACGCAAGAACCGCAAAGCCATCGGCAAAATGCAACCCCAGGATGGCGACGGCCTTGAGACCAGCGAAGGACGCATAGGCACGCTCCAGTCCCACCGCCGCGATGATGCGATGCGCTTGCAGACAGGCAACCAGGAAGCCGATTGCCTCGGCCGTGGCAAGCATGCCGATCAGGCCATCCGACAGGCCTTGCGCCGAGAAGCGCAACGGCAGGAGCGAACCCAGGATGCCGGCACCGAACATGATGAAGGCCGTGCTGAGCAGCGGGAGCGAGACCCGCCAGGGAATGGTCGGCGCCGCCGCGCCCGTGACCGCAGTCAAGCCGTCTTCCGCAGCTTGCGGTCGGACAGCAACGCACGATGACTGATGTTCATCCTTCCCACCACCTGGAGATTGCGACCGGCCAGCGCCGCGGATCAATTATGAGCCGCGGCCGCAGAGGGCACAACGGAACCCGGCAACAGCTCGAATCGGGCGTGCAGACCATCCACCGATGAATCGCCGAGCCATACGTCGAACCATCCCGGTTCGGCACGCGACTCGAGGTCCGCACCGACGAAGGCCAGGTCGTTCCGGCCCAGATCGAAGCTGATCTCGGCAGAACCACCCGCCGCGACCGGGATGCGCGAGAAGGCCTTGAGCTCACGCACCGGACGGGTCAGGCTCGCCACCCGGTCATGGATGTACAACTGCGCAAGCGCCCATGCATCGTGCCGGCCAGTGTTTACGATGCGGGCGCGGATCGCAATCCTGCCATCCCAGTCCATATGCGTGGAGCTCAGGCGAAGATCCGCAAAGTGCAGCGGGCTGTAGCCCAATCCAAAGCCGAACGGGAATCGTGCTTCATCCGGAACACTGCGGTAACGCGCCCTGAAATCACGCGGTTGGCCCGACAGCGCAGGACGCCCGGTGCTCTTGTGGTCGTAGAAGAACGGTTCCTGTCCTGATTCCATCGGAAAGCTCACCGGCAGATGGCCGCTGGGGTTCACGGCGCCGAACAGCACATCGGCCAGCGCATTGCCGGCCTGTGAACCCAGGAACCAGGTCTCGAGAATGGCCCGGGCCTGCAGCACCGCACCCTCCAATGCCAGGGCGCGACCGTTGCTCAACAGCACGACCATCGGTTTGCCCGTGCGTGCCACCCTTTCGACGAGGGCCATCTGCGCTTGCGGGATGATGATGCGCGTCCGCGACTGCGACTCGCCCGACATGTTGGCGGATTCGCCGATGGCAAGCAGGACCACGTCTGCATGCCGGGCTGCGTTTTCGGCCGCGGCAAGCCCGCCGGGCAGGGGTCTTTCCACCTCACTCCCCTTCACCACCGCAAGATCCCGGGGATCCCGCAGGGCGGCCCGGATGCCCTGCGCGAAAGTCACGGCCCGCGATGCATCGCCGAAAATGGCCCAGGGTCCGAACAGGTCGGCACGATTGTCGGCGAACGGGCCGATGAGAGCGAGCCTCTGTCCTGATGGACGCAGTGGGAGGAGTGATCCTTCATTCTTCAGCAGTACGATGGAGCGCTGCGCCGCCTCGCGCGCCAGTGCGTCGATATCCGGCGCAACACGCTCCCGGCGTTCCCGCTCCGGGTCCATGGTTGCATAGGGCTGCTCGAACAATCCCAGATCGCGCTTGACGCGCAACACCCGGCGCACGGCCTGATCCAGCCGCGCCATCGTGACCGTGCCGCTTCGTACCAGTTCGGGAAGATAGCGCGCATACAGATCGCTCTGCATGCTCATGTCGACACCGGCATTGAAGGCCAGCCGTGCAGCATCCGGCCCGTCGGCGGCAAAGCCATGTGCGATGAGTTCCTCGTCCGCGGTGTAATCCGAGACGACGAATCCCGTGAATCCGAACCGCTGGCGCAGCACCTCATGCAGCAGATAGGGGTTGGCGCTGGCCGGGACTCCGTTGAATTCGTTGAAGGCACTCATCGTGGACAGCGCGCCCGCATCGAAAGCCGCCCTGAACGGGGGCAGGTGGATCTGCCACAGCGTGGGAAGTGAGATATCCACGGTGTTGTATTCCATGCCGCCCGCCACCGCACCATAGGCTGCGAAATGCTTCGGGCAGGCCAGCAATGCATCCGGAGCTGCCAGATCCCTGCCCTGGAAGCCACGCACCCGGGCCGCGGCGAAACGCGATCCCAGCAGCACATCCTCGCCGGCGCCCTCCGCCACCCGGCCCCAGCGCTCATCGCGGGCGATATCCACCATGGGCGCGAAGGTCCACTTGATGCCCGCAGCGGTGGCCTGGCGAGCCGCGGCATGCGCCGTGCGTTCGGCCAGCGAAGGGTCGAAGCTCGCAGCCTCGGCCAGCGGGATGGGAAACACGGTGTAAAGACCGTGGATGACATCGGCGCCCAGCAACAACGGAATCCCGAGGCGGGATTCCTCCACGGCCAGCTGCTGCACACGGCGCGCAGAAGCCGCCCCCACACCCTGAAACAGCGCACCGACCCGCCCGGCGCGGATGTCCTGCTCGAGCGCCTGCGCCGCACGGCGTGTCGTGGCCGGATTTGCGGCAAGGTCACCGGCACGGATCGCATCGCTCAGCAGCGTGAGCTGCCCGGCCTTTTCCTCGAGGGTCATGCGGGCGATGAGGGCATCGATGTCTGCATCGCTCCGTATGGCCGATCCCGCGAAAGCCCGGCCCGCCCCCATCAGGGCAACCAGGATCACGACCACACAGCATGACATCGACGCGGCGGGACGCCGCCCGTTGCGAAATCCTGCACGGGACATTTCCAGATGCTATCACCCTCGCGTGTCCGTGGTATGGAAGCGCCCGTTTGAAGCATAATCGGCCATCGACGGTTGCCGGCCTGCGACCCTGCGCCGGTCCCGCATCAGATGAAAGGAATCCTCCATGCCCATCTCGACAGGAACCCTGAGGGGCTTGCGACACACCTGTGCCGCAATGACCCTGTTCGCCACCATTAACATCCACGCTGCAAACGTACCGATACAACCCTCCCTGTGGTCAGGCCACCCGGATGTGGCTGCGTTCGAGGCCACTGAACAGTCGCATCTGGCCACCGCCCGGCGCGCACTCGACCGCCTCAAGGCGGTACGCGGTCCGCGCACGCTGGACAACACGCTGGCTCCCTTCGACGAAGCCATCATGCACGCCGACTCCGCCTCGTTCTTTGCGGGCCTGATGGAAGCCGTGCACCCCGATGCGGCCTTCCGCGATCGTGCCAGCGCCATGACACGCGAGGCCAGCGCATTCCGCACGGCCATGTCGCTGGATCCCGGGATCTACCGTGCACTGACTGCCCTGGACATTGCCAGGGCCGACGCCGCAACCCGGCATTACGTGACCCGTCAGTTGCTGCAATTCCGACTGGCGGGCGTGGATCGGGATCCTGCGACCCGCGCGAAGCTCAAGACGCTGCAGGACAGGATCACCGATGCGATGTCCCGCTTCGATCGCAACATCAACGATGGTACGAGGTCCGTCGTCGCCGATGCGCACGAACTCGCCGGCCTGCCTGCCGACTTCATCGCCGATCACAAGCCCGGGCCGGACGGCAAGATCAGGATCACCACGAACTATCCGGACTATTTCCCCGTCATGCAGTTTGCCAGCAGCGACGCGCTGCGCCGGAAGCTGTTGATCGCCTTCGCCACCCGAGCCTATCCGGTGAACGAAGGCGTACTGCGCGAGATGATGCAGGCGCGCTACGAAGTCGCGAAGCTCCTGGGATACCCATCCTGGGCCGACTACAACACGGCCGACAGCATGATCGGAAGCGGCGCCCACATCGCCCGGTTCATTTCCGAACTGGATGAGGTCACGCGCCCCGGTGCCGAGCGCGAGTTCAGGATGCTGCTGGCCCAGAAGCGCAAGGTCGATCCGGGTGCTTCGCAGATCTTCGTGCACGAGAGCAGCTACTTCATGGAGCAGCTGCGGCGCGCGGAATACGATTTCGACTCCCAGTCCGTGCGCCCCTATTTCCCTTACGAGCGCGTGAAGCAGGGGATCCTGGACACGGCCGCAGCGCTGTTCTCGGTCAGCTTCCGTCGCGAAACGGGCGCCCCGGCATGGGACCCGTCAGTGGAAGTCTGGCAGGTGCTCGACCATGGCAAGGTCATCGGCCGGTTCTATCTCGACATGCATCCGCGTCCCGGCAAGTACAGTCACGCGGAGATGATCCCGATACTGGACGGCGTGCTCGGGCGGCAGTTGCCCGAAGCGGCCCTGGTGTGCAATTTTCCGGCGCCCACGGCGCAGGACCCCGCGCTCATGGTGTACAGCGACGTGGAGACCTTCTTCCACGAGTTCGGCCACCTCATGCACATGATCCTCGGCGGACAGCAGCGCTGGGCCGGTATCAGCGGCATCAGCATGGAATCGGATTTCGTCGAGGCGCCCTCGCAGATGCTCGAGGAACTGATCAGGAGTCCCGCGGTACTGTCCCGTTTCGCGCGACACTACCGGACCAACGCACCCATCCCGGAGGAACTGGTGAAGCGCATGAACCGCGCCGCCACCTTCGGGCGCGCCAGCAACATTGCGCGCCAGAATGTCTACACCGACATTTCCTACGAGATGTACAAGGGTGATCCGTCGAAGACCGATCCCGACGCGGTCGAAGCTGCCGCATTCAAGCGTTACAGCCTGGTCACCCCGATTCCCGGGACCCATGGCAGCGCCTCATTCGGTCATCTCGGCGGCTACTCCTCGGCCTACTACACCTACATGTGGGACAAGGAGATCGCCCTGGATTTCTATTCACGCTTCAACCAGGCCGATCCGCTGTCGGGCGATGTGCCCATGCGCTATCGCCGCGAAGTGCTGGAACCGGGCGGTTCGCTCCCGGCCAATGACCTGGTGAGGAATTTCCTCGGGCGCCCGCAGAACATGCAGGCCTTCAGCCGCTGGATCGGCGCGGAATTCGCGGCGCACTGAGAGGGATTCGGTCCCCCCTCCCGGTGCCTGCTCCCGGTGCCGGGGCCTGCATCCAGGGGAGTGTGGCCCGCCGCTGGGCGGGCCGCATCCCGTTCTGCCGCAGGTCTACTTCATCGTCACTTCGCGCATGTGATATTCGCCCGTGATCTCGCGCATCGCGGGGTAATCACGCTGGGCAATTTCGGTCGTCTTCTTGTTGCGCTCAGCGCCCCATTCCTTCATGAACGCGTCGTATCGCGCCTTGTTTGGCGTGAACATGGAATCGTTCTTGAACTTGATCACCAGCACCATGTTGAAGTTTCCGCTGGACGGCAGGTCCGAGACATAGATGTGGTATTCCTCGATGTAGCCCAGCTTCTTCTGGACTGCCATGGAATCCACCCAGGTGCGCTTCAACCCTTCCAGATAAGCGTCGTCCATGTTCGATTTCACCTTGATGGTGGTGACATCGAGAACCGATTCGCTGCGGGTGTAATCCTTGAATTCCTCGAAGTCCGCCAATGCCACGGTCGTACCCAGCACCATTGAAAGACCCAGCAAAACTGCACTCATCTTCATGATTGTCCCCTTGTGATTTGTCGTTGGTTCGGGATCGTGCGTCCCGAGATTCGCAGACGCTGCGCGGAATATCCACCCACGGAGGGCGGATTGCAAGTCGGCCCACACAGGAATGCAAGAGAGAAGTCAGCTTGCTTGCGGGCTATTGCGCCAGGTCAGCCGGCCCGCCACAACTCGGGAAACAGTGGGTGCTGCATCGCCGCGCCCGGCGGCAGTTCGTCCACGAGTCCGGGGAACTCCGGTGAGGTTTTCCAGCGGCGTGGCGCATGCGTGATGTCATCGCCCAGAAACCGCACCGAAAACACCCGCCGGCGCCGTCCACCGCTCACGCCAGCCGAGGCATGGAGCGTGAGCATGTGGAAACATACGGCATCGCCCGGTTCGAGTGCCCAGCCGAGAATCCGGTACCGCTCGCGCTGTGCTTCAACATCCGGCAGGTCGGCGAGCGTGCCTTCCGGGAACCAGCGGGCCTGGGAATCCATGAAGGAACGCGGCATGAGCCAGGGCCCCAGATGGGAGCCTGCCACGAACTCCAGCGTCGACTCCCGTGTCACCGGATCCACCGGAATCCAGAAGCTGCAGTTCTGCCGTCCTTCGATGTTGTAGTAGGGCTGATCCTGATGCCAGGGCGTGCGCTGGCGCGTGCCGGACTCCTTGGTCAGCATGTGATCGTGGTAGAGCCGCGCGCTGTGGCTGCGCATCAGACGGCCGGCTACCGACGCCAGGGGCGATTCGAATATGAAGCGCCGGTACTGCCCGTTTTCCTGCCAGTTGCAGAAATCCTCGATGAACTGGCCCGGGTCATCCGCGCGGCTCGCGACCTTGGCACGCGGGCTGGGCTGCGCGAGGTTGGCGTCGATCCCTTCGCGCAATTGCTCGATCTGTGCCGCACTGAACAGGCCACGCACGCAGACCGCACCGTCCCGCTGGAAGTCGCGGATCAGATCCCCGGAGAGCGGAAACGTTTCAGTCGTGCTGTTCAAGCCAGGCAATGATATCAGGCAGGCGTTTCAGGCGCAGCCCCGCCCGATGGCTGATTTCCGCAACCGCGGTGTCCAGTGCACGACGGGCGGTGTCGGGCATGTTGGCCTTCGCCCATTGCTCCAGGAGCGGGATGATCGCCGCATCGCCGGCGCGCCGGGCGAGCCCCACGATGTAGCTGTCCCTCATGGACGCATCGACCCTGGAGCGAACTGCGGTGGCATGGGCCGCTGCAAACTCGAATGCCAGCCGAGGGTGACGGTAGGCGACCGCCGAGATCATGCCGGCCGCGTCGGTCTGGGAAGGTTCGCCGCTCAGCGCCAGATCCAGCGCCCGTTGCGCCAGCACAGGCTCGTTGACTTCTCCCAGCCACTGATAGCGTTGCCGGCGCACCAGAGGTTCGGTTTCGGCCCTGGCCATCGCATGCATCTTCTCCCAGGTGGCCGGATCCGCATTGACGGCGACCACACCGAGGATGGCCTGCCGCTGGGCCGCCGGAATCGGCACTTTGTCTTCATTCGTGAAACGCGTCCGTGCCTCGGCCACCACCTGCGGATCGCCCAGATCGCCGAGCACCTCGAGCAGGGTATTGCGCAGGCTGGACACATTGTCGGGCTCGCCCTGCGGGCCCGACCAGCCGAGCTGCGCCAGCTTGGCACCGAGCCGTGCACCAGCGAAGCGGGCCACGACAGCTCTCGTGCGAATATTTTCGCCGCACAGGTTGCCGATGAAGTCGATGATGCCGGCCGCACGCTGCCACAGTTCCGGCGCAGCATCGAGGCTCATGCCCCGGATCAGGTTCAGCGCATCCGCCGCGGGCTGTTGGCCCGTCAGGCCCAACGCCCAGGCATCGGATAACAGGCCGAGCTGATCGACCGCATCCAGATCAGCGTAGTAGCGAGCCAGCACGTCAAACACAGCCGGCGCGTACAGGGTGCGAAAATATCCCGCCTGCCCCCGGTTCACCACCACGGGTTCGCACCCCGAAACACTCGCAACCCCGCGCCCCATCACCAGCACTGTCATCGACTGCGCCTTCGTTCCGAGAATCACCGGGACCTGCCAGCTGCGGGGCTTGTCAACGATGCGGTCCGCCTGAAATTCGCCCTGCGACAATTCCGCCACGGAATGCCCCTGCTCACAGCGCACCTGCTCCACCCGGATCAGAGGCACTCCCGGCTGCAGCGTGAAATCATGGGCAATGCGGCTCACGGGTTTTCCCGCAGCGGATTCCACAGCCGTCCACAGGTCATCATTGCGGGTGTTCCCCAGCGCGTGCGCCGCGATGTACCGGCGCACGCCCTCGCGCCAGGCATCCGCGCCCACGAAACTCTCCAGCATCCGCAAGACAGCCGACCCTTTCGAATACGTGATCGAATCGAAGGCCTGGTTCAGCTCATCGGGAGACAGGATGTGCTGGACCACGGGGTGCGTGCTGGCCAGCGCATCCAGCCGGATGGCCGACTCGCGCGAATCGACCTCCGCCAGCGCCTGATTCCACTCCGGATGCAATTGCGCAGTCACCCGATCGGCCATCCAGCTCGCGAAGCCCTCGTTCAACCACAGGTCATCCCACCAGCCCATGGTGACCAGGTCCCCGAACCACTGATGCGCGACCTCGTGCGCCACCACCTCGAATACCCGGCGGCGATCGTCTGCGCTGGAGAATGACGGATCCAGCAGCAGCACGCGATCGAAGTAGAATATGGCACCCCAGTTTTCCATGGCGCCGAAGAACTGGCTCTGGCCGGGTGCCGCAATCAGGTCGAGCTTGGGCAGCGGATACTTCACGCCGAAATAATCGTTGTACCAGCTCAGGACGTCTGTCGCGGCGGACAGGGCAAATTGCCCTTTCGATGCATCCCCCCGACGGGTCACGATCCCGATCTGCGTGCCTGCTGCCTGCACCACGGTGCGCTCGAAATCCCCCAACGCGAAGAACAGCAGGTAGGTGGACATCCTGGGCGTCTGCTCGAAACGCACCCGCACTCGCCCCCCGGACCGGGGTTCCCGACTGGCAACCGGCATGTTGCTGATGGCCATTCCGTCGGACTCACGCACATCCAGTTCAAGCGAGAACGTCGCCTTGTAAGCCGGCTCATCCCAACCCGGAAACATCCGCCGCGCGTCCGTGGGTTCGAACTGGGTGTACAGGGCGCGCCGGGCCGCGCCGGCCTGCGTGTAATCCAGGGCAAACAGCCCTGAAGGCTGGGTCAGGATCGGGCCCGTGTATTCGATCGTCAGACGATGCGTCCCACGCTTGAGCGGTCTCGCCAGCATGAAGGTGGCCGTCTGGGCCCCGTGATCGATGCGGATCTTCGCCGGTTGCGAATCGACCCGGGCACTCCTGAGGTCCAGATCGAGCGAATTCAGCGTGATCTTGCGCGCAGGCTTTTCGACCTCGATCGCGATCTCGACCCGTCCCGTAAAACGCAGCGCGGCAGCATCCGGGCGCAAGGTCAGGTCGTAGTGGAGCGGCACCACATCACGAGGCAGGAGCGAAGTGAACTCCGCCGCTCCCTGCGCGAAGTTCGCAAGACCCGCAACGCCGATCAGGATTGCCAGACGTGACGTGAACGTGTGCACCTGAACTCCTTTTTCGCGGTCCTTGCCGCAGGTCGCGCATGATATCGCATGCACTCCCCGATCGGCTCGGCCCGTACAGGTCAGACTGGATCGAGCGCAGCGAGCCGGGCACACACCTCGCTCGATGGCGCATAGCGCTCGCGGAATTCCGGCGGCCAGCGGGTCGGCCGGCCGCTGGAAAGCTCGATGCAGACGTACTCGATCTGCGCGCGCGCAAGCACCGCACCGTCGGTTTCGCGGCAGACCTGGAAACGGCGCGCCACGCGCAGGCGCCCATCCCCCGGGAGGAGCCAGGTGCCCACCTGCACAGCATCACCCAGCAAGGCAGGCCGCAGGTAACTGATCAAGCTGCGCATCACTGCCATGCCACGATCCATTTTCAGGCAGGCTTCGATCGGCAGACCCAGGACCGCCGAGTGCTCCCAGGCCGTGCGGTCGAACCAGCCCACGTACACGACATTGTTCACATGGTTGTAGGCATCGATGTCCGCAGGCCCGACCACGAGCCGGGTGATGTGTGGAGACGGCAGATCCCAGGTCATCACGGTGATTGTTCCAGCCAGTCGTCCGCGCGCATTTTCGGCCGGCCGCGTGCATACCATGCGTAGACAGGCAGGCCGAGTGCCACGATGCCAATGCCGGCGAGCGCCCGGACTGGCATGGCGAACAACGTGTTGATCATGAGGGCCGCGGCCGTCACCAGGAAAAGCGCTGGAGTGAAGGGGTAGCCCCAGACGCGGTAAGGCCGCGGTGCATCGGGCAACACGCGCCTGAGCACAAACACCGCGGCCACCGACAGGCTGTTAAAGAACAACAGCACGAACACGATCATGTCGGTGATCACATCGAATGTGCCGGAGAACGCGAACAGGCTGGCGCAGACGCCCACCAGGACGATGGCTCCGACCGGCGAGCGCGTTCGCGGCGATACCCTGGCCAGCGGCGCCGGCAGAAGCCCGTCGCGCGCCATTGCAAACGGTACACGCGAAGCGAGAATGTCCATGATGTGAAGGCAGCCAAGGGTGGACAACATCATGCCGGCCGAGACCACTGCGGCACCGGACTCACCCAGAGCCCTGACCATCACCGCGCCGGCCACCGATCCCGATTCCCTGACATTGGCAATGGCGAGCGGATCCAGTGCGAAGTAGTAGCCCGCGGTGACGAACAGATAGAGCACGATGAGCACGAGAATGCCGCTGATCAGGGCACGCGGAATGGTCCGGCCCGGATCGCGAACTTCCTCAGCGACCGACAGCAGCATCTGCCAGCCGTTGTAGCTCCACAAGGCACCGATCACGGCGGCGCCAAAGCCTGCGAGGCCAAGACGCGCACCGGGCGGCACGCCCTCGCACAGGCCGGCGGCCCCGGATTGTGAAAAATGGACCGCGGATCCATGACTGAGCAGGAATCCCGCGACGCCCACCCCTGCAACCAGCAGCACCTTGAGCGCCGAGACGCCGGCGGCCACCATCCCGTTGGCATGGATGGATGCCAGCGTCAGGAGCGACACGGCCACAATCACGCCCACTGCCAGCCATTGCACGTGCACGGTGGACAGCGCGCCTCCCAGCAGATCGTTCATGAAAATGATCACGACCATGGCAACGGCAGCCATGCTGCCAGCGCCATCCAGAATGGTCTCCATCCAGCCGTAGAGAAATGCCCACGATCGTCCGAACGCGGCACCGATGTAGTTGTACTGCCCGCCCGCGCGAGGCAGCATCGCGCCCATCTCGGCGAAGGTCAGCGCACCGCATAGCGTCAGCAGGCCTCCCAACGCGTAGGCCAGCAGTACCAGACCCGGCGTACCCACGTTGCAGGTCATGGCGCGGGCCTTGAGGAACACTCCCGCACCGATCACGCCTGACACCAGCATGGCGGTCAGCGGGACGAAGCCGAGGCTCCGCACCAGTGTGTGCGCCGATGCCGATTCATTTCTGGTTGCCATCGCTCACCTTTGTTGTCGGTTGTCGGTGGGGTTGCTGACGCGCGCGAAGATCAGTCGAGATGCTTTTCCATGAACAGGGTCATCGGCCGGAAGCTCTCCGGAATTCCGTGCCACGGCAGGCAGCGCTCGAAGCCCATGGACTCATACATGGCGATGGCCGAGGTCATGAATGTGGTGGCTTCGAGCCGCACGGTACCGTAGCCGGCCTGCCTTGCCCGCCCCAGCAACTCCCGTACGATGTGCCCACCCAGGCCATGCCCGCGAAATTCCGGACGTACGAATATCAGCTTCAGTTCGGCCACCTGCGGCGTCAGGGGCCGAAATCCCCCACAGCCGGCCGCAGCGCCTCCAGAGGTGGCCAGCAGCATGCACCCTCGCGGCGGTGCGAATTCGCCAGGAAACTGCATGTCTTCCGAGGCGAAATGGAAATCCATGATTTCCTGGGCACTGAGACCGGCGTGCTGCGCCTCGGCCGTATCCCAGGCGATGTGCTCGGCCACCAGTTCGCGGATGAACTGGTACTTCGCATCGGAGTCGGCCGGTGAGATGTCGAACATGTTCCATCAGCATGACATGCACGGAGCCCGTCGCGCCAGCCGACGACCCTTGCACGCCCCTGCGGACTCAGGGCTCCCGTTTCAGGTAGGTCGCATACCAGTCGCGAACCCGGTGAGCCCGATCCACGATGTAGCTGGGCCGGGTGAAGATGTGGTATTGCCCCGGATACACCACCAGCTTCGTCGGGACTCCCAATGCGCGCAGCGCCTGGTACATCTGCTCGCCACCGGCGATCGGGACGTTGAAATCCTTCTCCCCGCCCAGGAACAGGGTCGGTGTCCTGATGCGGTCCGCATGAAAAAAGGCGTAGCTTACCTTCAGCCAGGATTCCAGGTTCTGCCAGGGCCCACCCAGTTCGGCGAGATACTGCGCGGCGTATTGATCGCTTCCGAACATGGATAGCTGGTTCGAGCTGCCCGCGCCGCTCACTGCAGCCTTGAAGCGCGTGTCGCTCGCGATGGTACAGTCGGTCAGGATGCCTCCGTAGCTCCAGCCGCCGATGCCCAGGCGATCCGGATCGGCGATGCCCCGGGAGATGGCATAGTCCACCGCGGCGCGCAGGTCCTCGACTTCCAGGTGACACCAGTCCGCCGCGATGGCCTGCTGGAATTTCGCGCCCCGGGCGCCGCTGCCGCGATAGTTGATCGCCAGCACCGCATAACCCTGCGAGGCCAGGAACTGCCGTTCGAACTGCAACGGGTAGCCATCCAGCGGAAGCGCATGCTCATCGTGACCGTAGGGACCGCCATGGATCCACAGGATCGTCGGGATCTTCCTGCCCTCGACGTAGTCGGCCGGCTTGACCAGCAGCCCGTGGACTTCCGTGCCGTCGCTGCTCCTGAAGCTGATGTCTTCCACAGGACCGAGTGCCAGATCCGACAGCAGCGCATCGCCGTGGTGGGTCAACCGGCGCAGCACGGAGCCGTCGAGCACCTGCACCTCGCCGGCGGTGTGGTCATCCGAGACCACGAATGCGCTCTGGCGTCCGGTCGAACTCATCTCGAACGTGGCGAACTTGCCGTTGACCAGCCTTTCCACCTTGCCCGAACGCAGATCGATGCGCACCGGATAACTGACCGTGTCATCCTCGACGATGCCGATGAAGCTGCGGCCGCCCCGTTCCCAGGCATAATCGAGGATGCCGCGATCCAGCGCCGGCGCCACCAGATGCGCCTCGCCGCCCGCTACCGGCCGGACGAACAGCCGATCCGAGACATAGGCGCCGAGCCGGGGCTCCAGACCTTCCATATAGGCAAGGTCCTTCCCGTCCGGGCTCCACGACAGATGTTGCGCGTTGGGCGAGTAGACCCGCGCAAGCACCTGTGGCGATGATCCTGCGGCCGCATCTATCAGCACGACATCTTCGCGCCCGTCCTCGTCGGGGCCGAAGTGGCGCGTCCGGACGTATGCAATGCGACTGCCATCCGGCGAGAAGGCCGGATAATCTGCGATGCCATCCCGGAGCGAGGTGAGCGGTTCGAGTTTCCCCGATTCCACATCCAGCAGGAACAGACGCTTCCACGCGTCCGCGGGAATGTAGCCAGTGATGTCCTGCTTGAAATGCATGGCATCGATGACGATCGGCCGGGGAGTCGCGTCTTTCGCTCCCTCCTCATCCGCCATGCCACCGTGCTGGACCAGCAGCAGGCGTTTGCCATCGGGCGACCAGGCAATGCTGTTGATGCTGTCGTTGACTGAAGTCAGTGCACGCGGCTCCCCGCCATTGCGATCGAGCAGCATGACCTGTGTGTGCTGGCCACCCGCCGGCGTCGCCAGGAAGGCGACGAAGCGGCCATCGGGACTGAAGCGCGGCGAGTCTGCGTCCTTCAGATCGCGCGCCAGTTGCATCTGCTGCTTGCCATCCCAACTCACCAGCCACACACCGGTCCGGGCCTCGTCCTTGTCGCGATCCACGGTGGTCAGCGTATAGGCAACCCACTTGCCATCGGGCGAGACCTGCGGACCAGCGACGGTTGCAAATCGCAGGAAATCCTCCGGCTGTATGGCGCGGCCGCCTGCCTCGGCCAGGCCCGCGGCGCAGATCAGTGTCAGCAGGCAGCAGGTGGAATGAAGGATTCGCCGGTTCATGGAATCTCCCCCGTCATGGAGCGCTCTTGCCTCAGGATGCCACGAATGCACGAGGTGCTGCCAGATCCGCCGAGGCCGATCGGCCCGCTGCAGACTGCGCCAACTGCAGAAACCGCCCCATCCGCTGCAGTTCCGCCTCGAGCCCCTCCTGAAAGCCGGACTCATGTGGTGCAGACCCAGCGACATAACCGAACCCTGCGCGAAGCTGCCCATCTGCCACCGACAGATTCCCCCAGCCGATCACCTGATCCCGCCACAGCAGTGGCATGGCGTAATAACCGAGCCTGCGCCTGTGGGCCGGCGTATACGCTTCGAAGCGGTATTCCCACTCCCAGAACCGCTGGAAACGCAATCGATCCCAGACCACCGGATCGAAAGGCGCCAGCAGGCGTACCTGGTCATCCGGCCGCCACCGTCGTGATGCCGGCGACTCGTCTGCCGGCCAGTACCAGTCCTGGCCTTCGATGCGCCCGCAGGCAAGGCGCCCCCTGGCGCGCGAGAGTGCGGCCGCGCGGTGTCGGCGCCACTGCGGAGTTCCGACGCACAGATGGCTCAGGAGTTTGCCAAGGGACGGGGCTGGCAACGGCGCATACTTGTTCACCACCAGATCGATGAGTGCATCGAAGCGCGCCGCGGGTGAGCCTGCCGCGGCACGCGCCGCTTCAGCATCCCTCACGGCGTACATCCGGATGCCGTTTTCCCGCCGCGCGATCCGCAGCAAGCCGCGAAAGTGCATCTGGTCGAGCAATTGCGTCGTCGCATTCGAGGAACCGCCGAACCAGTTGGTGACCTTGCCATGCGCGAAGTGCGCATCCACTTCCCGCGGATGCACGACCCCACGCTCGCGTACGAATTCCAGCACTTCCTGCGCCTTGCGCAGCCGCGAGGCCGACCAGCGCGTGCGCGGCACGCGCGGGTGCATCAGACAGTGGAAGTCCCGCAACAGGAAACCGTAGTTGACGAAGAAATCCTCCTCGATGGGCAACCGCGGATATCGACGCTCCAGATCACCCGCGACGTAGCCGACCACCCGGTGGCGCAGCACCAGGTCCTGCGCCCTTGCCGGCGCGCGGATCGGATCGGCCTGCACGAAGCCCAACCGCGCGAGGGCACGCCCGAGAGTGGTGGGCCGGAATAGTGAACGGGCAATGGCGTAGCGGCGCAGCCGCTCGAGCGAGAGTTTCATCCGGGAGGGAGCATAATGCGTGGCAGCGGCTTTCGCAGCGGGGGCCCGATCAGATCGCTGGATCATTGCCCATGGATACATCAAGGCAAACCATGCAGCCCGGATCAATGAACACGAATCAAGCCCGACTCCGCCCCAAGCCTGGATCGCATTGCTCCAACTGGTTGTGGAGATGCCGAAAACGTACCTTCCAATATCCTCAACCCATTGCTGTTGAATGCAACACCGGTGCTGCCCCACGTAATCATGTGTCTTGTCACCCTCTGGCCATCGTATGCATCAAACCCAAGGTCGGCAATAGACTGCATGGCCAGTGTTGTAATGTCATAGCAAAGCAGGTGCTGGTTCGGTTCAAAGCTGTAATGGGCAAGAAAGAATATTCGCCCGTGCAATGGATCGGGCACCATTGCAATTACCTGCTCGTCCACTGGAATATCGATCCTGCCCATGACAGCGCCAGTCGACGCGTCACGAACGTATCCTGCCAGATCGAAAATCCGCCCTGCGGCATATGCGATGCGGCCAACGGGGTCCTCAACGATATCTACCGGATACGATGCGCTAACGGACAGTCCGGCGGCATCGATTGTCAGCAGATCGATCTGCGCCAGCACGGGTGCTTGCGGCGAATATCGGAATGCGAACAATGACTCCGGGGAGTCACCCCACGCCAGTGAGTCCGCTTGCTGGAAATTCCCTGCAGGCTCAAGCGATTTCATCCTCGGTAACGCATCATCGAACACAAAGGTTCCAGCCGACTGGACACTGCTTGCATCGTGCGCCAACGACACCGCAAGCACTGTTGGAGCGCCAGGTTCGACCAGCATGTCCCCCGTAATGTTCGCACCCCCTCCGGTAGAGGGATCACCGTAGGAACCAAGTGCAATGTCCGAATCGGGCAGAAGCGACGGGAGACGCAGTCGGTGAATGACCGGGAGGCTCGAACTTGCCGCGTACGCATACTGATTGTCGCTGGATATTGCGATCCGTGAGAGATCTTCGCTCAAGGCACGCGTCGACTCGACTGCCCCGCTGTGGGGGTCAATCTGCGCGACAGCACCCGTGTTTGCAGTGTAGTTATTGTTGAGCGCTACCGTGTAGATCTTCTGGTTTGAGGTATCGAATGCCAGATCCGTCGTACCCGGCAAATCAGCGTCAACGATCGTGTATTCCTGGCCCGGTGTCAGGAAAACACTGTAGGCAAGCGGCTGCGTTATGGGGCTTCCCGCCAACTGACGGCTGCATTCGGCGTCATAACAGATCTCGATGGTCAGATTCTGGCTGAAGCGACCGGAACCCATGCTGGAAGGGCTGGCAATAGTCAGGTCAATATACAACGTCACACCACCGCTGCTGTCGTCGATGGTTCGATGATTCGCTCCCGTGATGAAACCATTGAGGGCTTTGGGCAGGATGATGTACAGCCCTGTTTGTGGAATCTGCTGGAGGTAAAGGGAGAAGCTCACGCTTTGCTGCGCAGTGTCGGCAGTGGTCGCACGATATCGCCAACCGGGTTCATTAAATGAGAACGTCGCGTCTGCGATGATGTAGGTTACCGGGATGTCCACCGGGCTTCCCTTGATGGATTGGGTGCACCCGATATCGTTGCATACCGTCAAATGGACGACTCCAGTGTAGGTACCTTTGCCAATCGATACCGGGTCGGGCAACTGGACGGAAATCGTCCCTTCAGACGGTGACGACCATGTCAGGGCAGCACTCTTCACTGCTGCGCCGGAAAACGTGACCTTGTATGGAAGGGCGCTTCCCGGAGCATCCACCACAGAGAACTGGATCTGCACCGGTGCCGGCGCCTCGCTTGAGGAACCCGTCGTGAATTGCACACTCGGGGAATCCAGCGACAGCCTGGCCTGAGGCGCAAGCAACGTCACAGAATTGCCTTCGGATCCTCCGCCGCATGCGGAAAGGAGGAGAAATCCGATTACGGGCAGAAGATTCAGCCCTTTTTCCATCCCTGGTCTCCCTGTTTTCAGGGCATGATTTACCCAGATTCGCTGAAATTTCGAATCGGCTGGATCCAGACCTCCGCGGTCAAGCCCGGCGCCTTATGCTTGGCCATCAGATCCAGGCAGATTCCCTACAGCGTCTCCGGCAGCACCATCCGGTCCGGGGCCCTCCGGGCCGATGCGCGCCCGAACACGAAATACAGGATACCCGGCACCGCCAGCCCCACGATCCATGAGTAATCCACTCCGCCCAGGCGCGCCACCCAGGGTCCCGTGTAGAACGAAGTCGCCAGAAACGGCACCTGCACCACGACACCGACGAGATAGATGATGACGCCCGTCATGTTCCAGCGGCCATATCGGCCGTCCGGATCCGCCAGCGCCGGGATGTCGTAGCGCGAACGGGTGAAGCAGTAGTAGTCCACCAGATTGATCGCGCTCCAGGGTGTGAATACCGTCAGCAGGCACAGGATGAAGGCCTCGAAGGACTTCAGGAACGAGTGCCGTCCCAGCAGCGCCAGCAACAGGGAGACCGTGACCATGCCGAACACGAACAGCAGGCGGTCACGCGTGGTGAATCGCAAGCCCCGTCGTACACCGGTCAGCACCGTCGCCATCGACATGAAACTGCCATAGGCATTGAGTGAGGTGACCGTCACCTTGCCGAAGGCGATGGCGAAGTACAGGAGCGCTGCCACCGCGCCGGTGCCGCCCAGGCTCACGATGAACTCGACCTCGTGATGTTCGAATGCCGATCCGGCCAGGGCGGCTGCGCAGACACCGAAGGTCATTGCGATCTGCGATCCCAGCACCGATCCAAGCCCCACGGCCGCGAAAACGCGCACGGAGGATGTGCTGCGAGGCAGGTAGCGGGAATAGTCCGCCACATAGGGGCCGTACGCGATCTGCCAGGAGGCGGACAGCGACATGGCGAGCAGGAAGCGGCTCCAGTCGAAATGCCGGTTGGCGAGCAGGACAGCAACTTCTCCGCTGCCCAGGAGCCTGGCGAACAGGTAAGCGAACGCCGCCACACCGACCACGGATGCCACGCGGCCCAGCCCGTGGATGACGCGATAGCCGAACAACGTCACCGCGACGATGACGACGCCGAACAGCAGGATCCCGGTGCTTTCCCCGACCTTCAGCAAATGACTCAGCGCCTGTCCTGCAAGCACACTGCCGCTGGCCGAGAAGCCGACGTACATCAGACACACTGCGACGATGGGGATGATGGCGCCGTACACCCCGAACTGAACGCGGCTGGAGATCATCTGCGGCAGGCCGAGTTGCGGCCCCTGCGCGGCGTGCAGGGCCATGACCGTTCCTCCCAGGATCTGGCCGAGGAGCAAACCGACCCATGACCACACGACATCGCCGCCGAACACCACGGCGAGCGCACCGGTGACGATGGCCGTGACTTGCAGGTTGGCGGCCATCCAGAGCGTGAACTGGCTGAACAGCCCGCCGTGGCGCTCGTCATCCGGGACATGGTCGATCGAACGCAGCTCGAGCAGCGCAGGAGGCTTGGGCATGTCGGTCAACCCTTCGGATACGACAAGGCCCCACCCGCCTCTTGCACCACGCCATCGGCGATCAAGGCGTCGATGAGCGTTTCGATCGCCTTCGCATCGAGCTTCTGTGCAAAGTATGAATCCAGCATGGCTGCGAGCCTCGGCCGGCGACGTGGCAGGTTGCGTGCCGGCATTCGGCGCAACTGGGCCCGGGCGCGTTCGAGATCGGTCGCAGTTTCTACCGCTGCCGTGAGCGCCGGAACATTCGCCTCCTTTGCAGGCCTGGCTGCGGCCGTGGCCGCAACCGCCGGTGCGCGCTGCGACCGGCGCGTTCGGGGTGTGCGGCTTCGCCCGGCCGCAGCCGTCGCCGTTGTCGCCGCCGGCGCAGCACCGCCGTACGCGTCCCCGATGACACCCACCCGGCGGACCTTGAACCCGCGCCCGGCCAGATGCCGCACGAGCGGATCGAAGCCCTTGTCGCGCGACAGGATGACGCACTCGGCTGCCGGCTCGGCCCTCAGGTACTCCCCGAGATAGAACGCGATATGGAAGTCCAGCGCATTCTTGCCCTGACCCTCGATGTCGATGGGTACGAAGCGCGAGCCCAGCTTCAGCGCATCCTTGAGGAAGGCGGTCGGCACGGAGCGTTGGGAAGCGCCGAAGAAGAACGGCACGACCACATCGGCCGGCAGGGCCGACAGATCCACCTTGGGAACATTCTCGAAATCCACGAACAGCAGTCTTGCCATGCGCGGATCATACGCGTCATGCGCACATCCTGCCGCTTCGATCAGTGGGCGAAGGGCAGGCGCCCGAGCAGATTTCCCAGCGCTGCCAGGAAGCGGCTGAAGTTGCCCTCGGCGTGCATGAGGGGCAGCACCGTAGCCACCGAGCCGAAACTGGAGCTGAGCAGCTGCACCAGGGAGCGAAAATCAAACGGCACCACCCGCATGTCGGCCACGCGCTGGTAGATCTGTGCCAGCTGGTTGACTGCCGCAACATCGGCGGCCTGTGGAGGAATGCGCCGCCGCTCCTGCAGCGGAAGCGCACGACTTTCCATCCGGCGCGTCTCGCTCAGCAGCAGGCGCCGGTAGTGGCGCCGGGCGATCATCCGGGTGACGGCGAGCTGGTGGGTGAACAGGAACAAGGGCCCCAGGAACAGGGCGGGTGCACCGATGGCAAAGCCAAACATGGGCGCCCAGACCGTAAGCACGAAAGGGTCGAGTCGCAGCACGGCGATCTGGTAACCCACCGGCGCGGCCACATTGGTGAGGCCATAGGCAAAAATCGTCCAGGCAAAGTGTGCCTGCACATCGCTGATGAAGCCGATTCCGCCGGTTCGATCCGGATGAGTTGCGAGCAGGTCCAGTTTCAGGCGCGAGACCCGGTACAGGTACCAGGTCCAGATCAGGGTACGCGCCACATGTCGCAACCACCAGTAATTCAGCACGGGCAGAGCGACGAAGAAAGCCCATGCGCCCGTCCAGGTGACGATTCGCGTGCTGGAATCCAGCCAACGGGTGTGCCAGGTCTCTACAGGTCCATGACGCAGCAGTTCGACCCCGAGAATCCAGCCCGACAACTGGAACGCCATCAGCACGCAGATGAGTTCGATCCACCAGGCATCGCGCAGCCGGGCAACACGGCGGTGCAGGCCATCAAGAGCATCGAGCTTGCCTGGATGACGCAGGATACCCGAGCCTGCCATTTCCATGCCCGCATCGCTCGTGGTGCGGATGACCACCGCTTCGGCGACGATGAACAACGGCAATCCGACGAAGAACTGCGCATAGGCCGCAAAATCGGCGAAGAAGTTGGCCGGCAATGGCGGCCGGTACAGGCCTTCGGTGACCGCGATGATCGCCATTGGAAGCCAGGTAATGGCGAACACCAGCAGCATGCGCAGACAAAGATGCGAAGGCTTGCGGGCACCCCACCCCAGGCGGGCAAAGGCACGATTCAGGTGATCGCCCTCGTACAGGACGAGCGGCGTGATGTGATTGCGCGCGCCTGAGACTGCCTGCACCGGTGGCACCTCGCGCCGTAATTGCCGGACCCGCCAGGAGACCGGACGACTTGATGTCAGGCGGCAGGGCTTCCCGAATACCGGTTCGGCTTGCCGGGCTCTGCACACCAGATGATGAGCAGGATCCAGCCGATCACCGGAATCAGGCCCAGCAGCTGCAGCCAGCCACTTCGATCAGTGTCGTGCAACCGGCGCGCCCCGACAGCCAGGGATGGCAGCAGGGTCGCGAGTGCAAAGAGGTTTCCCAGCCTGAACATCACGGAAGCAAGGATGAGGTTGCCGAGAAAGCAGAACAGCACCCACCACCAGAATTCGGGGCGGGTCGCCGTGCCGTTGAAATCCGCGTACTTGCGAAAACAGGTCTGGATCGCTTCGCCGAAATTCATGGCGTGTTCTCCCGATGACGCTCTGGACGAGCAGGGTCAGTATACGACACCCATCGGCAGATCAGGCAGGCCGCTGGACTGTCTCGGGCATCGTGCCGGTCATCAGGTACTGCAGGAGCTCGCCGACCGACCGGATCGCGCTGCCAAACGGCACGGGCTCGGAACCGCGGAAGAACAAGCCCTTCTTGATATCCCCACGGAGTGCGGCGGCAAGATGGTTGTCGATGCAGAACTGTCCGAACTTCGCCAGGCCATCGCGCAACCCGCAGGTCACGAGACAGTCGAACGCCATGATGCAGCGGGCTCGCTTGACGGCATGCGCCTTGGCCCGCTCCAGCCGCTTGAGGTAAGTATCCAGCCACGGCGTCCTCACCGCTCGGGCCGGAAGACCGGCCACACTCATGAAGGTGACGATGTCCTCGGGTCTTGCCTCGGCGAGCACCTTCTTGAAATTCGGGTGGGCATCGCACTCCTGGGTCACTGCGAACGGCGTTCCGACCTGGACACCATTCGCGCCCAGTCCGATCAGGTGCCGGACTTTCTCGTGCGAGTTGATTCCCCCCGCGACTATGACCGGGATCGCCTCCCGCTCGATGCCAAGCTCCCGGTAAAGCGCGGACAGACCCTCGATCACACCCTCGAAATCGAAGCGGGGATTCGCGAGATCTTCGATGGTCGCGGCACCCAGATGTCCGCCGGCATAGCGCGGATGCTCGATGACGATCGCATCCGGCAGGCGCCCCTTGCGCATCCATTTCTTCATCACCACGGAGACACCACGAACATCCGACAGGATCGGGATCAGCGCAACCCGCGGGTAATCGTTTGCAAGCTCCGGCAGGTCCAGCGGCAGGCCAGCGCCCACGACGATGGCATCGGCCCCGCTTTCACAGGCCCGCCGCACATAAGGTGCATACTCCGAGACCGCCCGCATCACGTTGACGGCGATCAGGCCGTTCCCCGAGGCCAGTTCCCGGGCCGCGACAACCTCACGGTCCAGGGCCGTGAGGTTGGCCGCATCGATGGCCGCCTTGTCGAGACAGCGAGCCGTTGCGGCCATGAGATCCGGGTGATGGCGCCTGAGATCGACACTGGAAAGCGTGCCCACCGCACCGTGCGAGGCGACGGTACCGGCGAGCCTGTGAGCCGAGATGCCGACCCCCATACCGCCCTGAACCACGGGCAGCACACTGCGGCCTCGAATGTGCAGCCGCGGCAATGTCGGAGTCGATGAATCCGGAGCAGGGGTGATCATGGGCAAGGTCCTGGAGCGGGTGTCGGGTCGCTGCGATCAGCAGCTGAGCGTGAATTGTCGCCTGGGGCCGCGCCGGCTGGAGGCGCTACGGGCCCGGATTCATTGGATCAGTCTTCATGGCAAGGCTCAATCAGTAAAAGCGCGACTTGCGAAACCGCGAGAGTCCATGTAGGTGCCACGTCACTGCGATCCAGCCGTCAGTGTCCGCGCTGACCGGGATATTCACGTATTTCATGCCGGGAAGGCACTTCATACGATGGCGGTGATGGACCTCCCAGTCTTGTTCCAGCCGCACGAGTGTAGTGCGGGGCACACATGCCGACTCACCCTGCTGATGCTTGCGCTGTCCGTGTCTGCCCTGCCCGGCCGCGCCGCCAGTCCTGATCCCGATCTGGAAACTGTGACCGTCTATGCGCTGCGCCCCACACCCGTGATGCGCGTGGCCGCGGCGGTCACCGTGGTCGATTCGGCTGAAATCCGGCGCGAACTGGCAGGTGATGTCAAGCAATTGGTGCGCTACCTGCCGGGCATCGCCGTGCGCAACGACCCTTTTCGCTTCGGGCTCGATACGTTCTCGGTGCGCGGCGTGGGCGGCAACCGGGTACGGGTGGAGATCGATGGCGTACCCGTGGCCAACGGCTTTGCCATCGGCAGCTACTCGAACTCCGGGCGAAACTTCATCGACCCCGCATTCCTCGAGCGGATGGAAATCCTGCGCGGGCCCGCGTCCTCGCTCCACGGGAGCGATGCCCTGGGCGGGGTGATCACGATGCAGACCCTGCGCCCGTCCACCCTGCTGGACGGGGCATCCGGGCCGGTGGCCATGCGCGCCGAGGCGGGATACCAGGGCACCGATCAGGGACGGCATGAGGCGATCCTGGGAGCAGGCACCATCGGGAGCGGGGAACTGCTCCTGGGCTTCGTCCAGAGAACCAGTCATGCACTCGACACGGCGGCCAATGTGCGTCCCGACCCGCGCGACGGGCGCTCCCATTCCGCCCTGCTGCAATATGTACTGCCGGGCTTTGCCGGCGGCCCATTGCGGTTCACGGCCGAGGGTGGACGCATCCGGCAGGATTCCTCGGTGAACGCATTCCTCGGCCTGCCAGGCCGGTTCGCGAACACGACGGCATTGGAGGGAGATGATCGCTCGCACAGGACACGTGTGTCCCTTCAGCAATCACTGCCGTCGCTGTCACTGCTGGGCAACGCCGAATGGCGCCTCTACTGGCAGGACACGATGGCGCAGCAGGACAGCTTCGAGCAGCGCCGGGCGGTGCCTCCACGGACACCCCCTCTGCAGATCGATCGCAGCTTCCAGCTCGGGACCCGGGCGCTGGGACTGGAAGCCAGCACCGTGCGCACCTTCACGGGCCACCTTGCAACGCACGAGCTGGTGATGGGCATCGAAGCGTCTCATGCACGGCTGCGCGAGCAGCGTGACGGCCTGCAGACCAACCTGGCCAGCGGAGCCTCCTCCAACACCATCCTGGGCGAGGTCATGCCCATGCGGGACATGCCGATCAGCGACATGCTCGAGCTGGCCGCGTTCGCGCAGGACGAGGTCCGACTCGCCACGACTCCGTGGACCCTGATCCCGGCGATGCGAGTCGACTACTATCGTCTGCACCCCCGTGCCGACGCCATTTACCGGGAAGACAATCCGGCCACTGCGGCCGTGGGGCTCGATCATGTCTCCCTGGCACCCAAGCTGGGAGCCATCTACCGGCTGAGCCCGACAGTCAACGCGTACTTGCAGTATGCACACGGGTTCCGCTCGCCTCCCCCGGAAGACGTGAACATCGGGTTCGACATCCCGCAGTTCAACTACCGCGCCCTGCCCAATCCCCATCTCAAGCCGGAGCGAAGCGACGGATATGAACTCGGCCTTCGCTGGCACGACCCCCGGGTCCAGCTCGACGGCAGCGTGTATTACAACGACTATCGGGATTTCATCGAGTCACGCATCAATCTGGGCGTCGACCCGTCAAGCGGCGCGACCCTGTTCCAGTCGCGGAACATTGCTTCGGCCCACATCTACGGAGCCGAGTTCGCGATGGTGCTGCGCGCCACGGAGTCCCTGTCGCGTCTTTCAGGATGGTCGGCGCGCCTTGGCGCTTCCTGGTCCCGCGGCGTCGACCGCTCGCTCCACCAGCCCCTGAATTCCGTCGGCCCGGCGAGCGCGGTTGCCGGTGTACGCTTCGATGCAGTGTCGGGTCGCTGGGGGAGCGAGCTGCTGGTCACGGCAACCGATGCCAAGCGCGACGTCGATCGCAGCCGCGTGGACCTCTACGCCACGCCCGGTTGCACGACGCTCGACTGGCGCATCGACTTTGCACTGCCGGGTGGGCTTGCGCTGAACGCCGGGGTTTTCAACCTCACCAACCGCGCCTGCATCGAGTGGGAGGATGTCCGCGGAAGAACCGCGAACGATCCTCTCCTGCCCTACTACACACGGCCCGGCCGCAACCTCTCATTGACCCTGCGCTGGCGGAACTGATTGCGCCAGCCTCGGCCGGTGGTCGGTCGACCGCCAGCTGCCCCGGCGATCGGTGTGCGGTTCAGTTACGAAATGGGAACGAGGTAGAATGCGCTTGCGTAACCGTCGCGGGACGACATTCTTCCCGGCGCCCCCTCCCATCTGACATGACTGCACTGGCCGACATCACCGAACTCCTCCGCCGAATGGAATCCCCGGGGACCTTTGCCACCCGCTTCAATGCGGCGGCAAGTGCGTTGAGTATCCGGGTGGACGGGGTCGGCAAGTTGCGTTTGCCGATCACGGTGGCGACGGCCCGCAACCTCATCGCCCACTCGGCGCCTGCCTGCTATGGTTATCAGGAGGAAACCCGGCTGGACGCGAGGGTGCGCGACACGGCGGAGATCGCCCGCACGCGAATCGACATCGATGAGGCCCGCTGGCGCGGACCCCTTGCCGCGCATTTGACGCGGATTCGTCGCTCGCTGGGCTTGCCTGCAGGCGCTGTGTTGCGGGCGGAAGTTCACAGTCTTCTGGTCTATGGACCCGGCCAACATTTCAAGCCACATCGCGACTCGGAAAAGTCCGACCGAATGATCGGCACCTTGGTGGTAAACCTGCCCTCGTCGTTCTCCGGCGGTAGTATCGAGATCCGCCACGGTGAGCAGGTGCTGAGGGTGGCGGGCTCCGCTCGCGAGCTCACACTCATCGCTTTCTATGCCGACTGTGTACATGAAGTGCTGCCGGTGAAGAAAGGTTACCGCGTGGTCCTCACCTTCAATCTCATTTTGGATGCCAAGCGTGGCGCCGAGGCGGCACGCGTTCCCGCGAAGCACGCGTTGCGGAACAGTATCCAGCGTTTCTTTGCTTCTCCCCCTCCGCTGCGCTGGAAAGGGGATGATCAGCGTCCCTTGCCCGACCGGCTCGTGTATCTGCTGGATCACCAATATACGCGGCAAAGTCTGCGATGGGACTTGTTGAAGAGCGCGGATGCCAAACGGGCCGACGCATTGCGCCAAGCCGGCTTGGAGCTCGATTGCGAGATGGCGTTGGCGCTCGCGGACGTCCACGAGACTTGGGCCTGCGAAGACGCTTACGACGGGCGGGGCAGGAGATGGTATGCGTACGACGATGACGAGGAAGAGGAAGAGGAAGAGGATGACGGCCGCGGCGGACCATCCGACTATGAATTGACCGATCTCATCGACTCCGACGTGGAATTGCGCCACTGGGTAGGGTCGGACGGCGCGGTGGGGAAGATCGCCACCAGCATCGCGGCTTCCGAACTGTGTTTCACGATACCCTCGAATGAGTTCGAACCGTTCGAATCCGAACACGAAGGTTTTACCGGCAACGCTGGCAACACCGTGGAGCATTGGTATCATCGTGCCGCGATCGTGTTGTGGCCGCGGCAGCGGGATTTCGAGATCCGCGCAAAGGCAGCGCCGCGCTGGGCGATCAGGCAGGTCGCTCGTGCCCTCGAGGACGACCGGCGCGCGGCGGCGCTGGATATGGCGCGCCGCCTGCTGCCTTTCTGGAAGGCCGTCTCCTGGCAAGCAACGAGTCCCGCGTTGTGCGGCACGACCCTGAAAGCGGCCGCGCGCCTCGACGATCCAGCACTGGCGGCCGCATTGCTCGAACCATTCGCCATTACACTGGTCGAGGCCCGTGCGGCGTCTTCGATGTTGGCGCTGCTGGCGGCGTATGGATTGCCCTGGTGGCGGAAGTTGCTACGCGCTTGGGCCGCTGCCCGACACGACCACTACGATCCGGCTCAGGCACCGTGGGTCAGAGATGAACTGCCGGAAATCTGCCGTGCCCTTTGCGTCGTGCCACTGCATCAGGGATCGGCGTTGGCCCAAGTGATGGCCGATCGCTCGTGGGAATGGCTTGAAAGCCAGATCAGGTTGGCCACCGATCTCCGGCTGCCAAGTGAACGCGAACGCGAGTTGCGCTCATTGGCCGGACCCTTCCTGGGAATCGTCAGGGCGTGCAGCCACGCGGGTGGCGACGACCTCTCACGCCAAGCAATCCAGCTGCTGGCCAACGATAACCGATTCTGGTCACTGTCGATCGAGGTACTGCGCGCTGCCCACTCGCGCAAGGCGGGCCGCGAGGACCCTCGCCTGCGGTTGAACCTTCTGCATGCACACTGCACCGCGATGCTGAACGAATGGCTGGATCAACCGGTCCGCGCCGCAGACGATTGGTCGGTGCGGGATCCTGTGCCAGGCTCCGGACCTTTGCACGCCGCCTTCGTGCAATTCCTGCGCGCGTCGCGACAAATCAGGAAGGAATGGCCCTTGGCGAAACAGAGCCGCCGTGAGATCCATCGGTTCATCGATGAGGGCGGTTTACCGCTGACGCACGTCACGCGCCATACCGGGCGGCCGTTTACGTTGGTGCTGGAAAAAACCGCCAAATTGTTCGAACGTGAAGCCACCCAGCGCAAGGGCTGGATAAAGACGCTGCAGTGGCTGCGCGAGACGGAAGCTGAATTCCGATCCTGAATGCCGAACCACTGGCCGGTGCCACCGAACTGGCGTCGCATCCCGGTCTTGTCAGGCCTTCAATTTCTCCTCGGCATACAGCGACAGTTCCACCATGCGTTCAAGCAAGTGTTCCGGTGAAGCGCCCGCGAAATTGCGCATCACCAATTCCTTCACGTATAGCCGCACCAGATAACGCAGCTGCAGCGCACGGTTGCGCGTGGCAAACACGAAATCGCGGTGCCCGTTGTTGACCACGATGACGTTGCGCTCGACATCGAAGCGCGAACGCCACAACTCTCCGGCCGCGCGCTCGAAGGTGTAACCGGGCAGTCCCCGGGCATTGACCGGCGCATTGTTGACGGCGGGCTCCAGGCTGGCCGTGATGGTCAGCAGCGCCTCCGCCGTGCACACGGTGGCGCGCTGGGTCACGCTGACTTGCACCCGGGTCAGCCCGGGTGTCTCGGGCGCCACGAATTCAACTTCTTGATTTCCCGTTCCACCCAAGCGGCCGCCGCCGTCGGCAATGCGCCAGTCGAACATCAGGTCCGCATCGACGCGGCGCCGGGACTTGTCACGCGGCAAGGCACGCAGGCGCCGCCTGTCGCCGATCGAAGTGGTGCTCGAAGCCGGGGAGATCACCACACTGAACAGGGGTCCGGCGAAGTCGAAAAACTGCTTCTGGGCGCCCGAATGCAGATCGGGCTCGACGACGCCGAATCGAGCATCATCGCCGACGGCAGCCGGATCGAATTCCGCACCGCTCACTGGCAAGCTATCACGGCCAATGGAGGGTCCCGTCGTCGATTCCGGCCGCGCGCGCGTCTGAATGTCGAACCAGTCGTATTCCTCGCGTGGCAGCGCCAGCAGCGCTTCGCGAAAGGCTCGCTGGATGGTGCGTAGCGATTGCTGGCTGGCCTGTTCTTCCTCTGCCTTGCGTTGCGCCTCGATCTGTTCATTCAGGTGCGCTGCCAGTGGTTGCAACGCCGTAGTCAACGATGCGTAGCGCTCATCGTAGATGATTCCGCTGCGCGTGCCCGGCGTGAGATTCAAGAAAGGCGCGTCCAGGATTCCCTGCAGGTGGCGCGAGGACCAGGGTGCCTGCTCGAGACCCGGCAACACCGACAGGTCCTCCACGACGCGGGTGCCGGCGCGGGTCAGTGCAACCCGCCGCTCCTCGGCCGGCGCACTCATGTACAGCTCGACGTAGGCGTCTCCGAAGTCGGTACGCACGGCCGGCAGCTGATGCAGCAGCCGGCCCTCGAACACCCGCGGTTCGACCTCATACTGCTTGCGCGCCAGTTTGTCGATCACGGTGATCCGCACGCCGGCATCGCGCATCCGGTCGCGCAGTTCCGCCGCCAGATACCACTGGATTTTTTCGCCCGACAACGCGCGGATGCCATCCAGGAGCGGTGTTATGCGTAGCTCGGTGCCACGCTCAGAGAAAAGCACGCGGCGCGGCATCACCGAGTATCCGGAGTCTCCTTTCTTCATCGTCATCTGATAGGAACGCTGGTCGCTGCCGGTAGAGATCATGGTCAGCGTTTCACCCACGGTCCAGAACGACAGCAGGCCGATTCCGAACTCGCCCTGCAGGCCAGATCCAGCGCCTTCGGATTTCAGCCGCCGTTTGATCGAATCGCCGATGTGGGTCGCCACGTACTTGAAGTTTGGCTTGCCCGACTCATCGCGTGGCACGCCCTCGCCATCGTCCTTGATGGACAAGTAATGCTCGCCTTGCTCGCGGCCGCGCGTGATGGTGATCGTGGTGGCCTTGGCATCGATGCTGTTCTCGACGAACTCGGCGATGGCCTTGAGCGGATTGCTTTGGGAAAGCGCAATGATGCGGATGGCATTCCAGTCATCGCCTATCTTGAGCTTGCCGCGGTCTTCGGTCCTGTGCCGTGGTTTTAGGGTTGCCATGAGGGAATTGTAGCCAAGTACGCAAGCTCGGGCAGCGTGCGATCGGTACGCTTCGGCCCATGTCGGGCAAAAGGCCTTCCTCGGCCGCATGTACACGCCTGAGGAGATTCGAGTTTTCCCTTGCGCCTGGCAGCGGTTCAAGTCAGGGATTTGAATCGAGCCTTCCAGCTCGCCAGAGACCAAGCCACAGCCCTTCCTCCACTGCGTGCATGGTTTCCGCAGGAAGACCACGTACTCGCTGGGTGAGCTGATTACGATCAAGGGTACAGAGCTGCGGGACATTGGCGATCGACGGCTTCGGCAATCCGGAGTCCGCCTTCCCGATCTCAACGTTTCCGGGGACCTCCGCCAACGAGAGATTGGAAGTCACGATTGCGACGACGACCGCTCCAATGCGGCTCTGATTGAAGGGGTTGGACTGGATCACCACAATGGGACGCCGAAATCCAGGGCCAGAGCCAGTGGGCGCTGGCAGTGAAGCACACCAGATTTCACTACGTTTCATTCAGCTTCGTCGTGCAGCTTCGTCGTGACTTCCGCGGCGCCGTACACCCGGAGATAGTCTGCCGAGGCCTCCAGGCAGAGCCGGCTACGGATACCCCACCTGCCGGGCGAGGCGTTCACCCAAATCGAGGTATCCGCAAGTACCCGCATCAGCGGGTTTGGCCGGACGCTGGGTAACGTCGCGGGATGTCCTTCATCGTCGGCGCTTGGCTGCCCAATGCCGCGAGCCGTTTTCCCGCTTGCACCCGCACTAAAACCTTGATCGCTTCGCGAATCAGCACACGCAGATCCAATAGCTCGAGGTCTGCGCGCCTCCTGCCAAGCGGCGCAATGCCATGGTGCGAAGCGCCGCAGGGATGGTCTTCACCCGCTCGGGGCACGGGCAGCGCCCACGCAGGAGCTATTGATCTGACACCCCGCGTACAGTCAGATCCGGTCCTCCCAGGATGTGCTCAAGACCAAACCATTCCATCTACACGAAGGCGATCCTGCCAGCAATGGAGCCACAGACGGACGCACGACGCTGGACTGGCGCATAGACCTTGCCCCGCCTGCAGGACTGGTCCTGAACGCCGGGGTCTTCAACCTCACCAGCCGCGCCTGCGGTCAGTAGATGTCGGCCATCGTGTTGTGCACGTTGAACTTGCCCGTGGGTGTCACCAGCCGTGGATCGGTGATGACACTCTTGAGCTTGAGCGTCCGGTCATCGACCACGACGATGGCAGATTTCTGGTTCTTGCCATTCCACACCGAGAACCACACTTCATCGCCCGCGGCGTTGTATTCCGGTTGCACCACGCGCTTCGCGCCATCGCCGACCTTGGCCCAGGCCGCGATCGGCAGCACGGTATAGCCCGCATCGAGGTTGCCGACATCGAACACTGCCACGCTCTGCGAGATCTTCGGGTCCGGATTCAGGGCAGTATCCACGTACAGGTGGCGTGATTTCGGATGAGTCTTGACGAACAGCGAACCTCCTCCCTGTCCCTTGAGCACCCGCACCACTTTCCATGCGTAGTCCTTGTGCTTTTCCGGATCGGTGCCGAGCAGGGTGATCTTGTCATTGCCCAGCGCACTGGTCACCCACACCGGACCGTATTTTGCATCGACAAAGTTCGCACCACGACCCGGATGCGGGATCTTGTCCACGTCGACAAGCCCGACCAGCTTCTGTTCGCGCGAGTCAACGACAGCGACTTTGTCCGACTGGTTTGCCGCAGTGAGAAAGTAGCGCTTGGTCGAGTCCCAGCCGCCATCGTGCAGAAAGCGTGCAGCCCCGATCGAGGTGGTTCTGAGGTTGTTGATGTCCTCGTAGTCGACCAGCAGGATCTGGCCGGTCTCCTTGACGTTGACGATCCATTCCGGATGCTCGTGCGAGGCCACGATCGCCGCGACCCGGGGCTCGGGGTGATATTCCTGGGTATCGACCGTCATGCCGCGGGTCGAGACCACCTTGAGCGGCTCCAGGGTGGCACCGTCCATGATGGTGAACTGCGGTGGCCAGTACGAACCTGCTATCGCGTAACGGTCCTCGAAGCCCTTGAACTTGGAAGTCTCGACCGAGCGTGCCTCGAGCCCGATCTTGATCTCGGCCACCTTTTCCGGCACGGCCATGAACAGGTCGATGAGATCGAGCTTGCCATCTCGGCCGATGGTATAGACGTAGCGGCCCGAGTGGGACAGGCGGGAGATGTGCACCGCATAGCCGGTGCGGATCACGTTGATGATCTTCTTGGAATCGCCATCGATCAGCGCCACTTCACCCGAGTCGCGCAGCGTCACCGCAAACACGTTGTCGATGTCGTAGCTGTTCTCCTTTTTCACCGGCCGCCTGTCGACCGGTACCATGACGTTCCAGGACTTCCTGATTTCCGCAAGACCGAATTCCGGCGGCTGCGGTGGCTCGTGCTGCACATAGCGCGCCATCAGGTCGACCTGCTCCGGCGTCAGCTCGCCAGACTTGCCCCAGCTGGGCATGCCGGCCGGCGAACCCTGGTTGATGAATACCTTCAGGTAGTCGGTGCCTTTTTTCTGCGTGATGTCAGGCGTCAGCGGTTTTCCCGTGGCGCCCTTGCGCAGCACGCCGTGACAGCCGGCGCAGCGCTCGAAGTAGATCTTGCGGGCCGCATCGAACTCGGCCACGGTCATGTTCGGAGCGCCAGGCGTTACGCGGATCTGCGCACCGGCGGCACCGACCGGCGACGGTGCACCCTGGAAGGCCAGCTCGGCCGTCGTGGTCGGGTGCTCTGTCGGTGAATCAGCCGTTTTCGGAGCTGCAGCACCGCGCGCCCTTTCCGCCGCCACCTGGGCAACGGCGATGACGCCATCCTTGTTGCCCCAGCTGTTCATGATGTAGGTCAGCGCATCGGCGATCTCCTGATCGGAGAGCTGCGTCATCGCCGGCATCACCCCGTCGAACTTCTGGCCGTTGACGATCACCAACCCCGACAGGCCGTTGACGACGTTGCGCACGGCGCGCTCGGGATTCTCCAGCAGGTAGTCGGAGCCGGCCAGCGGCGGGAATGCCCCTGGCAACCCCTTGCCGTCGGCCTGGTGACAGGCCATGCAGATGCCCTCGTACGCCTTCTTGCCGGCCGCCATCTGAGCCTCCGACGGCCCGGTCGCCGATGCTACCTCTGCGGCGTGCACCTGCTGCGCGGATGCCAGCGAACTTGCGAGGGCAGCCAGGGTCAGTCCGGCCAGCAGCGTGGCCCTGCGGATGAAAGCCTGGGATCGGGGCATGCTCGAGTCTCCTTCAGTGGATTGGCGGCGCCAGATGCACATCGCCGGGTCTGTCGTATGTGGTGCGGACGCTGCCATCAGAATTTTGCTTCGATGGAGGTCCAGAATTTGTCGGTGTCAGTGGCAAAGCGATCGCGTTCATACGTCGCGTACTTGACCAGTGCGGTGAAGTGAGTGCCGATCGGATGCGACACCATGAAGTCCCATTCGCTGCCATCGCGCTGCGAGCCATGGTCGGCGCGATAGTCGTGCCAGGCAGCGCGCAGTGTCGTGTCCTTGAGAAGGCCAGGTCCCCCGAGTTTCCAGGTGACGTCGCCATAGACATCCCGCAGGCCGGTGGCAGGAGTGGTCAGGAACTTGTCGGCCCAGCCGTTGAATGCATGCAGCGTCGCGAGCGGCGTCTGCAGGCCCACCGTGCCATTGCCCCCGAGGCGCTCGTAGCCAGCCTTGATGCTCAGCGGACCGTATGCAACGCCGGGCTCGATGAGCAGGTATCCGAGATTGAAATCGCGCGGGTTGCGGCCGTAGTCGGACTGGCGTGCGTATTCCAGCGTGTAGAGCAGCTTGAGTTTGCTGGCACCGAGTCCGTGCGCACCGGAGAAGCGTGCGCCCAGCGTCCTCGACGAAGAAGCCGGCGCATCGGGGATATCCAGCAGGTAGTCATAGACGACCACGGTCCCCGCACCCTTGAACTCCTGGCTCAGCCGCAGCAGATTGATCCGGTTGCCGGTATAGGCCCCTTGCATGGAGTCGCGCCCATAGATCCGGTTCACGCGCCAGATATGGTTGTAGCTCACCGTCATGCCGGGCAACGGCTTGAACTCCACGCCCGCACCATCGAGCGTCTGACCGTTCTGCCGCCAGTCGACGGAACCGACCCAGCGCTGGTTGTCCAGGTTGATGGCGCGCCGCCCCGCATTCACCTCGAACCGGTCCCCCCAGTGCCAGCGAAGCGAGGCCTGGTAGACGGAAACGTTCTTCGGATCCGCCACCACCGGGTATTGGGTGAGCCCGTTGATCGTGTCGTTGTAATGCTCGTCACCGATGCGGCTGGAGGCCTCTCCCTCGAGCACGGCGCTGAACCCCTGCCACTCTCGTGTGCGAACACCCAGTCTTGCTCGCAGGGTCGATGCGAACGCGTCGCGAGCGACACCCTCCTGGTCCACGGTCTCGATACGGTAACGCACGTTGCCATAGGCCGTGACGGGCGCATCGGATCCTGATGGGGATCCTGATGGGGCATCGGCAGCGTACACGGCACACGAACCGGCGCCCATTGTCAGGATGGCGATCCATGCACGCCCCCACCGGGTCATGCCGGAGACCCGGCGGGCAGGGGCTCTGTATGTCATGCAGCGTGTTCTCGGCAGGCTTCCTTGATTCCCGCGAGATTCTGGGGATGAGTGCCCAGAAGTCCAACACGCGAAACTACTTACATTCCTGCTCCTGCATGCGGCATTTCACGTGGACTGCTATGGGTATTCATCACCGAATCACCTTGCCGCCGGCGCGCGATACACGACTTCACCGTCGATCACGGTCAGTTTCACCCGGGTTTCGTGAACTTGTGTGACCGGAATCCTGAACGGGTTCCGGTCGAGAACGATGAAATCCGCACGCAGGCCAGTTTCCAGAGCCCCTTCGCGATCCCGGTCGCGCAACTCCCGGGCCCCGTTCACCGTGAACATGTCCACCGCCTGCTTCAGCGTGATGCGCTCGTCGGGAGCGATCACCTCGCCTCCGCCCCCGGGCACCTGCCGGGTCACGAGCGTCTCGATGGCAATCCAGGGACTCACACTCGGCACCACGGGCCAGTCCGATCCGGCATCCACCAGACCACCGGCATCGATGGCCTCTTTCACGGGAATCCAGCGCTTCATGCGCTCGGGACCGACAGAAACGATGTTGTCGGGAAGAAGCGGGGTCATGAACCACAGGTACGGCGACATCTCGAAAGTAGCCCCGATCGCGCGCGCACGCGGAATATCCGCCTTGTCCACGAGGCTGTTGTGCCCGACTTCGTGCAACTGGCCACTGAAGCCGTTGGCTTTACGGGCCGCCGCGATGGCATCGAGTCCTTCACGTACTGCTCCGTCACCCGCGGCGTGGAACTTCACCGTCAGGCCTTCGGCATCGAACCGCGTGACCGCGGCATTCAGGATGGCGGGTGGGATCTTGAGCATGCCACGAGCCCGGGGATCGTCCGGCCGCGCACCGACGTACGGATGAAGGAGTGCAGCCGTGTGGCTGTCCGTGGGCACACCGTCCAGAAACATCTTGATGCAGCGGGGCGCGAACCGCTCGCGCGCATACAGGTTCCGCTGAACGATGTAGGCGGGATCCTCGTTGGCGGCATTCGCACCTGTGCCCGGGCTCCACACCATGCAACCTTTGACGTGCTGTTTGAGAAGACCCTTGTCGGAAAGAGCGGCATAGGCTGCGAGGGTCTCGCCATCGACCGCCGCATCCGTGAGCGAGGTGATGCCGAAAGAGAGCATCTCCTTCAGCGCTACATCCAGCGCCCGGGCATTTTCCTCGGGTGTCCGCGGCGGAATGCTCCGTTGCAGATCCTCGACCGCAGTCTCGCGCAGGACACCGGTCGGGATGCCGGCGGCATCGCGCTCGTAAATGCCATTGACAGGATTGCGGGTCGACGCATCGAGCTTCACGCCCGCGATCCGCAGCGCCATCGTATTGACCCAGCCGCTATGGCCCGAAATGTCGCCGAGCAACACTGGATTGTCCGGGGCGACCTTGTCCAGGAGCTTGCGGTCGGGCGTGGCCTTGAGCGAAGTGACATCCCACTGTCCGCCGACGATCCACTCCCCCTTTTTCTTCGTGGCAGCGCAGGCCTTCACTGCCTCCAGTACCTTCGACATCGAGCTGCCCTGGGTGAAGCGGCACTCCAGCGACTGGAAGCCGCCGTACATCGGGTGCACATGCATGTCGTGCAGGCCAGGCAGGACTGCTGCACCCTTGAGATCGAATTCCCTGGTCGCGGGACCCCGAAATGCCTCGATCTGCGCATCGGTGCCCACGGCAACCATCACACCCCTGCGCACGGCGATGGCCTGAGCCCAACCCTTCGGGGTGTAGATTTCACCGTGGTTGAAGATGGCATCCGCAGGAGGTTCGGCGGCCACCGCATGGGAAAGGCCCGCAAGCGCCAACAGCAAAGTCAGCACAAGACTCCCGGAACGCGCTTTTGAAAAATACCCGTTCATGTTGCCCGCACTCCTCGTTTGATCCGCACCGATTCTATTTCGCCAGAGTTTTTCGATCCAGCATTTGCTACGGTGTGAGACACTCCGCGGCCAGTAGTGCCCTGACGCTTGCACCGCACATCGCCACAAAGAAGGATTTTCGGCTCGCGCCTGCACCCTCATCGGAGCGAGGGGAGCCTCATGCGACTGGGCCCAGCCCCTCAACACGAGATGCGACCTCTCGGGCCACACGCACCAACGCATCGACCAGCGCCTGATCCAACTCCAAGTGTCCCTCGTATTCAGCAAGATTGCGTTTGCGATGTGCCTGATCCAGGACGCGCCATTGTTCGGCGGGCAGCTTCACCGTATGCTCGAGACACTGAAAGACGGTGTAGCGATTCTCGGAGCGATAATCGTGCCAGCGCAAGGAAGCGAGCGCGAAGGCATGTGCCGCGTTGTGGGCGAGATCGAACCGGCCATCGATGCTCAGCCCGCTGATCTGCGCGTCCTTCAAGCGTGCATTGCCTGAGCGCACGAGCCCATCGATCTCGATCTGAGTGGCCGGTTCGGCCTTGGGCTGTCGGATCCGGACAAGATTATCCAGCTGGCGCAAGCTCACGTGCGTCGCCTATCAAAATGATGTGATCACCGCCTACCACCCTGCCAAGGAAGGGATTCCTGTTCTCCAGGCGACGCCGATATTCCGAGGACGTATACAGCGTGATGCTCACCTTCCGCGAAAGCTGACGCTCCGCCGAAGTCACTGCCGCATAGAGATCCTCGAGCGTCAAAGAGTCGGATACGACGAGCAAATCCAGGTCACTGCTTGCCATATCCTGACGCTTTGCCACAGAACCGTAGACAAAGGCAACCTGGATCTGCGGGGCAAGAGAATTCAGCGCCGCTCGAAGCGGCCCAGCCGCCCCGACGGTTTTGAGGATGATGCTCCGCAGTTCCTCGAACAGGGGGAACCCTTGTTTGCCTGAAAATACTTTCGATTGCCTCCTTTGCACGCGTTCACCAGACCGCTATCCGTAAGGCTCGCGAGCTCGCGTTGTATGGCACCGGAACCGGAAGCGGTCAGACCGATGATCTCATTCGCAAAGAAACGCCGATCTGGCTGGCCGAAAAGCAATCCGAGCAGTCGTTGCTGCGTCGTCGAGAAAAGCGCACTCGCGATATTCGTTGACGCAGACAATTTCCCGGTTCTTCCTCTATGACCGCGCTTCCGGATTCTGGCGTCAGATTTCATGCCCATACCGGGCATAAAAATGCCCAATATGGGCATTTGCAACGCAGCACGCAGATTTCCGACTGGCTTGCGTAAGTCGGTGTGCTGGGAACAACGAAGATACCAGCATATTCTGGATCCACGTGTGTCGATAACCCACTTGGACAAAGTAGACTTTGAGGTCATTCATCGACTGCATGGAGATCAATCGTGTTGCTTCTGGATGCCCTGAGCCCCGCACCGCGCACCGTGCGCATGTTCCTCGCCGAAAAGGGGCTGGTCGTACCCAGCCGGCAGGTGGATGTCTTCACGGGAGAAAACCGCCAGGCCCCGTATCTTGCGCACAATCCGGCCGGTCAGACGCCGACGCTGCTGCTCGATGATGGCACCAGCATTGCCGAGTCCATCACCATCATGGAGTACCTGGAAGAACTCAACCCCTCCCGGGCACTGATCGGAGCGTCCGCAAGGCAGCGGGCCGAGACACGGCAATGGCAGCGGCGCATCGAACTCAATATCACCGAGAACATCCACAATGCGTATCACTACGCGGAAGGGTTGCCGCGCTTTCGTGATCGGATTCCCGTGGCACCTGAAGCCGCCGATGGGTTGAAGTGCGTGGCGCAGGACCGCATCGCCTGGCTGGATGGCCTGCTGGGTGAGGGGCCTTGGATCGCGGGTGAACGCTTCTCCCTGGCGGATATCTGGCTGTATGTCTGGCTGGACTTTGCGGCCTCGGTTGGGCAGCCGTTCGATCGGCGCTTGCCGCGTATCGGTCCCTGGTTCGAGCGGGTGGCCACACGCCCGTCAGCGGCTGCCAGTCTTCACCCGTCCTGCAAGCCCGGAGGCGTGCGCGGTTGAAGTTGCGGGGTGCATTCACCAGTCCGGGATCCGCAATCAATCGTGCGCGACACCTGTCGAGCCCGATGGTCAACAGTGCACAGGTCACCATGGAATTCACATTGGTGGGAAACAGGTTTGCAATGCCAGCTTCGCATGAATTTGAATGTCAGGAGGGACAACCAACCCGTCAGCGGCCCGCTTGCCGGTCGTGCCGCCTGGCCGGCCCAACAACCAACAGCAGACACAAGGCATAGCAACTCGCAGCCAACCAACCAATGCTGCTGAAAGTCGCCGTCACCAGCGTCGCTGCCACCATCGGCCCCAGCGCGTAGCCGATGTTCATGACGGCCTGGAGCTCGGCGGCCCGCCGTCCCGTCAAGTCGAGCGCAGACGCGAGACCGGCGAGGTACGGCAAACCATAGAACCAGGACAGTGCGATAAGGCAGGCCGCGAATGCATAGGAAAGCGCGTTTGCGCTGCTGACGATCAACAGGGCCGCAATCACAGAAAGAGTCAATGCGATGATTTGCGGCAAGGCGCGACCCATGCGTGTGCCGATGCCCGCGGCGATCAAGGCACCTATCAGCCCCGCGATGGATGCGAGACTCAAGGCATTGCCGATATCGGCCGGCGCCATCCCGAGTCGGGTACCCATTCGTTCCTCATAGGTCCAGATGGCGGCATGCCCAACGTACAGAGCGAATCCGCAAAGCAGGATGCGTACAGTGTCCAGAGAGCGTTTTGGTGCAGATGTTGCGGCAACGCTGCCAGCCGCCTGCTTCAATGTCGATCCCGGATGATAGAGAAACGCGACGCAGGCAGTGGCGATGCAGCCGAGCAGAATCTGTGCGACAAACAGGACCGGGTAGCCATGGGAATGCATCATGGCGGGCACGGTCATGAAGAACACGGTGCCATAAGCAGTGACACCCGCAAAGGCCAGCGCGAAAACCCGATCTGGCTGGGTGGTACGGGCCGCCATCGCTCCGCCAATGGCAAGCGCTGCACCCGAGGCGCACCCCGCAACGAGTCGGCAGAGCGCCATCGGGAAGGCGCCGCCGGCAAGCAGGCTCAGGACATTTGCCATGACAAACAGGCTGCATGCAATCGTTCCTGCCTTCCGCAGGGAAACCGAGCCCACGAAACGCGCGACCATCAGCGCCGCAATTGCCAGACCCGCCAGCTCCGTGGCAGAAATATAGCCGGCATTGGCGAGCTCCACTCCCAGCGCATCGACGTAGACTCCCACCAGAAGCGGCTGCACGATCGGGCACGCATTGCCAATGATCGTGGCCACAACCGCCACCGGCCATGACCGGTAGGCTTCGAGCTGCGCCAGTCGGGAACTCATGAATCCCTGCGCCGCAGGATCATCCGGAGGCAGTGGTAATGGCAGGGGTCTCCGGCGCGGCCAGTCGGACCAGCCTGGTCGCCTCTTCATCGATGCTGAGATCGTCGCGCAGGACAACCCCGTAGATTTCACGTGCGCGCGATCGGGAAATCAGGTGTTCCATGACATCCCGCCTGACGCTCTCGGCCAACCGCTCGGACGGCGCGCCATAGCCGCCACCACCATTGCACCTTGCAATCACGGTCTCGCCTGGCTGAAGGGTAAACTGCGCCGCCTGCGGCAATCGTTCGAGCATTCCGTCAAGACGACGCACATGCTGATCCGCAGCACCACCGGCCAGGCCACCGCGCACTCCGCGGGGCGGATTCTGGTTGCCGTCCGAGACGTAGGCTATATCCATTGGCGCACCGATCGGCAGGTATTCGAGCTGCAGCACAGGTGCACCGGTGAATCGTCCGGCGCCCTCCGTGTCTGGAATCAGGCGTCTCTCCGTCACCCTCAGCGGATGATAGAGCTCGGCCAGCTCGATGCTGTCGATGAAGCACAGTCCTCCGTTGCCAACATGAACTCCCGTCAGCCAGGAATCGACTCTCGGCCTCGCGGCACCGGCAGTGACGCCGAGGAACATCTGGTTGACGTATCGTCGCCCGGTTCGCGGGTCGGTGCCTGAGATGACCGGCGAGGTAGCAGGGATCGGTGCGCCATATTCGGCCATTCCAATTCCCTCTCCGATTCCGGCAATGGCCGATTGCACGCAGTTTGCAACACGATCTGCCAGGTTGGTCGTGGCTGCAGAGCAGCTTGCTGGATGCCGCGGGATTCCGGCCACACAGTTCTCCCGCAACAGCACCTGAATGCGGCGGAAGCTGCCGGCATTCTTCGGAATATCCGCGTCTATGCTGTTGAACACTCCCAACATAGCCGACGTGCGTGCACAGGCTTCACTGAGATTCAGTCCACAGGGCAGGCAGTCGAGGTTGTCGCGCAAATCGACCTCCACCAGGGCGCTGGCTGGATCGATACGAACCATCGCACGGATCGGCACGCCCCCGGGCGGCGTGCCGGGAAACGGATCGTGCGTGCTGGTCGCTGCAGCCGTCCCGCCGGGCAGGCGCTCCAGCGCCCGCATCATCCGTCGTTCGCTGTAGTCGAACCACGTCGTGCAGAAGTTTGACAAATTGTCCCAGCCGATTTCCTGGGCAATGGCCATGACTTCGCGCTCGCCAATGCGTGCCGCACCCATCATGGCGGCATAATCGCCCCGCCATTGTTCGGGCACCCGTATCCGCAATTCGCACATCCTCAGAAAATCATCGATCTCCTCGTAATCGCATTGAACACGTACAGATGGAAACAGAAGGGCCCCTTCTTCATAGACGTCACGCGCCGCGGCATAATAGGTCGTCGGCACAGAACATCCAATATCCGCCTGATGAGCCTTGGCGAGCACCGTGAAGCGGTGCCGGCCGCCCTCATCGATGACCGGGACGAGGAGCGTATGGTCCGCTGGGTGGCTGCACCCATGGTAGGGAGAATTGTTCAAAAAGGCGTCGCCACGCTTGAGCGTTGGCGAGAATTCAACCATCACCTTCGCCATCAGATCCGGTCCACTGAGCACATGGATGGGAAGACTTTCGGCGGCGGCGACAAGCTCACATTCCGCCGTCACGATACAGCATGAAAAATCGCGCGCCCTGTTCAGGACACCGGAACGCCCCGTTCTCAACAACGTGTTTGCCATCTTCCGGACGACACCGTCAAGACGATGGGCAAGCACACTGAGAAGGGCTGGATCACCATTCATGTCTTGATACCGATTGTTCGCAGAGCTCATGAGAATTCCCTGCTTGTAAGCGACAAACCCATCCCGTCCAGGCGAAAGTCGGAACCCGGCTGGACCACGATCGTCGTGAATCGGCTTTCAATCAGAGCCGGGCCTGAAAAATCGGTGTCTTGCGCGAGGTCCCCCAGATCCATCACGGGGGTGGTCACTGGCCCTGAATGACCCGCAAACCAGGCCGCGCGGCTACGGGCGTAGCTGCGGCGCGGCTCACCATGAAGTCGAAGCGCTCCTCCTGCACGTGAGTCCGCCGCCCAGCTTATGGTCGCACACCATGTGACGACCTCCACGTCGGAATGCGGATCATCGAACCCGAAGAGCGCACGATGCGTCGCATGGAAGCGCTCACACAGATGCCGCACATCCCGGGGGCTGTTGAATATGGAAACATCGAGAGGCACATCGATTTCCCAGACCTGGTTCGGGTAGCGTGCCTCGACTGAAAACCCGATCCTGCAGTCGCCCGGCTTTGCACCGGCAACAGTGGCGAAGGAGTGACACTCGGCAACCAGTTCGTCGAGCAATGCATTGACGGATTGCATCGGAAAAGCGCTGGTCGAGCAGAACCGCGTTCGGCGCGCTTCGGATCGGATGTCCGACAACAGCGCGCCTGCCGCACTGAGCGCGGCTCCGACGCCGGGGAAAATGACTTGCTGACAATGCAGGCGCCGGCCGATCGCGTCGGAATTGATGCCTGCCGCACCGCCGCCGCCAATGAGAACTGTCTCGGCAGGGTCGATGCCCTGTCGCACGGTGATGTCGAGTATCGCCTGAACCATGTTCTCCGTGGCCACCTGATGAATGGCCAGAGCTGCCGCTTCGCGAGTCACGTTCAGCGGTGCCGCAATCTGGTCGATTGCAAGTTCTGCCGCAACCCGATCCAGTGTCATCGTGCCGCCCAGGAAGTAGCCAGGATCGAGATACCCGAGGATCACAGCTGCATCCGTGAGAGTGGGCTGGATGCCGCCCAACCCAAAACAGGCGGGCCCTGGCTTTGCTCCCGCACTCCGGGGACCGACGTGCAGCAGACCGGAATCGTCGAGCCACGCAATGCTGCCACCGCCCGCGCCGATGCTCTTCACGTCGATGGATGGAAACCCGGTCATGTGCCCCTGGTAGGGCTGGCCCAGCCAGGTATCCCGCGTCATGGGGATTCTGCCACCGCGAACCAGGCTGACATCGTAAGTCGTTCCGCCGGTATCTGCGACGATGATGTCGCTTCTGATCATGGCGCGCCTTGCGAGGGCCTGCCCGGCCACGGGTGCAAGGGCCGGACCCGAGTTGAGGGTGTGTATGGGTGTGCGGGCCAGAGTCTCGGCAGTTGCCATTCCCCCTTGAGATGTCTGTACGAGCAGGCGGCCAGCGAACCCGGCATTCCGCAATCTCGAGCGCAGATCGCGAAGATAGCGGGCCATCAGCGGTTTGAGAGACACGTCGATGGCCGCCGAGATTGCCCGGCGATACTCGCGCAGACTCGGATTGAGCTGATGCGAAAGTGTATAGGGAATGCCCGGCAGGATCTGCTCAATCATCTCGCCAATGCGGAGTTCGTGCGCCGGGTTGGAGATGGACCACAGCAGACAACAGGCGATCGCCTCGATCCTCTCGTCACGCAATCGCGCGAAGATTGCCTGCACGACCGACTCATCCAGGGGCGTTACAACCTCACCGGTGGCGTCAATTCGCTCCGGAATCTCGTAAGTCAGGCGACGAGGCACGTAGGGTGCCGGGAACGGGGTTTCGTGATCAAACGCATCGCGTCGCCCTCCTTCACGCAGAACCAGAACATCCGGGTGACCCTGGGTCGTCAGCAGGGCAGTACGTGCCGTATTGCCGGTCACGATGGCGTTGATTGCATGGGTGGTGCCATGAATCAACGTTTCCGCCGATGCGAGAAATCGATCCAATGGAAGACCTGCCTCGCCTGCAGCCAGTTCCAGGACAGCGATGACGCCATCAATCGGATTGGCTGGCGTGGTGGACGCCTTGTACATGCGGACGCTGCCGTCGAATTCCTCCACCAGCAAATCCGTGAAGGTACCTCCGGTATCACAGGCCAGACGCATTCAGTACTCCAGTCATGCCAGGGCTATTCGCCACCTCGTTTCTACCACCGGTAAAGGAGTGATGCCGATACCCAGCGTGGCGGTGCAAATCCGTCAAGACCAATGCTAAGCGAGCTGATGTCGTTGGTATAAAGACGATAGGCCTCATTGGTCAGATTCTTGACCGCGAGGGCGCTCTCCCAGCGACTGTCGCCTGTACGATAGCTGATTCGTGCGTTCACCACCGTATGCCGTGGCTCCTGCGCCTGCGGTGGATTGACGACATAGAAGTTGAATGAGCTCGTATAGGTTGCGTCCGCCTGCAAGGCCAGGTGCCCCTCGAACATGGGCCAGGTGTAACGCGCGAGTGCATTCAGGCCAAGGTTCGGAGTCATGGGCATGTCACGGTCCGTGATGCGCCCGGCCGGCAACCGGATGTCCTTCACCGTGCCGTCCAGGTGAGAGATGCCTAGACTGAGATCCAGTCCTTCCACCGGACTCGCGGCGATCTCGATTTCCCCGCCACGAACGGTTGCGTTCCGGTTGGCGACCGCCTGCGACAGACCCACGAGGAAAAAGGCCTGATAATCCTTGTAGTCGTAGTAGAAGACGGAACCGTTCACGCGAAGGCGTCCGTCGGCCCACGTGCTTTTCGTACCCAATTCGAAGGACGTCAGGACTTCCTGGCCGTGCGGAAGCGACTCAGGCGTGAAGGGCTGAAAGATGGGCGCCGAAAAGCTGCCACTCTTGTGGCCCCGATTGATGCTCGCGTAAGCCAGCACACCGTCGCGTGGCCGCCAGTCGAGCTGCAGCTTGGCGGACACGTTCCTGAATGTCTGCCTTGCCAGGTTCGGATACAGACTTTCGTTGAAGGGTACCGAGCCACCGAAATTGTCGGTGAGAAGGTAGTCCATGGTTTTCCTGTCGTAAGTGTAGCGGGCACCCGCAGTCAGCGTGAATTGCTTCGAAAGATCATGCTCCACCTGTCCGTAGAGTGCGGCCGATGACGTTTTCAGCTTGTAGTTCGCTTGAGAAACAAAGCGCGGATTGAACAACGTACCGATGCCCGCAGCTGCCATGTTGTCGGTATCGATGCGCAACAGGTAGATTCCGGTAACCCACCGGGTGGCATCTTTGCCGCCCGACAGGCGCAGCTCCTGAGAGTACTGATCAAAGCCCTGTCTTGTGTCGAAGGTCAGCAAATCATTTGGCGATGCATCGCTGTCACTGCCAAAACTCTTGCTGGTGTGAAGATAGTCGGAAATCGACGTAAAGGTGGCTCGAGAGAACTCCGAAGTGATCTTGAGGGTCACGCCGTTGATGTCTCGCTTCAGAAAGCCTATCCGGTCGTATGCCTGGTGCCAGACATCGCCTGTGTTCCGATAGCCCAGCAGATCACAACCATTGCAGGTCCCGTAGTAGTTCTGGTCTGCCGGCACCACGACCCCCAGGCCGTCCGCATTCGGATACAGTGCAGAGTGCGAGTAGCCGCCACTCAGGTCATCATTGTGGCTGCCGTGGAGGTTCAGCAGCAGGTCCGTCGAATCGGTGGCCTTGAAGTCGAGTTGCAGCCGGTATCCGAAGTCACGGTTGCGATTCAGGTCATCGCCAATGCGGTTCTCCAACCAGCCATTGTTGCGCACGACAGCGGCTGCCAGACGCGCCGAGACACGCTCGGACAGCGGGCCACCGATCGCGAGCTCGCCATTCGTTTGCGCGTACTGCCCCAGAGTGACCTGCGCGTAACCCTCAGGCGTCGTGGTGGGCTTCCGGCTGATGAAGTGGATCAGCCCCCCCGTGGCGTTCCGACCGAACAGTGTGCCCTGCGGACCTCGAAGCACTTCCACGCGTTCAACATCGAACAGAAGTGAGTTCACGGAGCCCTGGGAGCTTATGTAGGCCTCGTCGACGAATACTGCAACTGGTGGCTCGTAGTGATCCGCGAAATCATTCTGCGATACCCCGCGGATGTTGAAGACCGTGAGAGAGGGGGAGAACGCCAACATTCGCATGCTGGGTGTTTGAGCGATGATATCGGCCGTGCTTGTATAGCCCAACGCATTCAATTGATCTCCGCTCAGGGAGGTGATTGAAATGCCGACATCCTGCAGGTTTTGCTCACGCTTTTGTGCGGTTACCACGACCTCTTCCAGAACCAGGGAATCTGGCGGCGTCGCAGCGCGGGCGGGTCCTGCCGATAGCCCCACGATGGTTGCCGCCACCAGGATCTGCCCGGCGCCTGTCTTGAATCCTTGGCTCGCCGATTTGCTGGCTCGCGCGTTCATTGGATCTTTCCCCCGTGTTGATCTCCTGGCAACCCCACCCCGATGCCGCTGCCGGGTGTCGCCGGAAGATTGTGAATCTATAATGGATTCATGGATCAAAATGATAGATACTGATACAATTATATCATTACAATCCGAACAGGGGCAAGAGATGCAGAAATCACCCATACGACTGCCACAGACCGGCCGGACTCCGGAGGACATCCAGCGGGAACTGGAGGCATTCAAACTGGACGGGTTGCACGCTCATTGGAGCCGGGCCTTCCGTGGCCCTGAAGATGTACAGGCTGTCGCCCGCCAGGCTTACAACACATTCTTGTCTGACAATGGCTTGTTTTCCCTGCGCAACGACAAACTGCGCGAAACGGAAGAGGCCGTTGTTTCCATGTGCATCGGCCTGTTCCATGCGCCTAGCGATGCGTCCGGGACGTTCACGAGCGGAGGGTCCGAAAGCATCTACTCGGCGTTGCACGCCATGCGGGAATGGGGGCGCGAGAAATTCCCCAAGGTGCGAAGACCCCAGGTCGTTGTTCCGTACTCCGCACATCCGGCATTCTCGAAAGGCTGCCACTATTTTGGTCTCGAGCTCATACGCACTCCCCTGGGTGCTGACTTGCGCGGCGATGTGGCGGCGATGCGCAAGGCAATCACGTCCGACACCATTGGTGTCGTCGGTTCTGCCCCCTGTTGGCCGTACGGGCTATACGATCCCATCGAGGCAATCGGAGAACTTGCCACCGAGAAGGACCTCTGGATGCACGTGGACGCCTGCGTCGGCGGATACCTGGCACCCTTTGCGGCCTTGCTGGGAACCCGGTTGCCGGTCTGGGATTTCCAGGTTCCAGCGGTGCAGTCCATTTCTGCGGACCTGCACAAGTATGGTTATTGTCCCAAACCGGCATCCACGGTCCTGTGGCGGTCGGAGTCGCTGATGCGGTTCCATCACGTGCATCCGGATGACTGGCCGGGCGGGCCGTACAAGATGCAGGGATTTGCCGGCAGCCGGACCGCCGGCCCGGTGTTCGCCGCCTGGGCCGTGATGCAATACCTGGGACACGATGGATATCTGAGGCTCGCGCGTCAGGTACTGGATGCCAGGGACAAGCTCGTGGCGGGCATCCGCGCGATCCCGGGGCTCGAACCCATGGACAGTGATCTGCTCCCCATCGCGTTCGGCTCTTCGACACTCGACATGCAGGTCGTGCTGGGGGAACTGCGCAAGATCGGATGGATACTCGTGGCAGCAGCCCAACCGCCACTGATCAACCTCCCCGTCGATGCGGCGACCGATGCCCGCGTGATCGAAGCTTTCCTGGGCGATCTGCGAGTCGCCGTCGCCAAGGCACGGGGACCGGGGAAGGTGGAACGCGCCGAGCTTCACTATTGACTGACCCTGCGGCCGCCCAATCACAACGGGCCAATCAGCCGTACCGGCAGCCACCGATACGGGCTATCATTGAGACTGTTCCTGACCGACAGCTCATGGCCGCGACAACGTCAAACAAGAAGCCGATTTCGCTTCGTGACCGCCTGAAGCAGCAGCAGCGCGACATCGTGCTCGATGTGGCGAGCGAACTGTTCATTGCCAAGGGATTCCGCGCCACCACCCTGTCGGCGATTGCCGAACAGGCGGGTGTGGGAGTTGCCACCCTGTTTCGCTACTTCCACAGCAAGGAAGGGGTACTCGCCTCACTATCCAGACGCGACATCGAGAAAACCCTGGTTCGCGCCCGTGAAATTGCCGCAGCACCCGATGAGGATCCGGCAGCAACTGTCTATGCGATTTGTACCGCCATCTTCGAGATGCACCGCATGCCAAGCACACAGATCCGCGGGCAGACGCGGATCTGGCTGCTGATCCCGACGGGAAATCCCGAGACAGACGAGGTCGTGACCACGTCGGATCGAGAGTTGCAGGAAATCATCCGCGAATTGCTTGGACACTATCGTCGCATCGGCCGACTGGACCCGGGCTTGGACCTGCAAGCCCTCACCACCGTGGTATTCGCAGTGTTTTATCACCATTATCTGGCGGTCGCGTTGAATCCAGCCATGAAGGTCGGCGCAGTGCTCAAAGATCTTCGCCGATGTATTCCGCTTCTTTTTCCCAAGCCATCCCGATCTTTACACAAGCCCGGAAAACAAGAGCGGGAGCCGAAGGCGAAGCAGCGCTAACGAGGCGGGCCGGCGCTTCTCCGTGACGAGAATCCGGACTCACGAGCAAAATCAGGCGACGCCCGATCAATCTTCAACAACGCCCGGCGCGAATAATTCCCTCCAGCCGGCGACCCCCGATTTATCATGCTTATGAGGGCTCGCGGCACGGTCATCTGATGCAACGCTCCCGGAGGGATCTTCATGAACATGGCGGACACGAAAAAGCCCCTGCAAATCGGCCTCATTGTCATAGGCGCACTATTGATTTTTGGATTGTACCCGCTGACGGTTTTCTGGCCCGCGGGCTGGGCCTGGCATCACAGCGGGCAATCCATGTACCTGCAAATGATCCTGGGTGTCTATGCGACGCTCGGAGTCTTTCTGATACTGGCGGCACGCAATCCGTCTGCCAATCGCAACCTGATCTGGTTTGCCGTATGGTCCAGCATCGTGCACGCCGCCATCATGGCCATGCAGTCCGCTGTCTATCCAGAACACCGCGGTCACCTCCTGGGCGACGTTCCGGCATTGCTCGTGATCGCGGCAGCCTTGACTGTGTTGATGCGGAAATACGAACCGGCGCCGTAGGGCGCCGTGAGGAGACTGTCGCCGGAAGCGTCCGTTCCGCGACCGCCTGCAGGCGCCCCCAGGTATCCGCCACGAAGGTATCGACCGGCAGCAGCCGCTCTCCAAACCAGGCCGGCACCTCGTGCTCGAGCCAGTAACGAAGCTTCTCTTTCCGCTTTCCTGCCGGAAGCTTTTCGATACCTCGCCTCAATTCGCAAAGTGTGAGCACGCTGAGATGCAATGCCTCATCAGCAACCTCCTCGAACCACTGTTGCAATTCGTGGGGCAGCACCCCACACCAAACGACTTTTGAAAGTACGCAATCGAAGAGCTGCGGGTCGCAGCGAACCATTTCGAACTCCATCGAAAAGCCTGCCGGATTGTAGACCTGCAAGCAGGTTTTCCAGCCATGCTGCTCGCCGGGAACGGGCATCAAACCCGTCTGCGGTTGGATGTCAGTTCAATTCCAGTCCGCGGAATCGAACCCGCGTCCGCATGGAAGTTCAGGCCGAGGGTTCGGCGGCTGGGTCTGTGAGTCGCTGAATCGTCAGGGCGCAGCGTTGTTCAATCAAGGTATTGATTTGCTCAGCCACGGCATTACCAGCAAAACTGTGTCCGGGGTCAGACTGGAGCTTGCGCGCCGTCGCTGGCAGTAACTTTGACAATTCCAGAATGCGCCGTTTGGCCTGCGCCTTGGTAAAGCCGACGCCTTCGGCAAACTGCTCCCAATGCCGCGCCTGTACTTCGCTGAACTTGTACTTGCTGCCGATTTTCATTGCCATCTTTGGTGTCAGTGTTGGATACACCGCCGTCGACAGCGTGTCGTAGAACGGTGCCAGAACGGGAGCCTTGCCTGAGTACAGCAGCGAGAAATTCTTGGCGTGCACATCATGATTACCGATCAGCGCATTGAAGATCACGTAGTCGAGCAGTCGCAGGACTTGCGGCGCACTGGGGCGCGTCGCACTGCGCACCAGATCAAAACACTGCGCCAGATCCGGACCCCCTTCATTCTGGTACTTCATTTCGGGCACCACGCCAAGTGCCTGGCAGAAGTCCTCTTGATGAAGCCGTTGCCGGTGCCCCTGGGCGTCAATCAGTCGGTCATAGCGCTCAACCAGCAGAAACGAGCGATCCAGCACAAAGTGAACTTTCGATTTCGCTGGCTCGAGTTGCATGGCCTCAGCCAGGGCCATGCAAAACCCTTCGTTGATCACACTGTCTTCAACGGCGTGGATGTCGGGTTTCAGGATGTGGGAGCTGGGCGTGCCATTAAAGGGTAGCCCAATGCGGGTACCATCAAACACGACCGGCAGTTTGTCCTGGGCTCCCGCCAAAGAAAGTCGCAAACCCGCTTTGCCCGCCAGCATGGGGCGGCGCGGCAATTCATCCAGGATGGCAACGACCTCTTGGTCGCTTAGCCATTGAACGTCATCGTTGCGGGTTGGCACAGGCAAAGCCTGTCCGGGCTCCAGGAAGGTGACGGCCCCGGCACATTCGCCTCCGATGTGGTCCAGCAGTGCAAAGTCATTCTGACCAGACACGTGGAACTGCTGCGCAATCAGGTGGCGCATCTGCCCTTCGGGCAGCAGGCCCGCAAAAAAGGGGCGCGTTTTGCGATCGTCGAACGGCTCCGCTTGCAGGGGCAGCGAGGCGGACAAGGTAACGGCGTCTTTGTGTGACAGCCAATCGGGTGCGTAGCAAAAGTTCAGCCGCCCATCGACCAGCGCCAACGTGCCGACACGTTCATCGAAAAGCCAGACTTCCAGCTCATGCGCCATGGTTGTCACCCTCGCGTTGATCGTTGGCCACGGATGATGGCAACCCGCTCAACTGGACATCTCCACCCAGGGCATCAATGACCCGCAGTACGTTTTCCAGTCTTAAGGTGGGTTTGCCTGCTTCAAGGTCGACAATGAAGCGAACCCCCACCCCTGCCGCCAGCGCCAACTGAGGCTGTGTCAGCCCGAGTTGCTTGCGAGCGGCACGGAGTGCACGCCCTAGTTGTTGAGGTGATCGAATGGATGTCATGGCTTGCTCAATTTCCCGTTCGGGAAATTATCAGCCACAACCGGACTTGTGCAATAAATATTTCCTGATCGGGAAATAAAGGGCGGCTCTCAATCCCAAATTGACAGCCATTCACATCCAATGTGGCGCAGCTTGCCAAACACCCGCTCGCGGCTGATGCGCTCAGCCAGCACCCGGAAGGTTGTGCCGTTGGCGCTGGCCACCAACTCGACCGAGCCGCGGGTGCAGGATTTTCCGCTTGGGGACCGGCTGATTTCCTGAGTTCATTGCGCTCATCGGGATTCAGTACCTTAGTCTCCGTAAGGGACTGCTTCGACTTACGTCCCCGAGGTAGGCCCGCTATGCGGCGTTCCCGTCGAGGCGCGCGCCGGCTCGTCACGCGAAGCCGCCGCGACTTCACCGTGTGCTCGGAGCTCGCTGAACTTTGCGATCAGTTGATCAAAGAACCGCGGTGGCAGCAGCCCATAATCGACGCGAGTTTCACCTCTTTTGATCGGACGAAGGTCGAACCCCGGCCATGTGAACACATTCGCCTCATCGAGGATCACCCATGAGCGCTCGGTATCCAGGCCTAAGTGCTCCTTCACCCGAGGTGGGATTTCAACAGCGGCGTTGGGATCGCGAGGCGGTGAATGAGTAATCGGAACGACGGCAACCTGCTTGTGTCCAGCGGGCTCCGGGCCAGGTTGGTCAACGGCCAGCACGATGGCGCAGGGCCGATCCTTTCGCCCTTCGACTTGACCTCGACCCGCTTCTTCCTTCCAGAGATAGGAGTAGGAAATGACGAGGCCGACCTCCGGTTCCGGAAATCCGGCCATATGCGCAGCCTCCTATCGCTCTATCTCGTCCTCGTCTTATCGTCCAGAAGCGCGTTGAGGTGGTCGTGGGCCGGATTCATCTTCGAATTCTGGATCGCCTCGGCGATATCTACCGGCAGGTCCTTGATCCGATGCACGCGACGCTCGAAAGCCCGAAGGCGCTGTAATTCCTCGTACTCGCGCGCGGACACAAAGTACCCGCTCACCCGGCCGTAGCTGGTGATCGCGACCGGTTCGCGCTGCGCCTCCTCTTTGTATCGACCAAAGGCCTTGGCGAATTCAGTGGCTGTAACGGCAGTCATAGCGATACCCGTAACTCACACAAGATGCGTATCTTACGGAATCATCCCTCGCTCGTCAACCACGGTGAGGCGGCTTGGACCCCGTTTGCCGCCTACTTATCACACGTAGAACTACTCCTATTGACACGACGAGTACTACTTGCATTTAGCAGCGCCCGGCCGGGACACTGACTGGCAGGAGGGCTGCACTTGAGAACGTTCGAGATCGCTGATGACGTGGTGAGTCTTGTTTGCGAGCTGGCCAAGCCGCAGACGTTCGAGTCCTTCGGGGACACGCTACGGCGGTTTCTTACCGAGTTGAAGCGACCGCGCGCAGGGAATGGAACGACGCGAAAGATGACAGCGGACGAGTTGCTCGCCGAGCTCGATGCACTCGACGAACCTGGCCGAGAGAACTTCGATAAGGGCTACGAGGACGGGAAGCGCCGTCGCGCTCCTAGCCCTAATCCACAAAGGTGGGCGTTGGGGGTCAGCGATCTGCGCGGCCCCACCGTGCCGACACTGAACACGTGGCGAGCGATCTGCGACTACCTGAAGATCCCGGTGGGAGGTGACTCAGCTCGTAGGGCGCTGCAGAAATGGGCTGTGAGCCACCGCCCGAACTGGCCTCCTGTACCGGACGCTTGAGTGAATCAGCTGACTGACTCCTCGAAAATCGCTTGGGCTCAACACAATGTCTTTCACGAATTGGTGGCTTCACGCGCTGAATCCATTGCTGAACGCATGCAGCTCGGCACATTCACGGCGCACCAACCAAAGCTGACGCAACTCATCGACGAGAAAACGTCCGACGTTTCAGCGAGTTAGTGGTGGCCAGGGAGGGAATTGAACCCCCGACACGCGGATTTTCAGTCCGCTGCTCTACCAACTGAGCTACCTGGCCGTATCGGGCGAAGGCGCGTATTAAACAGGCCGGCTGCTCGCTCGTCAACGAACATCCGTCAAATCAAGGGGTTGAGTTCGGCTTGTAGCCCTCGGGTCGGGCGGATCCGGCGCCGAAGAAGTACTTCTCCATCTCCGCCACCAGAAAGGCCCGGGCCTTGGGTTCGATGGGCGTCAGGCGGTTTTCGTTGATGAGCATGGTCTGATGTCCGAGCCACTGCTGCCAGGCTTCCTTCGAAACGTTTTCGTAGATGCGCTTGCCGAGCTCTCCGGGATAGGGCTGATAGTCGAGACCTTCGGCTTCCCGCTTCAGCAGGACACAATGAACCATGCGTGCCATTCAATCCTCCAGTCTCTCCATCAGCGTCTTGATCGGCTTGGGCAGGCCGATGCGCGGCGGCGTTGCCAGTGTATACCAGAGGTGCGTGCCCTCATCGACACGTGCCACGGGATTGCAGCGCACCCGCAACGGATGCAATCGCAGGTCGAAATGCGTGAAGGCATGATCGATCGGCGGCAGCGGCTCCGGCAAGCTCGCCGGCTCGCCGAGTTCCCGCCGGCACCACGCCAGCGCAGCCTCCCTGTTCTCGAACTGCGGCGGCGACCACAGCCCGCCCCAGACTCCGTATTCGGCCCGTCTTTCGAGCAGCACCGCGCGGATTCCCTGCGCGCGTGATTCGGCCAGCAGCAACGTGACTTCCCGCGAGGGCCGTTCACGCGGGCGACGAGGCGAAGGCAGGTCCGCCTGCCGCCCATCGCGCGCCGCGATACATCCGGGATTCATGGGGCATGAACTGCAGCGGGGCCTCGAGCGCGTGCACACCATGGCGCCCAGATCCATGATGCCCTGAGTGTATTCGGCCACCTGGCTCGTCGGCGTGCACTGCTCCGCTTGCTGCCAGAGCCTGTCCAGCGTCCCGGCCTTCGAAGGATCGCCTTCGATGCCGAACACCCGCGACAGCACCCGCTTGACATTGCCATCCAGGATCGCATGCCGCTGCCCCCGAGAAAGCGCGAGGATGGCGCCCGCCGTGGAACGGCCGATTCCGGGCAGTTCGCGCAGCTGATCGAGCGACCCGGGGAACACTCCTGCGTGACCCTGCATGATCATCTTCGCGGCCGAATGCAGGTTGCGGGCCCGCGCGTAATACCCGAGGCCCGTCCACAGGTGCAGGACCTCATCCACGGGTGCGCTTGCGAGGCTCGGGACATCGGGGAACCGCGCCATGAAGCGCTGATAGAACGGGATGACCGTGTTGACCTGGGTCTGCTGCAACATGATCTCCGACACCCAGACGCGATAGGGTGTGGGGTCCTGTTGCCACGGCAGATGCCTGCGGCCGGCATCCGCGCTCCAGCGCAGCAGGCGCCGGGTGAAGTCCTGCGGTTCCATCGGTCCGGTCAACGGCTGAGCAGGTCCAGCAGCTTGTTTCCGAGCTTCTGCTTCAGTTCGTCCTTCTTCTCGTCGATCTTCTTCTGCAAGGCTGCACGTGCGATGCCCTCCAAATCGGGTCGCACCTTCGGATCGGCCATGGTGCCTGTGATGTTGACCGGGATGTCCGCAAGCGCGAGCTTCCCAATATCCTCTCCCTGACCGGGAGGCGTCTTGAGCAGTCGCACCAGGATGCGATAGTCGATGGCCCGGGAGGCAAGATTCGCCGTACCGGTGCCGGTCACGCGCAGGTTCTGCGAGGCGACGTTGATGTCCTTCATGCTCGCCACGCCGCCGGCGATATCGGCGGAAGCCTTCAGGGTATCGAAGCGCGTACGCCGGGTCGTGCTCGCCGGCGGGATGGGGCGCTTTTCGAACAATGCCTGGGCGCGGCTGATGTCATTCCACAGATCGATCCCCTCGACCGCTCCGTCGGCCACATTCATGTCCACATGCCCGCCCAGGTCCTTGATCAGTGCCTCACTCGTGCGTCCCTGGCCCGAGAGCCTCATCCCCAGGTTGGCGCGGCCCGACAGGCGATCGGACTTGATGGTTGCCTTCAGCACTTGCGCCACATCCACACCCGTCATCTGCTGCGTCATCCTGACCCCGGGCACCTTGCCGCTGGCATCGTAGGTGAGTTCACCGTCAGTCTGCCCGCCGTAAAGCTGGGCCTTGAGCGGATCCAGGCGGATCACTCCGTCTTTCGCGCGCACGGTGAGCTGGACATGCGTCAGATCGATGCCGGCGAGCCGCGCACGGCCGATGCTGAACCGGCCGTTGGCATCGAGGGCCTTCAACTTCTCCGACGGCAACTCCACCGGCTTTTCGTCGGGTCTGGGAGCCGACTCATCCGGGGAGAGATAGCGGTCGAGGTCGATCTGGTCCAATGCAAGATCGAACGCCAGCGCCATGGAGTCCAGATTGGTGATCGCCGCATTGCCGGTGATCTTCGAGTCGTCGAGCTGGATCGACAGGCCCGACAGCTTCGCGGCATTTGCCCCGTAGGCGAACTGGGCTGAGGCCGCAAGCTTTTCAAGCACCTTTGGATCGCGTGTCTTCGGAACTTCGATGCCCAGGCGCGGCAGGAATTCCCTCACCACCAGCGGATCGAGTTTGACAGCGCCATTCAGGGTCGGCGCATCGATGATCTTCTCGCCGGCCAGCGAACCGGTCAGCCGCGCCATGGCGTACTGAGCCGCGAAGGAAGCGATCTTCAGGGTCTGCGTCCCCAGATCGGCATCCACCAACGGTGTATCGAACCGCCATTCGACCGGCCTGCCGTCACCCTTGCTGCGCATTTCACCGCTCAGTGACAGCGCCTCGAAGCGATAGCGCTTCGCCTCCGGGTCCAGTGTGGCGGTCAGTGCTCCCGTGAACGAAAGGCCCGCGGCATCGGCGCCACGATCCAGATTGAAACTGAGCTTCACCGGAACGGGTGATTTCATCGCGACGCGGCCGATGTCGAGGTTCAGGTTCGACACGACACTGGCCTCATAGCTGATACGGCTGTCCTTGATCAGGACGCCGGCAAGTTCACGAAAGCCCTCCACGCCCTGATCCGGGCTTCTCGCCGGCTCGGGCCCGGATTTCTCCCCGAAATCCTCCCAATTGCCCTTGCCCTGGGCATTCTTCTTCAGGCGCAGGTCCATGCCATCGATTTCCAGCTTGCCGACCTCGAGCTGGCCGCGCAGCAAGGGCATCAGCTTCACCCGCAATGCCACGTGATCGACCGCCACGAACGGCTCGGCACCAAATCCCGGCGGATTGCCCAGGCTCGCAGGCCCAAGCTCCAGCGCAATCCAGGGAAATACCGACAGCTTGATGTCCCCGGGGAGCGCCAGCTCGCGCCCGGTGGCAGTCTTCACCTCCTGGGCAATGCGACCCTTGTAGGAATTGGGATTGACGAACAGCCAGACGCCAAGCAGCAGGACGACGACCAGCGCGACGACACCGCCAACGATCAGCCCCAGGATCCTGACTCCGCGCATGACCATCCTCACCCGCCAGGGACACTGGCAGGTGATTCTAGCGATTGCAGAGGTGGATGTCCCCGCTCATGGACTTGATCCGGATGGTCCCCTTTGCATCCTTTACACCATAGCGCCAGGTGCTGCCGGGTCCGTAAGTGGGGTGCTGCACCGGGACTCCGCCGAAGCAGGCGCTGACATCGCCACTGAAACTGGCCAGCTCCACATTGGCGGATTCGGCCCCCGGCCAGCGCAGTTCCAGCGTGCCGCTCACGGTGGATCCGTCGATGCGGACATCGGGCGCCAGCTTCGCCTTCATGTTCAGATCGCCCGAGACGGTCTGCAGGCGTGCCCGCGTGAGGGAGTTCATGTCGATGATCGTGTTCCCGCTCACCGTATCGAGTTCCAGTTCGCCCCCCACATCGACGATGGAGGTGTCCCCGCTCACGGTACTCACCGTTGTGTGGATCGGTTCGCGCTTGCCCTTGACCTTGAGGTTGCCGCTGATGCTCTTGAGGACCACATCCGCCTTGCTCGCCTCGGTCCGGATGTCTCCGCTCACGGTCTGCAGGCGCTGATCCCCGCTGATCCCCGAGACTTCGATATCCGCGCTCACCGCCGATGCCCGCAGGCTGCTTTCCGCCGGCAAGCGGATCTCAAGGTCCGCCTCATCATGCGACACCACACCCATGCGCGAGATGACGCCGATGATGGTGGTCGTGCCCTGCTGCCGGACCTCGAGCCGCCCGCTACCGCTGACATTGCCGCTGATCTGGACCTCCGGCTTGTCCCAGCCGATGCAGCGGATCATCCCTGCGGTATTGCTTACTTCCACGGTGCCGTGCGGATCCGCCGAAACCTTCTGGTCGACGTCGGCGGACAGCGCCGGACCTGCGGCTGCCAGCGCCAGCAGCGCGATCCACCAGGCAGGACGATTGAAACTCATATGCTCACCTCGGTATGCGACATCTGTGCCAGTGTCTGCACTCTGACCAGCGTGTCGATTTCATTCTGATAGGTGCCCACCAGCAGTTCCTGCAACAACGCATTGCCTGGATCCTTTGCGAGGGCGGACTGGATCTCGCTCACCGCGTTCTTGATCAGCAGGAGATTCGCCTCCACCTTCTTGCGAGTGGCGGGCGGCAAGGTGGCCAGCCGCGCCACCACCTGCGCTTGCAGGCGCTGGCGAACCGCATCCGTCGAAGCCGGTACGAAGGAATATCCCGGCTGTCCGGGCATTGCATTTGCGGACTTCACGGCCTGCTGAGCCACCGAGGGTGCGGCGTTTTGCGCCATCCGGGGCGCTTGCCCCCGCTGCATGGACCACATGACCAGGATGCCCAGGGACAATCCGGCGACACCGGCCGCAGCCGCCCAGCGTGCCGCGGACGTGCGATGCTGCGCCGGGCCGGTGTGCAGCTCCTTCTCGATGCCGGCCCACAGATCACGTGACGGCTCCACCGAGCGCGGCAGCCGTGACAGCTGCGAACGCAGTTCCAGATCGGACCCATCCGGGTGTGTCATACCCAGCCCTCCACGCGAAGTTGGTCCTTCAGCAGCTGGCGTGCGCGGTGCAGTTGCGCCTTGCAGGTTCCCACGGCAATACCCAGCATCTGAGCGGTCTCCTCATGGCTGTAGCCATACACCCCGAACAGGACAGCGACACTGCGCGCCCCGCCGGGAAGCCGGCCCAGCACCTTTTCCAGATCCTCCATGCCCAGCTCGTCCTGATGGGCCACCTGTCCCTGATCGGACGAGTCACCCTCCTCCAACCCCGGGTTGAGCTCCAGGTCGCCACGCCGGGCCCGCCCGAGAACCGAATTGACTGCAATCCGGTGCAGCCAGGTCCCGAAGGAACTGCGGTTCTCGAAGCTCTTGAGCCCCTTCCAGGCGCTGATGAAGGTCTCCTGGGTGCAATCTTCGGCAAGGGCGCGGTTCCCGGTCATGCGCAAACATAACCCATGGACCCGGCCCACATGAGCCTTGTACAGGCGCTCGAATGCCCGCACGTCTCCACGACGGGCGCCGGCGAGGGCGATTTCGTCAGTCTCGTCAGCGTCCTCGCGGAGGGTCGGTTGCGCCATTTCGAAGCATTGGACGGTGCGGACGGGGCAAAGGTTTGAATGGGCGGGAATCCGCCCATACGACCGGCCGGAGGGGCGGACAATGCGTCAGTTCGCCGGTTCCCGGCCTGCGAACCAGTTCACTGCGTACTGCACCAGCTGAGCGCCGGTATGCAGGTTGAGCTTGCGCTTGATGCGCTGACGGTGCGACTCGATGGTCTTGATGCTCAGGTTGAGCGACTTGGCAGTCTCGCGCGTGCTCATGCCCTTGCCGATCATGTGCAGGATCTGCAGTTCGCGGTTGCTCAGGCGATCGATGGGGTTGGCCGAGACGTAGGAGCCTCCAGAAGCGAACTTCTGGATCATGTTGCTGCCCACTGCCTCCGATACGTAGATGCCACCGTCCATCACCCGGCGCAGTGATACCAGGAACTGTTCGCTGGCAGCCTGCTTCATGATGTACCCGCTGGCGCCTGCGGAAAGCATGCGTTCGGCGTAGATCGCCTCGTCGTGCATCGACAGTACCAGCAGCGGCAGCGTCGCGTGGTGCGCACGCACATCGCGCACCAGTTCGATCCCATCACCCTGTTTCAGGCTGATGTCGACGATGACGGCGTCCGGGTTCAGATCCTTGATGGCGATGCGCGCATCGCGCGCCGTTTCCGCCTCGCCGCATACGGTCAGGTCATCTTCGTTTTCCATCAGGCGCCGCAGTCCCTGGCGCACGATGGGGTGATCGTCGACGATGAGGATACGGCGGGCATTCCTCTTGGCGGGACGCATGCTCGTGCTCATGTTCATGTTCATGTTCATGTTTGCGGCGTTCATCGGTCACTCGACACCATGGTGATTCGCGATCAGGACACAGATGGTTGCCCACCGGATACGCGGATCATCGTACCACCTGATTCACCCGGGACGATATCGAGCTTTGCCCCGATGATGCCCGCGCGGTATGCCATCAGCTTCAGGCCCATCCCGCTTCCCGACCTGGCAGAGGTTCCCATCCCCACACCATCATCCGAGATGGTCAGGGTGAACTTGCCGTCCGACACCTGGAAGCGGATCTCCGCGTGAGAAGCCCGCGCATGCCGGGCGATGTTGGTCAGCGCCTCCTGGGCAATGCGATACAGGTGGGTACTCTGCTCCTCATCCAGGGTGAGCTGCGGCCAGACCTTGCTGCGGAACCTGACGTTCAGGCCGTAGAGGTCGCGGCTTCGGGCTACAAGACTTCGCAGTGCATGCACCAGACCGCCCCGGTTTCCGTGGGCCGGCGACAGACCACGCGCCAGGGATCGCGCATTTTCAATGGAATGATTGACCGAGCGGATGATTTCATCCACGTCACCCGCAAGCCTCGGGCAGTCGTGTACAAGCCTGTTGGCAAGGCTGCGCAGCATCAAAGCGACGCCCGTCAGTTCCTGTCCGAGACCGTCATGCAGGTCCTGGCCAATCCGCTCCTGCTCCCGCGAGGAGATCTCCAGCACCTCTCGCTCGAGCCGCACACGCTCGGTGATATCCGAGATCGTCAGCGACAGTCCATTGATCCGGCCTCCATCGAAGGTCGGCACGGCGCGGCTGTCGTATTTGTGTAGCTCCCCATCTTCGCCAACGGCCTCGTAAGCGAAAGAGACCGGCTCGCCGCTGTCGATGACGGAAGACAGGAGCTGCGAATGGATGGGCCAGTTGGGACCGCCCAATACACTCTGGACGGACTGACCGGTCAGCAATGGCGCGGAAATGCCCTGAATCGTGTGATTGCAGAATTGAATGGTGAGATTCCGGTCGAGCAACAGGAGCACGTCCCGGGTGTTCGCCGCCGCTGAACGAAGCAGCTCACTGTATTCACCGGCCCGTGCCAGGGACAGGCGTCGGCTGGTCACATCCTGGGTGGCACCGACAACGCTGTTCACGAAACCCTGCGAATCGAGAACCGGGCGACCCACCACCGTATGCCAGCGGTAGGAATCGTCATCCACCCGGATGCGGAATTCCTCCTTCATCTCCACACCCTCCTCCAGCGTGAGCTGGATGGCGCGAGACACCCGGTCCATGTCCTCCGGGTGCACACGGGCCATGAGGCCGGCCATGTCCTTGAATGGACGTTCCTCGAGGTCGCGTGCGGCATTCCTGCTGAGCAACACCCGGAATTCATCGGCCTTGCGGTCCCATCGCCAGGCGAACATGTCAGCCGCCCTGAGTGAAAGCCTGAGCCACTCGGCCTCTTCAGCCGGACCCAGGGAAACCGGTCCAGCCTCCGGACTCAGCCCCCCAGGAAGGGTCAGCATGACCAAGGGCTGGAATGCCGGACCCACAATGTGGTTAAAGCCGGTCTCTCCATCACCGCCAAGGTCAATGCCCAACCATTTCACCCGCCTCGACTGGGAAGGATGGGAGGCTGAAATCTGGGTCAGTACATCCAGAAACGAGGATAACCCGGTGTAGTCGATGTGGTCCGCAACCGGGGACCCTACCAGGGGAATGCGACCACAGGGGAAACACCGCCTGGCCGCAGTATTGGCAAACAATATGTTAAGCCGGACGTCGCTCGTGTCGACGATGAGGATTGGAGCTCTAACCGAGTCGAGAGCGGAAATAGCCCACTCTTTGCCTTGGCGCAGGCCCGATGCGATCTGTTCCCTTGATGCAGCCATCTGTACTCTGCCCAAGCTCGATCAAGGGATTGTGGAGTGATCCCCACTCAAACCATATCGGGGATACCCCTAAAATGTCGCCATTCCGCGACGGCCCTGCCGTCCGACAGGCCGCTTCAGGCCGGCTAGCAACCGCTCAGATTGGGGGTCTGCAGCAGGATTCGCGGCGGCGAATGAAGGGTGGCCGGCGAATAGACGACAGCGCAATTTTCCGGCAACGGTGCGCCGTGCTTTCGGAACACGACGCTCCCCGCCTCCACCTGAGCTGAAAACCCCGCGATGTCAGCCAGAGCCCCTGGAAGTCCGTTGGCTGCGGCATCCGGGTAGCCATTGCGCATGGAGATGCTCCGGCCATCGACGTCGACGGCTTCTGGCCGTCCGGAGGCAAGCCAGAGGGCATGCGCCAGAGCCGAAGCATTGCGAATGCTGTTGGTCAGGGACGCGACTGCGGCGACACGGCCCTGGTTTTCGATGGAAGTGAACCGCGGGATCGCAAAAGCCGCCATGAACGACATGACAGAGGCGACGATCACCAGTTCAACGCGGGTGAAACCACTGCTGTTGGTCCGGATCATGACATTCTCCCTGTACGCGCCAATGACCGCCAGGCACGCACGGGATCCATCTTACGAAGATGTCATTGAAGGTTTGAGAGGCGGATGCTCAGGTTGTGAGAGTGGTCACATGACCCCGCGCGACAAGGCATTCCAGTGCAAAACCGCGACCTGCTCGATTGCCAGGCGGCTCAAACGATGGGCAGGAAGGCCGGCAGGCGCAGCAAGCGTCCCACACGGACAAGACCGCACAAGAGGCCGGCGGCCCCGGAAGGCTACTTCCTGAAAAGGTCTTCCAGCGCCGCAGTCGACTTTGCACCCGCCGCGTCGTCGCCCGCCACATAGGCATCCGGCTTCGGCTTGAAGAAATCGCAGAAATTGGCTCGAGTCTTGTCGCGAACTTCCTCAGCCATGGGTTCGCGGCACTGCGAGGCATAGGAGGTGTCGTATTCCACACACATCCTGCAGACATGCAGCTCCGCATTGCAGGCCTTGCATACCTCCAACCGGCGCAGCGGAAGAGTCAAAGCCGCCAGCGAAGCGTTGCACTTCCAGCAGACCAGGGTTGGGGGCATGGGGAG
>JBGAGK010000023.1:0-75833 GCA_044226785.1 Steroidobacteraceae bacterium | reverse complement strand
GGCACGAGCGGCTGCTCGATGGTCTCGTACAGTTCCTCAAGTCGCGGCAGCGCGCAAAGTTGCGGCCACAGCGAGCGGTGAAGCTGCAGCGTCACGTCGGCATCCTCGGCGGAGTATTCGGTGGCACGTTCAAGATCGACCTGGTTGAAGGTGAGCTGCTTCGCGCCCTTGCCGGCCACATCCTCGAAGTGGATGGTGTGGACCCCCAGGTACTTCAGGGCGGTGGAGTCCATGTCATGGCGCGTGGCGACGCTGTTGAGCACGTAGGACTCGAGCATGGTGTCGAATGCGTGTCCCTGCAGGTCGATGCCGTGATTGGCCAGCACATGGCGGTCGTACTTGAGGTGATGACCGACCTTGTGCAGGCGCGGGTCCTCGAGCAGCGGCTTGAGCGCGGCCAGCGCGCCCTCACGGTCCAGCTGTGCTGGCGCACCGGGGTAGTCGTGCGCCAGCGGCACATAGGCCGCATGCCCGGGTTCGATGGCGAAGGAGACGCCCACGATGCGGGCTTGCAGGTAGTCCAGGCTGTCGGTCTCGGTATCGAAGGAGAACAGCGAGGAAGCTGCGAGGTCGCGCAGCCATTCATCGAACCGCGCCTGATCGACGACGCACTCGTAGTGGCGCTGCGGTTGCGCGACCTCGATCTCGGGCGGATGCTCCGGGCTGGCCTTCTGCGCGGTCTCGGGCGCGGCCTCCAGGCCCTTGAGGAGCGAGCGCAGTTCCAGCCGCGAGTAGATCTCGCGCAGCTTTGCCGCATCGGCCTGCATCGGCACCAGCGCATCCGGCGCGACCTCGAGCTGCACATTCGTGTCGATGGTGGCCAGTCGTCGCGACAGGTCCAGAACCGGCAGTTCGGCGCGCAGGTTCTCGCCCACCTTGCCGCCGATGTCGGCGGCGTGAGCGACGAGATTGTCCAGGGTCTGGTATTGCTTGAGCCATTTCGCCGCGGTCTTCGGCCCGACGCCGCTGATGCCCGGAATGTTGTCGGAACTGTCGCCCACCAGCGCCAGGTAATCGACGATCTGTTCCGGAAACACATCGAACTTCGCCTTCACGCCGTCGCGGTCCATGCGCGAATTCGTCATGGTGTTGACCAGGCCGATGCCCGGAGAAACCAGCTGCGCCATGTCCTTGTCGCCGGTGGAGATCAGCACCTGGTAGCCGGCGCTCACGCCCTGCCGTGCCAGCGTGCCGATGACATCGTCCGCTTCCACCCCGGTGATGCGCAGCAGCGGCAGCCCCATGCCCGCCACCGCATCCAGGAGCGGCTGGATCTGGGCGCGCAGCTCGTCGGGCATGGGCAGACGGTGCGCCTTGTACTGGTCGAACAGGTCGTCGCGGAAAGTTCGGCCCGGCGCGTCGAACACCACGGCGATGCGCTCGGGCGATTCCTCCTTGACCAGCTTGTGCAGCATGTTGATCACGCCCAGCACCGCCCCGGTGGGTTCGCCACGGGAGTTCGACAAGGGCGGCAGCGCATGAAACGCGCGGTACAGGTACGAAGACCCGTCGACCAGCACGAGCCTTTCGGTGTTCACGGCGAGCGACAGGTGAACAGGGTGTACATGCTGGCGCATTATATAGGCCGGCAGCGGGACCGGCCCGGCAGACGCTGTGGAGGATTCAATCGCAACTGCCGTCGGTCAACCAAAAATCGCTGGAGACGTTGATCCATCATGAACCGGAAAATGCTGCTGCGCGCCTCGCTCGCGCTGGTCCTGTCGGTCTCATTCACGGCCTTTGCGTCGCGTGCGCAAGCCGGTGTGAACATCGGGCTGTCGATCACGGTTGCACCGCCCATCCTGCCCGTCTACGTACAGCCGCCGCTCCCTGCGCCGGGCTATATCTGGACGCCTGGCTACTGGGCGTGGGGGCCGGATGGCTATTACTGGGTGCCGGGCGACTGGGTGATGCCGCCTCGCATCGGATTTCTGTGGACGCCCGGCTACTGGGGCTGGAATGGCGGATTCTATTTCTGGCACGCGGGCTACTGGGGGCCAACCATCGGCTTCTATGGTGGCGTCAACTATGGCTTCGGTTACACGGGTTTAGGCTATCAGGGCGGCTACTGGCGCGGTGGCGCCTGGTACTACAACCGTGATTGCAACCGCTTCGCGCCGGGCGTCCAGGTCACCAACGTGTACCAACGCACGGTGGTCAACAATGTCACCATCAACAACCGCGTCAGCTACAACGGTGGCGCGGGCGGGATCATGCGCCAGCCCAACCGCGAGGAGCTTGCGGCGGCTCGTGGTCCGCATATGGCGTTTACTGCCGACCAGCAACGCAATCAGCAGTTGGCTGGCAGGGACCGCCGGTTCCTGGCCAGCGTGAATCATGGAAGTCCTCCGGCGATGAACCTCGCGAAGCCGACCGCGCGTCCGGCGAGCTTCGGGCCGCAGGGCCGCAGTGGTGATCGTCCGGGCGGGATGCCTGGTTCGATGGTCCGCGAGCGAACAGACCGGCCGCCCGGCGCTGCACAGCATCGCGCGATGACCGGCATGTTGCAGCCCGCAGCGGTGCGGGGTGAGCCGCGTGAGGGCATGCGCAGTTCGCCAATCAGGTCGTCCGCGCCCGCCATGCCGCATCAGGCGTACCCGATGCGGGCACCCGGACGAGCGGCTCCTCCCATGCGCGCACCGCAGATGCGATCGTACGAAGGGGGGAGGAGTGAAGGCGGCCGGAGCATGTCCATGACTCACGGCAGGCCGGAAGGCGCGCCGCGCGGCGGACCGAGCGGGCACGAACGCGGGCGCCGCTGACCGGCCTCAGGTTGCCGAGGATCTCCCCGCGCGATCACGCGCTCACTGGGGCTTTTTCTTCCTGTCGGTGTCGTCGGGTGAAGAGGCGGCGGGTGTATCGGCCTTCGCCTCCGGAGCTGCGGATGGTGCAGGCCGTGCAACCGGCTCGTGTGTCTGTGCATCCGGCAGCACAAGGGGCCCCTTGAGGCCGCAGGCCGCAAGTCCGGTACACAACAGCAGGGTGATCAGGCTGCGCAGCATGAGCGCATTATACTGCCCTCGTGTCCGACGCCGAAGTCAACGATGCTGATCCGCTGCCTGAAGGCTGCGAGGAACTGGGGCACCGGTTTCGCTGGCTGCACACGGGCGAAGCGGCTTTCGCAGCCATGGTGGAAATGATCGATGCCGCTGCCCATGTCGTGGACCTGGAGTTCTACACGGTTGCCCGCAGCGCTGCGGCGGATCGGATCGGCGCCGCGCTGACACGGGCGGCAGCGCGCGGCCTTCGGGTACGCGTGCTGGTGGATGCATTCGGCTCGTCGGGACTGCCCGAGAGCTGGAGCACTGGTCTGCCCGCGGCGGGAGTGGATCTGCGCCGGTTCAATCCGCGCCCGCTCCTGCGCTGGTCCTTCCGCAATCATCGCAAGCTGGTTGCCTGCGACGACAGCTGCGCCATCGTCGGCGGTTTCAATATTGCGCGGCCGTACGATGGAGACGGCATTGGCCGGGGCTGGAGGGATTTCGGCGTGCGCATCGACGGGCCGGTGGTCACGCAGATGACTCAAGCGTTCGATGCCCTGTTTTCCGCTTCCGATCTGCACCGGCGGGATCTGCCTGCGCTGGCGCGGTTCCTGCGCAAGCAGCAGGTGGATACAGCCTTGCCCAGTGCACTGGTCGGCCACCCGGGGCAGTCACGCGCCCTGTTGCGGCAGACGCTGCATGCGGATCTCAGGAATGCACGACGTGTGGACGTGGTGGCCGCGTATTTCGTGCCATCGCGCCGGATCCGCCGGCTGTTGCGCAGGGTCAGCCAGCACGGCACCGTGCGGATATTGCTGGCGGCCCGCAGCGATGTACCGCTGTCGCGCTGGGCCAGCCAGTCGCTGTATCCACGCATGCTGCGTGCGGGCGTCCGCCTGTTCGAGTATCAGCCGCAAATCCTGCATGCCAAGATCCTCGTCATCGATGACGTGGCTTACGTGGGGTCGGCGAATCTGGATATCCGCAGCCTTCAGCTGAATTTCGAACTGCTGGTCCGCCTGCCGAGTGCGAGACTCGCGGCCCAGGTGCGCGAGCGCATCGATCACGACTGCCGGCTGTCGCGAGCGGTGCAGGCCGACTGGCCGCAACGCCGCACGCTGCTGCAGCGCCTGATCCAGGGAGTGGCCTACCAGCTGATCACCCGCATCGACCCGTTCCTGGCGCGCAAGGAGTTCAGGCACCTGTCCTGATCGGCCAAAGGGACTTGCCGGCCGAGGGGCCTGATCGGCTGAAGGAGCCTGATCGACCGGGAATCCAGACCGGCTGGGGAGTTCCTGGGCTGCCATTCCCATTGGGCGGCTGTTTTTGACTCAATGCAAAATCCGCCACGGCATTTTTTGACTGAGGTAGAAAAAAGCAGTAACGTCCAGGCACATGACCAGCTTGCCGCGATATCTGTTGCCACAGGTCCGGAAGGATCTTTCCCGAAAGATGGTTTTCGTCGCGGGACCCCGGCAGGTGGGCAAGACGACGCTGGCGCGGCAGGTCGCACGGACCGGATCCGGGTATCTCAACTGGGATGTCACCGCGGATCGCGAGCGGATACTCAGGGGTGAATTGCCGGCGGGAAAGCTGTGGATCCTCGATGAGATCCACAAGTACCGCCGTTGGAGGAACTATCTGAAGGGGGTTTTCGATGGGCGCCCTCGCGGACAGAAGATCCTGGTGACTGGAAGCGGGCGGCTCGATCTGTATCGATTCGGGGGCGATTCCCTGCAAGGGCGATATCATCTGCTGCGTCTGCATCCGCTCTCGGTTGCGGAGCTTGGTCTTGAAAGTGCCGCCGATTTCTCCCGACTGCTCACCCTCGGGGGGTTTCCAGAGCCGTATTTTTCGGGGAGCGTCAATCAGGCGAGACGTTGGTCGAGGGAATACAGAAATCGCCTCATACGCGAAGATGTCGTATCGCTGGAGCGCATCCAGGACCTCGGGCATCTTGAACTCCTCATGTTGCGGTTGCCCGACCTCGTCGGCTCGCCGCTGTCCGTGAATGCGCTGCGCGAGGATCTGCAGGTAAGCCACAAGACCGTTGAGTCCTGGCTGGCCGCGCTTGAAAGGCTGTACGCCATCTTCCGTATCTCACCGATGGGTGCTCCGCGAATACGTGCCGTCAGGAAGGCGCAGAAGCACTATCATTTCGACTGGACCCTGATTCAGCAGGATGCGATGCGCTACGAGAACCTGACTGCCTGTCATTTGCTCAAGTGGGTCCATTACGAACAGGACGTTTCGGGCAGGGATCTGGAATTACGCTACTTTCGGGACAGGGACGGACACGAGGTCGACTTCGTCGTGACCGAACGTGGGCGGCCGATCATGCTGGTGGAGTGCAAGTGGTCGGATACCGAGGTCGATCGGGGATTGCGCTATTTGCTCCAGAAATTCCCCGCAGCCAGTGCCTGGCAGATTTCTGCGACTGGTACCAGGGATTACCAGACTCCGGACGGAATTCGGGTAGCGCCAGCAACCACGCTGCTCACGACACTGGTGTGATGGTTCGCGCAGGTCACCTGCGCAGACCGGGGCCACCACAGCCACGGACTATCGCAGCGGCAGATATCCCGACGGGTTGTGCCGCTCAGTTCGGTTCGGCTGCGACCGGCGCCTGTGCGGATGGCTGTACACCGACCAGTTCTACGTCGAAGATCAGGAGCGACCCCGGTGGTATGCCGGGCCTTGCGTCCATGCCATAGGCCAGTTCCGGCGGCACGAACAGCTGGTACTTCGAGCCGGGCTTCATCAGCACCAGCGCCTCCTGCCAGCCCTTGATGACCCGATTGGCTGGAAACGTGGCGGGTTGCCCGTGGGCATACGAGCTGTCGAACTCGCTGCCGTCGAGCAGCTTGCCGCGGTAGTTGACCGTCACCTGGTCCGTCGGTCCGGGCGAGGCTGCCTTGGTGTCGCCGGCGGCGATGATCTTGTACTGAAGTCCGGACGCCGTGGTCTTGACGCCGCTCTGGTGTGCGTTGCTCGCGAGGAATTCCCGGGCTGCTGCAGTGTTCCGGACCCCCTGCGCTTCGCGCACCGAGCGCACATACTGAGCCAGCTGCTGCTGGTCGGAACTGCTGAGCTTCTTGCCGGCGATGGCATCCTTCACGCCGCGCATGACCGCATCCAGGACAAGATTCTGATGAAGGCCGGCGTGCCGGAGTTGTTCGCCGAAAGTCATGCCGAACTCGTAACTGGCCTGCTCGGAGGAAAGGCTGGGCGCGGGTGGTGATGTGGGGGCGGCCGGTGCGGCACAGCCCCGCCACGACAACGGCCGGAATCCATCGTGCCGACTTCAAGGTTACGCCTCTGCGCATGCAAACATCTCCGATGAATGAACGAGTGCGAGCCAGGCTCCGGGGCCGGACCGCGCGACATGATAGCGGCACGGATGCCGCCGGTGTGCCTATTTGAGAGGCTTCATTGTCGCCCCGATGCGACGGTAAGCCTCGCGAAAGGGAATGCCCTCGCGCATCACCAGCTCGTTGGCGGCCTGCGCTGCGTGGATCCCGGGGTCGAGCCGTATGCTCGAGGCATTGAAGTGCACGCCATCCAGCGCCATGGGCAGGATGTCCAGCGTCTGCTCGCAGGCATCGATGCTGCGGAACAGCGGCTGCTTGATCAGCTGCAGGTCGCGGTGATAACCCGAACCGAGCTTCTGGCTCGAATACATCGGGATTGCGCTTCTGCGGCATGATCGAGGAGCCGGTGGTGAAACCTTCCGGCAGGCTGACGTAGGCGAACTCCTGGGTGTAGAACAGCAGCAGGTCGCAGGCGAGGCGGGCGATGTCCTGGGTGAGCAACGTGATCTCGAAGGCCAGCTGCGCTTCGGCCTTGCCGCGTGAGAGCTGCACGGCGGTCACGGGTTCATGGGTGACCGCGAACTTCAGGTGCCGTCGCGTGCTGTCACGGTCGACCGGCAAGCCGGGCGTACCGTAACCGGCAGCGGAGCCCAGCGGATTCTTGTCGATGCGGCGAAGCGTTGCCAGGAGGCCCTGTGCATCGTCGCGGATCTCCGCCGCGAAGCCACCTGCCCACAGCGCCACCGTGCTGGGCATGGCCTGCTGCATGTGGGTGTAGCCGGGCAGACTCACCATGCCTTCGCGCGCGCCCAGCCGGTCCAGCGCCTCAGCCACGCTTTCCGCCGCATCTGCGAGGCGCCCGGTCGATTCGCGCAGGTACAGGCGCATGGCGGCCAGTACCTGATCGTTGCGTGAACGCCCCGCATGAAGGCGTCCACCGGCCGCACCGATCGTGTTCGTGAGGTGGTGCTCGATGGCGGTCTGCGAATCTTCCAGTTCCAGCGTCACACGCCATTCGCCACGGGCGTGCGCGGCACCGATCTCGCGCAGCGCGGACACGATGGCGGCGAGATCGGCGTCGTCGAGCAGTCCCTGCTCGTGCAGCATCTGGGCGTGCGCGATGCTGGCTTCGATGTCGTGGGAAACCAGCCGGTTGTCGAGTTCATGATCCTCACCCGCGGTGTAGGCGAGCACCCGCGCATCCAGCGGTGCGCCCTTGTCCCACAGTCTGCTCATGGCGGCGATCTCATTGGGTAATCTGTTCCGCCGGCGACAGGGCATTCAGGTCCGCGACCACCAGCGTACCGGTCCCTTCGTTGGTGAACACTTCGGCCAGCACGCTGTCGTGCGATTTGTACGAGATGACGTGGACGCGCCGCACGCCGCCGCGAATGGCGGCCTCGATGGCCGCTGCCTTGGGCAGCATGCCGTCCTTGAGGCTCCCCTGGTCGCGCAGATTCTTCAACCCTTTGAGGTCAGTGTAGGAGATGACCGAGCCGGGGTCCTCGACGCGCTCGAGGATGCCGGTGGCGCCGGTGCACAGGACCAGCTTCTCCGCGGCCAGGGCGCCGCCGATGGCGGCAGCCACGGTATCGGCGTTGATGTTGAGCAGGGTTCCGCTGGAATCCGCCGACAGCGGGCTGACCACCGGCATCAAACCGTTGTCGAGGAGTTTTTCCAGCACATGGGTGTCGACCGAATCGACATCTCCGACATAGCCGTAGTCTATCGGGTCGCCGCCGTCCGACACGCGCACCGGCGCACGCTTGTGGGCGCGGATCAACCCGGCGTCCACCCCGCTCACGCCCACCGCCTCGATGGCAAGGTCCCGGCAGATGGCGAGGATCCGGGTGTTGATCAGGCCATTGAGCACCATGGCAGTGACGTCGATGGATTTCTGGTCGGTGATGCGCCGGCCCTGCACCATCTGGGTCTGGATGCCGAGCTGGGCCTGCAGCACATCGAGTTGTGGTCCACCGCCATGCACCAGGATGGTCTTGATGCCCACCTGATGCAGGATGGCGACCTGCTCGATCAGCGCCCGCGTGGAAGCCTCGTCGCTGAACACGGCGCCGCCGGCCTTGATGACGAACACCTTGCCCTTGTACATGCGGATGTAGGGCGCCGCACTTCGCAGCGCGCGCACGGCAATGGACGGATCGGGTCGGTTCTTCATCATGACTTGAGCATCCTGTATAGAACGGCCATCTGCACGACCAGCCGGTTGAAGGCCTCGTGCTTCACCACTGAACGGGGTCCATCGAGAATTTCGTCGGCCACCGCGACGTTGCGTCGCACCGGCAGGCAGTGCATGAACTTCGCGCCGGGTGCCGCTGCCTTGAACCAGGATTCCCGGACACACCAGTCAGTCAGATCCACGCGCAGCTTCTGGTCCGCATCCGCATCGCCATAGTGGGTGGTGGAACCCCACTCCTTCGCGTACAGAACCTGCGCGCCGTTCAGGGCCTCTTGCCGATTGGTCGTCTCGCTCACGGAGCCGCCGGATGACCTGGCCGCGGCGCGTGCCTTGTCCATCAGGCTTCCGGGCAACTGGTAGCCTTCCGGCCGCAGCACCACGACGTCCATGCCGCGATGGGCGGCCATGTGGAGCGTGGCGGCGGGAACGGCCAGCGGCAAGGCGCGCGGATGATAGACCCACGAGAGCACGAACTTCGCCCGCTGCGGCACGGCCAGATCATCCATCGTCTTCCAGTCCGCCAGCGCCTGGCAGGGATGATTGGCGGCGGACTCCAGGTTGATGAGCGGCTTGTCGCACAGATCGTCGATCATGCCGAACAGGGACTCGCCCAGGTCCTGCTTCAGGTCCTTGCCTTCGGCGAAGGCGCGCACACCCAGGGCATCGCAGAAAGAAGCAAGCACCGGAATGCCTTCCCGGATGTGCTCGGCGGCTGCGCCGTTCATGACCGCATTGAGCCGCGTCTCGAGCTGCCAGGTGCCCTGGCCGGGCGTGATCACGAAACTGCTGCCGCCCAGGCGCGCCATGCCGGCCTGGAAGGAGGCCAGCGTGCGCAGCGAGGGGTTGAAGAACAACAGACCCAGCACCTTGCCGGCCAGCGCCTGAGGTTCGGGACGATCCTGCAGCCGTTGTGCCAGGCTCAACAGATCGCGGATGCCGTCCGCGTCGAAGTCCGCCAGGTCCATGAAGCGCTTCATGCCGGGATCCTCGCCAGCGCATCGCTGAGCTGATCGACATGGCCTTCGTTCATGATGTAGGCCGGCAGCAGGCGCAGCACATGCGCATCGCCGCTGGTGCCGGTGAGGATGTTCTGCTCCATGAGCGCAGCCTGGACCTCTTTCGCCGGCCTTGAAGTTTTCAGGCCCAGCAGGAAGCCCGCGCCCTGGAAGCCCGTGACCGGGCCCACCTTGCACGAGTTCCTGATGTAGGCCGATACCTGCTGCACGTTCGCCAGCAACTGCTCGGACTCGATGGTGTCGATCACCGCTTCGGCGACGGCGCAGGCCATCGGCCCGCCGCCGAAGGTGGTACCCATGTCGTCATGGCGGATCCGGGCGGCGATCTTCTCGCAGATCATCAGGGCCGCGACGGGAAAGCCATTGCCCAGCGCCTTGGCCGTGGTGAGCAGGTCGGGTGTGATGCCGGCGTGATGGGCCGCGAAGGGTTTGCCGGTGCGCCCCATGCCACATTGCACTTCATCGAATATCAGCACCGCGCCCGTGTCATCGCAGCGCCGCCGCAGCGCGGCCAGCATGTCCTTGCCGAGATCATAGGCGCCGCCCACGCCCTGAACCGGCTCGACGATGACCGCCGCGGTTTCAGAGTCGATGGCGGCATCCAGCGCCTGCACATCATCCCGCGGCGTGAATCGCACATCGAAGGGCGTGCGCGGAAAGCCATACCACTTCTGCGCGGCGCCCCAGGTTACGGCGCTGGCGGCTGCGGTCCTGCCGTGGAACCCGTGCTCGAGGGCCACGATCTTCTGGCGGCCGGTGAACTTGCAGGCCAGCTTCAGGGCATTTTCGTTGGCCTCGGCGCCGCTGTTCACCCAGAACACCGTGGGCAATGCGAGACCCGAGAACCTGACCAGGCGGGCCGCGGCACGCTCGCGCACCGGCATCGGCAGGGCATTGGTCTGGAAGGCGATCTGACGGGCCTGACGCTCGAGGGCCGCGAGCCAGCGCGGATGACCATAGCCCAGCGCCGCCACGGCATGTCCGCCGTAGAAGTCCAGGTACTTGCGGCCATCGCGCGCGTACAGCCACACGCCCTCACCGCGCAGCACCTCGATGGGATACTGCGCGAACACCTGCGCGAGGTGGCTCGTCTGGGCGGAGATCGCAGTGTTCATGTCCAGCCCGCCGCCGGTGTGCGCAGGCCCAGGGTCTCGTCCCAGCCGAGCAGGCGGTTCATCCACTGCATCGCGCCTCCCGCGGCACCCTTGTTGAGATTGTCGATGGTGCACATCACCGCGATGCTGCGGCCATTGGTCGCGGCGCTCATGTGCGCGAAATTGCTCCCCGCGACGTCCTTGACCCGCGGTGCCCGCTCCGAGACGTGGATGAACGGGCAATGCCGGTAGAAGTCCTGCAATTCGTGCACGGCATTGATGGAGTCGATCGGCCCGGACAGGACAGCCTGCACGGTGAGATGGATGCCGCGCGCAAACGGACCGGAGTGGGGCACAAGGTTGATCTGCGCCTCGATGCCGGAGGCGGCGCGGGCGCAGGCCGTGATCTCGGGCTCGTGCCGGTGCGTGAGTGCACCGTAGGTGTACAGATCGCTGTGGCGCTGGGGATGGTGAGTGCCTTCGACGGGTTTGCGGCCCGACCCGGTGCTGCCGGTGATGCCGGTCACGAACAGGCGCGGCTCGGTGAGCCCGAGCTTGAGCAGGGGCACGATGGCCAGCAGCGTTGCCGTGGCAAAGCAGCCCGGGTGGGCCACATGCGGCGTGGGTGCATGCCGCAGATGCTCGGGGACGGCGCAGGTGAAATCGCGGATGCGGGCGGGCGCGCCATGCGCATGCCTGTACACCGCTTCGTAAGCCTGGGCGCTGGCATAGCGATAGTCGGCGGAGATGTCCACGCAATGTACGCGGGTGCCGGCTGCGTGTGCGACTCCGAGGAGCTGATCGACCAGGGCGGCGGACACGCCATGGGGCGCCGCCGAGAACAACGCGGTGACGGGCGTGCGGGTGAGCAGGTCGCGGATCTGGTCCAGGTCGGCGAAACGCGTGTCGGGATAGGCGCTGCGCAGATGCGGGAATGCGCCGGCCACCGGCTCGCCCGGCTGGCTGTCCGACATCACGGCCGCAAGCTCGAGCTGCGGGTGCGCGTCGATCAGGCGCAGCAGTTCGCCGGCCACATAGCCGGTGCCGCCCAGCACCACCGCGGGAGTATGCGCACTCATTCGTTCGCTGCCCTGGCCGGCTGGACGGTCAATCCCAGCTTCGAGATCAGATGATCGCCCAGTTCGGCTGGGCTGGAGATGGCATTGAACGCATCGACCTTCATCTGTTCGCGGATGATCTGCACGCCGACCTGGTTGTCCGTGGCCGGGCCTGTGACGGCGCAAGGCTCGATGTCGAAGCGTTCACGCAGGAGTTTCACGCCTCCCCAGGCGGCCACGGGATCATTGGCGGAGAGCACCACGGCGCTGAGTGCGGCCCGGATGTCCGCCTGCTTCAGGATGGACTCCACGCCGTAGGTGCCGAGCAGCCCATCGCCCAGTTCGAACACGATGACATCGGGTTTGTCGGCGCTGATCTCGGTGAGCATGGCACGGGTGAGCGCTGGCCCGCATTTCTCGGTGGTGGTGACCACGCCCAGGTCGGTGAAGATCATGGTGCGCCGGGCGCCGGCATCCTCGAAGGCGAGGATGTCGCGACGCAGGGAGACACCCGTGGCCTTGAAGGCATCGACAGTGAGTCCGCGATGACGCATGCGCCCGATGATGGCGCTTGCCGCCGCCGTCTTGCCGGCTTCCATGCAGGTGCCGGCCAGCGCCACGACGGGGATGCCATGGGTATCCAGCGGTGCCGCGAGATCGAGCGGCCGGTAGCCCACCCGCGCGGGCACGCCGATGCGCTCGCCGAGGTAGGGAAAGGTCAGCACCGTTCCCAGCACCCGGCAATCGAACGGCTTGCCCTTTTCCGGATTGGCGGAATCGCAAATGCCCAGCACGCCGCCGATGTTGAGCATCTGGATGATGTCTCCGGGGCTGAGCGATTCGGGGATGTGCCCGGAGTAGCCGAACAGTGCCTTGCGGTGCCCGAGCGCCCCGGCCACGATGTCGCCCCGGGTCACCTTGGCCATGCGGCCACTGGTCAGTTCCAGGGTGTTGTAGGTGGATTTGTTGTTGAGTACCTCGACCACCACCACCACACCTTCCTCGCAGGGAATGTCGGCGCTGATGCGCAGCTCGTGGGACAGCGAGCACGCCTGGGTGACCGAGGCGATCTTGTCGACGAACACGGTCCGCATGGCGTTCATGTCGCGTCGGCCTCGCCGGCGCGTTTGTGGAAGATACCCGTGAGCGCCAGCATCTTCGAGTAGCCCAGGGCATCCGTTGGAGTCCACTCGCCAGCGGCTTCGCCATAGACCCCGCGGGATGCGGACATCAGCGAGTAGGGGGATTCCACGCCCTCGATGAACAGGCTCCCCGGTCGCATCAGCACACTGACCTCGCCGCTGACGCGCGCCTGCGAGGACAGGAGCAGCGCTTCGATGTCGCGGCACACCGGATCCAGGTGCTGACCTTCATGCACCAGGTCGCCGTAGGGCTGCGCCACCAGATCCTTGATGCGTGCCTGCCGGCCCGTGAGCACCAGTTTCTCCAGTTCCCGATGTGCATTGAGCAGGACTTCGGCGGCCGGCGCCTCGAACGCCACGCGGCCCTTGGTGCCGATGACCGTATCTCCCAGGTGAATGCCGCGTCCGATGCCGAAGGGACCGGCCAGGGATTCGAGTTTCTCGATGATGGCCACCGGTGACAGGTTTTCGCCGTCCAGGCTCGAAGGTACGCCGCGGGTGAAACCGACGCGATGCTGCTCCGGCGCACGCGGATGCGTGAAGGCGTCTTTCGAAAGCACCCAGGCGGATTCGGGAATGCTGCCCGAGGAGGTCAGGGTTTCGCGGCCGCCGATGGTCACGCCCCACAGGCCGCGGTTCACCGAGTAGGCGGCGCCGTAGGGCGGGATCGGCAGCTTCCGCTGTTCGAGGAACGCAAGCTGTTCGGGACGCTTGAAGGCGCGGTCGCGCACCGGAGCCAGGATCTCGAGATCCGGCGCCAGGGTGCGCAGCGCGACTTCGAAGCGCACCTGGTCATTGCCCGCCGCGGTACACCCGTGGGCCACCACGCGCGTACCCATCTGCAGCGCCATTTTCGCGATGACCTGGGCCTGCAGCACACGCTCGGCGCCGACGCACATCGGGTAGAGCTGTCCGCGCCGCATGTTGCCCATGATCAGGAACTTCAGCACCTTGTCGAAGTAGTCCGCGCGCGCATCGACCAGGTGATGTTCGAGAGCACCAAGTTCGCGGGCGCGCACGGCCAGGACGCTGGCACTGGCAGCGTCGATCCCGCCGGTGTCGACGGTGACGGTGATGACGGGCCGGCCATGGGTCTCCTTCAGCCAGGGCACACAGAACGAGGTGTCCAGGCCACCGGAAAATGCCAGAAGAATGGGCTCGCCGCCCGGGGCTTTGCTGCTGCTCATCGTGGTTCGCCTAGACGCGGAAGGTGTGGCGAAGACGCTCGGCGAGCTTTCGCTGCTCACGCGCCCCCGCGGTGGCGATGAAGATGGTGTCATCGCCGGAAATGGTGCCGACCACCTCGGGCCACTGCGCGCCGTCGATGGCCACGGCCACGCTCTGTGCCGCTCCCACCGTGGTGCGCAGGACCGCAAGGTTCGGACCTGCCGCCTGGAAGTTGCGCACGAACTGGGCCAGTGAAGCGAAGTCATCGCGCACGTCCGTGGCGGGCGAGGGCAGGACGTAGCGGTCCCCGAGCTTGGCCACGCCCAGCTCTCGAAGGTCGCGGCTCACCGAGGACTGCGTGGCTTCCAGGCCCTGCTTGCGCAGCAGCTGCACCAGCTCGGACTGACGGCCCACGGCCTCGGTCTTGAGGATCCGGGTCAGCGCATTGCGCCGCGCGGGCGCGCTGCCTGGGTGTTGCGCATTCAGCATGGAAAGGAGGTGTGCATAAATTTGCGAGATCCTTGCATAAAAATGCATGCTCTGTCAACGGCGGATTCCCGCTTCCGGAGCCGGGCCGCCTCAGCGAGGAGACCGAAGTCATCGGTGTATGATGCGCAGCGCCGTCCTCCGGAGTGCTCCGCCTTGCTTCAGACCATCGACATCGAGACCGGGCCCAGACCCGATGCCGCCATCATCTGGCTGCATGGCCTGGGTGCCGATGCGCACGACTTCGAGCCGGTGGTGCCGGAACTGGTGAGGCCGGGCGAGCGCGCGTGGCGCTTCGTCTTTCCCAATGCGCCGATCCGGCCAGTGACCCTCAACGACGGTCTGCGCATGCGCGCCTGGTACGACATCGTGAGCCTGGAGCGCGGTGCCGCGGAAGACGTGGAAGGCCTGAATGCTTCGATGAACCAGGTGCTCGAACTGATCGGGCGCGAGAATGGCCGCGGCATCGAGACTTCGAGGATGGTCCTGGCCGGGTTCTCGCAGGGGGGCGTGGTCTCGCTGTACACCATGGTACGCATTCAACAGCCCCTGGCAGGCGTGATGGGGCTGTCCTGTTATCTCGCCAACGCAGCCGGATTGGCCGCCGAAAGGCACAGCGCCAACGACCGGACGCCCGTGTTCATGGCGCATGGCCAGTTCGACCCGGTGATTCCGGTGGACGCCGGGCGCAGATCACGCGATGCGCTGACGGGGCATGGATATCAGGTGAACTGGCGCGAGTATCCGATGGCTCATTCGGTGTGTGCCGAGGAAATCGCCGACATCCGCGGCTTTCTGCTCAAGGTGCTGCCGCCGCGCTGAAAAACCGGGCGGCACCCTCGATCGGGGGCGGCCCATCGGGGGGGGACATGGATCTGGAACTTGCGAACCGCTCCGTCCTGGTCACGGGTGCGAGCAGCGGCATTGGTCTTGCTGCCGCGCAGGTGTTCGTGCAGGAAGGCGCGCGGGTCGCCATCTGCGCGCGCGGCGCCGAACGGCTGGAGGCGGCGCGCAGGCAACTCGACCCACAGGGAAAATCAGGCGTCCTGGCAATTGCAGCAGATCTGTCGCAGCCGTCGGCGGCGCTGGCGTTGGCGCAGCAGGTGACATCGAACCTGGGACCCGTCGAGGTACTGGTCAACAATGTCGGCGGGCCACCGCCGGGAAACAACAACAGTATCGATGATGCCGGCTGGGCCAGAGCGGTGGAGCTCACCCTCATGTCGGCCGTGCGCATGGCGCGGGCGGTGCTGCCGGGAATGCGCGCGCGTCGATGGGGCCGCATCGTGAATGTCTCCTCGACCTCGGTGAAACAGCCCATCGACAACCTGCTGTTGTCGAACAGCATCCGCCTGGCCGTCCTCGGCTGGGCAAAGACACTGGCGAACGAAGTCGCAGCCGACAATGTGCTGGTGAACACCGTATGCCCGGGGTGGACGCGGACACCCCGGGTCCAGCAGGTCCTGGACGCCAGTGCTCCCCAGGGAGCGGCGGGCGGCCGGTCAGTGGAGGCATCGGTGATCCGGGAAGTGCCGCTGCGGCGCATGGCCGAACCGCGGGAGATCGCCGACGTGATCGCCTTCCTGGCCTCGGCCCGCGCCAGTTACCTCAGCGGCGTCGCCGTGCCGGTCGACGGCGGGATGGTGCAGGGGTACTAGCCGTTCGGCAGCGGCATGCCGACGCTGTACAGGAACAGCAGCGACAGGACGGCCTGCAGCGCCTGGCCCAGGAGCCAGGTCCCCAGCGCTCCGCGAAATCGCACCCGGTGGACTTCCGACAGGCCCATGACCTGCAGGATCACGCTCCAGAGTGCCGGGATCAGGAACCCGGCGGTCAGGACGGCACCGATCAGGGTCTCGAAGAACTCGGGGTCCTTGGGTTGCGCCACGAAGGCATCGATCCCGAGGAACAGTGCCGAAAGGCAGCCCAGGGCCAGCGTGATGAGGAGCGGTGCGCTTCCATAGGCGAGCACATGCATGACGGCCGGGCGCTTCGCCTGCCCGCCGGTCTGCCGCCCAAGCCAGGTGTACAACCAGGATTGCAGCCAGATGACGGCGATGCCGCTCAGGGTGCCCTGGGCGATGGCCTGCAGCAGGATCCTTTCGAGCCCGGCCGTGAGGCCCATGCTCTTCATGCGGCTGAAGAACAGGGCAAGAGCTATGCCCTGTGCCGCGCTCAGGGCATAGTCGGCAGGACCGACCGGCGTGTCGGCCAGTGCCCGGAACACCTTGCGAGGCCGGATGCAGACTTCCTGAACTCGATTCATGGCCGCGAGGTTACGCAATCGCATCGCGCGCTGCCAGCAGGACGCGCACCATTGCCGGGTCATCGCCTGGCTTGTACTGGCCTCGGGATCCTGTGTCCGGAAGCTAGTGACAGCGGACATTTTCGGGGCTAATCTCGCTGTCGGCATTCGGATCTTCATGAGGTAGCTGCAATGGCGAAGAAGAAGCGTTCGAAGTCCGGAAAAAAGACCGTGAAGGCCCGGGCAGGCAAAGCCAGGCGCGTGGTCGCGCGAAGCGCATCACGCAAGTCGGCCGCGAAGAAGGCCGCAGCGAGATCCTCCCGAAAGCCGGCGCGCAAAGTGGCCCGCAAGGTGGCCAGGAAGAAGGTCGCGAAGGCCGCCCGGAAGGTGGCGAAGAAATCGGCCAGACCCGCGGCCAGGAAGACGGCAGCCCGGAAGGCGGCACCGGCCAGAGTGAAGCCGGCACCCAAGGCGGCTGCTCCAAAGGTTGCGGCTCCGAAGCCGGTGGCTCCGAAGCCGGTGGCGCCCAAGGTGATGGCTCCGAAGCCGGTAGCACCCAGGGTGATGGCGCCGAAGCCCGCGCCAGCACCAGCTGCGATCCCTTCGGCGCCCAGTCCGGCTCCTGTGGTATCGGCACCGGTTCCGGCGCCAGCATCTGTATCCCCCGCCGTGACGCAACCCGGGTTGTTCGGGTCGCTCAACCCGACCGATTTCTGACCAATCAGCCCTTGCGGTGCCGGAATCCGGCACCGCTTCGGTTCCTTCAGGTCCCTGATCAGGCCCCCCTGATCAAGCCCTTCAAGGGGCCGGCCGAACGGCTGTCCGGGAATACGCTCGCCTCCAGCGCCTCGGCGGGCACCTGCAGATGATCGCCCAGCACGGATTTGAACACGCTTCGAAGGTCCCGGGTGGGTCTGAGGTCCCGCCCCTGGAATAGATCCTTCGGACCCAGGCCGGGCCAGTCGGTGATCACGCGGCCACCGGCGATTGCTCCGCCCAGCACGAAGCAGCAGGTGCCGGTCCCGTGGTCGGTTCCCCGGGTGCCGTTCATGGCTGCGGTCCGGCCGAATTCGGTGACCACGACCACGGCCGTTCGTGACCAGCGATCGCCCAGTGTGGATGCCAGGGTTTTCAGGGCATCGTCCAGTCCGGAAAGATGCCGTGCGAGATTGCCACTGGCACCACCCTGATTCGCATGGGTGTCCCAGCCCGTGGCGTCGAACACCGCGATGTCGGGGCCATCGGGTAACGCGAGAATCGTGCCGGCAAGCGTCGCGGATTTGTCGAGGCGCGATCCTCGCCCGCTGCCGGCGCCCATGGAGGGCGCCAGCCGCTGCGAGTCGACCGCCCGGCTCAGCCGGCTCGAAAACCAGGGATCATCGGCATACAGGTCGGCAAGCCGCATGAGCAGATCATCGTCCGCATCCGGTTCGGGCTGCGCGGCCCGGGACATCACTTCCTCCGGCCCGCGCAGGATCAAGGGCAGGTTCTGCCCGACTCCCAGCGCGCGCTCCGCGCCGTGATGGCCCGGAGCTGCCGGCCATGCCGCGAGGGTCCGGTTCAACCAGCCATCGGCGCTGCCCTGGTTGCTCGTGAGCCCGTTCTCGATCACGGCCTGGCCATCGAAGTGCGATCGCTCCCGGTACGGCGAGGACACGGCATGGATCACGGCCAGTTCGTGCGCGAGGTAGCGCTCATGCAGGAAGGCAAGCGAGGGGTGCAGCCCGAAATGCCCGTCGAGGTCCAGCGCGCCGGCGGATCCCGGTTTTCCGATGGCCAGCTCCTGATGAAGATCCGCGTAGTGCGGGTCGCCATAGGGAGGCACAGCGGCGAGTCCGTCGAGCGCTCCGCGCAGGATCACGACGACCAGGCGGGGGGAGGATGCGCCCGCGGCAATGCCTTGCCCACGAGCCCCACCGGCCGTCCGGGCGAACAGCACCCGGGGCAAAGAGCCGCCCACGGTGAGGGCCGTGGCGCCCAGGAGGAAGCCGCGACGGCTGAGTGGCTGGACGGTTTTGGTGTTCATCGCCGCTGGAACTCCGGGCTCATGATCAGAAGCGCAAGTGCCTGTGCGCCGGTTGCGGCATGCGCCACGGCTGATCGGGTTTCGGGCCGGGCGCAACGCCCCAGGGCCTGGTCGCACAGCTTCTGAGGATCAAGGCCGTGCTCGAAGCGCTCACCGACCCGGGTGGCCCAGAGCACGCGATGCATCAGTGCATCCGGGCCATCCCAGTTGCGTGCCGTGTCCGGCCAGCCAGCCGGTGAGCCCGGCGTGAAGGTGCGCTGTCCGAGAAACTCGAAACCGGGCAGGACATCTCCGGGGTCGGATGGCTCGATCCCCAGCGTACGCAGGGTCGAAAAGACCAGGTCCTGCGGAGTCTTGAACTTCTGCGAGGGCATCTGCCAGGCGAGTTGCTCCTCCACCAGTGCCTGATAAACCGATGGCAGGAATCCTTCACTGTCCTGATAGGCGCGCGCCAGGCGATCCACAGCAGCCGGCGGCGGATCGTCGGCGATGAAATGGCGGGCGAGCTTGGTGGCGAGGAATCGCGCGGTCGACGGGTGCCTGGCCAACATGTCCAGCACGGCTTCTCCCTGGGCGATGCCATCTTCGGCGAAACGAAGTCCCAGCACGATCTGGGCTCCGGGCTCGTGCATGGCCTCACGGAACACGAACGCGCCAGGCAGGGCGGGTGCCCGTTCGTGCAGCCTGCCGACCGACCAGCCGGTCAGGACCCTGGCGAAACTGGTGACATCGGCCTGGGTGTAGCCGCCATTCACGCCGAGCGTGTGCAGTTCCAGGGTCTCGCGGGCCAGGTTCTCGTTGATGCCATGCCGGTGCTGTGGGTCACGCCGTGCGAACAGGCGCTGCGCGCGGGAATTCGGGCCCACGGATGCCTGGTTGTCCAGAAACAGGATCATCGCCGGGTGCTGTTCCACCGCCCGCAGCAGGTCGGCGAAATGCCCGCAGGCATGGGGCCGGATGGCTTCGTTCTCGAGGGTGCCTGCAATGCCCGTGACCAGTCCCTTGTCCGCGGACACGGCAAAATGGTTGGACCAGAACTGCACCAGACGCTCGGCAAAGGGCCGGTCGGTGAGCACGGCGCTCTGGGTACGCGCCAGCACCTGCTCACGATAGTGGGGAAGCCATGCTTGCTTGACCAGCTCAGCAGCGGCCGTGGCAGCGGGTGTGGCCGCGCTTCCATCGGCTCTTGCCTGCCTGCGCTTCTGGCGGGCCTCCATGACGTCTGCGAGGATGGATGCGCTGGGGGTCAGCGTGAGACTGGACGCCAGCGGCACCGGGCCTGAGAGTTGCCGGACCAGCCAGCCGCGGGGGTCGTGGGCTGCGTCTGTCAACTCCCCCGGGCGGGCGCCAAGGCCGAAGCGCAATACGGCGATTTCGGAGAGCATGATACTGAAAACGGGGCAGGCATCCCGCGGTTGACCGGACCTTGCCCGGTGCTCTTGCGGATCGGGCCGGTTGCCGTTATCGCGCGGTCAAACTTCGTCAGCGCTCTATGGTAAATACCAGGTCCGCGCTGCGGTTCTCGCCGGCCTCGATCTTGAAGGTCCAGTGGTCGCTCAGGGTGTAGCGCAGCTTGACGGTGTTCAGCGCCTCGGAAAGGCTGATGCCGTAGCTGACATAGAGCCGCGGATTCAGGAATTTTCCCAGGACCAGCGAGGTCTGGTTGAGCGTGTCCGACTCCAGACCGACATCCTCCACGCCGAGGCGTGCGCCGAGCTGCTGCGCCACGATGGCCCCACCCTGTGCCAGCAATTCGTTGCGTGCCTGGCCGACCTGCTGGGTGCCGCTCTTCTGCAGGGATTCAATGGTGCCGCCGGCCACCAGCACCGACACGATCTGGGACTGGGGCAGGGGCGGATCGGAGAAGAAACTGAGCTGCGGATTGCGCAGCTTGCCGCGCACGTTGACACCGGCGGTGACATCCGGAAACACCTTGACCGCGCGCAGGTCCACCGCCGGGTCACTGACCAGTCCGCCGTTGAAAATGAGCCGGCCTCGCTCGATATCCAGCAACCGGCCGTAGGCGGCATACTTGCCGTCAGCGATGTGCAGCTCGCCGGATCCCCGTGCGGTTCCCGAAGGATCGCTGGTGGCAGCTACGCTGCCGGTGAGCCGGCCCGTCAGGCCATAGGTATCCACCGTGACATCCGGTCCGAGTACGAGCTTGACGTCGGTGTACACCTGCAGGCGCAGATCCTCTGCGGAGTTCTGTTCACCGAGGATGACCTCGTCGCCGGAGGCGAGCTGGGCGCCGGTCAGATCTGCCGGCTTGATGCGTGCATAGGGGATGGTGATGGTGCCACTGACGTCGACACGGCGGCCATCGATCCTGAAGGCAAGGTCGGGCGAGGCGTCGGCGCGCAGTTCCGGCACATTCACCAGCATGAGCCTGCTGCCTTTGAGCGTGAACTGCCCCTGGGGCCTGCGGCCCTGCCAGTCCAGTTGCCCGTCGATGTTCGCCGTGCCATCGCCGATCTTCGAGCTGCCGCTCAGCTTCACCTGTGTGCCGCTGACATCGATCCGTGCCTCGATGGCCCGCATCAGCAGATTGACCTGGTAGAAATCGAGTTCCCCCTTGTGCAGTTGGATCGAGCCGTCCAGCCGTGGCGCTCCGAGGGTCCCGCTCACGTCGAGGTCTGCGTTCATCTCGCCGACCGAGCGGTCGATCTGATCCACCATCACGGCCAGGAATCCGAGCTCATGCGCCTGGGTGTGGATCTCGCCAGTGATGGGTGTCTGCCAGAGGTCCTGCCCGGCCGTGCGGCGGCCCGCCAGTTTCACATCCAGCTGGCTCTGTTCGGTGGCAGCGATGTGCAGTTGCGCGCTCACCTGCTCCGGTGTCGCAATGATCCGCGCATTTCCATTGCCCAGCAGCAGCTCCGCATCCCGACCGCTCGGAAGCTTGTAGCGCAGCCGGCCCTCCGCCAGCTCCGCGGTCAGATGACCCGTAATATCCATGAGCGAGGTGCCCTGGGCCTGAAGGTCAAAGCCCAGCAGGCCGCTGTAGTCGGGTCGGGTGGCGAAATTCGCGCCGATCGCCCGCAGCGGAATTCCGCTCCCCTGTGCCTGGAGATCGAAAGGCCCGCGGCGCGACCAGTTGCCCTGCACACAGACCCGCTCGCCGGTGCCCAGCAGGCACACCGGTTCCAGATGTGCTGCATCCGCGGAGGCGCTGATCGCGGCCGGAGACTGCAGATGCACGTTGACGATGTCGGCATTGTGCAGGTCGAGCTTGCCGATGGTGCCGCGCCACCCCTTCGGATCGTAGGAACCACTGATGGCGCCATGCAGATCGATCAGTCCGCCGGCGGAATCGATCGTGAAACGGTGGTTCGAGGCCCGGCCTTCCAGGCCCGCCTTGACGGTTCCAAGACCTTGACCGTGGTAGCTGACACCGCGCGCCAGGAAGTCCAGCTGCGAGTCGTGCCGGTCCGACAGATCGAGGTCGATTCCGGCGTGCACCGATTCCAGGGTCAGCCGGGAAAACCCGAGGTCATGGCCTGTCAGCGTACCGTTGAGACGCGCGGTGCCCCGCGGTCCGGCGATCCGCCCGCTGATCTTGATGCCGCCTTCGAGTCCCGGTACCAGACGATCCAGGTGCGGGGCATCCAGCGAGATACGGATGTCGCGCGGGTTGCCATAGGTACCATCGACCTGCAGTTGCGCATCGGCCAGGTGTGCGACGACGTGGTCAAATCCCAGCGTACTGCCATGGCGACGGATGCGGCCTGCGGCCTTCAGGGCCGAATTGCGCAGGGTGCCTTGTGCCTGCTGCAGATGCAGATCGAAGTCCGCATCGGACCCAAGGCCCCGTCCGGTCATGCTGGCAGCGAGGCCAATGCGGCCAGGCCAGTCGGGTGAGAGTGCAGCCGGATCCAGGTCCTGCGCCCGGATGTCGAAATTCCAGGGTTCTCCTTCCGTCCACGCAAGGTTCCCCTGAGCCTGCACTTGCCCGTTGATCCAGCCGGCGTGTCCTGTCTCGATCCGCAGGTGATCGGTGTACAGCAGTCCTGATGCCTGCGCTTCGAAGACCGGGAGCTTCGGCACGCGCGCATCGCCACGCACCGAGAACCGGTAGGGGAGTCGTTCGCCTGCAAGGCTGAAACTGGCTGCACTGGAGTGGACCACTGCCTCGCCAACGATGGGCCAGCGGAAATTGCGCGCAGTACCGGAAAGATCCAGCGAGGGCCCCGAATCAGTGACATCCAGGGTCATCCTTGCATCCACATGGACATCGCCGCCCGCATCGATCTTCAGATCATCGATCTGTACATGGCGGCCGGGATAGGGGCCGCGGGCACTCAGATGCAGCACGCCCGTGGGCAATGTGGTGGGGCGCAGGGTGCCGTCGACCTGCATGCCCTGAAGATCGCCCCTGACATCCAGATCGACGTCGGCGACGGCCAGCTTCGCGGATGGATGCAGCGCTCGCAGATCGATGTGTGCGCCTTGAAGCTGTGCCTGCCAATGTGCCTGGTGGGTCAGTGCCAGGGCCTTGCCCTTGACGGTGGCCTTCATCGGCGCCACCTGCTCTGCGCTGACCTGAAGCTCCTCCAGGTCTCCCGAAGCTCGCGCATGCCCGCGCCAGGGCGCACGATCGTCGACCTTCAGGGTCCAGTCCACATCGGCTGCAAGGGTGATGGGCTCGGCTGCACCCAGGTCGAAGCTCCCTGCAGCGGTGAAGTAGCCGCTGTCCGCGAAGGCACGCCGCAGGCGCAGGTGCCGGCTGGTCAGCAGCAGGTCGGACCGGAGCCTGTTGGCGAGGATCTCGTGATGTCCGGGCAGCACGACAGTGGCCGAACGCAAGTGCGCATCGCGGGTCGAAATGCGCAGGAAAGACGGCAGGAACCTCAACGGCGTGCCGGGTTCGGGCACGTGCCGTGCACTGTACACTTCCACCCGCGCCGAGCCGATCATGGCATCTTCCACCTTCACCTGCTGGAGCAACAGGGCGTGCGGTGCGACGCGCAGGGAAATATCCTCGACATGGATCCCGACCCGTTCGTGGCCGATGTCCAGCGTCGCGATCCGTACACCATCCACCAGGTTTCCGCGAACACCGCCCGCACGGATGCGTACGATGTGATCCAGGTGGTGGAGCTGGGACAGCGCGAACTCCAGACCACTGGTCGTATGGAGAATCCAGTACACCGCTCCCACCGGCAGCGCCAGGAACAGCACCAGAACCAGCAGCGTGACGATGAGGATCCGGCGCTTCATCTAGAAAACCGGCTGTATGTTCAGATGCAGGCGGGGTCCGAGATCCGTGCGCGACAGGGCCTGCGCGACGTCCACACCGATGCTGATGCCGGGAAGCCTGTATCGCAGTCCCACGCCCGCAGAGTATTCCAGCGGGACGGTAAAGGAATTCATGGCATTGCCTGCATCGAAGAAGGTTGCGACAGCGAAGTTGCGCGGCAGGTCACGCTCGATTTCCACACTGCCCACCAACAGGTCACGTCCACCGATCTTCTCCCCGTATTGATTGACAGGGCTCAGGGAATTGAAGGCGAATCCGCGAACGCTCCGGTCGCCCCCGGCGAAGAACCGCTCGAACGGCGGCAGTTCGGTGAACCGGGAGACCAGACTCACTCCGAGCTGTCCGCGCAGCAGCAGATGCCAGCGCCGGGACAGGTCGAATCGCTGGTCGTCCTGCACGAACAGGCGAAGGAAATCAGAATTCGAGCCCAGAGCTGCATGGGATCCGGACAGCTCCACGTACAGGCCCCTGCCGGCCACCGGCTGGCCGAAGATCCCGGGTGGGATCGATGCGTAGCTGATGCCGGGGATGAGCGAGAAGTCCGAGCTGCGCGTGAAGTTGGTGCGATTGATGGAGCGGACCACCTCCACGTACATGACCCGTTGCCAGCGACCCACCACCTGCGTGAGTCCGGGCTTGAAGATCAGGCCGGTGGAGGTGATGTCCCCGTAGGTGGTGCGCCCATAGGTTCCGTCGAGACTGATTTTCTCCAGCGCAGGGTCCCCGACCGGGATGCTGTAGCTCGCATCCAGCTGCTGTGTGATGGCCGATCCCTTGATGCCGAGATGAAGGCGGTGACCGTGCGTGTTGACCAGGCGGTCGTCCCAGGCCAGCGTGCCGCGATACCGGGTATCCGTGCCGTATCCGGCGCCGATGCTGTAGCGGTTGCGGCGGCTCGCCTTTCCCTGGATTTCCACCGGAACGGTGAGATCCTGCCGGTTGCGCTCGCCGGGCAGCACCTCGACGCGGGAGAAATACTGGCTGTCGTCCAGCGCGAACTGCGTGCGCAGGAGCGCCGTCGTGTCGTAGAACTGTCCTTCATGGAAGCGCAGGTAGCGGCGCATCAGCCCATCGTCGATGACATCCTGCCGGATAGTGGCTGCGCCGAAGCGGTAGCGATGACCCGTGTCGAGCCGCAGGTGCACGCCGGCCGCGAGGCCGGCCGGGTCGACCACGAGTTCGTGACGTTCCAGTTGCGCATCCAGGTATCCGAAGGCGGCTGCGGTGCGCTCCAGATCACCCTTGACCTTCTCGTAGTCGGCGTGATTGAGCTGCTGTCCCACCTTGAGGGTGGAGCGTTCCAGCACGGTGCGCAGGATATGGTCGTTTTCACCGGGTCCGGCCAGTTCGATGTCCACTTCTTTCAGGATCACCGGCGGGCCTGCTTTCACGCTGATTCGTGCCTGCCAATGGGTGCCTGAATGCGTGAGTGTGGATTCGACCTGCGGGCTGTAGTAACCAAAGGGGCGCAATGCGGACCTGACTTCGTTGGGCACCCGCTGTGCAATGCGTTCGACGGTATCCGCATCGAGGTCGTCGCGGTCGGCATAGCGGGACAGGCTCAGGAAGGTCAGCACGTTCCGCTTGATGTCACCCTCGACACCGCTCACCTCGATGCCGATGTCGGCTGCCGCGTGCTGGCTGAACAGCGCCAGGGCACACAGCTGCAACGGGATCAGGCGCCTGCTCAGCGCGGGGCCATCCAAGCACTGTCTCCGGCGATGTCACGCAAACGCGCCTTGCCGGCGGAATCGAACCAGTGCTCGATGAGGCCGAAGGAGATGGAGGGGCCAGGCGGGAGCAGGAATGCTCCCGCCATGATCTGCTCACGGCTGACCCAGCGCGCATCCTCCAGTTCGCGGTCGCACAGGCAGATTTCCCGCGTGCGCGCCTGGGCGAGGAAGCCGAGCATCAGCGAGGAAGGAAAAGGCCAGGGTTGCGAGGAGTGGTAGCGGACATCGGTGATTTGCACGCCAGTCTCCTCGGCCACCTCGCGCGCCACGGCGTCCTCCAGCGACTCTCCCGGTTCGACGAAACCGGCGATCGTGGAATACCGGTTCGGTGGCCAGGAAGCCTGACGTCCGAGCAGGGCATGATCACCGTCACTGACCAGGACGATGATGGCCGGGTCCAGCCTGGGGAACTGTTCATGGCCGCAGCCTGCGGCCGAGCACTTGAGGACATGTCCGCCGCGGCAGGGGACGGTCGGCGCACCGCAGCAGCCGCAGAAGCGGTGTGTGTGATGCCATGACACCATGGCGCGTGCGTAGGCGAGGATGCCCGCCTCCTGCGAATCGAGCTGCGCCACCATGGTACGAAGGTCCATGAAGTGCGTGTCGGGGGAAATTCGGGGAGGCTGGTCGGATTCGATCTCGAAGGCAAAGTAGAGCTCGTCACCGCGGCTGCCCAGGAAGATGACGTCCTCGATGCGGTGGATATGCTCGTGCAGGCAATGCAGCTCGACGAACGCGGCGTGGGCGCTGCCCGCCTGCGTGTCGCGCATCAGGCTGCGCTGGTTCCACACCGGGATCACCCGGCTGCGCGCATCGGCCAGCGCGGCTGACAGCCACTGGCTGTCCTGCCGCAGATGGGCGACCCGGTCCAGGTACGGACCGGAGAACACGTTCCTGCGCTGCATGCGCAGGATTCTACCAGCCCGTCAGGGATTCCCTGCGCTGACCTGCGGCTCCGGTACGGACGGGGTGTCGCCCAGCTGGAGCTGCAGGCTGCCCTGTTCGCAATGGACGCAGATCCCGCCGCGGTGTGACAGCAGGTCCTTGAGGCGCACGCCGCCACAGCCCGGACAGGCCGTGACGCCGATCTCGCGGGTGTGGGTCAGGGCGAGCAACAGGAACCAGGCATGTTCGAACGACAGGCAGTCGGCGCCGCGATGCAGGGCCACATAGGTCTCGTAGGCTTCGCACAGGCGCATGCAGGCCGGGAGCGAGCGCGGCTCGCAGTGCGACTCCACGCCCAGCTCCGAGATCCGCAGCAGGTCCAGCACGATATACAGGCTGGCGAGTTGTGCGGCCTGGAACTGGCGGCCCGGGTTGCGAAAGAAGTAGGCCACCTGGCGCGGCGGCTTGCCGCGGTGACGGGGGATGCGGCGGGAGCCCTGGTGTGCAACGTAGGTGCGGTAGAGCTTGCGGATGCGATCGTCGGACAGGCCGGTCCATTGTCGGATGGTGAGCGTCCGTGCCTCATGCCGGATGAGCCGTACCGCCATTTCCATGTTCTGCCGGTCGCGATTGTAGCGGTCATCCGAAATTCTCATGTTTTGGGTCTCAATGAATATTTGACAATTTTTTTGCACAAAGTCTAATAAGCATGGTAGTGCATTTCATGAGCCGGTTACTCGTGTATTTGTACCGATTCACATCACCCGGCCTTGCCGCCAGGAGCCGCCAATGCAGAACACCCCATCCCCCGCGCAAGACCGGCCGCCATTGCTGCCGACCTTCATTCTTTCCTCGCTCCAGCGGCTGAACCGTCATCTGCTGGGACTGCTGGCTTTTCCGGAGTGCCACCGCCTGCTGCACGTACCACCGGGGCTTGCGCAGCGCTTCGCCCAGCTGAGCGAGGAGCGGCGTGAAGCCCTGGCGCTCGTGCCCTATGCCCTGTTCGATCTGCGCTTTGCCGATGAGTCCGGCTGGCAGCAGGCGATGCTGGCGGCTGCCCATCCGCGGGTGGCCGATGCGCCTGTCGCGGAATCCCCGCTGCAGCATCTGGCCCAGCTCGTCGTGTTCTTCGCCTGGAACCTGGTCCAGGTCGAGCGTCGCAGTGCACCGCTGGTGCTGGGCATGAGTGAGCGGCTGGCGGACGCCCTGGCGGCGGTCACGCTGGACCGGTTGCCCGGCCTGACAACCCTGTTGCACCAGGGGCTCACGCTGCGATGGGCGGCAAGCCGGTCCTACTGGGGACTTCTGACCAGCGAGGCCTGCCGGCCCGGCAGTACGGACTTCCACCGTGCCCAGCTGTTCGGGCTGCAACTCGAGGCGGCCGCGCTGGTTGCCAGCCTGAATGGCGGTGCAAGAGGCCGCAAGGGTGCGGGCATGCCGGTCCGATGAATAGCCTGTCCGATGAGCATTGCGCTGGCCGGGGCCGCCAGTTTAGGCTTGCACCCCTGCCATGCACCCCGCACTTGCCTTCCGCAACCTCACCAAGACTTACGCGAACGGTGTAAAGGCCCTCAAGGGCGTCAACCTCGACGTTCGCGAAGGCGAATTCTTCGCGCTGCTCGGCCCCAACGGCGCAGGCAAGACGACGGCCATCGGCATCGTCACCTCGCTGGTCACCAAGACCGGAGGGACGGTGCAGGTGTTCGGCCACGACATCGACACCGAGCTGGAGCTGGCCAAGTCATGCATCGGGCTCGTGCCGCAGGAAATCAACTTCAACCTGTTCGAGACCTGCATGACTATCGTGGTCAACCAGGCGGGGTTTTATGGCATACCGCGCCCGCTGGCGCGCCAGCGGGCGGAAAAATATCTCACGCAGCTGCAGCTGTGGGACAAGCGCAATACGGTGGCGCGCACGCTCTCGGGAGGCATGAAGCGCCGGCTGATGATCGCGCGCGCCCTGATGCACGAGCCGCGGCTGCTGATCCTGGATGAACCCACGGCCGGCGTGGACATCGAGATCCGTCGCAGCATGTGGACGTTCCTGCGTGAAGTGAACGCCAGCGGCACCACCATCATCCTGACCACCCATTACCTCGAGGAAGCCGAGAACCTGTGTCGCCAGGTCGCCATCATCGACGATGGACGGATCATCGAGTTCGACAGCATGGGCAATGTGCTTCGCAAGCTCCAGACCGAGACCTTCGTGTTCAACCTGCAGGTCCCGGTGAGCAGTGTTCCGGTCCTTCCCGGCTTCGCGGCACATCTGGTGGATGATCACACCCTGGAGGTCGAACTGTCCCGGGGGCAGAGCCTGAACCAGCTGTTCGAGCAGTTCACGCAGCAGCACCTCACCGTGACCAGCATGCGCAACAAGGTCAACCGGCTGGAGGAGCTGTTCGTGCGGCTGATCGACTCGAAGCCCGGGGCCGCGGCCACGGCATGAGCGGCCAGTCCCTCGCACGTGCCAGGTGGATCGGTTTCAAGACCATCCTGATCCGCGAATTTCACCGGATCTCGCGCATCTGGGGGCAGACCCTGGTGCCGCCGGCCGTGACCGCCACATTGTATTTCGTCATTTTCGGCAACCTGATCGGACGCCGCGTGGGAACCGTCGGCGGATTCGGCTACATGCAGTTCATCGCGCCAGGCCTCATCATGATGAGCGTGATCACCAACTCCTTCAGCAATGTGGCCTCCTCATTCTTCGGCGCCAAGTTCGGCAAGCACATCGAGGAACTGCTGGTCTCACCGCTCCCCAATGCACTGATCGTCGCGGGCTACATCGGCGGCGGGATCCTTCGCGGCCTGCTGGTCGGCGCGGTCGTGACGCTGGTGGCGCTGCTGTTCACGCACCTGAGCGTGCACAGCCTGCTCGTCACGCTGACAGCCGTGTTGCTGACCAGCGCGGTATTCTCCCTGGGCGGATTCATCAACGCGATCCTGGCGAAGAACTTCGAACAGATCTCCTGGTTTCCGACTTTCGTCCTGACTCCGCTCACCTACCTGGGCGGCGTGTTCTATTCCATCAACATGCTGCCCGAATGGGCGCGCATGCTCTCGCATGCCAACCCCATCCTGTACATGGTGAGCGCGTTCCGCTACGGGTTTCTGGGCACCACCGATGTCGATCTGCCCAGGGCATTCGGCGTCATGACCCTGGCCGTGCTGGGCATGTTCGCCCTGGCGTTGTTGCTGCTCAATCGGGGCAGCGGCATCCGTGATTGAACCTGATCGAGGACCCCGATCCATGAAAATGCTCCTTTGTCTTGCATCGCTGTGCGTTGGCGTTGCCGTTGCCGGTCTGGTGCCAGCGGCGGTGTCCCCGGACGCACCGGACATGCTGGGATTCGACCCGGCCGCAGCCACGGCGCAGGCCCGGCTCGAGCGGGATTTCGATGGCGGTCTTTCCGCAGAGGAGGCGCGGGGCTGGATGGAGCACCTGTCGGCGGCTCCCAATCACGTCGGCAGTGAGCACAACCGCCAGAATGCCGAGTTCGTCCTCGGGCTGTTCCGCTCCTGGGGCTGGAAGGCGGCGATCGAGGAGTTCTCGGTCCTGTACCCCACACCCAGACATGTGTCACTGCAGATGCTCTCGCCCGCGCCGTTCACGGCGAAGCTGGCCGAACCACCCGTCGAGGGCGATGCAACTTCGACCCAGACGGGATCGGAACTACCGCCCTACAACGTCTACGGCGCGGATGGCGACGTGACCGCGGACCTGGTGTACGTGAATTACGGCATGCCGCAGGATTACCTGGAACTGGAACGCCGCGGCATCAGTGTCAAGGGTCGCATCGTCATTGCCCGGTACGGTGCAGGCTGGCGCGGATTGAAGCCCAAGCTTGCTCACGAGCACGGTGCCGTGGGCTGCATCATCTATTCCGATCCGAAGGACGACGGCTATCGTGAGGGTGATGTCTATCCTCGTGGAGGTTATCGTCCGCCCGATGCCGTGCAGCGCGGGTCGGTCGAGGATTTCTCCCTGTATGCGGGAGACCCGCTGACGCCCGGGGTGGGAGCAACCGCCAAGGCACAGCGCCTTCCTGTGTCGCAGGCCCGCGTCATCCTGAAGATTCCCGTGCTGCCGATTTCATATGCCGATGCGCAGCCGCTGCTTGCCGCGTTGACCGGCCCGGTTGCGCCAGTGAACTGGCAGGGCGCATTGCCGATCACCTATCACCTGGGACCGGGCACGGCGCAGGTGCGCCTGCGCATCGAGTCGGACTGGAACCGGGCGACGCTTTACGATGTCATCGCAAGACTTCCGGGCAAGGATTACCCGGATCAGTGGATCGTGCGCGGCAATCACCACGACGCGTGGGTGTTCGGCGCATCGGACCCGTTTTCCGGCCATGTGGCCATGCTGGCCGAGGCGAAGGCCATTGGCCTGCTGGCGAAAAAGGGCTGGCGTCCGCGGCGCACATTGGTGTACGCGAGCTGGGACGGGGAGGAAGCGGGATTGCTGGGCTCCACCGAGTGGGTCGAGACCCATGCGGCGGAACTCAAGTCCAAGGCCGTGCTTTACGTGAACACCGACATGGCCATGCGGGGCACGTTGAGTGCTGGCGGCAGCCAGGGACTGCGCAGCTTCGTCAGCCAGATCGCATCCGATGTCCAGGACCCAGAGACTCACGTGAGTCTGCTGCAGCGTGCGCTCGCGGCCGGCAAGGTCAATGCCTATGACTCGAACAAACCGCAACCGGCGAAGGATTCACGATTGCCTCTCGGAGCACTGGGCTCCGGCTCGGATTTCTCGCCTTTCCTTCAGCATCTGGGCATCGCGTCCCTGAATCTGGAATTCGACGGCGAGGGGCAGTATGGCGTTTACCATTCCGCCTACGATTCCTTCGATCACTTCAGCCGCTTCGTCGATCCCTCGTTCCAGTACACGATCGCCACCGCCCGGGTGGTGGGGCGTGCCGTACTGCGAACGGCACAGGCGCCATTGCTGCCGCTGCGCGCCCAGGACTTCAGCGAGGCGGTTGCAACCTATGCCAGGGAACTGAAACAACTGCGCGATGATCTGAATGCACGCGGGCAGCTGCAGCGCGAACTGATGCGCCAGGATGCCTTCAGGGTTGCGGCGGATCCGGATGTGAAGCGCGGACCCCCAGCACTGATACCCGAAGTGCCGGCACTGGATCTGGCCGTGCTCGATCGCGCAGTGGAGCGGCTGGGCGCGCGGGCCAAGGCGTTCGATGCGGGTTACGATCGACTTTTGCAGGCCGGGGATTCAAAATCCCGGATCAGGCAGGAACGCTGCAATGCATTGCTGGCGCAGCTTGAAACCCAGCTCACCGAGTCACATGGACTGCCGGGTCGACAGTGGTATGTCCACATGATCTATGCACCCGGCGCCAGTACCGGCTATGGTGTCAAGACCCTCCCGGGCATACGCGAAGCAATGGAAGAGTATCGCTGGAGCGATGCGAACCACTACATTGCCGTGGTATCAGGCGTACTGGATGCCTGGGGATCGAAACTGGAAGCCGCCTCCGGAACCTGAGGCGGGAGCGACCTTTTGTTGAAGGAGTTGAACATGAACGACGAAAAGCAGCAGAAATTCACTTCCCGTGTCCGTCGCGGACTGGTGTGGGTGTACAAGACGGCAAGCGATGATCTGAACCGTCGCAAGGCCGAGTCGACCGGTGCACGTCTGGAAGGCTTCAGCGCCGCCGAGCTGCAGGACGTCGAAGCAGCCTTGTTGTGGATCTCGCAGAACAAGGAAGAGCAAGGCGCAAGCTGATCGCATCTGCGCACGGGCACTGCGCGGATGCGGCGTGCCGCCGGATCTGCGCTGCGTCCGCTCGAATTCCGGCTGCCGCGGCTACTTGCGCTTCCAGCCGCTGCCGTCGTCGTAATACCAGCCCGGCTTTGCATTGGCCACCCAGCGCTTGGCGAAAGTGGCGCGGATGTCGGCCGCCCACTCGGGGTGGCCATTGGCTCGTGCGATCTCCGTGTACAACGAAGTCCGGTCGCGGTTTTCGTCCGCGACGGCATTGCGCACCGAATTGCGCTCGGCCAGCGGGATGAGGTTGGCGTCACGGATCGCCACCAGCCCGTCGGCCGTATAACCGATGGCGCCCGAATCGTAGTACCGGGCCAGCTGCTCGTGGCGGACCTTCATCGAGTCGGTGATCTGGCGGATCGCGGCCGAGGAGACATCGAGGTCCGGTGTCGCAGCTTGCGCGGGTGAGACGGCCAGGCTGAGCACCCGGTCCAGGCCCGATGCCAGCAGGCGCATGCTGTGCGCGGCAAATGTGGTCGGGTCGCTGGAACGCAGGTCCGCACCGGTGGGGCCCTGCGGGGTGCCGGTCCCGGGCTTGCTGGCGGGTGCCGCGTCCGTCGACTTGCCGATCACGTCGCCGATGATGCGGTCAGCGGCTTTCTCCGCTGCGGCCTCGGGAAAATACACATTGATGGTGACGCACGCGGCCAGGACTGCCGCGAGCAGGACGCAGGGAAACAGCACGGCTTTCTTCATGAATCGCTCCTGGTGTTCGACACGGCACCCCTGGAGCATGATGCTGCCGGGGTCATGAACGCAAACTGAACGTTTTGGGTGGCGAAAGTCAAGATTGCCGGCCTTTCAGGGCCATGCGGGAACTCAAGGCGGCCTGCCGATGGTGGCCTGTGATTCGGGAAGCTCTTTCAGGGTTGCCACGAGACGCCGCCAGTCCACCCGCCGCGAGTTGCCGATGACATCGATGCGCGGCAGGCCACGACCCTTGACCAGGTAGTACCCTGGCGGATGCGGTTCCACACCGCCCATCAGGCAGGTGTCGTTCTTCAGTTGGCAGGAGATGCCGATACGGTCGTAACTGAAATCCTTGAAGAAGCGCAAGGCACTGCGTTGCAGGGCAGCGGTGGCTCCGATGCCGCCGCCGATGCTGGAGATGTTCTGCACGGCTCGCTGGCTGATGCGCCGGCGGCCGTGATCTCCCGGAGTGGAGTAAAGATGCGCATCGAATGCCACCGGCGCCCAACCCACCAGCTCCAGTCCGCTGATGCGCCCGTCCAGTCGCCCGGTGATGTTTCCAACGTCGAATGCGCTGGTGATCTCTTCGAGGTCCAGGCGTGAAAACTCCACATCGGCCAACAGGCGCGGACGGGCGCCGAGGGCATCGCTGAGCCTGAGGTCACGGACCACCAGCGAGCCGTCGAACACCGAGGCCTGCAGCGCGCCGCCCAACGTCAGCATGCCCGATTCCAGGGTGAGGTCGGGAATGCGGCCCGACAACTTTCCGGCGAACTGCGGCCAGCCGAGGGCCTTGCACATCTCGGCGACGCTGATCGGGTCGAGCGTGGCGTCGAAGCGGATCGACATCGCCGGATCACCCATGCGCCGGAGCTGGAGCACGCGAATGTCAAGGCCGCCATCCAGGATCGGGATCCGGGCATTTCCCAGCAGCCGGAAATCCCGGCTGGCGGTGGTGAATTGCAGGTCCGCGGCACCGACGGGCACGCCATACAGGAGCCCGGATTTCCACGACAGCGTGGAGCGGACGGCGTCGCCGGTTTCAAGAGCCTGCTTTCGCCGCGAAAGATCATCCCAGCGAATCCGGCCGCTGAGCGAATCCATACCCAGCCGCGCCCGGCGGTCCTCGAGCGTGAGTCCGTTGAGGGTCAGGTCGGCGGCCGCCGGTTCATCATCCCGGATCTCAAGGGTCCCGCTGACATGCCCGGCACCCTGGAGCTGGGGCACCGGGCTGCCAGCCAGCAGCCCGTCGCGGGTCTGGACGGGCAACGAAGCCATGTCCAGATCGGTGATGTTCAGGGTCAGCGCATGGATCCGGAATCCCTTTGCAAAGCCCGCCTCTGCCTGCGCGGATGCGCGCATGAAGGTGCCCAGCTGCCAGCGCGCCTGCTCCAGCCGAAGCCCTTCTGCACCCGCCACACCGCTCGCCCCCAGATCCAGCGGCTGGCGGGTGAAATCCCAGTACCAGCGACCGCCAAGCGCCTCGCCGTGGGTCGACTGGATCGTGGATGCGAAGCGCCAGCCGTCGGTCAGCTGATGTGCATCGACACTGAACTGCGCCGCGAGCTGATCGGTGGCGATGGTGCCGTCCGGATTGCCGATGTTCACGCCTTCGATGCGTGCATGGATCGACAGTGCGGTGTCATGGCGGGTGCTGGAAGCCTGCATGTCCACGCTGGCAAGCTGGCCGGCGATACTCCAGCCGGACAGGTCCGGCAGTCGATGGCCAGGGACCTGCGCCAGACGCGCAAGATCGAGCGATCCGCCCCGGGCATGGACCTGCCAGCTGCCTTCGCGCCATTGCCCCTCCACATCGAGCCTGCCCCCCGCAAGTTGCCAGCCCGCCGTGGTGAACTTGAGGTGCCGGGTTCGCTGGTTCCATTCCAGTCGTCCGGTGGCTTCCTGTCGCCCGGCCTGCGCGAACTGGCCGGTAATGCGTGCCCCTTCGCAGCGGTAGATGAAGTCCCGCGCGACCAGGGTTCGACATTCCACCACGAGATTGCGCAGCGGGCCCATTCCTCCGCCCAGGGTGGCAGAGGCGATGTGCAGCGTCGCGGTTGCGTGATGCTGATCCGGAACGTGGAGCGAGATCGAGATGCCATCGGCCCTGATGCCTGCCTCGGTCAGCCGGTCGATTTTCAGATCCATGGCATCGATGGCGCGACCCTGCGAGCCGACGAGCAACGCGGCGCAGGAGCCGAGGATGGAGCAGGCATTGCGGATGCTTGGACGCATCAGACGGGCCTACGCCATGCGAATGGTCATGAGTCCGGCCTTACTCGTAGGTATGGGCATGGAATTGTTCGAAGGCCGTCTGGAAATAGGCGATGGCCAGAGCCTCGAGATCCGGATCGCGCCGCGTCAGCGTGAATGCGTTGTGAGCCTTGTCGTACAGATAGGTGGTGGATTTCTTCTGCAGGCCCAGCACCACCATCCGGCCATCCCGGTACAGGGCAATGTCGTAGTTGTGGTTGAACAACGCGATGCGCGGCCCCGGGTCAGGGGCGAGTACGTTCTGGCCGAAGAAGGGTGCCGTGTAGGGCAGGCCGAGCAACCCCAGCAGCGTTGGCGCAATGTCGATCTGTCCGGTGAGCACGTCGACCTGTTGCGGTCTGATGTGCGAAGGCGACCAGATCATCAACGGGATTTCATAGGTCTTGAGCGGTATTTCCACCTTGCCATACACCCGTGCACCGTGGTCCGCCACCACCACGAATACTGTGTCCTTGAACCAGGCATGATGCTGCGCCTGGTCCAGGAAGTGGCCCAGCGCGTAGTCGGCATAGCGCACGCCCGCAGCACGTCCGCCGCCGGCGGGCGGTACGCCGGGTACACCTGCGCGAAACGTGAAGGGTTTGTGGTTCGACGTGGTCATGATCTGGGCCATGAAGGGCTTGCCCTGGGTCGACAGCTGGTCGAAGTGCGTGAGGGCCCGGTCGAACAGATCTTCATCGCTGACCCCCCAGATGTTCTCGAACCGTACCTTGCTGATGTCATTGCGATCCAGCACCTGATAGCCGTTCGCTGCGAAGAAGGCGTTCATGTTGTCGAAGTAGCCATAGCCGCCGTACAGGAACGAGGTGTGATAGCCGGCCTGCCGCAGCACCTTGCCCAGGGTGGCGATATCGCCATTTCCCGGGCGGCGCACGATCGAATCGCCGGGCGTGGGCGGGAAGGAACTGGTGATCGCCTCCAGACCCCGCACCGTGCGCGTGCCGGATGAGTAGGCATGGCTGAACCAGATGCCCTGCCGGGCATAGCGGTCGAAATTCGGCATCAGGTCCTGCGGGTAGCCGTAGAGCTTGCTGAATTCCGCGCCAAAGGACTCGCCCATCACGATGATCACATTCAGCTTGCCCAGGCCCGCCGGGTTGGCATCGAAATGACGATCGAGCCGCCCTTCGGCCAGACGGGTGAAGTGTCCGCCGCCGCCGCCCAGCTGTCGCGTCAGCAGATCGAAATTGGCTTTCGGATCCGCCGTGCGGTAGTAGTCGTGATAGTCCAGTTCACTGGTGCGGGCGGCGCGAAAGAAAGTGGCGTCGCCGTTCTGCGCCAGCTCGTTTGCAACGCGGTTGGTCGAACCTGCCAGGAAATTGGCTGGAACGAAGGCGATGGCCACACCAAGCAGCGTCGCATGCGCCAGCCAGGGGCCGGACCGCGCACGGATCGGTAGCGACTCAACGGAGACCGTCGCCATCTGGCGACGCATCACCCAGGTGATGATCAGCGCTAGGATCGCGGCGAGGATCACGAATGTCAGCACCGGGTAGGCTTCCCAGATATCCGTGAAGACTTCGGTCGGGTACATGAGGTAATCGACGGCGACCAGGTTGAAGCGCGCATCGAATTCCTCGAAAAAATAGAATTCGGTGGGCAGCAGGTACAGGAATCCGAAAATGGTGAGCGTGCAGCCAACCAGCATCACCCAGTGGTTCAGACGTGACCGGTACCATCGGTCGGGCAGGAGGAGGATGTACAGCGACAACGGGAACAGCAGATACAGCGCCTGCATCGCATCTGCGGCCACTCCGGCAGGCAGGATCCAGATCAGCGCCCATGCGGTGACATCCTCGCTGCGGCCGAAGGACCACCACAGGACGACTCGCAGCAACAGGCCAAATGCGATATAAAGCGCCGCCAGGGCCAGTACCGGGCGGTAGCGTTGCCAGAGGGTCCTATTGTTCATCGTGATTAAATAGCATGTTCAAGCCGGAGTTTCCCGGATCACTGGACCCGGCGCGACAGGACGGTACTGTAAGATGACTGCCATGGCCCGCAAGCGAGCGTTGATTGTCGACGATTCCAGGTCCGCGCGGGTCGTGCTTTCCCGCATGCTGGAGAAGTATGACATCGAGGTCGACACTTCGGAGTCGGCTGAGGCGGCCATCCAGTATCTGCAGCTGCATCGGCCGGATGCGATCTTCATGGATCACCTGATGCCGGGCATGGACGGCCTGCAGGCCGTGCAGGCGATCAAGGGCAATCCGCAGACGGCTACGATACCCATCATGATGTATACCTCGCAGGAAGGCGAGCTGTATGTCGGGCAGGCGCGTGCTCTGGGAGCGATGGGCGTCCTGCCCAAGCAGGTTCGGCCCGTGGACGTATCCAAGGTCCTTTATGAGCTGAAACTGCTGCCCGATCGCCGCGACTGGTCGGCCCCGGCACTGGAGCCGGTGGAAGTCGATCCTGCTTCAGGGGTGGCACGCATTCCGGAAGCACAACGGCCGGACAATGCGGCGGGCGCGGAACATTTTCGCAGGCTGGAGCAGGCGATCAAGGATCAGGGCGTGGATCTGCGCCGCTTCGTGGTGGCGAGCCTCGACAGTTTCGCCAAGCGCATCATCAGCGATGTGCGTGATCTGGCCCCTGTGCCGGCGCCGGTGGTCGATGTGCCTCCGCCGTTGACCAGGCCTGCGGGTGTGCCCTGGCCCTGGGCAGCCGCGGCGGCGGCCGGTCTTGCAGCCGCGGTCCTGTTCGGTGCGATGTGGTATGCGGAATACTCGCGCAACAGTCCCAGGGAGCAGATCGCGGCGCTGGAGGCTTCCAATGCCGACCTGAAGCGTGGCCAGCAGGACATGGCCGATGCCCTGAGGGACCTGGGCAGCTCGCTGAGTGCGGCGGCGCCCCTGGCCTCGGCCGGACTGGGGGCACCGGTGAGCGGTGCCTCGGGAAGTGCTGCCACGGTACGCACCGAACCGGTACCGTATGGAGAAGTCGCGCTGGACCGCGGCCGACTGGACGTACTGCGCGACATGCTCAACAGGCTGGAGGCTCAGGGTTTCCACGGCCAGGTGCGCGTCACCAGCTACAGCGGAACGTTCTGTCTCAGCGGCAGCGCGAGCGAGGGCTATTCGCTGGCCGCCGCCACGCTCCCGGTTACGCGATGCGATGTCGTGGGCAACCCGTTCGAGGAATCCCAGGCCGGCTCGCCCCGGCAATCAGTGGCTTTCGCCAATCTCGTGAATGGGGCGCGCCAGCGAAGTGGTGGCGCAATCACCATCGTGGTGGAGGGTGCGGGTACGCGTGCGGCTGCGGCATATCCGCCGCGCAGCGAGTCAGTGACGGCCGCAGAGTGGAACCGGATCGCTGCGGCCAACAACCGGGTGGAATTTTCGGTGGAGCCGAGTGCTGGCTGAGATCGACACCGAACCCTCTTTCCAGCCGCCTTTCTGGCTGCGCAACCGGCATCTCCAGTCCATCCTTCCCTCGATCGCACTGCGGCGGCCCGGTGTCCGGCGCCGGTGCACGCAGCTCATTCGCAACAGTTCCGCGCGGGTCCTGGAGTGCGGCAATGGCGTGCGGTTGCTGGGATACGCGGCTGCTGCGGCGCGCCCCGCCGGGTCACGCGCCCGGCTTGCCATCATCCTGCATGGCTGGGAGGGGAGCAGTGACTCCATGTATGTCCTGTCGCTCGGACAATTCCTGCTGGAGCGGGGCATGGATGTGTTCCGTCTGAACCTGCGTGATCACGGTGATTCCCACCACCTGAACCGCGGACTTTTCCATTCGTGCCTGTTGCCCGAGGTGCGCGATGCCGTAGTGGCGCTGGCCCGTCAATACCCCGGCCATCAGCGCTCCATGATCGGTTTCTCGCTGGGCGGAAATTTTGCATTGCGAGTGGGAGCTGCGCTGGCAGGGCGCGCGGACCTGCTTGCGCGGATCATCGCCGTCTCGCCCGTGCTGGATCCCCAGGTAACGCTCGTGGCCCTGGAGGACGGGCTTCCCCTGTATCGCCGCTATTTCATACGCAAGTGGCGCCGCTCGCTGACCCGCAAGCAGCGCGCGTGGCCGGACGATTATGACTTCACCCGGCTGTCGGAGCTGGACACCCTGACGGCGATGACCGAGCAGCTGGTGCTCAGGCACACCGGATACCGGACCCTTGCGGAGTATTTCCAGGGTTACGCCATCACGGGTTCCGCATTGCAGGGCTTGAAGGTTCCGTCCCGGATCCTGCTGTCCCAGGATGATCCCATCATCCCCTCACGGGACGTGTCACGATTGGCAATGAATCCGGCGCTGTCGGTGATGGTGACCCGGCATGGCGGGCATTGCGGGTTTCGCGACAGCCTCTCGGGGAGGGCATGGGTCGACCGGTTCGTGCATGAAAGCCTGACCGGCCAGTCAGGCCATACGTGATGCGGGAAAGATGCGTGCCCGGCCGGAAGGCGGGGCACGCATCCTGTCATCCATGAGAGGACGACTGTCGATCAAGCGGCCGCTGCGACCGGTACCTTGCGCCGGGCCTTCTCGTCCTTCGCTGCGGTGATGACCAGCAGGCCGTTCCTGAGTGTCGCCGAGACCTTGTCGCCCGCGATCTCCTGATCGAGTTCGACACGCCGGTAGATCTCGTCGCTCTGGAATTCCGACCAGCAGGTTTCCTTGTCGTCCTTCTTGCGGTCGCTGCGCAGATCCCTTTTCTTCGACGCATGGACGATGATCTCGCGCGGTGTCGTCGTCACGGAGATGTCGGCGGCCTCGAATCCTGGCACCGCCACGCTCAATGAGTATTCCTTTCCGCTTTCGGACAATTCCGCCGTCGGGCAGCACAGCTCCCGCTCGGCAGCGAGCCAGTCGTCGAGCGAATGCTCACCGGAAAAGCCACGGGCGGAAAATACCTCGTACGCACGTTTGCGGATGCGCGCCGCAAGATCATCCATCGCCCTGAAGATCGGCAGCGAGCGATCCTTTGCATGAATTACATTGTTCAGTGGAACTTCTGACATGGCCTCGTCCTCCTGCTCAAGACTATTGCTTCCAGCCCTGGGGCCGGGCGGCCATGCTGGACCCGCATCGGGATCATGGCCATACGGATTAATACCTGCCGCGATTCCGGAAGTTCAGTGTCCTGTGCTCCTGATGGACACGCTCGCGCATGAGCGGCGAGCGGAAGGCGTCGCAGCTCCTTCTGCGTCGCAGCCCCTTCTTGCCTTTGGCGCGCTTGTATGGACAATGGGTTGTAGATGGTGCGTGGTCAAACCAACGGACACAGGGGGATATTTCATGAACGCGAATGGTTTTCGCCGGATGTCGGGCATGGCAGGATTGCTGGCGGCTGGACTGGCCCTGGGGTCGCTGACTCCGGGCTTTGCGGACAACCTGCCGGTCAAGCCAGGCCATCACTTTTCCTTTTCGGGCAAGCGTCCCAGCTTCCGTCAGGAAGGCACCACCAAGTCGGATGTCGTGGTCTCCAATGCCGACAGTCAGGGCTGGATGACCTTCCAGGACGAAATCTGGTATCCGACTTTCGCTGTACCGCCGCATTTCCACAAGACGCATCACGAGACCTTCTATGTGGTCTCCGGTCGAGTGGAATGGACCGTAGGCGGGGAGACGCACGTGATGGGCGCGGGTGATGCCGTGTACATCCCGGCCAACACGGTGCACAGCGTGAAAGTGCTCGACGGAAAGAACGCCCACATGCTGATGATCTACAACCCGGGCGGCTACGAAGAGCACATGGCGCGAGAAGAAGCCTACACCCTCGAGCAGCTCAAGGACCCGAAGCTCCGGGACGAGCTGCGCAAGCTCAACGATTTCAACCCCGTGTCGGACAAGTAACCAGCCGTCAAGGATCGCACCCCGCCCGGTTCACGCCGGGCGGGGAGGCCGAACGTCACCGCGCCCGCAATTCCTGGTTCTCCTTGCTGGATGCGGGCAAGTGCCGGCACATCCTTGGCGCGCCTGAAATCGTATTCGCTTCGCATGACTACTCTCACCGGTCCGGATCAAAACGCCACCCGCACGAACAGCTCCGGGCCGCGGGAATCGAAATCGAAGTAGCCGCTTTCAGTGGGCTTGGTCGAGGTGAGTCTGGCCCGCTCCTGGTGGTAACCCAGGCCCAGCGACACGTTTGCACGCCAGCGATACAGCGCAGCCAGCTCATACACACCGAATGATCCGCTGATCTGGTCGATGTTGAGCTTCAGGTACTGGATGCGCGCGTCCAGATGGAAGCGCTTGCTGATGACCCAGGTGGTATCCAGCCCGATGGTCGGGAACGGCCCGGCCTTGTCCTCGCGCTGGTCGATATGCCGGTTCGGTTGCTGCACCCTGGCTCGCGCCGACAGATCCAGCAGGTTCGCCCCGAAGGTGCCCGCAAGTTCGAACCGCTCACCATGGATGAAGGAGTAGCCATAGCTGATGCCGAGCATTCTCATGCCCAGCTGGGAATTCACCGGGTCTCCCGCCAGCAGGTTCTCGTTGCGGAAGCTGATGGGCTTGTCGATGTTCCTGAAACCGTTTCGTTCCAGGGTCAGATAGTCGAAGCGCAGCCGGTGCCGCTCGCTGACGCGGATCATGGCCTGGAACTTCGGGTCGGTCCTCTTCCTGTCCAGGGACAGGTCCTGCTCGGCGTCGATCGGGGTTCCGGGCACGCCGGCCGTACTGTCGACCCGCAGGCTGGTGCCGGAGGAACTCTGCATCACGCCGAGCGTGATGCGCACGCGATCGGAAGTCGGGCTGATGTAGGGTCCGTCAGCGGCATGCGCGGACAGGACGGCAAGCGCCAGCAGCACAGCGGCCGTCGGTTTGCCGGGATTCATTCGACTTTCCTCAAGGGCAACTCCTCGGTGTTCACGCGGTGGCGATGCCGCGGCAGGGATGTCTCGATGCGTTCCATGACCTGTGCGGCCGTGGCGCGCCAGGCGGTGAGTTTCCCGCCATAGATGCCCAGGATGCGCGGACGCTCATCACGGTCGCTGATCAACATGGTTTCACGGGACCGCCCGAATGCCTTTCCGTCGCCGGCTGGCAACACCCGAAGGCCGCTCATCCTCGAGGTGATGTCGGCCCGGGTCAGTCCCCGGAAGGCAGGGAAATATGCCGCCGCCACATCCAGCAGGTACTGTTCCTCTTCGGGCAGCGGGTGTACCTGGTCCGGTTCATCCCGGAACAGGGTCTCCGTGGTACCCACCATGGTCCCGTCGTGCCAGGGCATGATGAACACCGCCCGCCCATCGCTGGGTGCTTCGACATAGAAGATGCTGTGCGGCGCCGGTATGGCCGTCACGATATGCGTGCCCTGGACCAGGTCCACCGCGGGGACGGGGATTCCGGGGCGCACGTCGCGGGCCACGTGCGTAGCCCAGGGGCCCGCGGCGTTGACCATCACGCGCGCAAGGCAGCGCTTCATGGCATGACCTTCCTCGTATTCGATGAGCACACCTTCCGGTTGCAGTTGTGCACGCACGAAGCTTGCGGGCATGGCGATCTGTGCGCCGAGGGAGCGGGCCGAGGCGGCCACGGCCCGGGTCAGCTGCGCATCGTCGGTCTGCGCATCGTGGTACCGGATGACGGCTTGCAGGCCATGAAGATCCAGGCCATCCAGCGCAGGCCACCCGGAACGCGGCACGCTGCCAAAACCAGTGCCGGGGGCAAAGCCTCCCAGCACGGCATAGGCGAGCAGACCCAGGCGCAACTGCCAGGGACGGCGGCGGGTATGCGGGTAGACGGGAATCAGGAAGGGCCTGAGCTTCACCAGGTCCGGCGCGATGCGCAGCATCACCTTGCGTTCGTGCAGGCTTTCACGCACCAGCCGCAGCTGTCCCGACTCCAGATAGCGCAGTCCGCCGTGTATCAGCTTGCTGGAGCGGCTCGAGGTGCCGGCGGCCAGTTCCTTGCGTTCGATGAGCAGCGTGCGGTGGCCGGCCGCGGCGGCCGCCTGCAATACGCCGGCACCGTGGATTCCTCCGCCGACGACCACCACGTCGAAATCGGTCATTGAGGGGCCGCGGACAATGCCGTGAGGCCGCGCAGCAGCGGGCGAACCGCTCCGGTCTGAACGAATGATGCACCACGACCGGCAAGATCCACGGCGTCCGCCACCTGATCCACATCCGCGATGGCCCAGTGCCAGGGGCCTCGCCAGAGCCGTCTGACGGACGCGGGCAACCGGGTACGGTTGCAGAACAGGTAGTCGGGTCGCAGCGCCTCGTACTTGAGCTGTGAGTGCGGGTCGTATTCGTCGATCTGCCAGCCCACGGCGATGGCGCCGGCCTGGCGGCTGGCCTGCATCGCAGGAAGATCCGCGCTGATGAGCACGCATTGATCCCGCACGGGTCGAAGCGCTTCCATGACACGGTGCACGACCACCGCGGTGCCGAATTGCCTGAGTGAGGCTCGTTGCAGGGCGACGAAGGCCGTCACATCCCTGTGTGCAGCAAGAAGCTCCGAGCATTGTTCGAGCGTCGGGATGCAGATGTCGCTGAACCGGCCTTCGAAGCGCTCCCGCTCGGACACCTCGGTGCGCTGCAGTTCTCGTCCGGTGAGCTCGAAGACAAATTTCGGAAGGCCGGCCGTGCGCACCAGGGATTCGTCGTGGATGACCACCGGAACTTCGTCGCTGGCCAGCTGCACATCGAAGGCCACGAAATCGATGCCTGTCTTGATCGCCGATCGGAGCGATGCGATGGTGTTCTCGGGAAACTCGAGGCTGTTGCCCCGGTGCGCGATAAGGGTGGGAAACGGCGGCGCGTTGCCGACGGTTCCCGAATCGTCCCTGGTTTCCGGTCGCACTGGCATCGGGCCCATTGTAGGGGACTGCGCTCGAAGTTGGGAAAGCCGGTGGCGCAGCGCGCCGGATTGCCGACAGGGTGCCGGACGCGTCTCCCGCCGGGTCTTGCCACCGACGACGGCGGATCCGTCAGGCTTCCCGTCTTTCCTCGAACTGTTCCACCGGCGCACCGGAAGTGGTGGTGATCTCGCCATCCACCACGGCGCCCTGTGCAATGGCCACCGTCGCCGCGCTGACCTTGCCGTGGATCACGGCCGTGTATCCGATCTCGAGTTTGCCCTCGACGATCAGGCTTCCGCTCAGATGCCCGGCAACCACTGCCTGCTCGGCGCGGATGTGGCCCTGCCAGCGCGCTGAGGATGCGATGTTCAGGCTCCCCTGGATGTCCCCGTCACCCTGCACTTCGCCATAGACCACGAAGGTTCCCTTGCCGCGGACGTCGCCGATGAACTGGGTGGATGCTCCCAGCACGGTGGGCGTACCGGTAACACGGTCGACGAATCGCCGGTTCAGGTGCAGGGGCCGGGGTTCAGGCTTGGTCGCTGCGCTCATGCGGTTGGCAATCTACGCACCCATGCACGTCCGGTACTGTGACCTGTTCTTCGCTTCCCGAAGAAGTACCGGAATAAGTAGAATGGCTGGGTCCGTATCCATCAGGAGTGAGCGTGAAGAGCCGATTTTCCGGGATGGTCTGCCTGCCGGTCCTGCTGGGTGTGGTATTGCTGGCTGGCTGCAGCCGCCAGCAGAGTGACTGGAACAAGGCCCACGCTGCGAACAATATCGAGGCCTACCAGCAGTTCCTGAAGAACCATCCCAGCGGCGATTTCACGGCTGAGGCCCAGGCCCGGATCAGGGAGCTGGAAGAAGAACGCGACTGGCAGAAGGCCCGCGACACGGACACCCCGGATGGTTACCAGGCGTTCCTCAAGCAGTATCCGGAAGGCAAATGGGCTGAAGAGGCCCGCATCCGCATCGAGAATTTCTCACTGGCCCAGCCGCCAGCCACAGCTTCGGCAGACAATGCGGCAAGCCCCTCTGCGGCGCAGCCGCAGGGTCCCGTGGCCGCAACTGCCGGGTCCGGACCGTCGGCCAACACGCCTGTGGAGCCCAAGGCTCGGGCACCCAAGGCGCCAGCACCCAAGGCCGCAGCCGGGACCACGGCCGGCACGGGCTCGAAAGCTGCGCACTCATCAGAGCACAAGGCCGGTGGGCATCATCATGGGGTCCAGCTTGGAGCCTTCAGTTCCGGCAAACCGGCCGCGGAACATGCGTGGACCCGGCTGGCCGCCGCGCATCCGGCCCTGCTCAAGGGCTTGAAGCACCATGTGGTCCCGGTGCCGGGCAAGGCGGGTTCACACCAGAAGGTCTACAAGCTCCAGGTGCATGGCCTGTCGCTGGAACACGCACGCTCGATCTGCCATGCACTGACCGCGAAAAAGCAGCCCTGCCTGATCATTGCACCGTGAGGCCGGGAGTCCTGCGGGCCCTGGTCCGTGATTCCCGGCGCCTGCGCGGGTTACCGGCCAGGCTGAGCAGGAATGCATATTCCCGGGCCACTTCGTGCAGCCGGTCGTAACGGCCGGTCTTGCCGCCGTGCCCGGCGCGCAGGTCGGTCTGCAGCAGGATGGGTTCATCCCCTTGCCGGCATTCCAGAAGCCGCGCCACCCATTTGGCCGGTTCGAAGTACTGCACCTGGCTGTCCCAGAGACCAGTCGTGATGTACATCGCGGGATATCGCTGTGCACGCACATTGTCATAGGGTGAGTACGAGCGGATGTAGTCGTAATTCTCGTGGATTCTGGGGTCGCCCCATTCGTCGAACTCGTTGGTCGTCAGGGGCAGGGACTGATCCATCATGGTGGTGAGCACATCGACGAACGGAACCTGTGCAACGATGCCGCGATACAGTTCCGGCGCCATGTTGGCGACTGCCCCCATGAGCAGCCCACCCGCACTGCCTCCCATGGCAAACACCCGGTCCGGCGCCGCGAACTTCTGTGCCACGAGTGACAGGGTGACGTCGATGAAATCCTGGAACGAATTTTTCTTGGCCAGCAGCCGGCCATTTTCATACCACGCCCGGCCCAGGTCCTGCCCGCCCCGGACATGCGCCAGCGCAAAGACGAAGCCCCGATCCAGGAGGGAAAGGCGAGCTGCCGAAAAGCCCGGATCCATCGAATGGCCATAGGCGCCGTAGGCATACTGCAGGAGCGGGGCCGTGCCATCCATGGGCGTATCTTTCCGGCAGACCAGTGAGACGGGTATCTGTGCGCCATCGCGTGCACTCACGCGGATGAACCGGGTCAGATAGCGGTCAGGGTCGAAATCGCCAAGGACGGGCTCGCGTTTTTTCAGCGTGCGCTCGCCGGTGCGCAGGTCAAGGTCAAATACGCTGGGGGGCGTCTTGAGTGATGTCCAGGTGTAGCGCAAGGTGTCGGATTCCGGGTCCATGTTGGTGCCCAGCGACATGGTGCCGGCCGGCTCGTCGGCCTCCAGAAGATGGTCAGACTTTGCGGAACCGGTCAATGAGCGGATGCGCACGCGTTTCAGGCCCCCCGAACGCTCGCCGATGGCCACGAAGGATTTCATCACGTCGAAGTCGTGGATGAAGACGTCCGGCTGTGGCGGTTGCAGGTCACGCCATTGGCCGATCTCGCCGGCAGCCGCGATGGGAACCCGGGCCAGGCGGAAATTCGGCGCCTGCCAGTTGCTTCGCAGGATGAACTCATCACCCCAGTGCTCCACCTGGTACTCGTGCCCGCGCTGGCGCGGGAGCACGGTTTGAAACTCCAGCCTGCCGCCTTCGGCCGGCGCATGGCGCCATTCCGAGGTCAGGGTGCTTTCCATGCCCAGAAACACGAATCGTCCTGACTTGCTGCGTGCGACCGACGTGTAGAAGCCCGGGTCGTCCTGCTCGAAAACCAGCGTGTCCTGCGCGGCATCGGTGCCGATCCTGTGGCATCGCACGAATCGTCCGAGCAGCGTCTGGGGGTCCTTTGCAATGTAAAGCAGGCTGCTCGAGTCGTTCAGCCAGGCGATGTTCGCTTCGATGTTGCTGATCTGAAGGTCATGGATCTTCCCGCCGGCCAGATCCTTCACGAGAAGGGAGAACTCGCGCCGTCCGACATGATCCTCGCACCAGGCAAGCCGCTGGCTGTCCGGCGAGATCTCGAAGGTGCCCAGGTCGAAGAATTTGTGGCCTGCCGCCAGTTCATTCACGTCCAGCAGGACCTGCTCCGGCGCATCGAGAGTGCCCGCGCGGCGAACCAGCACCGGGTACTCCTGATCAGCGGCAAAGCGTGCGTAGTACCAGAAGCCGCGCATGAAATACGGCACCGTGCAGTCATCCTTCTGCATGCGTGCGATCATCTCCCGGTACAGGCGCCGTTCACGGTTGCCGCGCTCCTTGAACCAGTGCGCGGTGAAGCGGTTGTGCGTCCGCAGATAGGCGAGCACCTCGCTGTTCCGGCGGGTGTCATCACGCAGCCAGTAATACGGGTCTTCCCTGATACCGTACGGTGAAGTCACGGTGTGGGGACGTTTCGCAGCAACCGGTTGTTGCGGTTGCCATGGGCGGGCAGAGGGTTCTTGCATCGGGTTGATGGGCGGGAAAGGTTGACGGGCGGGAGGATTGAGGCCCAGTATAATCGGCGACGGCGGGCATGGATCGCTCCAGGCTCCAGCGTCCGCTGCGGTGGGAAAGGCTGATGATGGGAGTGTCCACATGCATACCGTCAAGCACCTGCTCGAGCGCAAGTCTGCCGATATCATTTCGATCACACCGGAGGAATCCGTCCGGGCGGCCATACGGCAGATGGCCGAACGGGGCGTCGGCGCGCTCCTGGTCATGCGCGGCCGTGAGCTGCTCGGGGTGATCTCCGAACGCGACTATGCTCGCAAGGTCGTTCTCAAGGGCCGGTCCTCGCAGGACACGTACGTGGTCGACATCATGAGTTCGCCGCCGATCACCGTTGGCCCGACCGACACCGTGCACCGCTGCATGCAGATCATGACGGACGAGCGCATCCGGCACCTGCCGGTGATGCGCGAGGGTCTGGTGATTGGCATTTTGTCCATCGGCGATCTGGTCAAGGCGGTGATCGACGAGCAGAGAGAGGAAATCGAGCAGCTCCAGCGCTACATCGCGGGCAATTAGACTGCGTCCTCTGGCGGACACCTCTCCCGGGTATCCGCTTCCGCGTTTCCCGTCCCCAGGTCCGGTTCGGCCAGACCAGAATTGGACATTGACGGAGCGCGCTGCCCCGGTATCATGAAGACATAGGCTCACGGTGGTCGGCAGGTTCGAACACCCTTGGCATGTCCGTGTCCGTGCAGATGCACCGGCACCGCTCAACCGATTGTTTTTCTGATGTTTCGATTGGCCATGCGATCTTCGGCCGCATGGCACGGTGTGCTATGGACAATGAATCTGTACGGGCTGCGGCCCGCCATGTGGACAATGCGGGTGATCCGCGCGCTGCCGATTGGGGTCTGGTGCGTCAGGCTCATGAGCGTGATTCCTGCGGTTTTGGACTGATTGCAAGCCTCGACGATACCGCTTCCCACTGGGTGGTGCAGACGGCCATCGCCTCGCTGAATCGCCTGACGCATCGTGGTGCGATCGCGGCGGACGGCAAGACCGGAGATGGGTGCGGCCTGCTGCTCAAGCGGCCGACCAGCTTCCTGCGCGCCATCGCGCGCGAGCAGGGATTCAGGTTGAAGCCCCTGTTCGCCGCAGGGAACCTTTTCCTGAACCCCGACGCTCGATTGGCGGGTGATGCCCGGGACCGCCTGAAGGCGGAGCTGGCGCGTGAACACATCGAGGTGGCAGGCTTTCGCGAACTGGCGGTGGATCGCAACGCCTGCGGGAGCGAAGCGCTCAAGACGCTCCCCGTCATCGAACAGGTGTTCGTCAATTGTGGCGAGGACATCGACGAGGCGGCCTTCAACCGGCGGCTGTTCATGGCCCGCCGGCGTACCGAGAAGGCGCTCGCGGCCGACCCGGTCTTCTACATGCCTTCGCTCTCGGCGGCCACCCTGGTCTACAAGGGCATGGTCATGCCGCAGCATCTGTGCGAGTTCTACGCGGACCTGAACGATCCGCGGCTGGAAGCCTCGGTGGCCGTATTCCACCAGCGTTTTTCCACCAACACCCTGCCGCAATGGCGCCTGGCGCATCCGTTCCGCTATCTCGCCCACAATGGCGAGATCAACACCATCGAAGGCAACCGCAACTGGGCCCTGGCCCGCGGCCCGCTGCTGCGCTCACCGCTCCTGCCCGACATCGACGACATCCTGCCGGTGGTGTCCATGAAGGGCTCCGACTCGCAGTCCCTGGACAACATGCTCGAGTTGCTGCTGATGGGCGGACTGGATCCGATGCACGCCATGCGCCTGCTGATCCCGCCGGCATGGCAGACGGTGGACATGATCGACCCGGACGTGAAGGCCTTCTATGAGTATTACGCCGCGCACATGGAGCCCTGGGACGGCCCGGCCGGCGTCGTGCTCACCGATGGACGCTATGCGTGCTGTACGCTCGACCGCAATGGCCTGCGGCCGGCGCGCTGGGTGATCACGAGGAACCGCCACATCACCATCGCCTCCGAGGCGGGCGTCTGGGACTACAGCCCGTCCGATGTGGTGCGCAAGGGCAAGCTCGGGCCGGGAGAGATCCTGGCCCTGGATCTTCAGACCGCGGAACTCATGGATACCCGTCGGGTGGATGATCTGCTCAAGACCCGCCATCCGTACAAGACCTGGCTGAAGAAGGGCGTGCGGTATCTGGAGACCGATCTCATCGACCCGCGGCTGGCTGCGGAACCGATGGACTCCGACACCCTTTCGATGTTCCAGAAGCTGTTCAATGTCTCGGCCGAGGAGCGCGACGGGATCATCCGCGTGCTGGCCGAGGATGAAAGCGAGGCGGTGGGTTCGATGGGCGACGACACGCCCATGCCGGTGCTGTCGCGCAAGGTGCGCTCGCTGTACGACTACTTCCGGCAGTCCTTCGCCCAGGTGACCAATCCGCCCATCGACCCGCTGCGTGAAAGCGTGGTGATGTCGCTGCAGACGCAGATAGGACCCGAGTGCAACATCTTCGTGCCCGTGCCGCAGCATGCCAACCAGATCGTGCTGAACTCGCCCATCCTGTCGCAGCGCAAGCTCCGCCAGATCGTCGCACTGGCTGAGGAGGGCATCACGCATGAGTTCCTCGACCTGCAGTACGAGGAGTCGACGGATCTGAAAAGCGCGATCCTGGCCATCTGTGACCGGGCCGAATCGGCGGTTCGCGAGGGAAAGCTGGTGTTGCTGCTGTCGGACCGATATCCGGTGCGGGGGAAGCTCCCGATCCATGCGCTCCTGGCCACGGGTGCCGTGCATCATCGCCTGGTGCAGACCGGCCTGCGCTGCAAGTGCAACATCCTCGTGGAGACGGGCACGGCGCGCGATGCGCATCACTTCGCCTGCCTCATCGGCTATGGCGCCACCGCGGTCTATCCGTATCTGGCCTATCAGACGCTGTTCGACCTGATGCGCAAGGGCGCGCTGAAGATGGACACCGACACCCGCCTGGAGCTGGGGCGCAGCTATCGCCGCGGCATCCGCAAGGGTCTGTTCAAGATCATGTCCAAGATGGGCATCTCGACCGTGGCGAGCTATCGCAGTGCGCAGTTGTTCGAGATCGTGGGGCTGGCCGACGAGGTGGTGGAGCTGTGTTTCCCCGGCACCGAGAGCCGCATCCAGGGGGCGGACTTTACGGATCTGCACCAGGACAACCTGCATCTGGAGCGCCGTGCCTGGGATCCTGCGCAGGGCGTGGAGCAGGGCGGGCTGCTCAAGTTCATGCACGGTGGCGAGTACCACATGTACAACCCCGACGTCATCGCCACGCTCCAGGCAGCCGTGATGAGCGGCGACTACGGGCACTACCGCAAATTTGCGGATCTGGTCAACGACCGCCCGGCCTCCTGCCTGCGTGATCTGCTCGGTGTGGAGTGGGGCAATGATCCCGTCCCGCTGGATGAAGTGGAGCCGGTGGAGTCCATCCTGCCACGCTTCGACAGCGCCGGCATGTCCCTGGGCGCGCTTTCGCCCGAAGCGCACGAAGCGCTGGCCATCGCCATGAACCGGCTGGGTTCGCGCTCCAACTCCGGCGAGGGCGGAGAAGACCCGCGCCGTTTCGGAACCGAACGCAATTCCAGGATCAAGCAGGTCGCCTCGGGGCGTTTCGGTGTGACGCCTGAATACCTGATCAGTGCCGAGGTCCTGCAGATCAAGATCGCGCAGGGCGCCAAGCCCGGCGAAGGCGGACAGCTGCCCGGACACAAGGTGAACGAAACCATCGCCCGGCTGCGCTTCGCGCGTCCCGGCGTGGGCCTGATCTCGCCGCCGCCTCATCACGACATCTATTCCATCGAGGACCTTGCCCAGCTCATCTTCGACCTTAAACAGGTCAACCCGGAAGCGCTGGTATCGGTCAAGCTGGTTGCCGAACCCGGCGTGGGTACGGTTGCAGCAGGCGTGGCAAAGGCCTATGCCGACCTGATCACCGTAAGTGGCTACGATGGCGGCACCGGTGCAAGCCCTTTGAGTTCAATCAAGTATGCAGGCACCCCATGGGAACTCGGTCTTGCCGAGACGCACCAGACGCTGCGCGCCAACGACCTGCGCCATCGCGTGCGGCTGCAGACCGACGGGGGACTCAAGACCGGACTGGACGTGATCAAGGCCGCGATGATCGGCGCAGAGAGTTTCGGTTTCGGCACGGCGCCCATGGTGGCGCTGGGCTGCAAGTATCTGCGCATCTGCCATCTCAACAATTGCGCCACCGGCGTGGCGACCCAGCATCCGGTGCTGCGAAGCAAGTACTTCCTCGGGTTGCCGGAGATGGTGATCAACTACTTCCGCTTCGTCGCCCAGGAGTGCCGTGAGCTGATGGCGCGCATGGGTGTGCGTCGCATGGATGAACTGATCGGTGCCACGCAGCGCCTGCGGACATTGCCGGGCGAGACTTCCCGGCAGCGCAAGCTCGACCTGGGTCCGATCCTGGCCAATTCGGCCCTGGTGAGCGAGCGGCCGCAATTCTGCGTGAATCCGCACAACGAGCCCTTCGACCGCGGCGAGCTGGCCGAGCGGATGCTCGCCGATGTGCGATACGCGATCGAGACCCGGTCCGGCGGACACTTCGCCTACGAAGTGAAGAACCACCACCGCTCCCTCGGTGCGCGCATTTCCGGTGCCATCGCGCGGCGCTGGGGCAACAACGGCATGGCCGATGCACCGATCGAGATCCGGCTGACCGGTTCGGCGGGCCAGAGCCTCGGCGTATGGAATGCCGGCGGACTGCACCTGTGGCTGGAAGGCGAGGCCAACGATTATGTCGGCAAGGGCATGGCCGGAGGACGCATCATCATCCGCCCGCCCGCTGCATCGGCATTCGTTGCCCGTGAGACCACCATCATGGGCAACACCTGTCTTTACGGCGGCACCGGCGGCGAGTTGTTCGCGGCCGGGGTGAGCGGTGAGCGCTTTGCGGTGCGCAATTCCGGTGTGACCGCTGTCATCGAAGGGGCGGGCGATCATTGCTGCGAGTACATGACGGGCGGTGTGGTCTGTGTGCTGGGACGCACGGGTGTGAATTTCGGTGCGGGCTTCACCGGCGGCTTTGCCTACGTGCTGGACATGGAGCGCGATTTCGTCGACCGCTACAACCACGAGCTCATCGACATCCACCGCGTCTCGCCCGAGGGCATGGAAACCTACGTGCAGCATCTTCGTGGATTGATCGCGCAGCATGTTGCAGCGACCGGGAGCCTCTGGGGCGAGCAGATCCTGAATGACTTCCGCTCCTTCATCGGCAGGTTCTGGGTGGTCAAGCCCAAGGCGGCTTCCATCGACAGCCTGCTCGTGAACCTGCAGCGTGCGGCGTAAGAGACAGCCCCGTGTCCGACAAACACTTTCAGTTCCTCGAAATTCCCCGCAAGGATCCCGAGAAGCGTCCGCTGGAAGAGCGGATCACCCGTTTCCGCGAGATCTACCAGCCATTTTCCGCGGAGGCCGCCGCGCAGCAGGCGGGTCGCTGCCTGTCCTGCGGCAACCCGTTCTGTGAATGGAAATGTCCGGTCCACAATTACATACCCAACTGGCTGCGGCTGATCGACGAAGGCAAGCTGTTCGAAGCGGCGGAGCTTTCGCATCAGACCAATTCGCTGCCCGAGGTGTGCGGGCGCATCTGCCCGCAGGATCGTCTGTGCGAGGGGGCCTGCACACTCAATGACGGCCTGGGTGCTGTCACCATCGGCTCGATCGAAAAATACATCACCGATGAGGCATTCAAGGCGGGCTGGCGTCCGGACATGTCCCACGTCAAACCCACGGGCAAGCGCGTGGCCATCATCGGCGCGGGTCCCGCGGGGCTGGGCTGTGCCGACGTGCTGGTGCGCAACGGTGTCAAGCCTCTGGTGTTCGACCGGTATCCGCGCATCGGAGGCCTGCTGACCTTCGGCATTCCGCTGTTCAAGCTCGACCGGGAGGTCATGGAAAAGCGGCATGAGGTCATGGTGGACATGGGGGTGGAGTTCCACCTGGGTGTGGAGATCGGGCGCGACCTGTCATTCGACTCGCTGCTTCGCGATTTCGATGCCGTGTTCCTGGGCATGGGCACCTACAGGTACGTGAAGGGCGGGTTCGCCGGCGAAGACCTGCCCGGTGTGCACGAGGCACTGCCCTACCTGGTTTCCAGCAGCGAACGGGAGCTGGGGCTGCCCTCGCCGGGATTCGTCGACCTGCGGGACCGCAATGTCGTGGTGCTCGGTGGCGGTGATACGGCCATGGATTGCAATCGCACGGCCATCCGCCAGGGCGCCGCAAGCGTGACCTGCACCTACCGGCGCGATGAGGCCAACATGCGCGGTTCCCGCCGTGACTACAAGAACAGTCGGGAAGAGGGCGTGACGTTCCTGTTCAACCGCCAGCCGGTGGAGATCGTCGGTTCGGATCGGGTGGAAGGCGTGAAAATGGTGCAGACCCGCCTGGGTCCGCCGGATCTGCGGGGCCGGCGCATACCCGAAGTGGTGCCCGGGAGCGAGGAGACCGTACCCGCGGATGCGGTGATCATCGCCTTCGGTTTCCTGCCGAGCCCGCCTGACTGGTTCACGGAACACGGCATCGCCCTGCATCCGAATGGCCGGGTCCGGGTGAGCACGACGACGGCGCGTACGTACCAGACCACCCATCCCAGGGTATTCGCCGGTGGAGACATGGTGCGCGGTTCTGATCTGGTGGTGACGGCCGTTTACGAAGGGCGGGAGGCCGCGAAGGGAATCATCGACCTGCTTCGTGACTGAAGGGCCCGTCCCTGAAGCGCCATACCGATTCATCCAGCGATCGCTCCCAGCCGAAGCGTTTCAGGTCGATGCGGCCATTGCGGAGCACGATGCCCTCGAGTTCGAGCAGCTGGCGCTGTCGTTGTGCGCCGGTGCTTCCTGGTGGCATCGAGATGCGGCCACCGGCACCCACCACCCGATGCCAGGGAATGCGTCGCGAGTCCGGCAGCATACGCAGCGCGCGGCCCACCCGACGGGCCCCTCGCACAAGGCCCGCCCGCTCGGCCACCCAGCCATAAGTCGCCACGCGTCCGCGCGGGATCTGGCGCACTACGGCATATATGATCTCGTCGGTGGAGCCGGCGCGTGTCATGCTGTGAGCGTGGCAGGATCTGGCGTATCGTCAAGCACTCGATGAAATGCTTTCTCGACATCGAATCACCGATCGGACTGCTGCGACTGGTGTCCGGTGAATCCGGGCTCACGGAGCTGGATCTGCGGCCAGCCCCGAAGCGGCAACTGTCACAGGACGAGTGGCGGGAGAGCCCCGGCCTTCGGCCGCTGTCCATGGCGGCCGAACAGCTCACGCAGTATTTCGCCGGCGATCGCCGTGTCTTCGATCTGCCTCTGGCCCCCGCCGGCACACCGTTCCAGCAGCGCGTCTGGGCGGCGCTGCAGGAGATTCCCTATGGCACCACCTGGAGCTATGGCCAGCTCGCAGCCCGCATCGGCAACGCCGGTGCCGCTCGGGCCGTGGGCCTTGCCAACAATCGAAATCCGATCGCCATCATCATTCCCTGTCATCGCGTGATCGGTGCGGACGGTTCGCTGGTGGGCTATGGCGGTGGTCTGCCCATGAAGGAATGGCTCCTGGAGCACGAGGGGGCGCTGGCCGGATCCCAGGGCTGCCTGCCGTGGTGATCAGATCATCGGGAGCGAGACGCTGAAGGTGACACCACCGCCGTCAGCGCGGTTGGCGACGATGGCCTTTCCGCCGTGGAATTCCGCGATGAGCCGCACGATGTACAGCCCCAGTCCGAAATGCGGCCGCTCACCGGGCGTTTCGCGCAATTCGAACAATGACTCGAACAGCCGTGGGAGCAGTTCCTCCGGGATCACGGGGCCATCGTTCGTCACGGCGATCTCGAAGTTCCCTGCGTATCGCCGCAGTGAAATCCCGATGCGGCCGGCGGCCGGTGTGAAGTCCACGGCGTTTTCCACCAGCTTGTCCAGCATCTGAACGACCAGTTCAGGCGCGCCGCGCCAGTGACAGGGATCTCCGGGCAGATCGAGATCGAAGAGTGAACCGGAAAACGCATCACGGTAGCCGGCCACCGCCGACTGGATCAGGGCCTTCAGGTCGAAGGGAATCCGTTCGGCCTGGCGGATGCTCTCCTCGACCCGCGCGGCAGCACCGAGCGCGCTCAGGATGCCCTGCAGACGCTCGGCACCGCCCTGTGCCCGTACCAGATACACGCGCTGCGCATCGCTGAGTCCCTCCTGCTCGAGATTGTCCAGTGAAGACCTGACGATGGACATCGGGGTGCGCAGTTCATGCGAGAGCTTGCCGCCGAGGGTGCGCAGGTACGCCGTGTGCTCGGAAAGCCGTCCGAGCATGCGCGAGAAACTGCGCGACAGCTCGCCGAGTTCATCGCCGGAATCGCCTTCAGGCATCCGGGTGTCGATCTGGCCATCCGCGCGTACCGCCGAGTCCGCCGCATCGCGCAGCCGGCCGATGCGCATGCTGAGCCAGGTGGCAAATCCGAGGACGAAGGCCACTGCCACACCGGTTGCCAGCAGGGTCAGGTTGAACAGGCGGCTCAGGGCGCGGTCCCGCAAGCCCAGCAGCTGCTCGCCGGCCTGCTCCAGCACCACGGCGCCGACGGTCGTGCCGCTCACCACGACCGGCGCGGCGGCAGCCAGGAGGATCTCGTCCTGGCTGCCGGCACGAAACCACTGCGCGGCCGGGTGGCCCTTCAGCGCATCCGTGACATACGGGCCGGCGAGGCGGTCGGGCAGGGATTCCCGATGTGGCAGCTGGGCCACGTCCATGGCCTGGAATCGCCGGTACCAGCCAACCTTCTCCGGTTCTTCTCCCGGGGCGGGGATTGCCTCGGCGGATCCCGCGCTGGCCAGCTTCAGTGCGTTGGCGTCGATGATGGTTGCCCGCGTGCCATTGCGGATGAATGGTTTGAGCCAGTCGATCAGCGTTCCCGAGGAGAAGAACAGGCGACCGCCCTTCATCTGGCTGGCACCGGCCAGTGTTCCCGCCCGGTGCTGATCGTTGGCGCCGTCGACGGCCTCGATCCACAGCCGCGCACCGACCATCGACAGCGGGATACGAAGCTCCAGCGAGTAGCCGCGCGCACGCTGCAGCCAGAAACCCTGGATCCGCGGCTCGGGGATCAGTGTGGTGCTGCCATCGTCGCGCCGGACTTCGCTCCGCGCGGGCACCAGGCCCGGCGCGATCGTGGTGAAGACATGGTTCTGCACCGCGCCGTCCGGGTCCTGCAAGGCGATCTCGATGCGATCGGCATTCTGCCTGCTGTCGCCGGCGTTCTCGCCGGACGCATCGAAATGTGCATCGTCCACCTCGACATAGAGGAACAGGTAGCGATCGGTCACTCCGGCCAGGAGGCGGGCTCGAAGGCCGCTGCCCGGCATCGGCCGTGGCGCGACGGGAATGTCCCAGTCGTCGTGGTAACCATCCAGGAGCGGGGTGGTACGAAGCGGGAAGGCATAGATGTCACCGCCCGCGGCATCGAACCGGCCCGTGGCTTCGCCGTCGTGGAACATGCGCTGTGGCTGGGCCGACAGGGCATTGGCGATGGTGCCGGCGCTGGCCAGCAGGGCCTGTTCCTGCGATGCGCGCAGCACGGTCTGGACTTCGCGCGCGTACTGGCATCCGGCCCACGGCAGCACCAGCGTGGTCAGGGCCAGCAGCAGCAATTTCAGGCGGATGCTCACTCGACCCAGCGGTAGCCCATGCCGTAGGCCGTCTGGATCGCATCGAATCCCGGATCCACGGCCTGGAATTTGCGGCGCACGCGCTTGATGTGCGAGGTGATGGTGTTGTCATCGAGGACCACGTTGGCCGCATCCATGAGTTGCTGGCGGTTCTTCACATGGCCCGGGTTTCTCGCCAGGGCGTGGACGATCCACAGCTCGGTCAGGGACAGCGTCACCGGATGGGCATTCCACGTGACCTGCATGGTCTCCGTGTCCAGACTCAGCGCGCCGCGGCGCAGGACCTGTGCGGCCTGTGCGGGCCGGCGCAACGCGTCGATGCGCCGGAACAGCGCGGCCACACGGGCGGCCAGGTGCGGCAGGCTCACATCCTTGGTGAGGAAGTCGTCGGCACCCAGACGCAGGCCCGATACGGCATCGAGTTCGCTGTCCCGGGCCGTGAGGAAAATGATGGGCAATTCGGCCGACAGGGCGCGCAGGTCGCGGCACAGGTCAAAGCCTCCTTCCGCCTCGTCTTCCAGAGAGATGTCGATGATGACGAGGTCCGGAAGGCGGACATTGAAGGCGGTCATCGCGGCGCCACGGTTGGCGTAGGTGCGGACCTGGAAGCCCAGCCGTGACAGTGCTGCGGCATAGTTCTCGCGCAGGCCTTCCTCGTCCTCGACCACGGCGATGTTCTTCCTCATGCGGCAGATCATAGCCCAAGCCGGCTGTTGCGATCCGCGAGCCGGCACGCCGCCACAATTCGCCAGAATCTGCCCGCGCCCAGCCTCGATTGCGCCCCGGACCGGACCGCCCATGGCGATGCAATGGGTCACGCGGATCGGTTCCGCCCGGCAGGAGAAAGGCTTCATGAATACCCATCATCAGCTCAAATGGTTCCAGCTTCACGGTGAAGGTGCGCTCAACTGGCTGGCTCTGGGGCTGCTGCTGGCAGCATGGAACCTGAGCAACGACGATGCCATCCGCGCGCAGCATGATGCTGGCCCGGCAAGACCGGGGTCGGGTGTGGTTACCGTCCGGACGCTGGGTTCGGCAAGCGCCGTGGGCCGTGGCGGCCCAGGAAGCGCGCGACTTCATCGGTGAAGTCGCTGAAAATGCCATCGACGTGTTCGTCCTCGAACAGGATTTTCAATACCGTCCGTGAATCCGGCGCGTTCGGCGGCAGGGAGTCGACGCGATGCGTATACGGGTGGATCTTCAGGCCGCGTGCATGTGCCGCGGCTGCAAGGCCCTTGCTGCCTGCAATGCCACGATCATCCCACTCGACCAGCTGGGAGATCTCCGGTCCGATCCCGTCTGCATGTCGGGCGACCCTGTCGAGCCCTTCGCCGGTGCGCAGTGCATCGTAATCGGTGTCGGATTCCTTCCAGGCATTCTCGCCGACCAGCTGGATCAGCCTGAGGTCGCAATGCAGCTCCTGTCGCACGCGCTCGAGTTCGGATGCATCGAAGCACTGGAAGTAGACGTTTGAATCCCGGCTGTCGTAGCCGTACCGGGACAGGGTCTCCAGCACGATGCGGCTGATGTCATGCCCCTGCCGGCGGTGCCACGCGGGATACTTCACCTCGGTGTAGAGCCCGACGTCCAGCCCCATGCTGTGATTGATCCCCTGCAGGAATTCGATCTCCTCGGCGAGCGTGACGACATTGAAGCGGACGCTGGTGACCGGGAACCGGTGGGCGAAGACCTGTCTTCCCCGGTCATCCACCCGTTCGAAGCGTCGCAGCGAACGGATCTCCTGCAAGGTGAAGTCGATGGCATGGCAATGACCGTCGGCACGGGCCCGACCGGGAAAGCGTGCAGTCACATCCGTGACGTCCTCGAGGAAGATATCGTGCGTGACGATCGGCACGCCGTCCCGCGTGATCACCACGTCCTGTTCGATGTAGTCGGCACCCAGCCCGATGGCCAGCGCCTTCGCTTCCAGCGTGTGTTCAGGCAGATAGGCGCATGCCCCACGGTGGGCGATGATGATGGGTTCGCCCGGACGACTCATGACGCCGGGCGGGTCTTGCGCTGCAGTTCGTCCTCGATCAGGGCGCTGAGGTCATCGGCGGAGACGGCGCCGTCGACAAACCGGCCATTGACGAAACTGGCCGGCGTGCCGGACAGACCGAGCTTTTCGGCTTCGCCCACATCCCGGGCCACCGCATCGGCTGCCTTGCCGCTATCCAGGCATTGATCGAACCGGCTGGTATCCAGGCCGATGCGCCGAGCCTTGTCCTTCAGCGCCTTGACATCCAGGCTCGCCTGTTCGGCGAACATCAGGTCGTGCATCTCCCAGAACTTTCCCTGGTCCTGCGCGCACACGGCGGCTTCGGCGGCCTTTTCGGCGTTCGGATGGATGGCGATGAGTGGCAGGTGGTGGAAGATGAGCTGGATCTTGCCGGGATACTTCTGCATGACCTGCCGGATCACCGGTTCGTAGCGGCCGCAGAAGGGGCACTGGAAATCCGAGAATTCGACCAGCGTGATGGGCGCATCCGCCGGCCCGCGGCGCGGCCCGTCCAGCGGCACGTTTTCGCGCAATGGCTCCAGGTCGATTCGTGCGTGGTACCGGGTGCGCAGTGAGTCGAGGAAACTTCGTTGCGCCCGCGTGCGTGCCTGATCCTGCAGGTAATCCTTGATGCTGTCCTGTACGGCTTCGAACGGCTGTGCGATTCGGGCGCGGTTGGCATCGAAGAACGCGTGGACCTGCGGGTCGGTGACGGCGGGAACCTTCAGCTCATCCAGCAGTTTCGCCGGAGTACTGTGCCGCGCGCCCGCTTCCAGCGCGAGCACCCGTTCATCGACCAGCTTGCCCAGTTCCTCCTCGAGCACCGCCTGCCGGTTGCGTTCGAACCGGAGCTTTGCCTGGTTCAGGGTCCGCTGCTCGTCACGGCGCTCCTGATCGATTCGCGATGCGCCACGCGCCTCGAGCTCGGATGCATCCACCGCCTGGGATCCGATGTACGCAACCGGAGCTCCGAAGGCGCAGGCGAGGGGAAGCACGAGGCCGGCCAGCAGCAGCCCGGCGGATTTCATCGACCAGGCGCCGCGCACGGATCAGAACGCCGAGATGCCGGTCAGCTCGCGCCCGATGCTGAGCTGATGCACGGATTCGGTGCCCTCGTAGGTGATGACGCTTTCCAGGTTCAGCATGTGGCGGATTGGCGCGAATTCCGCGCTGATGCCGGCGCCGCCGAGCATGTCGCGGCAGTCACGCGCGATATCCAGCGCCATGCGGCAATTGTTCCACTTGGCCAGCGACACCTGGGCCGGGGCCATCCGGCCCTGGTCCTTGAGCCGCCCGAGTTGCAGGCACAGGAGCTGTGCCGTGGTGATGCGGCGGGCCATGTCGGCAAGCCGCGCCTGGATGAGCTGTGTGGCCGCCAGCGGTTTGCCGAACAGGACGCGGGTCTTCGTGTATTCGATCATCTGCGCAAGGCAGGCCTGGGCCGCTCCGATGACGCCCCAGGTGATGCCGTAGCGGGCCTGGGTCAGGCAGCTCAGCGGACCCTTGAGTCCGGCGGCGCCGGGCAGCATGTTTTCCCCGGGCACCACCACATTGTCGAAGAACAGCGCCGAGGTGACCGACGCGCGCAGGGAAAACTTGTTGTGGATTTCAGGCGCCGTGAAACCTTTCGTGCCCTTGTCGATGATGAAGCCGCGGATGCCCTCGTCGGTCATTGCCCAGCACACGCACAGGTCGGCGATCGCGCCATTGGTGATCCACATCTTCGAGCCGTTGATCACCCAGTCACTGCCGCGCTTCTTCGCATGGGTCTTCATGTTCCCGGGATCGGAACCGCCGTGCGCCTCGGTCAGGCCGAAGCAGCCGATCAGCTGGCCGGCGGCCATGCCCGGAAGGTATTTCTGCTTCTGTGCTTCGGAACCGAAAGCGTGAATCGGATACATGCACAGGCTCGACTGCACCGAGACGAAACTGCGGACGCCCGAATCGCCGCGTTCCAGTTCCTGGCAGATCAATCCGTAGGAGATGCCGTTCATGCCGGCGCAGCCATAACCCTGCAGGGAACTGCCCAGCAGGCCCAGCGCAGCCAGTTCCGGGACGAGTTCCTTCGGGAAGCGATGCTCCTCGAATGCGGCCTTCATCAGCGGAATGATCTTTTCATCGACCAGACGCCCGACCGAGTCCTGCACCATCTGCTCCTCCTCGGACAGCAATGAGCGGACATCGAACAGGTCCATGGGATTCAGGGTGGATCCCGGCTTTTTCTTCGGGTTGTGGTCGGCAGGCTTGGTCAAGGCGGTGCTCCTGATTCTGTCCAGGTGCACATCCTAGCGAAGATCCTCACGCACCTGTAGTCGACGGGACGGATTCCGGCGCAGAAGACCCGTTCAGCCGCCTGTCACCACTGGAGCCTCCAGGAATCCGCGAAAGCGGGCGCGGCCACCCCGGACCGGCGGCGCCGCCAGCGCGTATCGCGGAAACCGCGCCACGAATTGCCCGATGGCAACTGCCCCCTCGAGCCGGGCCACGCCCATGCCGGCACACTGGTGGATGCCGCTGCCAAAGGCCAGATGGCGGTTGGGCGAGCGGCCGATGTCCAGTTTCTCAGGATCGCTGAATGCGTCCGGGTCCCGATTGGCGGCGCCGATGCACAGCGTGACGGGCGTATTTGCCTCCAGGCGCGTGCCGGCGAGGTCCACCGCCTCGGTGGTGATCCGGTTGCCAAGCTGATTGGAACTTTCGAAACGCAGGACTTCTTCCACGGCAGTCCGGACCAGATCAGGGTTGTCGATCAGCCGCTGCTTTTGCTGCGGATGTTGGGCCAGGCACACCAGTGCGTTGCCGATCAGATTGGTGGTGGTTTCATGCCCGGCATTGAGCAGGAAGATGCAGTTGTGCAGAAGTTCGGTTTCGCCCAGGGCCTCACCGTTCTCTCCCTGGATCAACCGGGACAGCAGGTCCGTACGCGGGTCGCGATGCTGCGCGCGGCGCCGGTCGACCAATCCGCGCAGGTATTGCTGGAACTCCTCGACGGCCACGTTGCCGCGCTGGCTGGCCTGCGGTGTCAGCACAGGTTCCAGCGCCCCGAGGATGGCCAGCGACCAATCGCGCAGAGGGCCCCGTTCTTCGGGCGGCACGTCCAGCAGATTCCCGATGACCTCGATCGGAATGGCTGCCGCGAAATCCTCGATCAGGTCGCCACCGCCGCGGGCCTCGAACCGGTCCAGCAACTGGTTGACCCATGCCCGCAACCTGGGTTCGATGGAGGCAATCGCCTTCGGCGTGAGCGGGCCCGCGAGCAACCGCCGAACACGGGAGTGCAAGGGTGGATCGTTGAAAACCAGGCTGGTGGTGTGATGGGTCAGGAGCGGGCAGGCACCGAACTTCGTGCCGAACTCACGGCGCTTGTCCGAACTGAAAAGCCGGGGCTGCTTGTAGACGAATTCGACGTCACGATACCGCGTGAGCAACACGGAACCATCCGGCATGCGCCGGACGGGGTCGCGTTCACGCAGCGCCCTGTAATAGGGGTAGGGATCCTCGTAGAAGTCCCGCGGAAGCTGCCGCAGATCGAAGTCGTCGACGGAGGGAGCCACGCCGATATCCTATCAGCAGCGCGCCCTCCCGCGAGATCGGCCGTCCCGCCGATCCTGCGCCCTATCAGGCCGCCATCAGGCCCTTGAGCTTCCTGATTGCGTTGGCCTCGATCTGCCGCACACGCTCGGCCGAGACATGGTACTCGGCGGCGAGTTCATGGAGCGTGGCCTTGTCGTCGGTCATCCAGCGCCGCCTGAGGATGTCACGGCTGCGCGCGTCGAGCTTCTCGAGCGCCACACCGAGACGGCCGGCGGAATCCGCTTCCCATTCCTCGCTCTCGGCCTGCAGGGCGGGATCGGCATTGTTCGCCGGCAGATACATGGCTGGTGAATAGGACTCCTCGTCGTCCGTATCCGGGGCGGGATCGAAGGACAGGTCCCGTGCGGACAGGCGCTGCTCCATCTCGCGCACGTCGTTGACGTCCACGTTCAGGTCCCTGGCCACTGCCTGGGTCTCCGACTCGGACAGCCAGGTGAGATTCTTCTTGCGCTTGCGGAGGTTGAAAAACAGCTTGCGCTGCGACTTGGTGGTGGCGACCTTCACGAGCCGCCAGTTGCGCAGCACATATTCATGGATTTCGGCCCGGATCCAGTGCACGGCAAAGGACACCAGCCGGACGCCCACATGCGGGTCGAATCGCTTCACCGCCTTCATCAGGCCGATGTTGCCCTCCTGGACCAGATCACTCATGGGCAGGCCGTAGCCGAGGTAACCGCGCGCGATATGGACCACGAAGCGCAGATGGGACAGAACCAGGGAGCGGGCGGCATCGAGATCGGCCTGCTCGCGAAAACGGGTGGCGAGTTCGCTCTCCTCTTCACGACTCAGCACGGGGATACGGGCAACCCTTTCCATGTAGGAATCGAGGCTCCCCACCGGGCCCGCGAGGACCAGATCCGCATTCCGGGCGACCAACGCTGTGCTCATCGTTCACCTCCAGTTCCAACGGTTGTCATTCTAGCACTCCAGCGGTTGGAGTGCTAATCGGGCGGATGGTTCCCGCACCGCATGAAAATATTCCAGATCAATGAGTTACAGCAGAATTCCGCCGTCCCTGGGTGTGCTGCCTGTATATCTGATCAGCCGGGGTCGATACGCCGGATATGCCACGTGGCCGAGATCCAGGCCCCCAGCCAGCCGAGCGCCAGCGCGATGCCCAGTGCCATCAGTGACAGTGGCAACCCGGGTCCGGACAGCCCGGCCGCCGAGCCGTAGGTTGCGGTCAGTGCAAGTACCGCGGGTTGCAGCAGATGGAGCATCAGGGCGACCAGCCCCAGGCACAGGATGCCACCGCTCAGGCCATACAGGGCACCCGTATACAGGAACGGGCGGCGTGCAAATCCATCGCTCCCGCCCACCAGCTTCATGACTTCGATCTCGCGGCGGCGGCTCGCCACCTCGAAACGGATCGTACTTCCCACCACGACGACGACACCGGCCAGCAGAAGCCCGCCCAGATACATGACCAGACGGCGCAGCAGTTCGAGGATGGCCTGCACGCGCTTGACCCACATCGTATCCAGTTGCACCTCGTCGACCTCGGGGAGCTGTCTGAGTTCTTCCTGCAGGCGTTGCAGTGCTTCGGGGTTTCGTGAGTTCTCCGCGGGCTGGAGCACCAGCACGTTGGGAAGCGGATTGCTGTCGAGCAGATCCAGCGCCGCACCGAAGCCGGAGTGTTCACGGAATTGCGCAAGACCCTGTGTCGCGGTGACCAGGCGCACGGCGGAAAGCTCGCTCCGGTCGCGAAGCCTGGCAGCGACTGCGCGGGCCGCGGCTTCATCCACCGCTGGTCTGAGATAGACCGAGATCTCGAAGGCCTCGGCGCCTTCGCCCGCAAGCTGGCGCGCGTTCTGCACCAGGAGCTGCAGCATCAGGGGCAACGCCAGCGCAATGCCGATCACGCAGGCGATCAGCATGCTGGCCAGCGGACGGCGCACCAGGCGTCCCATTGCACCGATCAGCGTCTGCGCATGGCGCTCGAAATACGCGCCCGGGCTCATGCGGACACCTGGTGTCCGCCCGTGAGATCGATCCGGCGGGCGCCGGTGGCATCGATCAGGTGATGATCATGCGTGGCGATGAGCACGGTTACGCCAACCTCATTGAAGCGCCTGAACAGCATCATGATCTCGAGCGCCAGTTCCGGGTCCAGATTTCCGGTGGGCTCGTCCGCGATGAGCAGTGGGGGCTTGGTGACCACCGCCCGTGCGATGCCCACGCGCTGCTGCTCGCCCGCCGAGAGTTCCGGCGGCCGGTCATGCTCTCGCCCCAGCAGGCCCACCTGATCGAGTGCTGCGCGCACGCGCTTGTCGATTTCGCGGCGCGCCATGCCGGCAATGACCAGCGGCATGGCCACGTTGTCCAGCACCGGGCGATCCTCGATCAGCTTGAAGTCCTGATGCACCATGCCGATCTGGCGCCGGTATCGCGGGATGCGGCGCCGGCGGATGCGGGCGGTATCCTGGTCCGCGACCCTCACGGTGCCACGGGTCGGCCGCTCGATCAGCGCGATCAGCTTCAGTATGGTGCTCTTGCCGGCCCCGGAAGGTCCGGTGAGGAAGGCCATCTCGCCGCTCCCCACGTCGAAGGACAGGTCGGTGAGTGCCTGCCGGCCGTTGGCGTAGCGCTTGTGCACGTGCTCGAAACTGATCATGCGGTTGACCCGGCTTCGGGGATCCTGAGCAGGGCCGACACGAATTCTTCCGCCTTGAAGATCCCGAAATCATCGAGCTGTTCACCGACACCGATGAACCGGATCGGAATCCCGAGTTTTTCGGCAATCGCCAGCAGTACCCCGCCTCTGGCCGAGCCATCCAGCTTGGTCACGGCAAGGCCGGTCACCTTCAGATGGCGATTGAACTGCTCCGCCTGCGCCACGGCGTTCTGACCGATGGTGCCATCCAGGATCAGCAGCACCTCGTGCGGCGCCTGCGGGTCGATCCGGCTGATCACACGCTTGACCTTCCCGAGTTCCTCCATGAGATTCGACTGGGTATGAAGGCGGCCCGCGGTATCGGCGATCAGCACGTCGATGCCACGCGCCCGGGCGGCGTTCATCGCATCGAAAATCACGGCGGCCGGATCGGCTCCGCCGTGCTGGGAAATGATCGGCACGTTGTTGCGTTCAGCCCAGGCCTCGAGCTGCTCACGCGCGGCGGCACGGAAGGTGTCGCCCGCTGCCAGCATGACTGTCATGCCCTGGCCGAGCAGTTGATGGGCCAGCTTGCCGATGCTGGTGGTCTTGCCGGCACCGTTGATGCCGATCACCAGGATGACGAAGGGTTTCGCGCTCCGGTCGATGACCAGTGGCTGTTCGACGGGCTTGAGGATTTCGACCATGGCCGCATGCAGCTGGCGACGCAAGGATGCCACATCGTCGAGTTCCTTGCGGGCCACACGCCGGCGCAGTTCGTCGAGGATGCGCGTCGTCGCATCGATACCCACATCGGCGGTGATCAGGTGCGATTCGAGCTCGTCGAGGATCTCCGCGTCGATCCGGCGGCCCTGCACCAGGTTGGCCAGGTCGTAGGACAGCCATGAATCAGCCGGGTTGAGCCGGGCGCGCAGCCGCTTGAAAAAGCCACGCACGCCGCCTGGTTTCGAATCCTCGCTCATGCTCACAGCTTAGCAGTTATGATTCCGTGGCCGTGCGCCGGTGGGCGCCGGATCCGCCAGCATCGGAACATTCGCATGGCCTCGAAGGCTCACTCCGTTCGCATCATCGCCGGCCGCTGGCGCGGGCGGCGCATCCGGTTCGCCCACGATCCACTGATCCGCCCCACGCCGGACCGGGTGCGCGAGACCTTGTTCAACTGGTTGCAGGACCGCGTGGCCGGCGCTCGTTGCCTGGACCTGTTTGCCGGCTCCGGTGCACTGGGTCTGGAAGCATTGTCACGGGGTGCAGCAGCCTGCACATTCGTGGACAGCTCCGCGGCTGCGGTCGAGGCAATCCGCTCCAGTCTGGGCATGTTGGGGGGCGAGGGTATGGTGGTGCAGGCGCAGGCACTGGCGTGGCTGGAAGCTTCTCCACCCAGGGGCATCAACGGGCAGGAGGCGTTCGACCTGGTGTTCCTGGATCCTCCCTTCGGCAGGGGCTGGATACCGGCGATTCTCCGCGCGCTCGTGTCCGGTGCATGGCTGCGGGCGGGGGCTCGCATCTATCTCGAGTGCGAGCGTGCTGCAGGCGTGCCGGAGTTGCCCCCGGGCTGGGCGCTGCTCCGGTCGAAGTTCGCCGGCGAGGTGGGTTATCATCTGGCGGGCAATGATCAAGAGAACAGCGGTCTACCCGGGAACCTTTGATCCGATCACCAACGGCCATCATGACCTGGTGCGCCGTGCCGCGAGCATATTTGACCGGCTGGTCGTGGCCATTGCGGCAAATCCGCACAAGGCGCCCATGTTCACGCTCGATCAGCGTGTGGACATGGCCCGGCGCGTGCTCGCCGGGATCAGCAATGTCGAAGTCTGTGGTTACTCGGGACTGACGGTGGACTTCGCCCGGCAGAACGGACTGTCGGTCATCGTCCGGGGCCTGCGCGCGGTGTCGGATTTCGAGTTCGAGTTCCAGCTGGCCAACATGAGCCGCCACCTGTCCTCGGACATCGAATCCGTGTTCATGACGCCGCAGGAGCAGTACACCTTCATTTCCTCGACGCTGATCCGCGAGATCGCCGTACTCGGCGGCAATGTTTCCGAGTTCGTGCATCCGCTGGTGGAGGCGGAGCTGAAGAAGCACCGGAAGGCATGAACGCATGAACCGGTTGCGATCCGTGCATCGGTTTCTCGCCGGCGGATTGCTGGCGCCCGCGCTGGCCGTGTTCCTGCTTGGCGGCGCCGGGGCATCTTTCGCCCGTGACGGGGTTCAGGCCCCGTCGGGCGTCACGGCGCCGGTCCCTGCGGAGGTGTCCGATGCCGGCCGCGTTGCGCATCCGGCTGCCATCGCCAGTGCGCATCCGCTGGCCAGTCGTGCCGGTGAGGAAATCCTCGCGGCCGGTGGCAATGCCTTCGATGCGGCCGTGGCCGTTTCCGCGGCTCTCGCCGTGGTCGAACCCAGCAGTTCGGGCCTCGGGGGTGGCGGGTTCTATCTGCTGCACCGGCAATCAGATGGACTCGACACGTTCATCGATGCGCGCGAGAAGGCGCCGGCCGCCGCCACGCGCGACATGTATCTGGATGCGAACGGCGAGCCGGTCAAGGGTGCGTCCACCCTGGGGCCGCTGGCCGCCGGCATTCCGGGCGAACCGGCGGGATTCGAATATCTCGCGAAGCACTTCGGCCGCCTGCCGCTGGCGGTCTCCCTCAGGCCCGCAATCCGGCTGGCGCGTACGGGCTTTCCACTGAATGCGCGCCTGCAAGCCGGAATCCGCTACAAGGCCGATGTCCTCAAGCGCTCACCGGAAGCTGCGAGGATCTTCCTGGTGAATGGGCAGGTACCTGCGCTGGGTGCACTGATCCGCCAGCCACAGCTCGCACGTACCCTGGAAATCCTGGCGGCGCAGGGCGAAAAGGGTTTTTATTCCGGCCCCGTGGCGAATGAGATGGTGCGCGCCGTGCGAGCCGGCGGCGGGATCTGGACACTGCAGGATCTGGCGGATTACAAGGTGGTGGAGCGAGTGCCGCTGGTGGGCGAGTATCACGGTGCCCGCATCATCAGTTCGCCACCTCCCTCCTCCGGAGGCGTGGCGTTGATCGATGCCCTGAACATCCTGTCCGGTGTGGACCTCGCCCATCTGCCGGCGGTTGAACGCAAACACTGGATCATCGACGCCATGCAGCGCGTGTACCGGGACCGGGCCATTTATCTCGGGGATCCGGACTTTGTGCAGATTCCGGTAAAGCTCTTGACCGATCCGGCCTACGCGGCAGGGCAGCGTGCCAGCATGCGCTCCGACAAGGCCATGCCCAGCGATCTCCTGCCCGGCGTGTCGCAGGGTGAGGGTGGCCGCGATACCACGCACCTGTCCGTGCTCGATCGCGAGGGCAACCGGGTGGCCGGGACCATTTCGGTGAATCAGTGGCTGGGGGGCGGCTTCGTCGCGGGCAGCACCGGCGTGCTGCTGAACAACACCATGGACGATTTTTCGAAGAAGCCCGGTGTGCCGAACGGTTTCGGTCTGGTGGGTGCGGATGCGAACGCCATCGCCGGCAACAAGCGCAGCCTGTCGAGCATGACGCCGACCTTCGTGGAGACAGCGCATGGGACGATGATCATCGGGTCACCCGGCGGAAGCTTCATCATCAGCATGGTACTGCTGGGGACCCTGGACTACCTGGACGGCATGAGTGCGGCCGATATCGTCAGGGCGCCGCGCTATCACCACCAGTACCTGCCCGACGTGGTCGCCTATGAAGCGGGCGCATTCAGCGACGATGAGGTCCGCGAACTTCTCGCCATGGGACATCGTCTGCAGGCACATGAGCGTGGCTGGGGCAACATGCAGGTGGTCACCTGGGACCATGCCAGCGGCAAGGTCGTGGCCGCTTCGGATCCGCGCGGCATCGGCGAGGGCCTGGTGTATTGAACCGGATCGAAGTTTGCGCCAGGGACCGCATCAGGCCTGGCATGCCGGGCAGAACCAGGTCGATCTCTGGCCCTGCACGATTTGCCTGATCGGCGTGCGGCACCGGCGACAGGGCTTGCCGGCGCGTTCGTACACGAACAGCTTCTGCGAGAAGTAACCCCGGTCGCCATCCGCATTCACGTAATCCCGAAGGGTGGTGCCGCCGATGCGGATGGCCTCGCGCAACACCGAACGGATCGCATCGACCAGGCGTGAGGCCTGTTCGCGGGTCAGCCGGCCGGCCGCGCGGCGAGGAGAGATCCCGGCACGGAACAGGCTCTCCGAGGCGTAGATGTTGCCGACCCCGACCACCATTCGCGGATTCATGATGAACAGCTTGATGGCCACCTTGCGATGGCGCGATCCGCGGAACAGGTATTCGTCGTCGAAGGCATCACTCAGCGGTTCGGGAGCCAGACCTGCGAGCAGCGGATGCGTGTCGGGGTCCTTGCGCGTGAACAGCAGACAACCGAAGCGGCGGGGATCGTGGAATCGCAGCACCCGCCCGCTGTCCAGCACGATGTCCCAGTGATCGTGGGGCCTCGGTGGCGTGGAAGGATCGAGAATGCGCAGGCTCCCCGACATGCCCAGGTGCAGGATGGCGGTGCCGGAGTCGAATCCGATGAGGATGTACTTGGCGCGACGCTCGACGGATCTCACCGTCTGGCCGCGCACCGCCGCTGCGAAGCTGTGCGGAATCGGCCAGCGAAGCTGGCGCCGGCGCACGATGACCTCATGCACGCACTGGCCCAGCAGAGAAGGCGCGATGCCAGCGCGTGTGGTTTCGACTTCGGGAAGCTCGGGCACGCGACTCGCCCCCGGGAAAAAAAGCCCGCCTGAGGCGGGCCTTTCCTACTTGATCTTGGATTCCTTGTAGGCCACGTGCTTTCGGACCACCGGATCGTACTTCTTCGTCTCCATCTTGTCGGGGTGCAGACGTTTGTTCTTGGTGGTGGTGTAGTAGTGGCCGGTGCCAGCCGAGGAGACGAGCTTGATCTTGTCACGCATGATGGTTCCCTCAGACCTTGACGCCCTGGGCGCGCAGATCGGCGACCACGGTTTCCACGCCACGCTTTTCGATGGTGCGCAGCCCGCGGGTGGTCACACGCAGGCTGACCCAGCGCTTTTCGCCTTCCAGCCAGAAGCGCTGGGTGTGCAGATTGGGCAGGAAGCGGCGGCGCTTGCGGTTGTTCGCATGCGAAACCGTATTGCCGACCTTGGGCTTTTTGCCCGTGACTTGGCAGACTCGCGACATGATGAAGACCCTGGAATGGCAAAGTGTCATTGACCCGGCCGGCGCGCCTGAGGCGCTCTTCCGGGTGAGCCGCGCTTTATACCAGCTGGTTGCCGATGCGGCAACGCCCGAGAGTCCGGGCCGATCACCGGGCCGACGAAAACATATACAAATCAATGAGTTGAATTTTTCCCGCCACCACTCCGGCCGAGAGCGCAGGCCGGATTCAGGATGAGCAGGATCGGCTGCGCATTTCGCTGTATTCTGCCCGCCGGTTTTCCCGCATGGCCGTTGGGCGCTGCAGCCGGAACAATGACGGCGGTGCCGTGGCGACGGACGGCAGTTGCGACGGACGGCAGTTGCGACGGACGGCCGCTGCGACTGAAAGGTTGCGCTGCCTGTGATGAAAGAAGGGCCCTGGAGCCTTGCCAACAATATCCGGATGGAAGTCCGCTTCCTGCTCTGAATCAAGAGGTTGTCTGTGAGCATCATTGCCAGTCTCGTTCCGCGCGAGAATCGTTTTTTCGAACTGTTCAACCAGCATGCGAGCCTGGTCGCGGAGGCCAGTGCGGTTCTGTCCGGATTGCTGCACGACTACAAGGACGAGCTGGAGCGGCCGGCCCGCATCGAGCGCATCAACGAACTCGAGCACAATGCCGACCGCATCACCCATGAGACCATGGCGTTGCTGCAGACCATCTTCGTCACGCCGCTGGACCGCGATGACATTCATCGTCTCATCTCGCGCATGGACGACATCCTGGATCTGATGCAGGACGCGGCCGAATCGCTGGTCCTCTACGACGTGCAGCAGGTGACCGAGTTCGCGATGGACCTGGCAGGTCTGCTTCAGACCTGCTGCATGCGCCTGCAGTCCGCCGTGGCGCTGCTCAACAACATGCGCAATGCACCCGAGGCACTGAAGTTGTGCCGCGAGATCGACGATCTGGAATCCAGGGCTGACCGGGTCATGCGCGCGGCGATCTCCAGGCTTTTCCGCGATGAACCGGATATCCGCCAGGTCATCAAGCTCAAGGCAATCTACGAGGTCCTGGAGGCGGCGACCGACAAATGCCAGGATGTCGCCAACCTCATCGAAAACATCACGCTGCAGAACGCCTGACCGTGTTTTCAGACCAGATCGCCACGGCGCTCGGGCTGCTCGTGCTCCTGGCACTGGCATTCGATTTCCTGAACGGCTTCCACGACGCGGCGAATTCCATCGCCACGGTGGTATCCACACGCGTCCTGAAACCGTATCAGGCGGTCGTCTGGGCGGCCTTCTTCAACTTCCTCGCGATCTACGCGTTCGAGCCGCACGTCGCGGCAACCATCGGCTCGGGGATCATCGACCCTGGTTTCGTCGATGATGCGGTGATCTGTGGCGCACTGATCGGCGCCATCGCGTGGAATCTGGTGACGTGGTATTTCGGTATCCCCTCCAGTTCTTCGCATGCCCTGATCGGCGGCCTGATCGGGGCCGGGATGGCGAAGAGCGGCCCCGCGGCGCTGCTCGCGCCGGGCATCATCAAGGTCGCGGTATTCATCGTGGTGTCGCCGGTGCTGGGCCTGTTGATCGGTGGTCTGCTGATGATCGCCATCAGCTGGGTCTTCTTTCGCATCGCGCCAAGCCGGCTGGATCGCTGGTTCCGGCGCATGCAACTGGTGACCAGTGCGCTCTACAGCCTGGGCCACGGCGCCAACGATGCGCAGAAGACCATGGGCATCATCTGGCTGCTGCTCATGACTCGAGGGCTTGCAACCAGGGAACACCTGCCGCTGTGGGTCATGGTGAGCTGCTACGGAGCCATCGCGCTCGGTACCCTGACGGGCGGATGGCGCATCATCAGGACCATGGGCCAGAAGCTGACGCCACTGACGCCCGCCAGCGGATCATCGGCCTCGGCCGGCGGTGCGATCACGCTGTTCATCGCCTCCGGATTCGGCATCCCCGTGTCGACCACGCATACGATCACCGGCGCCATCCTGGGTGCCGGCGCCGTGCAGAACCCCTCGCGCACCCGGTGGGATCTGGCAACGGGGCTCGTCTATGCCTGGATCCTGACGATTCCGGTCACTGCGCTGATTGCCGCGCTGACCTATTGGGCGGTGCGGTTCCTGTATTGAACCCGGTTCTTGACAGGGACTGCCTTCGGCGAGGGCGTTGCCCGCATTGCCGATCGCGCGGCGGGTGCGCGTTGCATCACGTCAGGTGTTTTCCACGCTCGGATGGTACCGCTTGACGCAACGTAGCGTATTGCGGTCGGTGTGGTGCATTTCCTTGCCGCCAATGGCCGCAAGCTTCAGCACCAGATCCTGTGTGTAGCTGAAGGTTTCGTCATCGTTGAAGGAGACGTTCCACTCGAGACCCTTGAGTTCGGCGCGCTGCGACAGGTACTTGTTCTGCAGGATGCCGAAGTTCGGATCGCCCGGCGTGGCCTTGAAGTGCAGCTTCCTGTCGCGGGCCTTGGCGGTACCACCGGCGATCATCGCGATGCCACGGCCGAATACGACCACGCGCATGATGGTTCCCGTGGTTTTTTCCCAAAGCAGGTAGCCGATTTCGTCGTGGAAAGGATCCATGCTCTCCTCGCCGTGGCGCCAGGCCTGGTTTTCATACTTGAGCCCTTCGAGTTCCTGCTTGCCGTTTTCCTGCTTCGGAATCGGATGGAAAGCCCAACGTTCGAAATAGCCGGTCTCCGAAGTCTCGTCGTCCTTGTTGTGATACGACAGATCGACGCCGATGTTTCCTTCCCACTCGCCCACGAAAGGGGTGAGCGGTCCAAGTCGTTGCGGTCCTGATATCTTTGCCATGGTTGCACCTCGAAGTGAAGATTCCGCCGACGAGTCACGTGTCGACATGTCATTCATGCCGGCATCCGCACATCGGCACTGTGATGATGCTGCAGCGTGTATGAGCCTAGCGCATTGGGCCCTGCATGAATATCAGCCGCAGCCATCAAGATGATTGAAAAAATTATCACGGAATGCGGCGGAGATTTGCACATACGCCGCGCGTCCAGTGCCCGGTCGCCCTGCTCGGCGGGCATTCAAAGCGCGGGGTCAGCGCCGTGCAAGCCCCACCGAACAGCCGGTACCCTGGGGCCGAGGGCAAATTTCGGACAAACTGCGGCAGGGCAGGTGTCTTGAACGTACCATTCCGGGCGTATGAAAATGAGTCGGACATGAGGAGTCAGGGATCATGCGGGCAGTAATCCGGGGAGTCGTGTTCTGTGTCATGGGAATGGCAGCGGCGGCAGCTGCGCCCCCGGTCGATGGGCCACATCCGGCCTCGGGCGGCGACTGGCGGGTGAGCGTGCGGCAGTTCGCACGGGCGAATTTCGGAAATCCCGCCTGGGGCTATTCACACTGCATTCGCGACCATGATCTGGCGCGGCGGCTGGCAGCCGAGGACCACGTCAGCCTCGATGATGACGTGCTGTTCGCGGCGGCCTACTTGCACGACCTGGCGGCCTTCAAACCCTGGGAAGATCCCAAGGTCGATCATGCCGATGTCGCGGCCGACCGCGTGGCCGGATTGCTGCAGGGAACGGGATTCCCGATGGGCAAGGCTCAGCAAGTGGCCGCGGCCATCCGCACCCACATGTTCGACCGGAAACCCGTCGGGGCGGAAGCGCAGTACCTGCACGATGCCGATGCGCTGGACTGGCTGGGCGCGATCGGAGTGGCCCGGGTCATGGCACTGGCCGACCCCAATGGCGGGCAGCCGGATGGTCCGGCAATGGCCCGCATGCTGGAGGATTACCTTCATCGGGTGCCTGCGGGGGTGATGACACCCGCGGGGCGGCGCATGTTGCCAACCCGGCGCGAAGAGCTTCGACGCTTCCTCGTTGAACTGAAACGCGAATCGGACGACCTGCGTACGCTGTAGCAGACCCCTGCCGCTCGGGGCGGGAATCTGATGCCTGGCCCTTGTGCATGCATTCACAGCCGACCCCTCACGCCCAGTTGGCCATGAAAGCCAACTTACCGCATGACACGTAATATGTGCTGCACGGATCATGGGTCACAACACGTGGGTCTGCAAAAGGCGGCTCTCTCAGACCAACCCCCGCTCCGCAAGCGACACCGCCACGCCATCCCCTACGACAATGTGGTCCAGCAGCCGGATGTCCACCAGCGCCAGGGCGTCACGGATCCTGAGTGTGATCAGCTCATCCGCCTGGCTGGGCTCGGCGATGCCCGACGGGTGATTGTGCGCGACGATGACGGCTGCGCTGTTGAACCGCAGCGCCTGCTTGACGATCTCTCGCGGGTGCACGCTCGCCCCGTCGATGGTGCCGCGGAACAGCTCCGCGAAATGCAGCAGGCGAGGATGGGGCAACGGAATCATCCTGGTCGGATGTGGTGCCGCAGCTGACGCGGCGTTCGCCCGTGCCAGCGGCGTACAGCGCGCGACATGGCGCTGGTTTCGGAAAAATGCAACGTTTCAGCGATCTGTGCGATGGACAGGTCGGAGTCGCGGAGATAAGCGAAGGCGAGATCGGCGCGGACGGCGTCCACAATTGCTTCGAAGCTTGTCGCAGAGACAGCCAGACACCGCTGAAAGCTGCGAGTCGACAGGCGAAGCAATCGGGCGGTCTCGTCCACGGTGAGCAATCGTGAGGGGAGGCTCGCACGCACCACTCGTTCAGTGTAGAACGGAACGAAGTCGGTAATGTCTGGGCTGGGTCGAGCAATGCTTGATGCTTGACACGGATTCACATCGGCGGCACGCACAGGTTGCGCAAGCAAGGCTGCATCGAGCATCAGGGCGTTGCGGTCGGCGTTGAACAGAAGCCTTTGTCCGAACAGGCGGTCATGCCACCTTCTGTCAGACGGCGGCGAGTGGCGGAACGCCATGTATGCGGGTCGCCAGTCGGGAGAGTGCCGCCGGATCTCCGCAACCAGGACGCTGAATCCCAGTTCGACGACATGTCGGTGCGAGGGGTAGACACCAGCTGCCAGCTCGTAGGTCATTAGCCATTGACCGGCTTCTTCGCTCAAAGCGACGATCGCGCCCTGCGTGTGGAGTGGGAAGAAGTCCGCCAGATTGTGCATGAGATCACCGACATTCGCTGCTCTTCGGAT
>JBGAGK010000022.1:0-84131 GCA_044226785.1 Steroidobacteraceae bacterium | reverse complement strand
CACTCCATCGAGCCGGCGAGCCGTGCCAGTCGGACCAGCTTTTCGCGCAAATACCAGCCCGCGGACGTGGCATTGCTGGCTCAGACCGACAGTTGGCACGACACGCTGTCCGGTCCGGCTACCCAGGTGCTGTTGCGACGGGCTTTCGGCACCTTTGGCGACCCGCGCTACGAGCGCTTGTCGCAAATCTCCGTCTCCCACCTGTACAACTTGCGCGCCAGCCCCTCGTACCTGAAACAGCGGTCGGTGTGGCACGGCACTCGCTCCTCAGCCGCGCCGATCGGCATCCGCAAAGCCCCCGCCCCGCACGGACTACCGGGCTACATCCGCATCGATACCGTGCACCAGGGCGATCAGGACGGGATAAAGGGCGTCTACCACATCAACGCAGTGGATATCGTCACCCAATGGGAACTGGTGGCCTCGGTGGAGCGAATCAGCGAGGCGTACCTGCTGCCGGTCATCGCACTGCTCCTGCAGGGCTTCCCCTTCCTGATCCGCGGCTTTCACTCCGACTCGGGCTCCGAGTACATCAATCATGAGGTTGCCGAGCTGCTGGAGAAACTGCGCGTCGAGTTCACCAAGTCAGGCCCCCGCCACATCGACGACAACGCTTTGGCCGAATCCAAAAACGGCGCCGTCATCCTCGATACCCTCGAAGCCAAAGGCAAGATCAGGAAAACCTACCCCCGCGAACTGATCATGACTCCGTTCCAGCGTCTGCAATCCATCGACCACTATACCCAGCATCTCAAAGCCGGCATCACCGCCGCCAGACTCGAACACCAGGCCACTTCAATGAGCAATAATCAGGCCGCACAACAGGTTCAGCAGGCCAGAAAGCGGCTGTTCCAATCCATTAACCGTCGATCCAATACCGCCGCCTGACCGCTACACTTTCAGCCTCAATTTACGATTGGAAAATACTCCCCCAGCCCCTTCCCTCACGCACGGAATCGGTGGGGCCTGCCTTGCTATAGTGTGCACCTCAAATGAGCCGCGCATTTTTAAAGTCCACTTCCGTCGTCGGACTGACCACGCTTCTGTCCCGGATCACGGGCATGGCGCGCGATGTCGCCCAGGCGAACCTGTTCGGCGGCGGGCCGGTGGCCGATGCGTTCCTGGTGGCCTACAAGATCCCCAATTTCCTGCGGCGGTTGTTCGCGGAAGGCGCCTTTTCGCAGTCCTTCGTGCCGGTCGTTTCCGAGTACAAGCATCGCAAGGACCATCGCGAGGTCGAGGTCCTCATCAACGGGACGGCAGGTACCCTGGGTCTGGTGCTGTTCGTCATCACCCTGATCGGTGTGATCGGCGCGCCCGTCATCATCTGGGCGTTCGCGCCGGGATTTTCCCACGATGGCGGTCGTGACGAGCTGGCCGTGGAGATGCTGCGGCTGACCTTCCCCTATCTGTTCTTCATCTCGCTCACTGCGCTCGGGAGCGGTGTGCTCAACAGTTACGGCAGCTTCGGCCCGCCGGCTTTCACCCAGGTCCTGTCGAACCTGGTCATGATCGTGGCAGCGGTGTGGATCGCACCGATGTTTCCCAATCCGGGTGTGGTGCTGGCGGCGGCCGTGTTCATCAGCGGCCTGGTGCAGGTGCTCTACCAGATCCCGTTCCTGCTCAGGCTCCGGCTCCTGGGCTGGCCTCGCTGGCGCTGGGACCACGAAGGGGTGCGCAAGGTGAGCCGGCTCATGGTGCCGGGGATCCTCGGTTCCTCCATGGCTCAGATCAGCCTGCTGCTCGACACGCAGATCGCCTCGTTCCTGGCTACGGGCAGCGTCAGCTGGATGTACTTCGCCGACCGGCTGATGGAATTCCCGCTGGGCGTGTTCAGCATCGCGCTGGCCACGGTCATCCTGCCGGGTCTGTCGGGACATCATGCCGCGCAGTCGACGGAGAAGTTCTCCGCCACACTCGACTGGGCCCTGAAACTCGTGACCATCGTGGTGCTGCCGGCTGCGCTGGCCCTGTTCGTGCTCGCGGGTCCGCTGACCGCGACTTTCTTCGGCCATGGCCGGTTCAGCCATCACGATGTCATCATGAGTTCCTATGCGTTGATGGCCTATGCCTTCGGTCTGATGGGATTCAGCTTCGTGAAGGTCCTGGCGCCGGGATACTTTGCCCGCCAGGACACGCGTACGCCGGTGCGTGTGGGCCTCATGTCGCTGGGCGTGAACATCGGCCTCAATTTGACGGTGGTCGCACCGCTGGCATATTTCGATGTCGTGAAGGCGCCGCACGCCATGCTGGCCCTGTCCACGGGCATCGGGGCCTGCGTCAATTCGATCCTCCTGTATCGCGGACTGCGCCGGCGCGAAGTCCTCAAGCCTTCCGCCGGCTGGAATGCGTTGCTGGCGCGTGCGCTGCTGGCGAGCCTCGTGATGGCGGGAGTCCTGTGGTGGCTCGCGGGGGATCTGCGCGGCTGGTTCGCCATGCATACGGGGGAGCGCGTGGTGCGCACCGGTTTGCTGGTGACGGCCGGGGCGCTGGTGTATTTCGCGGCCCTTTACGCGTCCGGAATGCGGCCGCGTCATGTGCGGCATTGACTCCGGCATGAACCTGATCCGTGGCATAAAGGATCTTCCCGCGGCCCGCGGATGTGCGCTGACCATCGGCAATTACGATGGCGTGCACCTGGGACATCGCGCCATGATCGAGATCCTCAGGCATCGCGCCCGGACGATGGGCTGTGCGTCGGCCGTACTGGCCTTCGAACCCAGTTCCAAGGAATTCCTGGACCCGGATGGCGCTCCTCCACGGCTGACCCGCTGGCGCGAGAAGTTCGCGCATCTGGCCGCTCTGGGCGTGGACCGGTTCATCACGCTGCGTTTCGACGAGCACATGCGCAGCATGACACCGGAAGCCTTCGTGCGTGAACTGCTGGTGGAAGGACTTCAGGTCAGGCACCTGGTGGTGGGTCCGGACTTCCGCTATGGTCGTCAGGCCGCCGGCACGGTGCAGACCCTGCGAGCCGCCGGCGAGCGATTCGGTTTCCAGGTCGAACAGATCGATGGCGTGGATTTCCAGGGCCTGCGCATCAGCAGCACGCGCGTGCGCAGTGAACTGGCGCGCGCCGACTATGCGCAGGCGGCGAAGATGCTGGGCTGGCGCTACCGGATGACGGGCCGGGTGGCGCACGGCTCGAAGCTCGGCCGTGAGCTGGGCTTCCCGACCGCAAACCTTCCCTTGAAGCGGCGCAAATCGCCGGTGTGGGGCATCATCGCGGTGCGCGTCCATGGCATTGGCCCCGTGGCCCGGCCGGCCGTGGCGTCCCTGGGTACGCGGCCCACGGTGAATGGCGTCGAGCCGATCCTGGAGGTCCATGTGTTCGATTTTTCCGGCGATCTCTATGGCCGATCGCTGGAGGTGGAGTTCGTGCGAAAATTGCGCGACGAGGTGCGGTTCGACTCGCTCGATGCACTTGTGGCGCAGATGAACGTGGATGCCGCGCAGGCGCGTGAAGCGCTTGCGGCCGGTTGAGTGTGACCCGAATGCTGGTGATGCGTGACTGACTACAAGAATACGATCAACTTGCCGGTGACCGGCTTTTCCATGAAGGCGGATCTGGCCAACCGCGAGCCGGCCATGATCGAGGCGTGGGAGCAGGCGGGCCTGTACGCCAGGATCCGGGCTGCAGCCAGGGGCCGGCCGGGGTTCATCCTGCCGGACGGGCCTCCATATGCGAATGGAACCATCCACCTGGGGCATGCCGTCAACAAGGTCCTCAAGGACATCATCATCAAGTCGCGCACGCTCGACGGTTACGATGCGCCCTACATCCCGGGCTGGGACTGCCACGGCCTGCCGATCGAAATGCAGGTGGAGAAGGTCCACGGACGGGTGGGGCAGAAGCTCGACGCGCGGGCGTTCCGCGCCGCCTGCCGCGACTATGCGCGAAAGCAGGTCGACGGGCAGCGCGCGGATTTCAGACGCCTCGGCGTGCTCGGCGACTGGGACAACCCGTATCTGACCATGGCCTCACGCTATGAGGCCGAACAGTTGCGCGCCTTCGGAGGCATCATCCGCAACGGGCACCTGTACAAGGGTTACAAACCCGTGCACTGGTGCATGAACTGCCGGTCAGCGCTGGCCGAGGCCGAGGTGGAATACGAGGATCGCACTTCGCCGAGCATCTACGTGCGCTTCGCGGTGGTGGATGAAGATGAGTTCGCGCGCCGTCTGGGTGCGAGCGAGGCCCGCGTGCCGGCGGCGGTTGCGATCTGGACCACCACGCCCTGGACACTGCCGGCCAATCGTGCCGTTGCGCTCCATCCGGAGTTCGATTACACCCTGATCGAGTTCGACGCCGGGAGCGGTGCGGAACGGTTGCTCCTGGCTGCCGATCTGGTGGATCGGGTGGCTGCGGTGCTGGGCATCGGCGAGTTCAGGCGGATCGGTTCGGCCCGCGGCGCAGCGCTGGAAAATCTCCTGCTGGCCCATCCGTTCTACGACCGGAAGGTGCCGCTGGTCCTGGGTGAGCATGTGACGCTGGATGCGGGCACTGGAGCCGTGCATACGGCGCCGGGCCATGGCCTCGATGATTACATCATCGGGCGTCGATATGGCCTGGAGATCGACAATCCGGTGGGCGGTGACGGGCGATTCCTGCCGGGAACGGCGCTGTTCGAAGGCGAGCCGGTGTTCGACGCCAATGCGCATGTGGTGGAGGTGCTGCGCGAACGCGGACGACTCCTGAAGATGGAGAATTACCAGCACTCCTACCCGCATTGCTGGCGCCACAAGACGCCGGTGATCTTTCGTGCAACACCGCAGTGGTTCATCAGCATGGAGCAGGCGGGCTTGCGAAAGGCCGCCCTGGATGCCATCGCTCACGTGGACTGGATGCCGGCCTGGGGTGAGCAGCGCATCAGCAACATGATTGCCCATCGTCCCGACTGGTGCATCTCGCGCCAGCGTACCTGGGGCGTGCCCATCCCGCTGTTCGTGCACAAGACATCCGGCGAACTGCATCCGCGTACGCAGGAACTGATCGAGACCGTGGCGGGGAGCGTTTCGGAAAAGGGCATCGATGCCTGGTTCGATCTGGATCCCGTCGAGCTCATCGGGGCCGACGCGGGCGCTTACGAAAAGGTTTCCGATGTCATGGACGTGTGGATGGACTCCGGGGTGATGCATCACTGCCTGTCGCAGATGCGCCCGGAGATGACCGTGCCGGCGGATCTGTACCTGGAAGGCTCGGACCAGCATCGCGGCTGGTTCCATTCCTCGCTCCTGACTTCCGTCGCCCTGCATGGCCGCGCCCCCTATCGTGGCGTGCTCACCCATGGTTTCACCGTGGACGAGAAAGGCCGCAAGATGTCCAAGTCGCTGGGCAACGTGATCCTGCCGCAGACCGTGACGAAGACCCTGGGGGCCGATGTGCTGCGACTGTGGGTCGCGGCCACCGACTATTCGCGGGAGATCACGGTCTCCGACGAGATCCTGAAGCGCATCGCCGATTCCTACCGCCGCATCCGCAACACCCTGCGCTTCCTGCTCGGCAACCTGCACGGTTTCGATCCGCTCAAACACCCGGTGCCGTGGGATCAGATGATCGCGCTCGATCGCTGGGCGGTGGCCCGCACGTTCGAATTGCAGAACGAGGTGGTGAGGGCTTACCGGAATTACGGGATGCACGACATCTACCAGAAGGTGCACAACTTCTGTGTCGTGGACCTGTCCGGATTCTATCTGGACATCATCAAGGATCGTCTGTACACCACCGGCCGGGACAGCAGACCACGGCACTCGGCACAGACGGCGATGTACCACGTCCTGCATGCCATGATCCGATGGATCGCGCCGATCCTGAGCTTCACTGCCGAGGAGGCATGGAAACATGCGCCCGGTGTCAGGCACGAGTCGGTGTTCCTGGATCTTTGGCACGAGTTTCCGGCCGGTGTGGAACGGCCGCCGGAAATCGACTGGCCCGCGGTGATCGCGCTGAAGGCTCAGGTGGCCGGGGAACTCGAGCGCTTGCGCGCGGCGGGCACCATCGGCGCACCACTCGAGGCCGAGGTGCGGGTGCATGCCGATGCGAAGCACGCCGCGGCCCTGGAGCCGCTGGGCGATGAACTGCGGTTCGTGCTGATCACCAGCCAGGCGCGCGTGGTCCGGCATGCCGGGAGCCAGAGCGAACCCGTCCACGTCGAGGTGCAGCCATCGAAGGCGCCCAAGTGCGTTCGCTGCTGGCACCGGCGCGAGGACGTCGGGCAGCGAGCGGATCATCCCGGGCTTTGCATCCGCTGCGTCAGCAATGTAGAAGGCCCCGGCGAGGAGCGGCTTTTCGCATGAACATCCTGCACAACCGTGGCGGCGCCTGGCGCTGGCTGTCGCTGACCCTGGTCGTGATCCTCGCGGATCAGTGGACCAAGCATCTGATCGCAACGCATCTGGCCGAGTTCGAGTTCAGGCGGGTCCTGCCGGTGCTGCAGATCACCCATCTGCACAATACCGGAGCTGCATTCAGCTTCCTGGCGGAAGCCTCCGGCTGGCAGCGCAATTTCTTCATCGCACTGGCGGTGTCCGTGAGCCTCGGCATCCTGGTGTGGATGCTGAGCCTGCCGCGCAAGGGCAATGGCCTGCTCTCGCCGGGGCTGGCGCTGGTCATGGGTGGAGCGCTGGGAAATGTCATCGACCGCATCCAGTTGGGTTACGTGGTCGATTTCATCCATGTGCACTGGCAGGACGCATTTTTCCCTGCGTTCAACGTGGCGGACTCGGCCATCACGGTGGGGGCGGCCTTTCTGCTGCTCGATGCGCTGGTGGATCAGGCACGCAAGCACTGATGGACATCCTGCTCGCCAATCCGCGGGGATTCTGCGCCGGCGTGGATCGCGCCATCGACATCGTCGAGCGGGCCATCGAGCTGTTCGGGGCGCCCATCTACGTGCGCCATGAAGTGGTGCACAACAGGTTCGTGGTCGAGCGGCTCCGGGGGATCGGCGCCGTGTTCGTCGATGAGCTTTCGGATGTGCCTGACGGGTCCACCGTCATCTTCAGCGCCCACGGCGTGTCGCGCGCCGTGCAGGAAGAGGCGCAGCGTCGCACGCTCAACGTGTTCGATGCCACCTGCCCGCTGGTGACCAAGGTGCACATGGAAGTGGCGCGCTATGCGCGCGAGGCGCGCGATGTGTTCCTCATCGGGCATTCGGCGCATCCCGAGGTGGAAGGCACGATGGGCCAGTTCGACCAGTCCTTCGGCGGCCGCATCCTGCTGATCGAGACGGTGGAGGACGTGGAGCGCCTTGAGGTGCGCGATCCAGCCCATGTCGCCTTCGTCACCCAGACCACGCTGTCGGTGGATGACACCGCGCAGATCGTGGCTGCGTTGCGTGCGCGGTTTCCGGGCCTGCAGGCGCCGCGCCGTGAGGACATCTGCTACGCGACCCAGAATCGCCAGGATGCCGTCAAGGAGCTGATCGGGCGGTGCGAGGTGCTGATCGTGGTGGGGTCCCGGAGCAGTTCGAATTCCAACCGGTTGCGCGAGATTGCCGAGAAGGCGGGCAAGCCGGGATACCTCATCGACGGCGCGGAGTACCTGGAACGCAGCTGGTTCGAAGGGGTCAATGCGGTGGGCGTGACCGCCGGGGCCTCCGCACCCGAGATCCTGGTGCGCGGCGTGGTGGAAAGGCTCCAGTCCTGGGGTGGCCGGCTGGCCCAGGAGCTGCCCGGAACCACTGAGCACGTGGTGTTTTCCCTGCCCAAACCCCTGCGCAAGGTGGCAAAACAGCGCGGGAGCCTATCGTCCATGTCCTGAAGGGCGATAGAATGCGCGGCGTTCCGGTTCACACGTGCCGTCTTAGCTCAGCTGGTAGAGCAACGCATTCGTAATGCGTGGGTCCGCAGTTCGAATCTGCGAGACGGCACCAACCTCCTGATTCGGCGCGGCCGGACCGGCCGATGTAGAATGCAGATCTTCCCCTGGCTGCATGAGACCGCTTGACCATGCCATTACCCGCTGCACCCACCCGCACCTGGACCTTTTACGAAGGCGACTGGCAGGAAGGCAACATCCCTTTGTACGGGCCGCGTACGCACTCGGTCTGGCTCGGCTCCTCAGTATTCGATGGTGCCCGCGCCTTCGAAGGCGTGACGCCGGACATCGAGCGGCACTGCCGGCGCATCAACAACTCCGCGGTCACGATGGGCATGAAGCCGGTGACATCTGCGGAGAAGTGGCTCGAACTCGTGCGCGAGGGTGTGAAGAAATTCGGCTCGAAACCCGAACTGTACATCCGCCCGATGTACTGGGCGGAGTCCGGCGGGCCGACCTCGGTCGATCCGGATCCGGATTCGACGCAATGGTGTCTCACGATGTATGAAGCGCCGATGCCCAAGCCTGGAAACTGTTCCATCACCCTGTCTCCCTTTCGGCGTCCGACCATCGACTGCATGCCGGTGGATGCGAAGGCCGGCTGCCTGTATCCGAACAATGCGCGTGCGCTGGTCGAGGCCGGGCGGCGTGGTTTCGACAACTGCCTGCTGCGCGACATGAACGGCAATGTGGCCGAGCTTGGCACCGCCAACATCTTCATGGCAAAGGACGGTGTGGCATTCACGCCCGTGCCGAATGGCACCTTCCTCGCGGGCATCACGCGATTGCGCACCATCGATCTGCTGCGCAAGGCCGGTATCCAGGTCATCGAGAAATCGCTCACCTATGCCGACTTCGAGACCGCGGACGAGCTGTGGAGTTGCGGCAACTATGCCAAGGTTTCTCCCATCACGCGCATCGATGGCCGTTCCGTTCCCGTTGGGCCGCTCTACAGGAAGGCGAGAGAGCTCTACTGGGCTTTCGCCCACGGAGGCTGATTGTCCCTCGGCCTGACTCCCATGCGAGTCCTGACCCTGGTCCTGCTGCTGGGAGGCCTGCCCGGCCTTGTCATCGCGGGCGGGGCGGAATCATCGCAGTGGAGTTACTTCGGTGGCAGCAGGCGTTTTGACCGTTACTCCCCGCTGGCCCAGATCGATGCCGGCAATGTCAACCGGCTTCGCGCGGTGTGGACGCGTCCCGGTCTGGATGCTTCGCTTGCGCAGAAATATCCCGATCTGGCTCCGTCGAATTATCTTCGTGGCACACCCATCCTCATCGACGGAGTGCTGTATGCGCCGGATGCCGTGGGTCTGGTGGAGGCATTCGATCCGGCCACGGGAAAGACGCTCTGGGTCCAGAAGCCGTTCACGGATTCCCTGAAGGAGGCGACGGGGGACAGTTCGCGCGGTGTGGATTACTGGCGCGAGGGTCAGGACCTTCGCATCCTGTCCGTGCGCGGCGAGTATCTGTATGCCCTGGATGCCGCGACCGGCGCATTGAAAGAGGGCTTCGGAGATCATGGCCGCGTCTGGCTGAATCGCCACACGCCGGACCGGGCACGCTATTTCGGTTTCAACGGCCCCATCGTGGTCGGCGATGTCATCGTGGTGGGTGGCAACGGCGGGGGCAGGACCGGCGCCGGCTACGGGGATGGCGGCCCTGAAAGGGAGGCGCGCCCCGAGAACATCCGTGGTTACGATGTGCGCAGCGGCCGGCAGCTGTGGACCTTCCATCTCATTCCGCAACGGGGAGAGAAGGGACGCGCGAGCTGGGGCAAGGGCTCGGCCGATTTCGTGGGCAACATGGCGGCATGGGCGCCGCTGTCGGCCGATGAGAAACTCGGGTACGTCTACGTTCCATTGAGCGCGCCCACCAACTCCTACTTTGGCGGCCATCGGCCCGGCAACAATCTGTACTCCGACAGCCTGGTGGCGCTGGACGCGCGCAGCGGCAAGCTGATCTGGTATTTCCAGATGGTGCATCACGACCTGTGGGACTATGACAATGCCTCCGCGCCGACGCTGGGCGAGATCACGGTCGAGGGTCAGCGGATTCCGGCCGTCATGCAGCCGAACAAGAACGGCTTCCTGTTCGTGTTCGACCGTCGCAACGGCAAGCCGGTATGGCCCATCATCGAGCGCCCCGTTCCCCGGTCCACCGTGCCCGGCGAGGTGGCCTCCCCGACCCAGCCATTTCCCACCCGACCGCCGGCCTTCGACAGGCAGGGCATGACCGAGGATGAGCTCATCGACTTCACGCCCGAGCTGCGCGCCCAGGCGAAGAAGATCCTCGAGCAATACGATTATGGCCCGCTCTATTCGCCGCTCACGGTCGTGGACGGCAGGCCCGGCAGCAAGAAGGGCACCATCATCGTGCCGAGCACCTGGGGTGCCGGCAACTGGAATACCGGTGCATTCGATCCGGAGCACGGCGTGTATTACGCGGTGTCGATGACCCTGCCCGAAGTCAATCCGCTCAGCCGGCCCACCGAGCCCGGTGCCACCATTGCCTATGAAGTCGCGGAGCCGCTTCCGGGCGCTGAAGTTTCCATGTATGGCCCGGGGCCTGCCGGTCTGCCCCTGCTCAAGCCGCCGTACGGCCGCATCACGGCGCTGGACCTCAACACCGGTGACAAGCTGTGGACGGTGGCCAACGGCGATGGTCCGAGACACCATCCGTTGCTCGAACCGCTCCATCTTCCGCCATTGGGGACCATCGGCCGGCCGGCGCCGCTCCTGACCCGCACGCTCCTGTTCCTCGGCGAGAGCAGCGATGCAATTTTCGGCAGTGTGGGTGATGCTCACGACTCGCACTTCCGCGCCTACGACAAGGCCAGCGGCAAGGTCGTGTGGGAAACCGGGCTGCCCGCGGGTACCACCGGAGGGCCGGTGACCTACGAAACAGGCGGAAAGCAGTACATCGTCGTCCCGATCGGCGGCAAGGACTACGGCAGTGGATGGATTGCGCTGGCGCTGGCGGACCCTGCGGCGAAGGACTCGCCCGGTCTGGCCGAGGAGGGCAGGATGCTGTACTACGGGAAGTGCGCCATGTGCCATGGCGCAAATCTGCAGGGTAGCCAGCACGCCACGCCACTGACGGGGCCGGAGTTCAGGCAGCGCTGGTCGGGAATGCGGGCACGCGAACTCTACAGCCGCATCATCAGTACCATGCCGTTCGATGATCCGGGGAGCCTTTCGGAGGCAGAGGCGCTTCGCATCGCCGCGTTCTGTCTGGAGAACAACGGCCAGCCGTTGAACGAGAACATGATCGTGGGTCCCCGCGACCTGGACTACATCAGGCTGAAGTTCCCGGGGACGGGCCCTGCTTCGCACTGAGTGCGGCCGAAGTGTACCTGTCTGCTCCGGCGTCCAGTGGAGTCGCCCCACGGATGTTTTCGTGTTCCGCGAAGTTGCGCAGGGGAACCCGGATGATCACCTTCAGGCCGCGACCCTGCTCCGTCTCCTCGAACTGCATCCGCCCGCCCCACAGATCCACGACGCGGGCAACGATGGACAGCCCGAGCCCGCTACCTTCGTAGGAGGGTTGATGGCGGAAGAATCGTTCCAGCACCCGATGACGCAGATCAGCCGGGAGTCCGGGCCCCTGGTCGCTGATCTCGATGCACAGCTGGCCCTCGCATCCGGCGGCTTCCACGTGCACGATGCCTGCCGGTGGACTGTGCCGGATGGCGTTGTCCAGGAGGTTCCGCAGCAGCAGATAGGCAGTCTCTTCCGGGACCTCGAGTTCGGGTGCCGCTGGATTCCGGATGATCACGTGACGTGCCTGCGCCAGCGCCGCCAGATCATGCAGGGCCGCATCGATGACCACCGACAGGCGCTGCATGCGTGCTTGTGCGCTGTGGCTGCCATGCTCGAGCCTGGACAGGGACAGGAGTTGCCCGACCAGACGGTTGGCCCGGTCGACGCCCCCGATCAGCCGGGTCAGGGCAATGGAGGCTTCCTCCGGGCTGCGCGCGCGCAGGGCCACCTGCGCCTGTGCCCTCACAGCCGCCAGCGGTGTGCGCAGTTCATGCGCGGCATCGCCGGTGAAGCGTGACTCGCGGTCCAGGGCCGCACCGTACCGATCGATGAGATCGTTGAGCGCCACGCCGAGCGCCTGCGTCTCGACCGGGAGCTGCGTGAGATCCAGCCGGGACAGGTCGCCGGCCTCGCGTCTGGATATGTCGTCGGCAAATCGCCGGATGGGCTGCAGCGCACGGTGCGTCAACCCGTAGACCAGCAGTGCGAGCAGGGGCAGGGCCAGCAGCACCGGGATCATCACGGCGAACAGCACCCTCGTTGCGATCAGGCGCCGGTGGTCCGTGAGCTCGGCCACCTCCACCACCAGCGGACTCAGACGGGAGCGTACGCTGTAGGCGCGCCACTGCTTCGACTCGAGTCTGACATCGCGGAACCCCTGCGTCCCGATTCCCATCAAGGGCAGGGACGGAGCGCCGGCAGACCGGTACAGGAGCTGACCTTCGATGGTCCAGATCTGGTACACGACACCCGAGTGGGGGCCGGAGGCTGGCTGGGGGATGACATTGTCGAGCACCGAGCGGGTTTCTGCATATTCGTGCTCGGCATACAGATGGATGATTTCCGCCTGCTGCGCCAGCCGCTCGTCGAATTCGACGGCGCTGGCGTTGAGCACCGCGCGGTACACGGTGTAACTGAGCAACAGCCACACCAGACAGGCTGCCGCCAGCACACTGGCAACGATGCGGTGCTTGAGCGAGATCCGGGCGGGGTCACTCGCTCGCAACACGGTATCCCCGGCCGCGCACGGTCACGATGAAATCCTCGCCGAGCTTGCGGCGCAGATGATGGATGAACACCTCGACCGTATTGCTCGAAATCTCCTCGCCGAAGCCGTAGAGGCACTCCTCGAGTTCATCGCGCGGCAGCACCCGGCCGGCGACCCTGACCAGCCTTTCCAGTACGGCGAACTCGCGCGCTGTCAGATCGACTTCGCGGCCCTCCCTGAAAACGCGTTTGCGTTGCAGGTCGAGATGGATGGGGCCGATGTCCAGCTGGTCCGACAGGCGGGACTCGGCCCGCCGCTGCACGGCGCGCAGGCGTGCGGAGAGCTCGTCCAGATCGAACGGCTTGATCAGATAGTCGTCGGCGCCTGCATCCAGACCGGCAATGCGGTCGGCGATCAGGTCGCGCGCCGTGACGATGATGACGATGGCGCGGTGCCCACTTGCGCGAAGCCAGCGCAGCACATCGATCCCCTGGGTCCGGGGCAGGCCCAGATCGAGCACCACTGCCTCGTACTCCACGGCGTGCAGCGCGGACTTCGCCTGCTCGCCATCGCGGACCCAGTCGACCGCATGGCCGTCCTGTCGCAGGCCCGTGTGAGTGGCTTCGCCCAGCATTTCATCATCCTCGACCAGCAATATGCGCAAGGGCATCTCCTGAAGTGCCAAGGATAGAACAACCGACTTTAAGGTTCCCTTAACCGTATCCGGCGATCATGTCGCATCCTGAACGGAGGAGGGCGAATGTTCCCTGATCGGTGGTCTTCGGGTGGCCTGGCTGTATGGTGGTTGGCATTGCATCTGGGCGTGGCGTCGGCTGCACAGCAACCCTCCACATTGATTGAACTCAGCGCTGCACAGCAGGCGGCCATCGGCATCGAAACCCAGGTGCTGGCGCCGGGGTCCCTGCCAGGCACCGGCCGGCTGGTATTCGGCGGGCGGATCGAATTCGCGGAACTCGGGCCCTTGCCGTTGCTCGCACCCGCCGCGGCCCGGGTCACCGCCGTTTACGCCCATCCGGGCGAGGCGGTGAAGCGAGGCGATGCGGTGCTGTCGCTGACCGGACCGGATCTGCTGCAGGCACATGCCGCGCGCCAGTCGGCGCAGGCCCAGGCCGACAACGCCTTGCAGAAACTCAAGCGTGATCGCGCCTTGTTCGAAGCCGGTGCGATATCGCGCAGCCGGCTGGAGGCCAGTGAAGCACAGGAAAGGTCCGCGCGGGCCGCACTGGAGGCATCGCACGCGGCGATGAGCGGCATGAGCGCCGCTGGTGCCGAAGGGCTGCGGATCCTGGCACCTGCCGACGGGATCATCATGGGGCGCGCGCTGGCACCGGGCGATGCGGTGGCTGCCGGTGAGGTGCTGGCCTACGTGGCGCACAATCCCCATGTGCATGCGGCGCTTGCAGTGCCGATGTCGGTCGCGCGGCAGCTGAGTCTCAAAGATGCGGCACTGGTGCGCTCGGCGAGCTGTGAGTCCACCGGGTCGGTGCACGCAATCGGACGTGACGTGGAACCGGAGTCGCAATCCGTTGCGGTCCACGTGACCCTGGATGATGAAGCCTGCTTTGCACCCGGTGAGACGGTGTCGGCGAGGCTGACGCCTCATGCGGCGGATCCATCCCGGTTCGGATTGCCGCCGACGGCGTTCGTCGTGCACGGAAACCGGACGCTGGTGTTCGTGACCGTTGCAGGCGGATTCGAACCGGTGGATGTGGACCCGGCCCGTGCGCGCGCCGGTTTTGCCAGCAGCCCTGCGCTCAAGGCGGGGCAGCGCGTGGTCACGCGTGGCAGCGCGGCGCTCAAGGCCGAGTGGCTCAAACGGCAGGCGCCGTGATGCTGGAGAGATTGATTGCGTTTGCCCTGACCCAGCGGATGCTGGTGGTGCTCGCGGCGGTGGGCCTGGCCGCGGGCGGCATCTGGGCCTTCTCGGGACTCCCGGTCGATGCATTCCCTGACGTTTCGCCTACCCAGGTCAAGCTGATCCTGAAAGCGCCCGGCATGACACCGGCCGAGGTGGAGTCGCGTGTCATCGCGCCGGTCGAGCAGGAACTGCTGGGCATCCCGCGGCAGTCGATCCTGCGTTCCACGGCCAAGTACGGCATTGCCGACATCACGCTCGACTTTGCCGAAGGCACGGATCCCTACTGGGCGCGGCAGCAGGTGTCGGAGCGTTATGCAGGAGTGACCGCGGATCTTCCGGCCGGATTGTCCGGCGGTCTCGCCCCGGTGACCACGCCGCTGGGCGATGTCTTCATGTTCACGGTCGAAGGTCCGTTGAGCCTGGCCGAGAAGCGCACCCTGGTCGACTGGGTCATCCGTCCTCGCCTGCGCGTGTTGCAGGGTGTGGCAGACCTGAATGCACTGGGCGGTTTCGTCAGGACCTACGAGGTCGAGGCGGACCCGGTGAAGCTGGCCAATCGGAAACTGGGTCTCGGCGATCTGCTCACGGCGTTGCGGCAGAACATCGGCAGCGATGGCGCCGGACGGGTCATCAGCGGCGAGGAGTCGCTCCCGATCCGCATCGATGCCTCGGTGCGCTCGCCGGAGGATCTGGCCACCATTGCAGTGCGTGGCGGGCCGGGTGCGCCGGTGCGCGTGGCCGACGTGGCCGAGGTGCGTCTCGGGACCCTGACCCGGTATGGAGCCGTCACCCAGGATGGAAAGGGTGAGGCGGTCGAAGGTCTGGTGCTGGCACTCAAGGGTGCCAATGCCCGAGAGGTGGTGGGCCGCATCAAGAAGGAACTGGCCGACATCCAGCGCACCCTGCCGGCCGGTACGACCCTGCAGGCCTTCTACGACCGGGCATCGCTGGTGGATCGCGCCGTGGGCTCCGTCAGCAAGGCGCTGATCGAGGCGGCGGTGCTGGTGGTGCTGCTGCTGGCGGTGTTCCTCGGCGAGATCCGCGCCGCAGTGGTCGTCGCGCTGCTGTTGCCGCTGGCGGTGCTGATGACGTTCCTTGCGATGCGATGGGCCGGGTTGTCGGCCAACCTGATGTCCCTGGGGGGCCTCGCCATCGCCATCGGTCTGCTCGTGGACGCCGGCGTGGTGGTCGTGGAGAACATCCTGGCGCGGCTGGGGTCCGGGAACTCCGCTGCCAACAGCCCGAGACTCCACGTGGTCTATCGAGCCGTGCGGGAAGTGGCTGGACCGGTCACGGGCGGCATCCTGATCATTGCCGTGGTGTTCATTCCATTGCTGACCCTGCAGGGACTGGAGGGCAAGCTGTTCAGACCCGTGGCCCTGACCATCGTGATGGCGCTGGGATCTTCGCTCCTGCTGTCGCTCACGGTCGTACCGGTGATCGCTTCCTGGGTCATCCGGTTCGAGCCGCACCACGAGCCGTGGATCATGCGCTGGCTGCTGCCACGCTTTCAGCGGTTGCTGCAGGCCTGTCTGGCGCAGGAACGTCGCACCCTGATGATTGCAGGTGCCGGTGTGGTCGCGGCCGGTCTGGTGCTGCCCTGGGTGGGAAAGTCCTTCCTGCCCACCATGGACGAAGGCGATGTGATCATGCAGCTGGTGAAGCTGCCGTCCATCTCGTTGCAGGAGTCCCTGCGGATCGACGAGGCGCTGGAAAAGCGCATCCTCGCCGGCGTTCCTGAAGTCGAGTCGGTCATCGCCCGCACGGGTTCGGATGAGCTGGGGCTCGATCCGATGGGTCTGAACGAGACCGACGTGTTCCTCAAGCTCCGGCCCCGCGATCAGTGGCGCAAGGACAAGACGCTGATCACCGATGACCTGAGGCGGATCAGTACGGATTTTCCTGGCGTCGAGGTGAGTTTCACCCAGCCCATCGAGATGCGGGTCGCGGAGATGCTCACCGGCACCCGGGGTGACCTGGCGGTGAAGGTGTTCGGTCCTGATCTTTCCGTCATCGACCAGAAGGCACGGGCGGTCAAGGCGGTGCTGGAGCGCATCAGCGGGGCCGAGGACGTGCTGTACGTGGACAACGAAGGCATGCAGTACCTGGAGGTGCACCCCGATCCGGCCGCGGCGGGAGGTGCGGGCGTCGCCGTCGCCGGTATCCAGGAGACGCTCAAGGGATTGATCGAGGGGCTGAAGGTCGGGATCGTGCCCATCGATGGCCGGCGGGAGCCGATCGTGGTGCGCGGCCCGCGGGATTTGAGATCCGATCCCGGCAACCTGCCGGGGACCCCCGTGGGACAGGCCGTGCTGACTCCGCTTGCCGGAGTGGCGAGCCTTCGCACCGTGAGCGGACCGGTGCGCATCGGCCGCGAGAACGCCTCGCGGTTCGCGGTGGTGCAAACCAATGTGCGTGGGAGGGATCTGGTCGGATTCGTGCGGGAGGCCCAGGGGAAAGTGACGCAGGAGGTGAGCTTGCCGAGCGGATATCGCATGACCTGGGGCGGACAGTTCGAGAACCAGCAGCGCTCCAGTGCGCGCCTGATGGTGGTCATCCCGCTCGCGCTGGGACTGGTGTTCCTGCTGCTGTTCGTATCGCTGGGGTCGATACGCCAGGCGGCTCTGGTATTTGCCAACATTCCCTTTGCGCTGGTGGGCGGGGTGATCGGGCTTGCGATCACCCGGGAATACCTCTCTGTGCCGGCGGCTGTCGGATTCATCGCGCTGATGGGCATCGCCGTTCTCAATGGCCTGGTGCTGGTGGCGCACTTCAATGAACTGCAGGCCCGCGGCATGCCGATGGGCGAAGTGGTGGTGCAGGGTGTCATGCGGCGTCTGCGGCCCGTGCTCATGACGGCCTCGATCACGGCGCTGGGCCTCGTTCCCGTGCTGGCGGCCACCGGCCCAGGCTCGGAAATCCAGCGACCGCTCGCCATTGTCGTGGTCTCGGGTCTCGTCAGTTCGACGACCCTGACCCTCATCGTGCTACCGATCCTGTTCCGGCGATTCGGAGGTACCCCTGCATGACCGACACCCAGGACCCACGTTCATGCCTGACTCTTGCGTTTCCGGCCGTCCTCGAGGAGGAGATCCTGGACATCTGTCATGAGATGGAAGGCATCGAGGGTTTCACCATCCTGAGTGCTGCCGGGTTCGGACAAGGGGCTGTCTTTCGTTCGGTTCAGGAGGAGGTACGCGGCCGGGCAGCGCGAAGGCTCCTGATGACGGTGACGTATGATCGTCACGTGAAGAGCCTGCTGGCTGAACTGGCCCGCCGCCTGCCCACGCCGGACGTGGCGTACTGGATCACACCCGTCATCGGGTTCGGAAGGCTGGCATGACCGGCTTTCGTCTCGGCATGGGGCTGCTGCTGCTCGGCGCGATGGCTCGGGCCGGCGCACCCTTGCCGCCTGAAGAGGACTTGCGCGCCGCGATCGAATCATCACCTGCGGTTCAGATGGCTCGCGCCGGTCTCGGGGAAGCCACGGCGACGGCGAACAGCCTGCGTGCCGGCCCGCATGAATGGACCTTGAGACTGGAGGGGCAGGATCGCGATGTTCGCGGCGATCGCGCATACACGGAGTGGTATTCCGGACTGGAACATGGCGTGCGCTGGTTCGGCAAGCGCAGCCTGGACGAGGCTGCGGCGCGATTGCAGGGACCTCTGGCCGAGGCGCAGGTGGCCGATCTCGTGCGCGAACAGCGCATCGCCCTGCTGGAAGCCTGGTTCGACTGTCTTGCGGCCGACCGCCGCGCGGCGCTCGCCACCGCGGCGCTCGCAGAGGCCCGCGCACTCGATCGCATCGCCTCGCTTCGCCATCAGCATGGCGATGCATCCCGCGCGGAGGCCGATCTCGCCGCGGCGGATCTCGCCGCCGCGGAGGCGGAACAGGCATCGGCGTCTGCACTCGCAAGCGGCGGAGTCGAGGCACTTCGACTGATGGGGCTGGGTGCCTCATGCCATGCGATGCCCATCGATTCGTTGCCGCGACCTTCGCAAGACGGGACCGCGCCCGCATCGCCGGCCGTGACCGTGGCGCGGCTGAAGGCTGAAGAATCTCAACTGGCCGCACAGCGGGCCCGCGCCAACCAGCGACCGGATCCAGTAGTCGGTGTGCGGCTGGGGTCCGAGCTGGGTGGAACCGACCGTCTCGCCATGCTGTCGGTGTCCTTGCCCATCGGCGGCAGCCGGCGCCGGGCCGAGACCGCTGCGGCGATGGCACGGGCGCGGGCACAGGAACTGGCTGTGCAGGTCGCCGTGCGATCGGAGGCTGGTCGCCGCCTGCAGTTCCAGACCCTGGAGGCGGCCGGGCGCCTGCGTGTGGCAAGCGGTGAACAGGATGTGACATCGCGCCGCCGTGCCCTGGATGCACAGATGCGGGCCTATGAACTCGGTGACGCTGAACTGGCTATTGTTTCGCAAGCCCGCCGTCAGACCCGGCAGGCGGAACTTGCGCTGGAACTGGCCCGGATCGATGCATGGCGGGGCGCAAGCCTTGCGCGCCTGTTTCCCGGGAGCCCGGATCAGGATCCGGGCGCCCCGGCTGTCCCTCAAGTCAGGTGACTTGGGACCGAGGGTTCCGTTTTTCGCGCGTTTCTGCGAAAGTGGCGCCGGCAAGCGGGAGGATCGACAATGCCGGGGGCGACTTGAACTCGAACACGCCTGAAGCTCATACGCATGGCCTGCGCAAGGATTCGCTGGGCGTCTTTGCAGTCACCTTCTTCGTCGTTTCCGCCTCCGGACCCCTGGTCGTCATGGCTGGCGGCGCTCCGGTGTCCATGCTGGTGGGGAACGGCGCCGGCATCCCGGCGATGTTCGTGGCGGCGCTCCTGATCCTGCTTGCATTCTCGGCCGGCCTGACCGCCATCATCCCCCATGTCAAAAGCGCGGGCGGCTTCTATGTCATCGCCGGACGCTGTCTGGGCGGACATGCGGCCGGTGCCAGTGCCGTGCTGGCGGTCATGGGCTACACCATGATCCAGGTTTCCCTCTATGGCCTGCTGGGTGCTTCGGCCGCCACTTTCGCCGCCGAGCAGTTGCATCTGGTCCTGCCCTGGTGGACGTACAGTCTGGTTGCCCTGGCATTGACCGGCTGGCTGGGATACCGGCAGGTCGATCTGTCGGCCAAGGTGCTGTCGGTCCTGGTGCTGGCCGAGTACCTGGCAGTGCTGGGGCTGGACATGGCAATCCTGTTGAAGGCGCCAGCCGGCATTTCCCTCACCTCGTTCCAGCCTTCCACTTTCACGGGCGGATCTCCCTGGATCGGCCTGGTCATGTGTTTTTCCGCGTTCATCGGATTCGAAGCCACGGCCATCTACGCCGAGGAGGCGCGCAATCCCGAACGCACCATACCGGTGGCCACCTACGCGGCCCTGCTGCTGATCGGGGGCTTCTACATCTTCTCGACCTGGTGCGTGGTCAATGCCGTGGGTGCGAAGCAGCTGGTTTCCTTCCTGGCTTCGTTGGCAGACCCGACGGTGATCCTGTTCCGGTTGGCGGGGCAGTTCGTGGGCAGCTGGCTGGCGTTCGTGATGCACCTGCTGTTCCTGACCAGCATCTTTGCCGGCATCCTGGCATTCCACAATTCCGTGGCGCGCTACCTGTTCGCCATGGGCCGGCAGGACCTTCTGCCGCGCGCGCTTTCGATCACCCATGAGCGCCATCGCAGCCCGCATGTCGCCTCGGTGGTGCAGAGCCTGAGCGCGCTGCTGTCGGTGGCGGCCTGCGTCCTGGCCGGTATGGACCCCATTGCCATGTTCACGCGGGTCTCGATCGGCGGGACGCTGGAGATCATTGCCCTGATGGCCATCGCGTCGGTAGCCGTCACCTGGCATTTCCGCCATCGCCCGGATCACCGCCTGCGGTTGCGTGTGCTGCCGGCGCTGGCTACCGTGGCCCTGATGGTGGTGCTGATCCTGTCCTGCTGGCACTTCGACACGTTGGCCGGAGACCGCTCCCTGCTGGTGCGGTCCATGCCGGCGCTGGTACCGCTGTCCCTGCTGGCCGGCTGGATGATGGCGCAATCCCTGAAGCGAAAGGATCAGGCCGGATTCGGCCGCCTCAGTCGGGCGGAAGCCTGAGCGGGCGGGGTGGGGCGATCGATGCATGACAAGGGCTGGATGAGGAGCAGACATGATCAGTGAACAGGAACTTGAGGCGCTCTCGCTGCCGGGTGCGCCACGAATGGCGAGCAACGCACTGCCGGGCGCGAAGGCCACTGCGGCGATCGAGATGTCCCGTCGCTACGAATCGATGGCACGCGGCGGCGGCGACACCCCGCTGGTATTCGACCAGGGCTTCGGTGTGACGGTGAAGGACCCGGATGGCAACCTGTTCATCGACCTGTCGGCCGGCGTGGGCGTGAACAGCGTGGGCCGCTGCAACCCGGAAGTGGTCAAGACCATCAACGAACAGGCACAACGCCTGATGCACGGGTCGGACATCAGCAATTCGCGCCGCTCGGAGCTGGCGCAACGGATCGCGCAGATCATGCCCGACGGGCTGCGCGACAACTGCATCACCTACTTCACCCAGAGCGGAAGCGATGCGGTGGAGTCGGCGCTGAAATTCACCAAGCGGGTGACGGGCCGGCATCAGATCATCGCTTTTCACGGCGCCTATCACGGCGTGTGGAACGGTTCCAATGCGCTGACCACGGGCAACCAGTACCGCAGCGGGTATGGTCCCTTCATGGGTGGTGTCATCCATGCGCCGTATCCGTATGCCTACCGCTTTCCCTTCGACACCAGCAAGAAGAGCGCGGAACGCGTCGCCGGCGAGTACGTGGACTATCTGCTCAACACCAAGTACACGGCGGCGGACGATGTTGCAGCAGTGATTGTGGAGTCCCTGCAGGGTGAGGGCGGCTATGTGCCGCCGGCACCCGAGTTCTTCCAGTTGCTGCGGGCCGCCTGCGACAAGTCCGGGACACTCCTGATCGTCGACGAGGTGCAGAGCGGTGCGGGCCGCACGGGAAAGATGTGGGCAATCGAGCATGCGGGCGTGAAGCCCGATGGCCTGCTGTTCGGCAAGGGCATGGGGGGCGATCTGCCCATGGCGGGTTTCGTGTTGCGGGCGGATCTTGCGAAGAAGATTCCGGCGATGTCGCAGCCGAACACGTTCGCGGCGAATGCGCTGTCGGCGGCGGTGTGCCTGAAGAACATCGAACTGCTCCAGGATCCGAAGCTGGATCTGATCAACCGCGCCCATCAGCTGGGCAACGAAGTGATGCAGCGGATCGGCGACGCCAACAGCCCTCGCATCGGCGAGGTCCGGGGCAGGGGTCTGATGATCGGCCTGGAGATGGTGGAGGACCGGAACAGCCGGGCGCCATTGTCGCAGGAACGGATGGGTCAGGTCCTGGGCCGTGCCTTCCAGAATGGCGTGATCCTGGTACCCTGCGGCCGCAACGGCAATGTGATCCGGATCATGCCGTCGCTGACCATCTCGCGTTCCTACCTGTTCAAGGCCGTCGACATCCTGATGGAGGCGATCAAGGCCGTGTGACGGCACGCCGGTCGGTGGACATCAAGGTCGACCGGCCCGGTGAGGCCGGTGAATACGATCCGGAACTGCAGACACTGCTCCAGCTGGTGTGGGGAGATGGCTTCCTGTCTCCGGGCGGCGCCGATGAAGTGCGCCGGGTGCTCGAGGGCGTGGACCTTCGAGGCCGCGCCGTGCTGGATATCGGCTGTGGGCTGGGGGCCATCGATGTGCTTCTGGTCCAGGAGCACGGTGCCGCATCGGTGACGGGCATCGACCTGGAGCCTGAGCTGGTGCGCCTTGCCGGCGATCGGGTCGCCAGAGCCGGACTCGCCGGGCGGATCGAAGCACGCGTGGTGCAGGTGGGCCCGCTGCCGTTTCCCGATGCAGGGTTCGATGTCGTGTTCTCCAAGGATTCGCTGGTTCAGATTCCGGACAAGCGCGCGATCTTCACCGAAGCCGCGCGTGTACTGAAACCCGGCGGCCAGCTGGTGATGAGCGACTGGCTGCGCGGAAGCGAAGGTCCGTACTCGTCCGAGCTGCTGGAATTCTTCCGGCTCGAAGGCATAACCTATAATATGGCATCGGCCGATCAGATGCGTGCGGCACTGGCCGGCGCCGGGTTCACCGACATTGCGATCCGCGACCGCAATGCGTGGTACCAGTCACTGGCCCGCCGCGAACTGGATGCGCTCTCAGGCAAGTGGTATCCAACCCTGCTGCAGCATCTGGGTGAGGAGCGCGCACGACATTTCATCCAGGACTGGGAGCAACTGGTGGTGGTGCTTGATCGTGGAGAACTCAGGCCGGCGCATCTGAAGGCGCGCAAACCGGAATTCCCTGCCGCGCAGGAAATCATCTGAGCCCAGGTCCGCCCGCTTGGAATCAAACGAATTCTCGACGTCCCGGGTTCCGCTGGAAAACTCCGTCCACTGGTGGCGGATTGCGCTGATCAACGTCCTTTTCAGTTTCTCGCTGCCGGCGCTGGTCACCGGAATGGAGATGGCCAACACCACCACCGGGGCACGTCTGGTCGGCAGCATGATTGCCGGGTGCGTCATCCTCACGATCATTTCCATTCTGACCAGTGTGGTCGGCTCGCGGACCCGCCTGTCCTCATACCTGCTGGCGCGTGTGGCCTTCGGAGCACGCGGATCGATGGCGCTGAACCTTGCCTTCGCGGTGTCGTTGGTGGGCTGGTTTGGTGTCAACCTGAACCTGTTCGGCACCGCATTGGCCCGCCTGCTGCCGGTGCTGAGCGGCTATCACGGTCCGTTGTGGCCGGTGGAACTGCTTGCCGGCGCGGTCATGACATTCACGACGCTGGTCGGCCTGAAGGCCATCAATCGCCTGTCCTACGTGATCGTGCCAGTCCTGGTGCTGGTGTGCCTGTTGTTGCTGGTGCGAACACTGGGCTACGGCAGCGTGGGCGATATCCTGAAGCTGGCACCAACGGGCGGTCTTTCATTCGGAGATGCCGTGTCTTCGGTCGTCGGCGCAGTCATCGTGGGTGCCGTGATCATGCCGGACACCTGCCGATTCATCCACCCACCGGCGGGTGCGGTATGGACCTCGATACTGACGTATTTCGTCACCAACATCCTGGTGATGCTGATCGCAGGGCTTGCGGCCCTGGCCGTGCATCGCAATGACATCCTGGAGTTGATGCTGGCAATGGGGCTGGGTGCGGGGGCCTTTGCCATAGTCATCGGCAGCGCATGGCTCCTCAATGCGCTCAACCTGTACAGCGCTTCCCTGAGCGTGGACGCGGCTCTGCCCACGGTCTCGCGAACAACCACCACCCTGATCTGTGGTGCGCTGGGAACGGCAGCGGCCTTCCTGCAGATCCTGGATCATTTCCTGTCTTTCCTGTTCTACCTGTCCATCGTATTCGTGCCGGTTGCCAGCATCATCGTGCTCGACTGTTTCCTGTTGCGACCCGCGGACTATCTCGGTGGCAGTGAGCCGCCGGTGCGCAGCGTCGAGCCTGCGGCCTTGCTTGCCTGGGCGGCAGGTGCGGCGCTGGCAGTACTCGGATCGGCAGGGCTGGTCCGTCTCACCGGCATTGCGGCGCTGGATGCAATGCTGGTGACCGGTGTGCTGCATGCGTTGCTGCATCGGCGAATCCGCGGTCGCAGGGCGCCCTCCAGCAGCTGATGGCCATGGGCAAGATCACCTCCATCGACCGCGCCCGGGCGAGGGTTCGGCATCCTGCAGATCTGATGCAACGTCGCACCCAGCGCATCCTGCGCCGCCTGCTTCGGGCCGACGAGCCCATCCTGTGGTTGCGGGGTTGTGCCGGAAGCGGCAAGTCCTGGTTGCTGCAGGCGATGCGTGCTCGTCATCATGACCCGACCTTCGGTCGGGCAGGATATCTGGATGATCCCGATGCTCCGGTGTTGGTCCGGGCTCTGGAATCCCTGGCTTCCGGCCGGACCTCCCGGTTGCTGGTTGGCTCGCGTTGCGCATCGGCCGCGAGTGAGCTGTTGCTGCGCGAGCAGGTCTACGGGCGGGTCGCGTTGTTCGAGGAGCCGGAGCTGTTCGTGATGGCGCAGGATGCGGTGGGTGATGACGAGCGGGCGTTGCTTCTCGATACCAGCGGCTGGCCGATGCTGACCAGTGCTGCGCTGGATGGCCGCGCCGACCAGGTCCGATTGCTGTTGCCGGAATTCGTGCAGCGTGAGGTACTGCCGGCGTTGCCGGTGGCGGTGCAGGCCGCCCTGTTCGCTGCGGCCACGATGCCGCTTTCCGAAACTGAGCTGAACGGGATGTGCGGGGACCTGCAGTTCGTGCATCCACTGCTGGTCAGGGATGGCAGCCATTGGCATCCGGGCGCATGGCTCCGGGAGGCGTTGGTGTGCTTGCGTCCGACCGCCGCCGTGATGCCTGAGGTGCGCACCCGGCTTCGCAATTTCCTGGCATGCAAGAAGCCGCCCGCACCGGCCATTCTGGAACTGGTGGCGATGGGCGAAGCCGGCGAGGCCTTGCAGGTATTCAGACAGGCGGGTGGCGCCTTTTTCGGCGCCCGCCACGGCTATCGCGGGCTGGAGGCGGTTCTGCAGGCATTCGGGCCGGAGCTGGAACGGGATGACGAGGACGTGTTCCTCGCGCGTCTGCTGTGGCTGATCAAGTCCGGCAATCCGCGCGGGGCGTTGATGCGCCTCGAGGCGCGTCACCCGGGTCTGCCGGTGGACCTGCGGCAGATGCGCCTGACTCGTTGTGCCGAAGCTTTGCTGATGCGCATCGACATCGCGCTGAACCTGGACGAGATGCCCTCGCCCCAGGTCGTTGCCAGTTGGGGGCGGCTCCAGTCCCTGCTGCCTGCGGACAACCACATCGCGCGCGGCATCCTGTTCAATTCCATGGCCATCGGCTTCCTGCGTGCCGACGCGCTGGTGGAGGCAAAGCGGCTGGCAGAGGAGTCGCTCGCCGCCTATCGGGATGCGGGGTCATCTTATCTCGTGCACTGCATGTACCTGCATCTGTGTGACATCGAACTGCGCCAGAACCGCCTGCAGGAGGCTGCGCAGTTGCTGGATCTGGCGGATGCTGCGCTCGAGGTCTCGGGTCAGACCTTCAATTCCGAACCTCAGATCCTCCAGGCGGTCCGCTCGCGCATTGCCTTCGAGGAGGGGCGCTTCGAGGATGCGCCCGCTGACTTCGAGCCCATCCTGCAGGCGCTGATGAACGGGGACAGCTGGCCGGACCTGATCGAATGGTTGGCCATGGGTGCGGTGCTCTCCGGCTACTGGCAACAGGGTCTGCGCCATGCGCTTGCGCGACTGGACCAGTGTGCGCTCACCCTAAGCCGCCGCCACGGCAGCGTGACCCGCCGGCGCCTGTCGCTCCTGCGCATCCTGCTGCTGCAGGTTGCAAGACACCATGCCGAGGCGGACATGCTGATCGAGGAATACGACCTTGAGCCGGCAATGACACCCTCGACGGCGCTGGCGGTGGAGGAGGGGCTGATCCGGCTCCGTCAGGCAGTGGCGCAGGAGCAATCGCGCGCGCTCATCGGCCGGCTCGGCGAGCAATTGTCCCGCCATCCTCAACTGGAACCGCGACAGCGGATTTCCATTGCCATCCTCAGGGCGGCCGCATGGCATCAGATCGGCGATGGTGCGGCTGCGCGGCGACATCTGCGGCTTGCCTTGCGGGAGGCGCAAAGCCGTGGCCTGGTGGCCGTGCTGCTGGAGGATGGCGAGTTCGTGGAACGACTGTTGCCGGAATTCATCGGCGCGCCGGGCCCGGGAAATACCGGGCTCGTGCACTTCGCCATGCGCGTGCTGCGACTGCTGCAATCCCTGCCGACGGCACCACTCAACTCGCGGGCGCTGGCAGGTGTTTCGCGCCAGGAGCATCGCGTGCTGACGTATGTCACCGATGGCTACTCCAACAAGCAGATCGGCCGCTCGCTGGGGCTGTCGGAAAGCACGGTCAAGTTCCATCTGCGCAGCCTGTTCAGAAAGCTGAAGGTGCGCAGCCGCGGCGAACTGGCAGATGCCGCCCGTTCCCGCGGCATTGCGACCTGACCGATATTCCCGAAAACCTGTCCCATGCCGCTGGCTAGCATGACGCCTTCGATCGGGGGCAGCGCATGTACCGGATTGGCGTGGATGTGGGTGGCACCAATACCGACGCGGTGGTGATGAAGCAGCGCGAGGTGTGCGCCGTGGTCAAGGTGCCGACGACGGCGGACGTCACCAGCGGATTGATGGAAGCCCTCAAACGGGTGCTCGGCGATGCGGCCCTCGCGCCCGCCGAGGTCAGCCTGGTGGTCATTGGCACCACCCACTTCACCAATGCCGTGATCGAACGCCGCCATCTCACCCCGACTGCTATCGTGCGGCTCTGCCTCCCGGCGGCGCAGTGCCTCTCTCCGATGGCAGACTGGCCGGCGGATCTGCGTTCGGCGGTGGGTGAGCAAACCTATCTGGCGGCGGGTGGTGTCGAATTCGACGGCTCACCGATCCGGCCCCTGGATGCGAGGGAACTGGCACGCATCGGAGCCGACATCCGTGCGCGCGGCATCCAGAGCATTGCCGTGGCTGGCATCTTCGCCCCGGTGCGCGACGAATTCGAACGCAAGGCCGGTGAGCTCCTGGCGGCTGCCTGTCCAGGTGCATCCATCACGCTGTCTTCCTCGATCGGTCAGCTGGGTCTGCTGGAGCGCGAGAGCGCCAGCATCCTCAATGCCGCGCTCCTGGCGCTGGCAAGGCGCACCGTGGCCTCCCTGCGCCGGGGCGTGGAGAGCTGTGGGCTGAGCTGCCCGATGTTCCTGTCACAGAACGACGGAACGCTCATGGACGCCGCCACCGCCGAGCGCTTTCCGGTGCTCACCTTTGCCAGCGGGCCGACAAATTCAATGCGTGGCGCATCGTTCCTGTCGGGCGAACCCGAAGCCATCGTGGTTGACATCGGCGGGACCACGACTGATGTGGGTGTACTTCACAAGTCGTTTCCGCGGCAGGCCTCGACCACGGTGGATGTCGGCGGAGTGCGTACCAATTTCCGCATGCCGGATGTGTTCAGCCTGGGCCTGGGGGGTGGTTCGCTGGTGGAAGATTCAATGCCGGCGCCGCAAGTGGGACCGCGCAGCGTGGGCTACGAAATCACGCGCCGTGCCAGGGTATTCGGCGGCGACACGCTGACGGCCACGGACATTGCAGTCGCAGCGGGTCGCGCCGACATCGGCCGGCGCGAGTGCGTCGCGGGTCTCGAACAGGACCTGGTGCGTCGAGCGGCGGCGGTGATCGAGGCAAAGCTGGCGGCGGCAGTGGAACGCGCGCGTACCTCGCCCGATCCCATCCCCGTGATTGCCGTGGGCGGCGGCAGCATCCTGATGCCCGAACGCCTGGCCGGTCTGCCGGTCATCCAGCCGCCATTTTTCGGCGCAGCCAACGCCATCGGTGCAGCCATTGCGCAGACCAGTGGCGAAGTGGACCGCATCTATTCACTGGATTCGATGACACGCGATGCGGCACTGGCGGATGCAGAAGGGGAGGCCCGCCAAAAGGCCGCGAGCGCCGGCGCGATGCCCGATTCCATCGTCGTCACCGAGCGCGAGGACGTACCGCTGGCCTATCTGCGCGGCAACGCCACGCGTGTCCGGGTGAAGGTGGTTGGCGAGATGAGGCTTTGAGGCGATGCGCATCCTGACCGAAGCGGATATCGAAGCGCTGGCCGTCGGCGCCGCCATCCTCGGCACCGGCGGCGGCGGCAGCCCGTACATCGCGAAACTCCGCTGTCTGCAGGAGTTGCGCCGGGGGCGGCGCATCGCCCTGATCGGGCTGGACGAACTCGAGGATGATGCGCAGGTGCTCACCATCGGCGGCATCGGGGCGCCGGCAGTCACCATCGAGAAGCTTTCGGAAGGTAACGAGGGTACGCGCGTGCTTCGATGCCTGGAAGAGTTCACCGGTCGCAAGGTCACTGCATTGATTTCGGCCGAGATCGGTGGGGGCAATGCGCTCGAGCCGATGCTGACCAGCGCCGCCGTGGGACTGCCCGTGGTGGATGGCGATGGCATGGGGCGCGCCTTTCCCGAGATGCAGATGACCACGTTCAGCATCTACGGACACCGGTCCACGCCTGCCGCGATCTCCGACGAGCACGGCAATGTGGTGCTGTTCCGCCATACCGTGACCGAACAGGCCTTCGAACGGCTGGGCCGGGCGCTGGTGGTGGCCATGGGTGGCAATGCCATCGGCGCAGAGGCCCCCATGACCGGCCGCTACGTCAAGCGTGCTGCCGTGCCCGGCACGGTGAGCCAATCCATCCGCCTGGGCGAACTGGTCCTGCAGGCCAATCGTGAACACGTCAGCGCCATTCCGCTGATCTGCAGGCAGGAACACGGCATCCATCTGATCGATGCCAAGATCGTTGACCTGAAGCGCCACCTGCGCGGCGGATTCTCGGTGGGAACGATTGCGCTGGAAGGCATGGATGCGCACGCCGGCACACGCGCCTCCATCGTGTTCCAGAACGAGTTTCTGACCTTCGAGCGTCAAGGGCGAATCGAGGCATGCGTCCCTGACCTGATCGTGATCCTCGATGTGGACACCGGCCATGCCATCACCACCGACGTGTTGCGCTATGGCCAGCGCGTGGCCGTGTTGGCCTTGCCCTGTCATCCGCTGCTGCGCACACCGCAGGCCCTGGCCGTGGTGGGTCCACAGTGCTTCGGGCTGGATGCCGAATACCAACCACTTTCCCGACCGACTGGAGAAAGCCCATGATGTCGTCGTGCCGCTGTTGGGTTCTTGCACTGGCCCTGTTCGCCGCCGCTGCAGCTGCATCCGCAGCGGACACCAATGCCCAGGAGATCACCGAGATCGTGGTCACGGCAGAAAAGACCAGCGCACCCTTGAGCAGGATCCCCATCAGCATATCGGCGGTTTCCGGCGAGACGCTGGCCGAACAGCACATCACCGACTACGAGGGGTTGTCGAGGGCTGTGCCCAACGTGTCGTTCAGCAGCTTCGGCGGCCCCGGGCAGTCGAACATCGAGATCCGCGGCGTGTCATCGCAGGCGGGATCGGCCACCACCGGCATCTATCTGGACGATGTCCCCATCAACATCCTCAACATCTACACGGCGGGTGCCACCGAACCGCGCTTCTTCGACATCGAGCGGGTCGAGGTCCTGCGCGGACCGCAGGGCACGATCTACGGCTCGGGTTCGATGGGCGGCACCATCCATTTCGTCAGCAATGCGCCGGATCTGGAGAAGTTCTCGGGCAACGTGCATTCCTCGATAGGTGGCACGCAGGGCGGCTCCCTCAATGGTGAAATGGACAGCGTACTGAACCTGCCGATCAAGGAAGGAAGGGCGGCTCTGCGCATCGGGGGGTTGTTTGACCATGAGAGCGGCTGGATCGACCGCAATGCCGCCGGCACCGTGGTCGCCGACAGGATCAATCACACCAATACCGGCGTATTGCGGGCCACCCTGGAATGGCGACCGACCGACCGGCTCAGCATCACACCGTCGGTATTCCTTCAGCGGGTCAATGTGGGCGGTCAGGATTTGTTCGGGCTGGATCTGCCGCGCTATCAGTCGCCGACGCTGATTCCGGAAATTGGCCGTGACGAGTATGCGATCACCAGCGTGACCGTGAAGTACGACCTCGGATGGTCGGACCTGACCTCCGTGAGCGGCTATTTCTGGCGCCGCGATGATCGCAATATCGACGGCACCTTCTACGACAGTGGGTATCTCGGCAGCATCCTGGAGCTGCAGTTCGGCTACGGCGGCGCCGCCATCGGTGCGCTGGCAGCGCCCGTGCAGTTCAACACCAACGTCAATCAGGTGCACGAGGAGATCCGTCTGGCCAGCAAGTCCGGTGCCGACGACACCTGGTCGTGGATCGCCGGCCTGTACTATTCGAGGGTCCGCACCGGGTTGCTGGACAATGAATACATCCCGGGCTTCAATGTTGCGTTCGGGAATATCTACCACGACACGCCGCTCAATGTGCTGGGTGCGGAATTCCCGAACGACCTGATCTACTACGCCTTCACGGAGTTCGTGAATACCCAGAAGGCGGTGTTCGGCCAGGCCAATTTCAAGCCCACCGAACATCTCAAACTCACCGCCGGCCTGCGATATGAAAAGGCCGACGAGGAACTGTCTTTCAATTCACTTGGCTTCTTCGCAAGTGGCGCTCCCTATGCCGGCGCGGCCGCCGGTAGCAAGGCGACGCCGCGCTTTTCGGTCTCCTACCAGCTTGGCAGGACACTTCTGTACGCATCTGCTGCGGAGGGCTTCCGGGACGGCGGGGTCAACCGCCCCGTGCCCGAGCCGTTGTGTTCGGCGGATCTGGCGAGCCTGGGATTCGCGCACTCGCCACCTTCGTATGCGGCCGACTCGCTGTGGGCCTATGAGCTGGGCGTGAAGAGTCGCGCCTTCGGCGATGCCGTGAGCCTGTCGGGAGCGCTGTTCGACATTCGCTGGAACAACATCCAGAACGACGTAATCCTGCCCACCTGTACCTTCGACATCAAGACCAACATCGGCAGTGCGGAGAGCCGCGGTGTGGAAATGGAGATCAATGCGCGCTTGAACGAGAGTCTGCGCTGGAACCTGGGCGGCAACTTCACCTCGGCGAAGATCACCGTGCCGGTGAGCGTGCTGGGCGTGGATCGCGGTGATCATGTGCCCGGAGTGCCGAAGTATTCGATCTCCACCAGTTTCGACTATACGCGGCCAGTGACCGGCGATGTTCAGGGCGCCATCAATCTCAATGCTCAGTGGGTGGGTCCGAGTCAGGGCACCATCTTCCACTCGGATCCGGATTTCGACCGGCCCGCGTATTTCGTCATGGGCGGCAAGGCCGGGCTGCACTGGAGCCGCTTCGATGTGTCGCTGTTCATCATCAACCTGCTGAACCAGGACAAGGCGATCCAGAAGCCGAACATCGCCCTGGTCGAGTATGGTGTGCGCGTCAGACCGAGAACCTACGGGTTGAGCGCCGGCTACCGGTTCTGAGAGCGTGGCTGCCAGACAAGCCCGGGTGCGGGCACGCCATGCGCCCGCAGGAGTTCCGACGTGCGTCTCAGAGCGGATGCGCAGCCTCGAAACTTTTCTGGATCTGGCTCAGCTTCCCCGCGATGACTGCATCCAGCGGATCAGGCTGACGCGTGGCGAGCACATTCTGCAGATCCCGTTCGATGCGCTCATGCAGGTCGGCATAGGGCACGGGCGAGCCGCTCAGGATAATGTTCGGGCCGAAGTAACGGCTTTGCCAGAGATTTTCCCGGCAGTGATCCACCGTGTGCTGCTGCGCCAGGTAGTTTCCCCGCGGTCCGACACGGCTGGCCAGATCCAGCGCCAGTGTGCTGTCATCCACCCGCACACCCTGCCACATGGTGCGCAAAAGTCCTGCCAGGTCATCACACAGCGCAAGGCCCTGGAGAGAGAAGGTGAGGCCCTGATCCAGTGATCCGCAATAGTCGATGGTGGCGGGGCGGCTGAAGAACACCTGCATGAGCCCCGCCGTGAGCTCGGCCACGGCGTCCTGATCGAAGCGGCTGGCGTTGGAGTACCCGGCAGCGCCGGTGAAGGAGGGCAGCTCCAGATGCCTTCGGATCTGGCACATGATGAGATCCGCAAGCGATGTCTGCGCAAGATTGCCGATGCCTCCGGTGGCGGGTTCCATGAAGCACACATCGGAACTGCCGATGCAGAAGGATCCCTTGCGCACCAGTTGCGCCAGCACCATGGCGGCGAAGTCCGTGGCGAGGCTGTTGACGATGCTCCCCGCGGTGGTGATCGGTGTGGAGGCGCCCCCGATGGGCAGGGTCCCGATGCTCACGGGCACCCCCGCGCGCACGGCGGCGATCAGCTGGTCGGTGTGGATGGCGTGATAGTTGAGCGGGAGCGGGGTGATGATCTGCAGGAAATACGGCTTGTCGGCCAGCTCCGCGGGACCGCCACGGATGGCAGCGGCCTTGTCGATCACGGCGCGCAGCGAGTCGGCTGTTTCGCACAGGTACTCCAGCGGCTTGGTGGTGTTGGCCGCCATGATCGAGAATTCCTCGACTTCGCCGTGGACGTCCGAGCGGGCTACGTTCTTGCACCCGATGCACACGGCGTCGATGTTCGGCAGCGCATCGGCCACGCGCGTGACCTGCGCAAGGTCCGGCGCATTGCTGTCCCGCGGCTTGCCGGTCTGGCGGTCAAAGACCTTGATGCAGGTCATGCCTGGCATGAACCAGGTGTGGTGGCAGTCCAGGTCGATGGCCTTCTTGCCATCGCGATCCCACAACTTCACGCTCTTGCCCACCGACTCGAGGGCGCCGCGCACGATGTCCGGATCGAATCGCACTACGCCGTCATCCGCGACCGTGCAGCCACCGGCCTTGAGGATGTCCATGGCCTGCGACCCGGGTTCGAAGGCGGCACCGGAGTCGTGCAGGAGGAGGATGGCCGAGTCGATCAGCCGCTCGACCTGTTCAGCCGGCAACGGCTGATACGGTGCCGTGGCTGCATCATGCAGGCCAATGTCTTCAATCGTTGCCGGAGTGTCGTCAGTGGGACGTCGACGACGCCCTGGGCGCAGTGTTCGTTGCATCATGAGGGTGTGTATGGCTTGTGAGAGAATGGCAGGATCCGAAGCATAACGCTTTGGATGCATTCCCTGACATCTTCCGTCCGGACGGAGCAAGAAATGACCGTCGAGTCCCGCTATTCGATCCTGTTCGATCCAGTGAAAATAGGCCCCGTGACTGCACCGAACCGCTTCTACCAGGTGCCCCATTGCACCGGCATGGGCAATGCGCTTCCGCAGACGCTGGCGGCCATGCGCGGCATGAAGGCCGAGGGCGGCTGGGGTGTGGTGTGCACGGAATACTGTTCCCTGCATCCCAGCTCCGACGATCAGCCTCACCCGTTTGCTTCGCTGTGGGACGAAGGTGACGTTCGCAATCTCGCCACCATGACTGCACAAGTGCATGCTCACGGAGCGCTGGCCGGCGCCGAGCTGTGGCACGGTGGCAGTTACGTGGGCAATCTTGCCAGCCGCATTCCCAGCATCGGTGTGCGCTCCATGCCCTGCCGGGGCGAGCCCGTGCAGTCGCATCGCATGGACCGGCGGGACATCCGTGAATTCCGCCGCTGGCATGTGGCCGCGGCCAGGCGCGCCCGTCAGGCGGGGTTCGACATCATCTATGTGTACCCCACCCATGGCTACCTGCTCTCCGAATTCCTCTCGCGCAGTCTCAACGACCGGACTGACGCGTACGGCGGATCGCTGGAGAATCGCGTCCGGCTCATCCGGGAGGTGCTGGAGGAAACGCGCGAGGCCGTGGGCGATCAATGCGCAGTGGCCATCCGCTTCTCTGCCGACGGTCATGGCGATGAGCACCTGAGCTGCGCGGAGGCACATGACGCGGTGGGTCTGCTGTCCGACCTGCCCGATCTGTGGGATTTCGTGGTCGGCGACTACTACGGTGAGGAGATGGCCACTTCGCGCTTCGTGCCGCAGGGCTCGCTCGAACAGCGGGTGGCGAGCATCAGGAAACTCACCCGGAAACCCGTGGTCAGCGTGGGGCGCTTCACATCGCCCGATGCCATGGTGCGCCAGGTGCGCTCGGGGGTGCTGGACCTGGTGGGTGCCGCCCGTCCGTCGATCGCCGATCCGTTCCTGCCGCACAAGATCCGCGAGGGCAGGCTGGAGGACATCCGCGAGTGCATCGGCTGCAACATCTGCTACGCACACAATTACCGCGGCGCTGCGATTCGTTGCACACAGAATCCAACCATGGGCGAGGAGTGGCGCAGGAACTGGCACCCTGAGCGTGTACCGCGTGCAGGAGGCGGTTCGGTGCTGGTGGTGGGCGCGGGCCCCGCCGGACTCGAGGCGGCGCACATCCTGGGCAAGCGCGGATACACCGTCACCCTGGCCGATGCAGCCACTGAACCCGGCGGGCGGGTCACGATGGAGAGCCGGTTGCCGGGGCTGGCGGAGTGGGCGCGGGTGCGGGACTATCGCCTTTCGCAGATCCGGGCCATGCCGGAAGTCACCCTGTACCTGGGCAACCAGCTTGGCGCGGATGATGTGCGCGGGTTCGGTGCCGATCACGTGTTCATCGCCACCGGCGCGCGCTGGCGGCGAAATGGCCTGGGTCGATGGCATGTGCGGCCGGTGGAGGGCCTGGCGCAGGAAGCGGTACTCACGCCGGATGACATCTTCCGCGGCGCGCGCCCTTCCGGTCGTGTCACGCTGTTCGATGACGACCAGTACTACCTGGGTCCGGTGATTGCGCAACTGCTCGCCGACGGCGGGGCTGAAGTCACCTATGTCACACCGGCCGGTACGGCCGGGGAGTGGAGCCATTACACGGGGGAACAGGATGCGACGCAGCGCCAGCTCCTCGAACGGGGAGTCAGCGTCGTGACGCTGCATGCGGTGGATGGATTCGACGGGCGCGAGGTTGAATTGTCCTGCGTGTACTCGGGGCGCAAGCAAAGGCACTTGGCCGCGACGCTGGTGATGATCACTTCGCGCGAGCCGCGCGACGAGCTCTACCGTGAGCTGGCCGGCGAGGGCGTGACCGAGGCGGAGCTCGACATCCGTTGCATCGGCGATTGCCGGCAGCCGGCCCTGATCGCACATGCCGTGTATTCCGGGCATCTGGCGGCCCGGGAACTGGGTGAGCCCGAGCTGCCGCCGGCGCGGGACCACGTGATGTTGTGACCCACGGCCCTGGATGCATATCCAGGAATCACTGGGTATTGACAATCATTCGCATTTGCATTCAGATATGCACATGATCATTTGCGTCTGTCGTGCCGTCTCCGAAAGCAGGATCCGCGATGCCGTGAATCGAGGCGCACGCAGCCTCATGCCGGTGGTGCGGGAGCTGGGCGTGGGCACGTGTTGCGGAAAATGCGTGCCTGAAGCCCGCGCCGTCATCGTGGACGCGGTTGCCAAGGCCTGCGTACCCACATCCTGCTGCAGCGAGAAACTCATCGCCGATCACGGCTGAGTTGCGTAGACTTTCCGGCTTTCCTTATCCTGACTCGGCCTGGAGGGCAGCGCACATGCAAGGCGATCGCAAGGTCATTGAATTCCTCAATCTGGCGCTGAAGAACGAACTCACGGCGATCAACCAGTATTTCCTGCATGCGCGCATGCTCGACAACTGGGGCATGAAGCGTCTGGGCAAGACCGAACGGGAAGAGTCCATCGACGAGATGAAACACGCCGATGCACTGGTCCAGCGCATCCTGTTTCTCGATGGCCTGCCGAATCTCCAGGATCTGGGCAAGCTGTACATCGGCGAGAACGTCAAGGAAATCCTGGAATGCGACCTGAAGCTGGAGATGCTGGGGCATCCGCTGTACGTGGAGGCCATCGCCCACTGCGAATCGGTGCGCGATTACGTGTCGCGGGATCTTCTGGTGCACATCCAGAAGAGCGAGGAAGAACACATCGATTTCATCGAGACCCAGCTGGGGCTGATTGCCAGCATGGGGCTGCAGAACTACGTGCAGTCCGCATCCGGTGAACCATCGGAATAACGGCGCTTCGCCGGCGCCCGGCCCATCGCCGGGTCTGGCTGCTGATGCCCCTTACCCACTCTGGCTGCGGCTCCTGTCGCGCGTGCCCTTGCGTGCGTTGTACGGGCTCTCGACAGTCCTGTATCTGCTGGCCTATTACCTCGTCCGGCACCGGCATCGCGTGATCCGCGAGCAGCTCGGCCGCGTGTTTCCGGGCAAGAGCGAAGCGGAGCGGCGGGCAATCCATCAGCGGTACCTTCGCGGTTACTGTGACGTGGCAGTGGAGCTGGTCAAATCAGTGCGCATGAGCGCCGCGGAGATGCGCGAGCGTGTCAGGGTGCGCAACATCGGGATGGCACGGGAATTCCTGGAGTCCGGCAGGACCGTCATGCTGGTGACCTCGCACCTGTGCAACTGGGAGTGGCTCCTGCAGGGCATGGTGCTGCAGCTCGGATTTCCGATCGATGCCGCGTACAAGCCCCTGCACGATGCCTGGGGTGACCGGCTGATGCTGAAAGTCCGCTCACGTTTTGGTGCTCGCCTGGTTCCGGCCAAGGATCTGCTGGCGGATTTCCTGAAGCGCCGGGCCATCGTGCGGGCGTTGGCGATCAATGCCGATCAGGCGCCCGTTTCGACCGAGCGGCGCCACTGGACCACGTTCCTGGGTCAGGACACGGCGTTCTATGTGGGTGCCGAGCAGATTTCCCGGGGCACACGCCTGCCGATGATATTCCTGGCCATGCGGCGTACGCGCCGGGGGTATTACGAAGTGGAGCTCGCGCCATTGTGGGATGGCGTGGAGCGACTGCCGTCCGGCGAGATCACCGAACGATATGCGCGGCTCTGTGAAGCCGAGGTCCTCAAGGCACCTGCAGACTGGCTGTGGTCCTATCGCCGGTGGAAGCTGCAAAGACCCCTGTACGGAACCGATCCGCAGTCCTATTGAGCAGCGGCGCCGGTGCTGGCGTCGCCGCTGGTGCCGGGCCGGCCAGGCCGGGTTGGGCTGAGTCGGCCGGGCGATCGTCAACCGGCGAGCTTGCTTTCCAGGTGCTTTGAAAGCTCCTGGACGGTCGGGTAGTCGAACAGCTCCGTCAGGTCGATCAGGTTGGGGAATTCGCGGTCGATGTTTTCGTGGATTTCGATCAGCTTCAGGGAGCTGGCTCCGATTTCGAACAGGTTGTCGGTGACGCTCAGGCCCTTGTCGGGCAGGGCCGACTCGCAGATGGCCAGGAGCCTCGCCTCCAGATCGGAGGCACCGGGAGTTGCCTTGCCCGAGCCTGCGCTGCGCAGCTGCTCCAGGGCGGCGAGGTCGGCATCGAATTCTCCATCCAGATAGCTTTGCTCCAGAAGATGACGCTGCACCTTGCCGCTGGTGGTTTTCGGGATGCGCTTCACCGGCACCACCTTCGCCACCTCGAGACCGGCATGCTGGTTGATCAGGCGCGCCACTTCGGTGGCGATGGGCAGGAACTCGGTCATGTCTCCGCGGTGAAGCACGAACACCGTGAGTTCATCCTCCTGACTGGGGGGCCTTCGCACACCAGTGACCACCACCTTGCCGAGCTCCAGCCCGCCCGCGCGCTGTGCGATGTTCTCCAGATCGTAGGGAAAGTAGTTCTGGCCGCTGATGAAGATGATCTCCTTGGCGCGGCCGGTGATGTACAGCTGACCTTCGTGGACCACGCCCAGGTCTCCGGTATCGAGCCACCCTTGCGCATCGATGGCCGCCTTCGTGGCGGCCTCGTCCTCGAAGTACCCGCGGGTGACATTGGCGCCGCGAATCAGGATGTGACCCACACGCCCGTCCGGCAGCGCGGCGCGCGCGGCATCGGCGATGCGCACCTCGACGAAGGCAATCGGGCTTCCGACCGCCATCAACTCCAGGGCGTCCTGTGAGCGCGCGGGATTCAGTTCGATCGCATCGCCCACGTTGAGCCGGTGCCGGTTGACCCGGATCCATCGGTAGTCGACATCCAGCGGGGGAAAGGTGACGGCCAGGGAGGCTTCGGCCAGGCCGTACACCGGGAACATGGCGCGGCGCTTCAGGCCGGTATAGGCGAGCTTGCCCATGAACTCGTTGCACAGCTCCACCGAAATCGGCTCCGCGCCGTTGAAGATGAGCCGGACGCTGGACAGATCCACACCCTCGAGTTTGCGATCACCCAGGACTTTCAGCAGATGCCGATAGCCGAAGTTCGGAGAGCAGGTGATGGTCACGCGCTTTTTCGAGCAGGTCTGCAGCCACAGGAGCGGGCGACGCACGAACAGGTCCGTGGGCATGATGTGGACCTGCGCCCGGGCGGTGAAATGGTTCAGATAGAACCCGATCAGCCCCATGTCGTGAGTCAGGGGCATCCAGCTCAGGGTGATGTCCTGCTCGCTGAACCGGCCCTGCTGGATCGAGGCCTTCATGTTCGCCACGAGGTTTGCGTGCGTAAGCACCACACCCTTGGGTTCGCTGGTGGATCCCGAGGAGAACTGGATGAAGGCGATGTCCTCGGGGGAGGGTCGATGGAGTTTGCCTGCCTTCGAGATGTCGGTGATCGTGTCGGCAAGGAACGTGCGGACCTTGAGCCGGTCGAACAGTTCCTGCTGGCCGCTTTCCGCCGCCAGCGTGGCCAGCCGCTCCAGGCTCTTGCGATCGGTGTACAGGAGCGGCGCACCCAGCTTCGCCGCGATCCGCAGCAGCTTGTGGCGATGTTCGTCGCTGATGCCCACGGCCAGCGGCACCGGTACGATGCCACCGCATACGGCCGCCCAGTAGCCGTCCATGAACTGCTCATTGCTGGACAGGAAGATGATCATCTTCTCGCCCCGCTGGGCGCCCATGGCCTGCAGGTGATGCAGGATGCCGAGTGCGCGCGCATGCACCTCGGCAAAGCTTACACGGCGTTCCTCGTTCTCCCCGAGCACATAGGTGATCGCACGATCGACCGTGCGGTTGTTTTCCAGGATGTCGACCAGGGTTTCGTAGTTCATCGCTTCGTCACTCGCATCATCAGAGGGGTGCGGGGCCGCAGGTTCACCTGCGCTTCCAGTTCGACGGGTGCATCGTCCGCGCGGGTGATGGTAAAGCGCCGTGCCATGCGCTGCAGATGCACCAGGATCTCGTACATGGCCATGCCCTCGCCGATGCAATGGCGCGGGCCGACCGCAAACGGCACATAGGCGAACCGGTGCCGCTCGACCGCGTCGGACGAGGCAAACCGGTCCGGATCGAACCGCTCCGGATTCTCCCAGTGATCGGGATGCCGGTGCAGCAGATAGGGGCAGATGAAGACTTCCGACCGGGGCGGTACCTCGTATCCGCCCAGCTGATCAGCCTCGATGGTGCGCCGGGCCAGCAGCCAGCCCGGCGGAAACAGGCGCAGGGATTCCTGGGCCACCTGGTGCGAGTAGGGGAGTGATTCGGCCTGGTCCAGGGTCGGGGCGGTCGTGTCGGGCGCGCAGTCAGCCTCGTGCTGGAGCCGCGCCTGTACGTCGGGGTGCTGGCTGAGCAGATACCAGGTCCACGTCAGCGCCGCCGCCGTGGTCTCATGCCCCGCGACCACCAGCGTCAGGACTTCGTCGATGAGCTCCCGATCGTCCATGGCCTGACCGGTCTCGCGGTCGCGCGCATCCATGAGCATGGCCAGGAAATCGAAGTGCTCCCCACCTTCCGTGCGGCGCCATTGCATGACCTCGGCCACGAGTTTCCCAAGCGAGCGGAAGCGGAAGGCGAATTTCAGGTCGCGCATCGGCTCGTTGTGCACCACATCGAACGGGTTGCCGCCATGCACCTGCGCAATGCGCTCGAGGTCACGACCGAAGATCGATCCCAGTACGATCTCCAGGGTCAGTTCGCTGGTCTCCTGGGTCATGTTGACTGGTTCGCCACGGGCGGCAAGCGCGGCCCAGCGGTCTGCATACTTCTCGTTCAACGAGCCGATCAGTTCATTGAACCGGGCGATGACCCGGCGATGGAAGGCCGGCTGCATCATGCGACGCTGGCGGCGCCAGAACTCGCCCTCGCTGCACATGATGCCGTTTCCCAGGAGCAGGCGCACCCGGTCGATGCCTCCGCCCTTGGTGTAGTTGCGGTGGTTGGAGAGCATCACCCGCTTCACGTCCTCGGGGCCGTTGATCACGTAGTCGAAGCTTCCGCGGGCCGGGGAGAACACACGATAGGTGTCGCCGTAGACGGGGAAGCATTCGCGCATGAAGGCCAGGGACTCGTCCGTGGCGCCGATGTCGAACTGGCGCGCCGCCTGGGGCGCGGTGCTGGAAGTTGGCATGCTCGCATTGTACCCGAGCGAATCCTTGCGCGAGCCATCCCTGGTCTCCCACAATGCGCAGCGATGGACGATCAGGACAAGGCCCGGCTGCGCAACACGATCTACGAGCAGCAGACACGCTCGCTGCGCCGGCTCACGCGAGGCCGGATGCTCCTGTACCGGATGATTGTGCCGACGGGTCTTGTACTGGTGCGCATGGTGTGGGCCTGGAGCCGCCTGGTGCGGCTGGAGGGTGAGGAGCACATTCGTGCGGCGCTGACACGAGCCCCTTCCTTCATACCCGTCTACTGGCATCAACAACAGCTGTTCTGCGTCAAGGTGCTTCTGGGGATGCGCCGGGAGGGGGTCAATCTCGGGTTCCTGATCAGCCCGTCCGTCGATGGCGAGATCGGCGCCCTGGCCGTACAACGCGCCGGTGCTTCGGTCATCCGGGGTTCTTCCTCGCATACCGGAGCACGGGCGCTGCGGGATTACTATCAGGCGCTGGTCAAGGAACAGGTCTCGCCCTGCATCACGCCCGACGGGCCGCGTGGGCCGCCCTTCGTCTTCAAGCCGGGCGCGATCCTGCTTTCGCAGATGTCCCAGCGCCCCATCATTCCCATGGCCTTCGCCGCCTCACGTGCCTGGCAGGTGCAATGGGACCGCTTCATCATCCCCTGGCCCTTTGCACGCATTGCCGTGATCATCGGTGAGCCGGTCCAGATTCCCAAGGTCCTGGATGCGGCTGCCCTGCAGCGCTGGCAGGGTGATCTGGAGTTGCGCCTGGGAGAGCTTCAGAGGCGTGCCCTAAGTGCTTTGGCATCATAGGCTTACTGGATTGTCCTCACGAGCTGTGCGAAAATCCGGCACGCATGCCCACAATTACCAGGGATTCGCCGGGCGAATTCACCGCCTCTGACGTCCTGTCACCGCAGGTCTGGTCCAGGCCCGGTCGTCGGCTGGCGTTGGGACTGGATGCGGTATGCACGAAGATCGCGGTGGATTTCCAGTCCATGACCGCGGAGACCGTGAGTGCCTGCATCCGCAATGATCTGGAGGTGCTGAGGGAGGCAACCCAGGCCGATGCCGCGTTCATCACCCGACTGGATCCGGCGAAGCACTGCTTCACCGGCACGCAGGTTGCGCGGTCCATGCTCGTCGGCGGCAATCCCGAGCAGCTGAACGGGCAGAGTCTGGAGAGTTTTCCCTGGCTGGTTTCGCGACTTTCGCACCTGCGGCTCTATGAGCTGAGGGATAGCTCCCAGCCCCGCAGCGAACAGGCGCAGGATGCCCGGCACTGGGACGAGCTGCACGTGGGCTGCGTGCTGATGATCGCATTTTTCCTGGAGGGCCGGCCGGCCGGGTTTCTGGGACTCACCTGGGCCCATCCCCAGGAGGGCTTCGACGTACAGATCCATCTGCTGCTCAAGCTCCTGGGTTCGAGTCTCGCGGCGGGGCTGACCCGCATCGGCATCGAGGCCAGTCTCAAGGATCTGGAAGAACGCAACGAGCTTGCCTTGTACAGCGCCAACGATGGACTGTGGGATTTCGATACCCTGCACAATCGCGTCTACATGTCGCCGCGCTGGAAGACGATGCTCGGCTATGACGATGAAACCGTGGGCACGGCGCCGGACTGGCGCACGCTGGTGCACTCGGACGACATGTCACGCGTGCAGGCGGCCATCCGCGATCATGTGGCCGGCAAGACTCCGCTGTTCGAGAGCCTGCACCGCATGCGGCACGCCAACGGCGAGTGGCGCTGGGTGATCAGTCGCGCCAAGGCCCGGGTGGATGAGAAGGGCAGGCTCATACGCCTCGTGGGCGTGGAGCTCGACATCACCGAGCGCAAGCTGTACGAGGATGCGCTGTTCCGGGAGAAGGAGAGCGCGCAGATCACCCTGCAGAGCATCGGCGATGGGGTGATCACCACCGACTCCAGGGGCGTGGTGGACTACCTCAATCCGGTGGCCGAAGCGCTGACCGGCTGGCGCCTCGAGGACAGCCAGGGCCGCGCCATCGAGGAGATCTACCGGGCCTTCCACGAGGAGACCTGCGAACCCCTGGAAAATCCGCTGGCGGTGGCGATCCGGCGGACGCGCTCGATCAAGTCGGTGCGGCCGATGTTGTTGATCCGGCGCGACGGGAACGAGATCTACGTGGAGAGCACAGCCTCACCGATCCGGGATGGGAGCGGCGCGGTGTCGGGCGGCGTGCTGGTGTTCCATGACGTGAGCGAAGCACGCGAGCTGAACCGACGCCTGTCCTACCACGCCAGCCACGATGTGCTGACGGGCCTGGTGAACCGGCGGGAATTCGAAAACAGGCTGGAGCGGGCGCTGAAGAGTGCCAAGGCCCGCGAGACTTCCTATGCCCTGTGTTGCCTCGACATCGACCAGTTCAAGATCGTCAATGACAGCTGCGGGCACAGCGCGGGGGATGCGCTGCTCGGACAGGTGGGCGCGCTGCTCAAGTCCAAAGTGCGCTGGCGCGACACCCTGGCGCGCCTCGGCGGCGATGAGTTCGGCATCCTGCTGGAGAGCTGCTCGCTGGATGATGCGATGAGAACGGCTGAGACGCTGTGCGATGCGGTGCGAAATTTCAAGTTCACATGGGAGGAACGCACGTTCCGTCTGGGTGCAAGTGTCGGTGTGGTGCCCATCACGGCCGACAATGGCGATGTGGCCTCGGTCCTGTCGGCGGCGGACAGCGCCTGCCAGGCGGCGAAGGAGGCCGGGCGGAACCGCGTCCACAGCTTCGAGGAAAACGATCTCGACCTGATGCGCCGGCGACGTGAGATGCAGTGGGCGGCGCGCATCAACACCGCGCTGGAAGAGGGCCGGTTCGAGCTGTTCCGTCAGACCATCCTGCCCCTGCAAGGCAATGAGACGGGGACGCACTACGAATTGCTCCTGCGCATGCGGGACGAGCAGGGCAAGATCGTGGCGCCGGACAACTTCATCGCTGCGGCTGAACGTTACGGCATCACCCCGAACATCGACCGCTGGGTCATCGAGAATGCGCTGCGCTGGCTGGTGAGCGAGGCCGATGAGCGCGAGAAACTGGCCATGTGCTCGATCAACCTGTCGGGACAGAGCCTGGGCGATGACAAATTCCTGCCGTTCGTGATCGACCAGTTTCATCGCAGCGGCCTCGATGCCACAAAGATCTGTTTCGAGATTACCGAGACCGCCGCCATCGCCAGCTTCTCCCAGGCCAACCGGTTCATCCAGGCGCTGAAAGAACTGGGCTGCAAGTTTGCGCTGGATGACTTCGGCACCGGGCTGTCCTCGTTCGGATACCTGAAGCACTTTCCCGTGGATTTTCTCAAGATCGACGGCAGCTTCGTGAAGGAGATCCTGCACGATCCGATCGACCGCGAAATGGTGCGCTCGATCAACGAGATCGGACATCTGACCGGCAAGCGCACCATCGCCGAGTTCGCCGAGAACGAAGAGATCATCAACATGCTGCGCAGCATCGGGGTCGACTACGCGCAGGGTTACGGCATCTCCATGCCCCAGCGGGTGCTCAAGGCGGCGAACAGCGCCTGAAGGATTGTTTGAATCTGTTGGTTGGGCTAGGCAAGCAGGTCAAAGCCGGAGGTTGCGGCTGCCGACCGGTCAAAAGTAACTGATCGCTTGCAGCCCGCAGCAAGGGCGCATTCCGCGACAAGGGCGTCGCTGAAATCCGCCTTCGAGGCTTCGTATCGGCGCTTGGCCCGCCACACCAGTTCTGCGGACTCCACTCGAAGTTGTTCGGTGGTCAAAAGGCCGCTCACGACTTGCACAATGCCTGCCCTGTCCACGAAATACAGGGATACCAGGACCCAGACGATTTCCGCCAGCACAACCAGTGAGATGAAGCCGGGTTCTCCCGCGCTGAGTGTCTTCTCCATCAATCGCGCGGCAATCTGCGATTGCCTGGGATCGTCTTGCGTGAGATAGCGGACGACGACGTTCGTGTCGAGGCCAATCATGAAATCCGTCCCATCTTCCTGATGGCCTCGTTCATGTCCTTGAGGCTCACCGGTTTCTTGTGCGAATCCACGATTCCCTTCAGTGAGCGAATGTCGCGCGTGGCCGGAACCACCATGAAGCCTTGCTCCGACTCGATGAACTCGATCCGGTCACCCGCCTCGATGCCCAGCCGTTCCCGTACGCTCTTCGGAAGGGTGATTTGTCCCTTGCTTGTAACTGTTGCGGACGACATTGCGCGCTCCTTACTTTATGGTAAGGATGATATCAGAGATGTGCCCGGATTGAATGACTTGTAGGGTGAAGGGGATTTCTGCCTTGCCAGTACCTATCATCTGGGTAGCAGGGATCTGGCAATGAACTGTGTCGGCCATGTGCCAAGAGCCGACGTGGAAGCCAAAGTGCGAACCGTCAGGAGGCTGCGCGCCGCTCGTAGGTCCCGACCAGCCGATTCATCCCGATGACGTGAGGTCCGATTTTCTCGAGCAGCTGCCACATCGTCAGACCCGCTGCGAGTCGCAGATCCTCATCGAGTGCAAACAGCAGAAAGTAGTAGTGGTGCATGCCGTGGCCCGGGGGCGGCATCGGCCCGTTGTAGCGTGCATGGCCGAAATCATTGACGCCGCTCGTATAGCCTTGCACGCCTCCGGGCAGCGCGGCGAGATTCGCCGGAATGTTGTAGAGCACCCAATGGACGAAACCGTAGTTGTTGCCTGAGATCAGGGGTGCATCCGGATCGTGAACGACCAGGGCCAGAGACTGGGTGCCCTTGGGCAAACGGGTCCAGGACAGGGCCGGCGCGACGTCATCGCCTTCGCCGGTGTGCTTTCGGGGAATCATGCCGTTCGCGGCAAAGGCTGTGCTCTGGAGTTGCATGTCGGAAAGTGCGAATCCCATGGGAAATCCTCCTTCTGTTTCAGCCCCGGGCCTTGCCGGCTCGAAGCTTGCTGGCATCAAACTGATCCAGCCGGCCGAGCCGGTCATCCAGTGACGGATGGGTCTTGTACAGCTGCGCGAGCCCGCCGGTGGTGGTGCCCACGGCGAGCATCTTCTGCAGGATCGCATACAGTGACAGGGGTTCCATGCCCGCACGCGCAAGATACAGCTCGGCATTTTCATCGGCGCGATACTCGGCGCTGCGGTCCAGGCTGGTCATGAGGATGGCGGCACCATTTTTTTCCACGTAGTCCCGGGCCAGGCTGGCAGCCTTGCCTCCACCGGTCTGGATTTCACTGCTTGCGATGTTCTTCGCGGCCGACATCATCTGCTGCTTGCGGATCACATGGTATTGGTCGCGCTGTACCACATGGGTGATTTCATGCCCCAGCGCCGCCGCAAGCTCCTGATCGCCGTCGGCCAGTTCATACAGCCCTCGGGTCATCAGGATGTAGCCGCCGGGCGCGGCGAAGGCGTTGATCTCGAGGGTGTCGATGACACCGAAGGTCCACGGCAGGTTCGGGCGGGAAGTCTGGGACGCCAGCCAGCGGCCGATCACGTTGATGCGGTGCTGTGCTTGCGCGTTTGCCCACAGGGGTCGTGCGCCCAGCACGCGGCCGGCGATCATCGGACCCAGTGCCAGCTCCTCCTGGGCCTCATCCTGGTCCGAGGCGGGCGCAGCGGCTTCCCCCGCTTCCCCCAGCTCCTGCAGCTTGCCGCCCAGGGATTTGAGCAGGCCGCGCGTCTTGGCCAGGGCCTGCCCCAGACCATGTCTGGACGAGCCGGCGTCCTTCCCATCCGCTTCATTGGCCCAGGGAATCGATATCGCATGCCAGCCCTGCTGCTGAGCGTATTGTTCGGCGACATCGGCCGCGACACGATTTCCCTCCATCTTCTGGAGTTCGGCCGCATTGAACGAAGCCGCCTGCAAGTCGCTCTCGTCGAGCCCGCGCACGCCGGCGGTTTCGGTGACACGTCCGCTGCCGGACCGGCCGGTCATCAGGATGTCCAGCGCACTGTCGCCCGGTTTCTTCGTCTCGGCGATGCGTACTTCGTTGACGCGCAGGTAGCCGCTGGTTCCGTCGGCCAGCGTGACCCGGAACCACAGGCCTTGCTGATCCGAGATGACGAGGTGGGTCTTGTGCGCCAGCTTGGCGACCACCGGTGAGCTGAAATCGGCCTGGCCGTGAACCTCCACCGAAGGTTTGAGCACTTCCGCCGGCCAGCTCGCGGCCTGGGCGGTCATGGCCAGGGCCGCTGCGAGCACGCTGGCCACCAAACCCAATGTGATCATGCGGCGCATGTTGCTCTCCTGATGGCGGCACGATAGCACAGCCCATGAGCCGCCCGGGAGCGGGCGGGCTCAGGCGCTTTGCGTGGGATGGATCGATGTCCCCGGGGTGGATTCAGCACCGAACCGGTTGCATGCGCGCAGCGGTTCTTCGGCCGGAGCGTGCAGGGCTGCACCCACCGCAGCGCTGACCCGTGCCCGCGCATTCACGGCCGCTTCCTCGGCGTCGATGCATTCGGTGACCAGCGCCACACGCACGCTGCCATCGTCAGGCAACACTGCATCCTGCAACAGCAGGCAGGCGTAAAGGGCGTCGAGCTCGCGTTCCGCGGCCGCGATGGCTGAGGCGCGGTCGGTCCCGCCCCAGATGAACACCGTGACATCCATCAGCGCATTCCAGAACCAGGTGTCGTATTCGACCACGCAATCCAGGGCCACGGCCTCGGTACCCCGATACATGAAGCGGCGCAGGCGGCGGCGGAATTCGCGCAGCCGTCGATGTACCTGCCGTGGGTGCAGGCCGCGATCGGGTACGAAGCGGACCCGTGCCAGCGCCAGCCAGGGCGCGCTCTGGGGATCGAACTCCGTGCGGTAATCGTCGTTGCCGATGGCATAGCCGCGCTGTGTCTTGGCGTAGCTTCGGCACAGGCCGAAGAACAGACCGGTGAAGCCCAGTGCTGCAAAGATGTCGAGAAATACGGAGAAGAAGCTGATGCCGATGAAGGCGACCAGCAGCAGCACCAGGTTGCCGGCGACAAAGATCTCATCCAGTTCCCAGGCAGGTTCGCCTCTGAAGAACGAGTAACCGGTCAACAGCACCAGCAGTGCCGCCAGCAGGTACTTGGCGCCTGGCGGTGGCATCCACACCGCCGTGTGGTTGAGAAGCGCTTCGACGGCTTCGGCGTACACGGCGACGCCCGGCATGGCCAGATTGACCGGTGTGGGTTTGGCGTCGTTGAGCCCGGCGGCCGTATAGCCGATCAGTACGGTGCGGCCCGCAAGGTCAGGCAGCGGTCGAGCGGGGTCCCCGCAGATCATTTTGCCTTCGATCAGATTGGCGGCGCTGATGGTAGGGAGCGGTGAGCGCCTGCGCCAGTTGATGCGGATGTGATCAGGATATTGCGCCATGTCAGCCGGCTTCGGACCGGCGGTCAGGCGCAGCGCCAGGGAGGGGATCGCCCAGTCGCCGATCGCTGTGCGCATGGGCAGGTCGCGCACGATGCCATCGCTGCCACGTTCCATGTTCACCAGCGCGGCATTGCGTCGCATGGCATCACCGTAGGGCAGCAGCAAGGCGACGGTGGGGTCGCTGCGGGGTTGTGCGACTATCGGGAATGCGGAGGGCGCCTGCGAGGCATGGAGCCTGGAGTCCGTGTCGTAGCCGGCATCGAGGCGCGCGGCGGCGAAGACAAAACGGCCGTTGGCTCCCTGCGCCATGGCATCCAGGATGGCGTCGGACTGCGGATCGATGGGTGAGGGATCGGAAAACATCACATCGTATCCAGCGGCGCGAACCCCGGCGCGGTCCAACGCATTCAGCAGGTCGGCATGGCGTGAGCGCGGCCAGGGCCAGCCGCCTTCACCGAGTGCGCGAAAATGATTGATGGAGCACTCGTCGATCTCCACCACCACCACCCTGCCCGAGGGTGCAGGCTGCGCAAGTCGCCAGGCGATCACCTTGTCGAACACCGCATCCTCCGCCGCGGCAAGGCTGCGATCATGAGTCCAGTCCCAGGTCAGCCAGCCCAAGGCAAACAGGGTCAGCAGCGGATAGAAGGCGAAGCCGAGTCTGAGCGCCACCTTTGCCAGTGGGCGGCGGTAACTGCGCTGGACCCGGTCCCACACATGGACGAAGGTGTCGCCGAGGCGGCTGGTCACGGCGTTGATCCACGCCAGCGCACCATCCCTTGCCCTTCGCAGCATGGACGTGCCTCAGCGCGGCGCCGCCGCGCGCTCTCCGGGCATCAGGGTGGGGTCACAGGCAGCCGGTCGCATGCTCCGGAGCGTAGCAGTTTCCAGGTTTTGACGGTGGTTCTGCGGCTAACCGGAGCGCGCCGAGCCTGCGTGCGAGCAATTCGCCATGATTGGAGCCGGTCTGCAGGGCAATGATCCAGCACGACGCCAGTCGAAGAACAGAGTTCATGCGATGCTTCCTCTCAAGTCAGCAACATACCGGTGAAATGCAGCCACACAGGCGTACCTGCCGTCCACGTCGCGATGTAGTCGTTGGCGATCACCGGCACTCCGCCGACCATGAAGGCAGGGTGCAGGCGGCGAATGCGAAACGTGTCAACAGCGACGCAGGCAAGGACGAGGACATTGCGCACTGTGGAGGGATCCACTGTCCACGGCGTGTAGTGGGTGATGAAGCGTGCCACCGCGGCATCCAGCAACAGGAGCACGGCCAGCAGCATCAAGCGCTTGTGCCAGTCGCCGCGCCTCTTGCGAAGGACGATTGCCGTGCCGACCAGCACGGCGAATGTACACAGGTTGAACACCCCCAACGCCAGGAACAGCGGCGCGGACATGTGCGGCGGCATATGTTCTTCGCCGAGCCGGCTGGCGGTGATCAACGTTGCGGTATCGGCTATGACGACCGCAACCGCCAGGGCGGCCCCGAATACTCCGAGGCGCATGTGAATGTCCACGCGGTGGCGCGCGACCAGAAGCGCCTGCGCAAAGAACAGGGCGATCCAGGTCAGCATGATTACCCCGTGCATGCGCACCAGCACGGTCATGCGTTCCGGGTGCGACAGCAATGGAAGGTCGATGCTGAAGCCCGCCAGCACCACGATGATCACGCCGATCGCGGTGGCGACGTAGAAGCGGTGTTCACCAATGCTCGACAGCACTTGCACCTTCATGAAATCACTGTGCTCCCGTCGGCGCCTGCACGTTGGCGTACGTCACGTGCGTTTCCGCGTGGATCTTTCGACCTTGTACTTGCACTTCTGAAATTGCCTTCAGTGTCAGCCCACTCGCGGCGATCCAGATCTGGTCCGCCTGGCTAAAGGCCGACGTGCCGGGGGAGGTGCGGTGCGCGATATAGACTGTCGCCCGCTGGCCATCGACGATTTCTGTTCGCAACGCCTTGCAGTTCGAATAGGAACCGGCTTTGTGCAAGGATTCGAGAAGCTCCTGCGGCGTCATCGGCATGGTCATCCACTCTCCGTTGCTGATTCGAATGGACAAGGTTGTGGTCGTATAGATTTTTTCGAAGGGCTTGCCATCCGTCGCGGACACTTCGTGGTAGGGCGTTCTTGCCAGTCTCTCCGCGGCATTGGTAACCGGCTTGCACGAGGCTTCGTCGGCCCGTACCGGTTGTGCAAGGATACAGCCCGCAAATGCGGCGAGAATCATGAGGAAGAATGGTTTGACGGCTTTCATCTTGTCTCCTGGAAATCGTGCGGTGAGTTCGCTGGCGGTCACGGCGTCGAACTCCAGCGACAGGAAATGTGCCCTTTGCCGTTGCCGGTAATGTCGCCGTCTTCCTCTTCGCGCAGCAGATGGCCTGAAGCTTTCGAAACCCAGATCGTGGCGTCGGTGCTGCCGGTGGCGACACAGGCGGCACGGATTGCGTCGCAGGCCGCCTGATCGGCTTGCGCGTCGAGGGCCGGTACGGATGCGAGCAGCACGGTGGTTAACGAAATGGCGATCCGGTTCATGGATTTTCTCCTAACGTGGGGTTCAATAATGGGTTTGCGTGGCCCAGTGTGCGCTAAGGGGCCGCCGCTGGTGGAGCGTTGGCGATATCGACGACGCAGCGCCAGACGCCGTCCGTGTCGCGACGCCAGATGCTGACGCCGCGCAGGTGCAGTGCCACTACCTTGCCGTCGGGACCGGGAGCCGAGATCTCGTCCTCGCCGCGCATCCAGGCCATGGTTCCATCCTGGGAGAACACCGGATTTCGGGATACCCAATGGATCTTGAAGCCGGGCGTGCCCAGGCTGGCTACCACATACGCGCGGATCGCCGCCTTGCCCTCGTAGACGGGTTGCCCGGGCTCGATCACCAGCGCGTCGTCGCTCCAGTACGAGACGATCTTCTCCACGTCCCTGCCGGCCGCGGCGGCATCGGCCCACTCGGCATCCCGTTGCAGCAATTTCCCGGCCTCGGTCGTTGGATCGAACGAGCCTCGCGCGCAGCCACCGGCCAGCATCAGCAATGCGAGGGCGAGACAGGTGCTTGATGCACGACCCACCCGGGTGAAAGGAAGCATGCCGGGAAGTTGCGTGTTCATGGTCGGGGTCTCCATTGGGCTTTGGTTGGATTGACGAGGATCAGGAAAGCAGCCGGGCACCAAACTGGACCCAGTCTGGTGTTTGCGTCACGATGAATGCACCGCCACCCCATCCGAACACGGGGTGCAATCGCCACTGGCGAAAGGTGTCGACGGCTGCAATCAAAAGCACGAAGCCGTCGAGGCACAGCAGGATCATCCAGTCGGTCATCACGATTCCGTGGACGTGCAGCAGCCACGGCAGCGCGGGCATTGCGAAGCAGGTCTTCAAATGGAAAATGCGCGCGAGGGTCCACATTACCAGCGCAAGGACTGTGACGCTGGCGATGAGATGATGGCGGTGCTCGAAAGGCAGGAATCGGCCAGTCGTCGACGATGCGGAATCGCCGACGCATGGTTCTGGCGGCGTCATGCGAACGAGCGCACCACGAAGTCATGCCACGCATGTGTTCGTGCGCCGAGGACTGCCATGACCTCCGTGGCGGCGAGCAGCGGAGCGCCCCAGCCGAATGCGGGATGCAGGCGGCGATGGAGCACGGTGTCGACTATCACCGGCACGAACACGCAGGCGTAAAACACGGCTTCCATGGTGTTTGGGCTGATCGGCAACCGTCCGATCGCCGGCATGATGATGCTGCACGTGGCCAGCAACATCAGCCGCTTGTGGAAGCCGCTGCGCCGTCGCAATGCCAGGGCGCTGCCTGCCAGCAACGCGAAATCGACCAGAATCATCAGATCGAAGCCGAAGATTACCGTAATGGCCGGGTTACCCTGTGGCGTGTGCAATTCGCGATCGACGCTATTCACGAGGACGATCGGCGCGATCATGAGGATGGCCAGTGCCAGCATCGCACCGAGCACGCCTAGCCTCTTGTGCCATTGCAATCGGTGCGAGGCGATCAGGCATGTCTGCGTGAAGAACAACGCGAACCATGATGTCATCAATGCGCCATGCAATTGCATGAGCCATGGCAGTGCCGGAGTTCCGAACAGGAATTTCAGGTAGTAGGTGCGTGCGAAGCCGGCGAAGACCACGGCGAAGAGCACGACGAGGGCGACCAGAAAGAAGCGGTGTTCGAAATTCCACGGGCGTCTGTTGGGGATTGCATTCACGATGCGAGCCTCGGGTTCAGAAGGTTGCCGCGACCCGCCCGGAGGCGGATCGCGGCGCATCCCGTCAGGACTCGATGTGACAGGTTTCCACTTCGCCCTTGATCCACTGGCCGCTTGCGTCTTTCATCCATCCGGTGTGGCTCATCGTTCCGTTGGCCTTGCTGATGAAAGTGTCGCGGGAGGCAACATGCTTGCCATCGCGCATCAGGACAGACTCCTCGAACGTGATGCTGTCGCCCTCCCAGCCTGGACTGGTACCGGTGATGTATCCGGACCCGGTATTGTCGAACATCACTGTGACGTAGTGCTTTTTCGCGGGGTCGTACCCGATGTATTGCACGATGCTGAAAGGCTTCCGGCTGCCTGCAGTGCGATCTTCGTCGAAATGGATCGCGACCCAGTGACCGTCGAGATCCATCTCGCTGTGGAGCTTGCCGGTGATGGCACGCCCCGGATTCTTGCCCATCGCCATGATCTCGCCGGTGCAGGTCCCGCTCCCGACGAACTTGCCGAGTGGATCGGTGGGTGAGAAGGCGCTGGACTGCGGGGTCGCGGCGCTGCTGAGCGCGAACGGCACGACTGAGCAAGCGAGGGCCGCAAGCATTTTGGAAGATGTTGGTTTCATTGTCGTTTCTCCTCGGATTTGTGACAGGGTTCGTCGTCGGGTTGATCGGAAGTCGGGGGAGCCGATTGCTGTCGCTGCGGCGGATCCGGTGGCGATCTGGCAGGCGAGCAGGGTCGTGATCGATGGTTTCATGCGTCCTTCAATTCGCAATCGACAGCACGGCAAAGCTTCCACCCCAGGGGTGGGTGTAGTCAGCACTTCGGATGAAGTTCTGGGTGCTTCCGCGGTACCCGTTCTGGCCAGGCAGGATCTGGATCATGACCGTCCCGCCGCGCTGTGCATCGATGGCACCCGCGTGCGCGGCGGCTCCGCAGATTGCAGAAGCGTCGGTGTAGGGACCGCTGCCAGTCACCGATTCCGGTACGGGCTTGCCGGCTGGGCAGTGAAACCGGTAGCGCTTGCCGTTCATGCCGCGAAGGTTCAGATCGAGCGGACTGGTGCGCCAGTCGATCGTGGGCGGCGCCATTGAGGTATTGGCGCGCTGGCAGGCGGGGAGGACGATCGTCCACGCAAGCAGCGCGATGTGGCAGAACCCCTTCATGGGGCGTGAATCTGGGCCGGTCGGGGGAGAATTGTCGCTTCCGGCGCTCTGGCATTTTTATGGCAGAATTGTTTCCGGCTTCCGGAGGGAGGTTGAAGCTTGGATTTGGCGAAGGAATCAACGATTTATCGTTTCGCCGACTGCGAGCTCGATCCGCGAGAACACCGTCTCATTGTCCGCGGCAGGCCGGTGATCCTGACGCCGAAGGTCTTCGACACGCTGGTTCTGCTGGTGGTGCAGGCAGGTCATGTGGTCAGCAAGGACGAGCTGATGCAGGCCATCTGGCCGCGCGGCTTCGTACACGAATCCAACCTCACCAAGCACATCTGGCTGATTCGCCGCGCACTAGGTGACGGCGAGGAGGAAAGCGGCTTCATCCAGACCGTGCCCAAGCTGGGCTACCGCTTCGTCGCCCCGGTGCAGCTCATTGCCTCGATATCAGCAACTCCCGTCGCAACATCGTCAAAGACCATCGAACCGGGCGCCCAGCGCCGCTCGCGGGTGACCTACGCCGGCCTGGCCGTTGCCGCCCTGGGTGCCGGGGTCGTCACCCTGGCCGTCGTTGGCCTGTACCCGTTCGGGCGGGTCCCGGCTGGCCACGAGACTGTTTCCGGGGCGGCGGACGCGGGTGCCGTGGCCATCGTGGATTTCAATAATCTTTCCGGCAATGCCAAGGATGGCTGGGTCGGCCCGGCGCTGGAACAGATGCTGGCCACCGAAGTGGCCGCTGACGGCAAGCTGCACGCGGTACCCGAAGAACTGGTACGGCCTGCACGCGCAGATTTACCCGCACCGGATGCGGGCGGGTATGGGCCCACGAGCCTTGCGACACTGCAACAAAGGATCGGTGCACATTACGTGTTGAGTGGCGCCTATCTGGTTTCGGGCAGCACGGACGCACCGCAATTGCGCGTCGACCTCACGCTGCAGGATGCGAAGAGGGGCAAGTCCCTTGCCACGCTGTCGCACGTAGCCGCGGTGAACGATCTGCCGCACCTGATCGCTTCGATGGGCAGCGAGTTGCGCAGCCATTTCGGGGGACTCTCGGCCGATGCGTCTGCGGTTGGCCAACTGGCGGCTGCACAGCCCCCGACGGCGGAGGTTGCACGGCACTTCGGCTTCGCCCTGCAGGCGCTGGATCAGTACGATGCCGCGCGGGCCCGCGACGAGCTGCTGCAGGTGATTGCACAGTCTCCGGGGTATGCGCCGGCCCACCTGCTGCTTGCACGTGCATGGTCGATGCTGGGGTATCGGGTCAAGGCGCTGGCAGCCGCCAGGCAGGCGGCACAATATGCGGACGATCTGCCGCGAGAAATGCAGTTGCAGATCCGCGCGCAGCAGGCGGCATTGGAGGGCGAGGTCAAACAGAAGGTGACCTGGAGCGGCGAGTTGTCGGATTTGCGCCCGAACAATCCCGACTATCGTCTGGGCTGGGTCGAGGCCCTGATCGATGCGGCCGAGTATGGCCCGGCGCAGGCCGCCCTGCAGGAAGCGCGCAGGCGGCCCGAACTGGACCAGGATCCGCGCGTGGAACTCGCCGCCGCGAAGCTGGAATCCGCGCGTGGCAACGATGCCGCGGTGATTCCTCATGCACGGCTGGCTCTTGCGCAGGCGCGCCGCCGGGGCGAAACGGGTTTGATCGCCGAAGCGGGAATGAGACTCGGAATTGCACTGGATCAGGCACCTGGAGCGGAATCACTGCTGCGTGCCGCGGCAGCCGATTACCGGCGGATCGGCAACCCTCACGGCGAAGCGATGACCTGGCAGAACCTGGCCAATCTGATGGTCGAACGCAATCAGCAGGCTGCCGCGCGCGAAGCCTATCAACGCGCCATGGCAATTTATCAGGGCGTTGGTGATCTGGGCGGTGAGGCTGCCATCTACGACAATCTTTCACGGATGTTGTGGGCGGCCGGAGATCGTGACGGCACCGAAGCTGCTCTGCGGCAGGCGCTGGCAATTGGCAGGGAGACGAATGACCCGGAGCGCCAGGCCTGGTCCCTGACAGGCCTTGCCACGGTACTGGCGGATGAGTCGGTCGGCGAGGAACCCCTGTCGATGTATCGTCAAGCCATCGAACTGGACCGGCAGACCGGAAGGCGTACGCACCTGGCCTTTGCCCTCACTTATTACGCCGATCTGCTGCGGATCCGCGGGCAACTGGGGGATGCGGCCGAGGCCTGCTCACAGGCTCGACAAGTGCGCCTCGGAATTGCCGACGCTTCAGGGAAATTGACCACTGATTTCGAGTGCGCACAGATCTCGCTGGACCGGGGCAATGTGGACGCCGCAGCGGCTTCGTTGAAGCGGATCGAGGAACAGGCCATCGCGGCCCGGGATGAGTTCAATGCCGCCAACGCGGAATTGGTGATCGGCCAGATTTCGATGGGCCGCGATCATTGGGACAAGGCGCGCGAGGAGCTTTCGAAATCCTTGCAGAGCTGGGATGCCCAGAAGGAAGCGCCCGGCATCGCGACGGCGCAGGCCTTGCTTGCCTTGTGCGATGACGCATTGGGCGACGGGGCAGGGCGGGACAGCGCTGCCGCTCAGGCGCGCGAACAGCGCGGCGGCATCACGGCACGGCAGGAGGTGTTGACGCTGGATATCTCGCTGGCGCAATTGCAGGCCGATGCGGGGCAAGTCGATGGGGCGATGGCAACCCTGCGAAACCTGGCCGTCGATGCGACCCAACGCCATTGGGCCGGTTACGCATTCGAGGCGCGGCTCGCGGCACTGCGGGTGCGGGCGCGTGGCAGCGATGTCCCTGCGATCCGCTCATTGCGCGCCGCATTGGTGGCCAATGCGCAAAAGGCGGGATTCGGCTGGGTCAGGGAGCGGGCTGAGCGCGTAGCGGGAAGGCCTGCCCGGTCACGCCCACTCGAACCGCATGGACAGGTCCACCGCGCGCACATGCTTGGTGATCGATCCGGTTGAAATGTAGTCCACGCCGGTCTGGGCGATCTGCCGGACCCGATCCAGGTCGACGCTGCCTGAAGCCTCGATCTTCAGCGGATGGGCGGCGGCGCGGTTCATGGCCACGGCCGCGCGCATGTCCTCCAGGGAGAATTCGTCCACCATCGCAATGTCGGCGCCTGCCTCGATGGCCTGGCGCAATTCATCGAGGGTCTCCACTTCCACCTCCACCGGCACTCCCTTCGCGCTGCTCCGGGCTGACTTCACCGCGGCATCGATGGAGCCGGCCGCCATGATGTGGTTCTCCTTGATGAGGATGGCATCGAACAGACCCATGCGATGATTCTGGACGCCACCGACGCGCGTGGCGTACTTCTGGGCCGTGCGAAGTCCCGGAATGGTCTTGCGGGTATCCAGGACCCGGCAGGCCGAGCCTTTGACGGCCGCGGCGAAGGCGTGGGCTGCGGTGGCCGTAGCCGACAGGAGTTGGAGGAAATTCAGCGCTGTCCGCTCTCCCGTGAGCAGCCCGCGAGCCGGTCCCGCCAGCTCGAACAGCACCTGATTGGGTTCGGCGTGGGTTCCTTCGTAGATCTTCCAGGTGATGCGAATGCGTGGATCGACGCGGCGGAAGGTCTCGTCCACCCAGGGGCGGCCGCAGATCGTGGCGGATTCCCGGGTGATGACCCGGGCGCGGCCCTGTCGCGCCTCGTCAATCAGCGCGGCGGTCAGGTCCCCGGATCCGATATCCTCGGTCAGGGCGCGTTCGACCTGGTCGGGGAGGTCGGCGGGCGGCTGGATGGTCATGGTGGTGGCGGATTCCGGATGCGCTGCCGCGAATTGTACATTCCCGGACCCTGGTGCGCGCTGCGGGTTGAATTTGCAGTCGCGGTCCCCTAATGTGAGCGGCCCACGGAGGCAGATCGAGGCTGGCGCGCCCGGCCGGGTCTGCAAATTTTTCATATTGTGAGGAACGCAATCATGGCATTCACCCTTCCCGAGCTTCCCTACGCGCGCGAAGCGCTCGAGCCGCACATGTCGCGCGAGACGCTCGAATTCCACTACGGCAAGCATCACAAGGCCTATGTCGACAATGCGAACAAGATGATTGCCGGCACCGAGATCGAGCACATGTCGCTGGAAGATGCGGTGAAGAAATCCTCCGGCAAGATCTTCAACAATGTTGCGCAGATCTGGAATCACACCTTCTTCTGGCATTGCCTGACGCCGAAGCAGGCGGCGCCGGGAAAAAAGCTTTCCGATGCGTTGACCAAGGCTTTCGGCAGCGTGGATGAGTTCAAGAAGCGGTTCACCGAAACGGCCATCGGTACGTTCGGCTCCGGCTGGGCCTGGCTGGTGAAGAACGCCGACGGTTCGCTGGCCATCACCAGCACCTCGAATGCCGGCAACCCGATGACCAGTGGTCAGGTGCCGCTGTTGACCTGTGACGTGTGGGAACATGCTTATTACATCGACTATCGCAACGCACGTCCGAGCTACCTGGAGCATTTCTGGAGCCTGGTAAACTGGCAGTTCGTCGAGAAGAATCTCGGTTGAGAAAGGCGGAGAGGAGAAATTCACATGACGGTCGTGGATCGGATCAAGCAGCAGCTGGCAGACAACCCCGTGCTGCTTTACATGAAAGGGACGCCGGATTTCCCGCAATGCGGATTTTCCGCCCAGGCGGTGGGGGCGTTGAAGGCCTGCAAGGCACGGTTCGCGACGGTCAACATCTTCGAGGATCCGGAAGTGCGTGAGGCGCTCAAGACCTACTCGAACTGGCCCACCTACCCGCAGCTGTACGTGAATGGCGAACTCGTCGGCGGGTGCGACATCATCGTGGAGATGTACAACAGCGGTGAGCTGCCGCAGTTGCTGGCCGGGGCGGGCGCCACCACCGCCTGAGAGACCGGGCGATCCGGGGCGCCCGGGCGACGCCCCGGGAAGTCAGGTGCGCGGGTCGGAAGACTCTTCGTCCGTTTCCAGCGGACCCATGGAAGCCAGCCGGCGCCGGCTGGCGTCGAACACGCCCTGGAACTGGTTGCACACCGTGCAGAACAGATCGGCCGTGCGCTCCGCGTCATAGGCGGCCGAGTGAGCGGCTTCTGAATCCCATTCCTGGCCCGAGGCCAGTGCCGCACGCATCAGCACGGTCTGACCGAACGCAACGCCACCCAGGGTCGCCGTGTCGAAGCTGGAAAATGGGTGAAACGGGTTGCGTTTGAGATCATTGCGCGCCACGGCGGCATTCAGGAAGTTCAGATCGAAAAACGAGTTGTGCCCGACCAGAATGGCGCGCTTGCATTCCGCATCGCGCAGGGCGTGCCGCACTTCCTTGAAGATATTCTGCAGGGCTTCGGCTTCCGGGACGGCCAGGCGCAACGGATGCCAGGGATCGATGCCGTTCACGGCCAGCGAAGCCGGCTCCATGTTGGCGCCGGGAAAGGGTTGGACGTGATGGCGGAAGGTCCTGCCGCGGGTCAGTGACCCATCGCTGTGCATCTCGATCATGACGGCCGCGATCTCCAGCAGGGCATCTGTCTGATGATTGAACCCTCCGGTCTCCACGTCGATGACCACGGGCAGATATCCGCGAAAGCGGGTCGCCATCGTGATGTCGGGCAGGGCGGCCATCAACCCGTTTCCCCACGGAGTTTCCAGCCGACGCTGGTGCCGGCGCGATAGGGGATCAACTCGCCCTCGGCGAAGGCATAGGAGGCCGGGACCTGCCACTCGCATCGTTCCAGGGTGATCGTTTCAGTGTGTACCGGGACACCATAGAAATTACTTCCGTTGATGGATGCAAACTGTTCTAATTCATCAAGTTTCTTGTTCGAGTCGAAAGCTTCCGCATACAGTTCGATCGCCGCGTGGGCGGTGAAGATTCCGGCACAACCGCAGGCGGTTTCCTTGGTGGCGCGCTCATGTGGGGCGCTGTCGGTGCCCAGGAAGAACTTCGGATTTCCGCTGGTCGCAGCCTCCAGCAGGGCCACGCGGTCGGATTCGCGCTTGAGGATGGGAAGGCAGTAATGGTGTGGCCGGATTCCACCCTGAAAAAGTGCATTGCGATTGAGCAGCAGATGCTGAGGCGTGATCGTGGCCGCAACCCCGGCGCGTGCGTCGCGCACGAATTGTGCGGCGTGTCCCGTGGTGATGTGCTCGAACACGACTTTCAGGCCCTGGAACTTTTGCAGGAGCGGTGCCAGCACCGTGTCGATGAAGCGCGCCTCGCGGTCGAAAATGTCGACAGCCGGATCGGTGACCTCGCCGTGCACCAGCAGCGGCAGGCCGGTTTCCTGCATGCGATCGATCACGCCAGACAGTCCGGACAGATTCCGCACCCCCGCGCTCGAATGCGTGGTGGCGCCGGCCGGATACAGTTTCACGCCATGAATGAAGCCGCTGGTCCTGGCCGCATCGATCTCGGCCGGGCTCATGGCATCGTGCAGGTACAGGGTCATCAGCGGTTCGAAGCGGCTGGCGGCCGGCAGCACATCGAGGATGCGTTGCCGGTATTCCCGCGCCGCCTGAACGGTGGTGACCGGGTTGGCCAGATTGGGCATCACGATGGCGCGGCCGAAGCGTCGCGCCGTGAAGCCCACGACGGCGGCGAGTGCAGCACCATCCCGCAGGTGCACGTGCCAGTCATCCGGACGGCGCAGGGTCAGGGTCTGGGGCTGGGTCACGAGGTTGCATCCCGGGTTCGTGGCCAGCCGTTTCCAATCAGCTGCAGGCTGAGCCGCACGCCGAATCCGGTGATGTCCGTGCCGATGCCGCCGAGGCCTCCCTGGCGATGTCCCGCGGAAAGATCCAGGTGCAGCCAGGGGATGTTCGGGGGCACGAACCGGTTGAGGAAGCGCGCGGCGAGGATGTGATCACCCTTGCCCTCGACGGCACACTGCTTGATGTCGGCGACCTGGCTTTCGATGTCCGCGTCGAAGTCCTCGTCCATCGGAAAACACCACACCCGTTCGCCGCTTTGCGCACCGGCGGCCTCGATCGAAAGACGTGAAGCCATGCGGTTGGTGAACGCGCCACTGTAGCGCTCGGTGAGCGCATGGATGCAGGCGCCGGTGAGGGTGGCGTAGTCGATGATGGCTCCCGGGTTGCTGCGCGCGGCCAACGCCAGTGTGTCCGCCAGGACCATGCGGCCTTCGGCATCGGTGTGGATCATCTGGATGGTGGTGCCGTTGAGTGCGCGCACCACATCCTGAGGCTTGCTGGCGGTCGGACCGATGCGGTTTTCGGTGATGGCCATCCAGCAGTCCACGGCGATCTTCGGATCCGTGCGCACCAGCGCGAGCATTGTACCCAGCGCCACGGCACTGCCCTCCATGTCGATGTGCATGTCGAGCATCGACCGGTGGGGCTTCAGGTTGGTGCCGCCGGTGTCGAAACAGATGCCCTTGCCGACCAGGCACAGTTTCGGCGCCCGCGCCCCGCCGGGGCGGTGACTCAAGTGGACGATGCCGGCATCGCGGGTGGCATTGCCCTGGGAGACGGCCAGGAAGGCGCCGGCTCCGAGGCGCTTGAGTTGCGCCTCGGAAAAAAACCGCATGCGAAATCCGGACTGTGCGGCAATCCGCTGCAGATATCGCCGGTAGCTGCGTGCATCGAGCTCGTTCGGCGGCAGTGCGGTCAGCCAGCGCGCGAGATTGTTGCCGGCGGCCGTGGCGAGCGTGCTGGCCAGCGCGTCGGCGGGCAACCGGTCGGCAAGACTGATCTGCCTGAGTCGGGGATCGCGACGGGGCTTGCTCTTGAACGTGGGCAATTCAAAGGCGCCCGCCTGAAGCGCGGACAGCAGGGCCGATATCGCGTTTCCCGCGGCTGGGGCGGGCAGACGCTGGGCAACCAGCACGTTGCGAGGCGCGGATTCAAGGGCCAGCTTCGTACATTTCTGCGCCAGCTGCAGCCGCTCGAACATGCTCGAGTCCGCGCCCGCACAGCCGATGACCACCAGTGTGCCCGCATCGCCCACCGTCGCGGCAAAGGCATCGCCCGCGCGGCGCGTCTTGCGTTCGTGAAGTGCCTGGAGCTGCCGCCCGTGCGGCAGATCGGTCCAGGCCGAACGCGGAAGATCCGGCGGAATGAGCAGGATCAGTGCCTGGAATCGCTCCAGCGTGCGAACGCCCAGGCGCATGCGGCGCATCTGCACGGGCACGGTGAGCGAGTTCAGCGGAAGTGGGATGGGCATGCGCGTGCGGCGTCCTCGAGGGGTGGAATTCCGCGCTATAATAAACGCTGAAGCGGGCACGTGCAGGGAACGCGAACGGTGCTCCAGCGGAGCTGGCGGACGAACACGGGACCTGAACGATCCATGACAGAGCAATCCCCCTACGAAGACATCGACCCCATCGAGACGCAGGAGTGGCTGGAGTCCATCGATTCGCTGCTCAAGGCCCAGGGGCCGCAGCGCGCCCATTTCATCCTCGAAAAGCTGGTCGATTTCACCCGCCGCTCGGGCACCTATCTGCCATTCCGGCCCAACACGGCCTATCTGAACACCATCAGCAAGCACCGCGAGCCCGACTACCCCGGAGACCGCTCGCTGGAGCGGCGCATCGAGGCCTACATCCGCTGGAACGCCATGGCCATGGTGGTGCAGGCGAATCGCGCTTCTTCCGAGTATGGCGGACATATCGCCTCCTATGCCTCCGCAGCGACCCTGTACGAGGTGGGTTTCAACCACTTCTGGCGGGCCCGCAGCGAATCTCACCCCGGCGACATGATTTTCATCCAGGGTCACTCCAGCCCCGGCATCTACGCGCGGGCCTATCTGGAAGGGCGCCTGAGCGAGGAGCAGCTCAAGCGCTTCCGCAAGGAAGTCGGTGGCGGTGGGCTGTCGTCCTATCCACACCCCTGGCTGATGCCGGATTTCTGGCAGTTCCCCACGGTCTCGATGGGCCTCGGGCCGATGAATGCGATCTTCCAGGCACGCTTCATCCGGTACCTGGAGAATCGCGGCATGGTCAAGCCCTCCGACCGCAAGGTGTGGGCGTTTCTCGGCGATGGAGAGATGGACGAGCCGGAGTCCATGGGCGCGCTCACCATGCCGGTGCGCGAAAAGCTCGACAACCTGATTTTCGTGATCAACTGCAACCTGCAACGCCTGGACGGCCCGGTGCGCGGCAATGGCAAGATCATCGAGGAGCTCGAGGCGGCCTTCCTCGGCGCGGGCTGGAATGTCATCAAGGTCCTGTGGGGCCGGCGCTGGGATCCGCTGCTGGCCCGCGACACCCAGGGCCTGCTCAGGCGCGTCATGGAAGAATGCGTGGACGGCGAGTACCAGAATTTCAAGGCCAAGGGCGGCGCCTACACGCGCGAGCATTTCTTCGGCAAGTATCCGGCCCTGAAGGAAATGGTCGCCAACATGTCGGACGATGACATCTGGCGGCTGAACCGCGGCGGGCACGATGCCCAGAAGGTTTACGCCGCCTACGCTTCGGCAGTGGAAAGCAAGGGCTATCCGACCGTGATCCTGGCCAAGACCGTCAAGGGCTTCGGCATGGGCAAGGCGGGCGAAGGCGCGAACACCACTCACCAGCAGAAAAAGCTCGACGACTCCTCGCTCAAGGATTTCCGCGACCGTTTCAACATTCCCATCTCGGACGAGGAAATTTCCGGCCTGCCGTTCCGCAAGCCGGCGCCCGACAGTGAGGAGATGCGTTACCTGCAGGAACGGCGCCGTGTGCTGGGCGGGTATTTGCCGGCGCGTCACTCCGATGTGCCGGCGCTGGTCATCCCGCCGCTGCAGGCATTCGACTCCCTGCTCCAGGGAACGGGCGAGCGCGAGATTTCCACCACCATGGCGCTGGTGCGCCTGTTGGGGGTGCTGCTCAAGGACAAGAACGTCGGCAAGCATGTGGTGCCCATCGTGCCGGACGAGGCACGCACCTTCGGCATGGAAGGCCTGTTCCGCCAGATCGGCATCTACTCCTCGGTAGGCCAGCTCTACCGGCCGCAGGATGCCGACCAGCTCGCGTTCTACCACGAAGACAAGCAGGGGCAGATTCTCCAGGAAGGTATCAACGAGCCGGGCGCATTGTGTTCCTGGATCGCCGCCTCGACGTCTTACTCGAATCACGGCGTGCCGATGATTCCCTTCTACACCTACTATTCGATGTTCGGCTTCCAGCGGGTGGGGGATTTCATCTGGGCCGCAGGTGATTCGCAGGCGCGAGGATTCCTCGTCGGCGGTACCGCAGGCCGCACGACGCTGGCCGGCGAGGGCCTGCAGCATCAGGACGGTCACAGCCAGCTGGTGGCGACCACGGTGCCCAATTGCGTGGCCTACGATCCGACGTATGCCTATGAGCTTGCGGTCATCGTGCACGATGGCATGCGACGCATGTACGAGAAGCGCGAGAACGTCTTCTATTACATCACCACCATGAACGAGAACTACGTGCACCCGACCATGCCCAAGGGCGTGGAGCAGGGGATCCTGAGCGGCATGTATCTGTTGCAGATCGGAGGCCGCGGCAAGGTGCGGGTCTCGCTGTTCGGCTCGGGCACCATCCTGCGCGAGGTGCTGGCTGCCGCAGCCATCCTCGAAGAGCAGTACAAGGTTCCAGCTGACGTGTTCTCCGTGACCAGCTTCAGCGAACTGCGGCGCAATGCACTGGAGACCGAACGCTGGAACATGCTGCATCCGGACGAACCGCCGCGGGTTGCCTATGTCCAGCAGGCTCTGGCGGGTCGCGAGGGGCCGTTCGTCGCCGCTACGGATTACGTGAAGGGTGTTCCCGACCAGATCCGGCAATGGGTGCCGGGGCGTTACACGGTGCTGGGTACCGACGGATTCGGGCGGAGCGATGCCCGCAAGCCGCTGCGCATGCACTTCGAGGTCGATCGGCACTACGTGGTCGTGGCGGCGCTGAAGGCGCTGGCCGATGAAGCCAAGCTCGACCGCAAGACTGTGACACAGGCCATCAAGACCTTCGGCATCGATCCGGACAAGCCGAATCCGGTCAGGGCCTGAACATGGCGCGCACGATCGAGGTGCAGGTTCCCGACATCGGCGGTTTCAAGGATGTCGACGTCATCGATGTACTGGTTTCGGCGGGACAGCAGCTCGAGCGCGATGCGCCGCTGATCACCCTGGAGACCGAGAAAGCCACCATGGACGTGCCGGCGCCACAGGCGGGCAGGGTGGTGGAACTGCGCGTCAACAAGGGCGACAAGGTCTCTCAAGGCTCGGTGATCCTGATTCTGGAGGCGGCCGACGAGACCAGCGCCGCCAGTGCCGCTCCCGCGTCGGCCCCTGTTTCCACCGCGCCATCGGGTACTTCGAAGCCAGCTTCCGCGCCGCCACCCGCACCGCCACCCGCGCCTGTGCCCGTTGCTGCGGCAGTGGCCACAGCGGCAGTGCCCGCCGTGGCTGCACTGCCCGGCATCGACGAGGCCCGGTTCTCCACGGCGTACGCGAGCCCCTCGGTGCGCAAGTTCGCGCGCGAACTGGGCGCGGACCTGTCCCGGATCACGGGCACCGGACCCAAGCAGCGCATCACCCACGATGACGTGAAGGCCTGGGTCAAGCGCATGCTCAGTGCGCCACAGGCGCCTTCAGGGCCGGTGCTGCCGACCGTGCCCGTGGTGGATTTCGCGGCGTTCGGTCCGGTCGAGATCAAGCCACTCTCGCGCATCCAGAAGATTTCCGGTGCGCGATTGCAGGCCAGCTGGATCAACCTGCCGCATGTCACCCAGCACGAAGATGCCGACATCACCGAGCTGGAAGTGGCGCGCACCGCACTGAAGACCAAGGCCGCCACCGAAGGCGTCAAGCTCACGCCGCTGGCGTTCATCGTCAGAGCTTGTGTGCGGGCGCTGGGGGAATTCCCGAAGTTCAATGCCTCGCTGGACCCGAACGGCGGGGGACTGGTGTACAAGCAGTACTGCAACATCGGCTTCGCGGCCGATACGCCCAACGGACTGGTGGTGCCTGTGATCCGGGGCGCCGACAAGTTGAGCCTGTTCGATGTCGCGCGTGCGCTGGCGGCACTGTCGGAGAAGGCGCGCGCCGGCAAGCTTCTGCCCACCGAGATGCAGGGCGGGACGTTCACTATCTCCAGTCTGGGCGGCATCGGCGGCACCGCGTTCACACCCATCATCAACGCGCCGGAAGTGGCGATTCTCGGCGTGTCACGCTCTGCCATGAAACCGGTGTATCAGAAGGGTTCGTTCGTACCTCGGCTGATGCTGCCGCTGTCACTGTCTTACGATCACCGGGTGATCGATGGCGCGGACGCGGCGCGGTTCGCGGTGTTTCTCGCGCAGGCACTCAGTGAGCCAAAGGCCCTGATGTGAGCGTCGAACAGCGGGTGCCGGATCTCGGCGGCGTGCACGATGCGCAAGTGGCCGACGTGCTGGTCAAGCCTGGCGATCGAGTCGCGGTGAACGATGCGCTGATCACGCTGGAAACCGACAAGGCTTCGATGGATGTCCCCGCGACGGTGGCCGGCACGATCAGCACGGTTGCGCTCAGCCGCGGTGCGAAAGTCAGCCAGGGCGACCTGATCGCGACGCTGGAGCCGGATCCCGCGGCGGCCTTCAGCAACGCGGCTCCCCCCAGCAGCGTGGCCGCGGGCAACGCGGTGAGTTCCAGCAGCCCAGTTCGCCCCGCGACGCAGGCGCTGGTCCCCGCTGCCGACATCCCGGCCGATGCGGTCGATCTTCTGGTGCTGGGTGCGGGTCCCGGCGGTTACACGGCGGCCTTCCGTGCCGCTGATCTGGGAATGAAGGTGACGCTGGTGGAGCGCTGGCCCACGTTGGGTGGGGTGTGCCTGAACGTGGGTTGCATCCCCTCCAAGGCGCTGCTCCATGCCGCGCGGGTGATCGAAGAAGTCCATGAGATGCGCGACTGCGGCATCAGCTTCGGCGAGCCACGCATCGATCTCGACAAGCTGCGTGCCTGGAAAGGCCGCGTGGTGGGTCGTCTGACCGGCGGCCTTTCGGCTCTGGCGAAGCAGCGCAAGGTAAACGTCGTGCAGGGCACCGGCCGGTTCACTGGCCCGCATTCGCTGGACATCGCGGCGCCGGACGGTTCGACCCGCGCCCTGCATTTCAGACAATGCATCATCGCAGCGGGTTCGGAAAGCGCAAGGCTCCCCGGCCTGCCCGAGGATCCGCGCATCATGGATTCCACCGGCGCGCTCGAACTGCCGGCTGACTGCAAACGCCTGCTGATCGTGGGCGGTGGCATCATTGGCCTCGAGATGGCCTGTGTCTACGATGCGCTGGGGGTTCGTGTGAGCGTGGTGGAACTGCTGGACCAGCTCATGCCGGGCGCGGACCGCGACCTGCTGCGCCCCTTGCAGAAGCGCATCGAAAAGCGCTACGAGCGCATCCTGCTGGGCACGAAGGTGTCGAAAATGACGGTGGAGGCGGGCGGCGTGCGCGTGAGCTTCGAAGGCGCCAACGCGCCGGCCGACGACATTTACGATCGAGTGCTGATCGCCGTGGGCCGCACGGCCAATGGCCAGGCCATCGATGCGGCGAAGGCGGGCGTGAACGTGGAGCGCCGCGGCACCATCGAGGTCGACAGGCAGATGCGCACCAATGTCCCGCACATCTTCGCCATCGGCGATATCGTCGGCCAGCCCATGCTGGCCCACAAGGCCACGCACGAGGCCAAGGTGGCGGCCGAGGTGGCCGCCGGTCACAAGAGTTATTTCGACGCGCGTTGCATTCCGTCGGTGGCCTACACCGACCCGGAGATCGCCTGGGTGGGACTCACCGAGACGCAGGCGAAGGAGCAGGGTCTGGATGTCGGCAAGGCCGTGTTCCCCTGGGCCGCCAGCGGACGATCGCTTGCCATCAACCGCGACGAAGGCCTCACCAAGCTCCTGTTCGACAATTCCACGCGCCGGCTGCTGGGCGCCGGCATCGTCGGTCCCAACGCAGGCGAGCTGGTTGCCGAGGCGGGACTGGCCATCGAGATGGGCGCCGATGCCGCCGACGTCGGCCTGACCATACACGCGCATCCGACGTTGTCTGAGACCGTGGCTATGGCGGCGGAAGCCTTCGAGGGGACGTTGACGGATCTGTACATTCCCGGCGGACGAAAGCGCTGAGGACTCCTTCGGGCCGGGGCTCTTGGCCAGGGATTTCATGATCCGGCCCGCCGATGTCTGGGCGGGCGATATTTGCCCGTGGGAGATGAATTTTGACGAAAGCGTGACGCCAGATTATGCAATCTTCATGAAGCGGCGGGCGAGATTGTGCAAGTCTCCCGTCAGCGCCATCGAGCGCATTGCGTGACAGGGATTCAAGGAGCGGAGGTTGCGATGGGATCTTCAGGATCGCAGACAGGGTTCAGGTCTGTTGGATCGTCAGCCGATTCCGGGCATCACGATTCTGGTTTCACGCACGGATCCTTTGTTCCACCACCCCGCCTTCGCACGGCACGGGGCGATCGGGCCCGACGAGCGGCCGAGATTCTGATCCTGGCCTCGACCTTCGCAGCCGCGATTGCCTGGGCTGACGCCTACACCTATGACGCGCTGGGCCGACTGACCTCGGCGACCAATGACAGCGGCGTGACCACCTACTACTGCTACGACAAGGCAGGCAACCGGACCTACATCGGTCCGACGCCCTGCCCGTAAGCGGAAAAGGCATCGGAGATTTCGATCAAGCCGAAGAACGACACTTTCGCAGGGAGCAGCAGGGATGAAAAGTTTGGCAAGCAGGATGGGTGGGGTATTTTCAATTGGCTTCATGATCATTGGCATGGTGGTGGGGTTTGCGCCCACCGCACAGGGCGCAGATCAGCCGCCGCCCGTGCGCTCATCGATCGACGCAAACGGGGTCAACCTGATCGATGGCTCGTTCAACTATGCCGGTGCCGTCATGGGCTGGTCGAGGGACTCCCTCATGGGGACGATCAATAGTTCAGGCACGACGTATACGGTGAGCCTGGGCGCGATGTCGCGCACCTACAGCCTCTCGGGCGGCATCTTCACACCACTTCAGGGAGACGGTTCCACGCTGGTACAGACCAATTCGACGACCTACACCTGGACGCTGCGGGACGGGACAAAGGCGGTCTTCTCGACCAGTTACACAGGAAGCTACGGGAACAACATTGGGATCAGCGGCAACGTTGCGCAGATCGTGCAGTTGATGCTGCCCTCGGGCGAAGTCGACACTTACTCGTATACGATTCGGACCATCGATGTTCCTGTCCCGCCACCCTATTCGCCGCTGGTGTATTACATCGCTCGCCTGGATGGGGTGACCAACAACTTCGGATACGAGATCAAGTATCTTTATCAGGGTAACGGGACGCTGGGATTCAGTGACCTGTTTCTCTCTTACGTCGTTCATTGAACAACTGAGCCCGCAGCAGGTCGGTTGTCCATGAGTAAACTTTCTTTCAGCGGCAAGCGTATAGTTCTTGGAATTGGGCTGCTTGTGTGCCTGCTGTGCGTAGCAAATTATTATTTGAACTTCGGCTTTTTCGGGCGATTTGGCAAACATGCGGTGATCGTGAGCTTTGTTGTGCTCGCATTAGTCCAGCACTATGTCGGACCTACATTGAGTGAGGTGCGAGAATATCGCGACAAAAAACGCGGAGTCATTTCGCCGCGCTCATGAAATCATTCCTATCATTCACGCGCAGAAATTGCACTGGAGGGTATCGGTGCAAAAACGCGGATTCAGCATGCTCGTGGCGACTCTGGGGCTAGCTTCGATGCCGATTGATGCGCAAGAGGCCGTCAACATTGCTGACATTCGATGCGTAGTCATTGGCATGACACTGGCCGGGGCAGGTCCACTGGGCGTCGGTGCCCGAAAATAACGCTCAGGAAAATATCCGCAGTCGGCGCCGCGACGGAGCCGATCAGCGAGAGCATTGACTCCACGCCACCTACACCTCCACGGAATGCTTGAAGCTCAGCTGACGCGGTAATACGCCGGCGCGCTCGGCAACCTCAGCTCGAGCACGGACTACGAGCAGTACAGCCTGGATGCCAATGGCAACATCACCCAGATCCGCCGGCGTGACGGCACGCTGGTGAACCTCGGATATGACGCGCTGAACCAGCCGGTCAGCGGCTACAACGGGGCGAGCTTTTCTTACGACAACGCCGGGCGGATGACGGCGGCGAATCTGTCGGGGCTGGCACTGGGCTTTACCTGGGATGCGCTGAACCGGCAGATCACGCAGACCTCGCCCCAAGGAACCATCACCCGCCAGTTCGACCTGAACGGCAACCGCACGCAGTTGAAGTACCCGGATGGCTACTTTGCCAACTATGCATTCGATGCCGTGGGCGAGCTCACCGCGATCAGCGACCCGAGCAGCACCACCCTGATGAACCTGGCCTATGACAACCTGGGCCGCCCGAGCTCGATCAGCCGGTATCAGGGACCCAGTGAGAGTCTGGGCTACGGGAGTGATCTGCGCCTGTCGAGCCTGGGGTACAGCTTTGCCGACACGAGCAAGAACGTGACCTTCAGTTACACCTACAACCTCGCCGGTCAGCCGGTGAGCGCCACGGCTTCCAATGCGGCGTATCGCAACACCTCGGCCCGGGTGGCAGCTGCTTACGCAAGCGATGGCCTGAACCGCTACAGCGCGGTGGGGGCGAGCTCACTCACTTACGACGGGCGCTCGAACCTCTCGTCCACCGGATTGCAGGGCTTTGGGTACGATGGTCTGAACCGCCTGACCAGCACCACCGGCACGACGCTCGTCTATGATGCGCTGGGCCGACTGAACCAGGTGGTGTCGGGGGCGGGCACGAAGTTCCTGTACGAGGGCCAGCAGATCATTGCCGAGTACAATGGATCCGGCGCCTTGCAGCGAAGGTACATCCCGGGTCCGGGACTGGACAACCCGTACGTGTGGTTCGAGGGGACGGGGACAGCGAGCAGCACGGCCCGGTGGCTTCTGGGCAATGCATTCGGATCGATCATCGCGGTGGGCAGCACGGGAGCAGCGAACACGACGCTGGGGATCAACCAATACGATGAGTTCGGGGTGGGGCCGACCAGCAACCTGGGAAGGTTCCAGTACAAGGGCATGGCGATGATCCCGGAAGTCGGACTGTACAACGCGCGGGCCCGCTACTGCTCCCAGTACCTGGGGCGGTTCATGCAGCCCGACCCCTCCGGCTACAGCGACGGGATGAACCTGTATGCGTTTGTGCACAATGGGCCGATCAATGGGCGGGACCCATCGGGTTTGTGGGGCGGGTGCACGTCTTATGATTATTTCACTCCGGGTAACGACGGCATTGTATATGTGGACTCGGACGGAAATCTGGGAACGACTCCCGTGGTCGGGTCGACTTCCGGCTCAGTCACGTTGTGTGGTTCGTACCCCAGTCTTCCACCTGGCATCGGGCAGCCGGGTGGTGGTGGCGGTGGGCATCAGACGCCGAAACGGACGCCACCGTGTACCGAAGGTCCGTCGACCGCTACAGGTGGCGTCTCCGTTCAGGGCTACTCTGGAGCTGGGGGCGGCGAGACAGCTGGGATTGACGAGGGCCATCCGTTTTCGACTACGAGAGTTGGCTTCGGATTCGGTGGCGGAGCTTCATACAATCCTCACGGCGGCCTGCCAATCACGCCCGCGAATCCCAATTTTGCAGGTAACCAAAGATCCGTTACTTTCCAGTTCGGATTTGGTTTCGGCTTGGGGCCATTCGCCTTCTCGATTAATGCGGATTTTGGAGTGGCGTACGACAGCAACAGTGGCTTTGGCTGGGTTCACAGTATAGATCCTGAGGTTGGCCCCGCAGCGGAGAGTGGCTTTCATGGCGATGCCAGCTTTGGCGGGCAAGTCAGCGTATATGGCTCGGCACCTCAGGTATATTTGGGGGGCGGAACATGCCGCGCCCATTAATAACCGGAAGATGGCAGAGGTGGGTCTATTTTGTTGCCGTGTTGGTCGTCTCCCTGAGTGCGGCAGACTACATCTTCGGCGCAAATAGTGACGCGATGACGATCGCACGCGAAACGCTGCAAGGCTCAAACGCTTTGCAACAACGCATTGGATCGGTTCGCTCGGTAGATTTGCGCTGGCTATGGGCCTTTCGTGTGAGATCTGCATATGCTGGGAGCAAAGCTACACTCAAACTTTCGATCGCAGGCGCCAAAGGTTCGGAAGACATGGTTGTGGATCTGCAGGAAATTGACGGGCACTGGAGGGTAATTCGTACCTCAAGTTCTATTTGAGTCGTTTCAATGAACGGAGTCATCAGCGCTCTGGCAGGATACTCGTAAGAAGTGGCTGTCGGACTGTTGGATTTTGGTTTTCTGCTTCTTGCGGTCTACTGGCTGACAACGCTTGTGCGGCGCGTTCCGGCGCGTGTCAATCATTTTGAGACACCCGATCATTCGAAATTAGCGATCAAGTGTTGAAGGTATCGGTTGTGACGGTCTCCTTTTTTGGCGGGTTGATCGTAAGCGTCTCACCGGCTACAGGATAGTGGCTGATCGGGTGGGCTGATATACCGGACGCAGTTTTCATCATGAAGGAGACTGCATCGTGACGAGTGAAGAGGAATCGACGGGCGCAGAAGTGGGGGGTGGAAAGCAACGAGTGCGTCGTTTTTTCAATTCCGAGGATCCGAGGTCGGTGAGCCGACGGACGTCGTGTTTGCACACAGAGACGATGCGGGATTTTGACCTCGCTGTGGCCGTCATCAAAAACGCGTTCAGCAAGACTTTCAGCGCTCTTTCCCCGGCTCAACCCCCGGTGGCCGGCCAGTGCCCATCCCCGCCGGGCCCGACCTGCACGCCGACGGGCCATCGTGTGCTCGCGCGCACGACCAGGCGGCCTTCGATGCGGCGGGTCGAGGAATCGACAGGTATGCCCTGGATCTGCGCCAGGATGGCAGAGACCGCCGTGTCGATCATTTCCCTGAGGGGCTGGGCATAGGTGGTCAACGAGAATGCCGGCCATCGCGCAATGGGCGTGTTGTCGAAGCCGACGATCGACACGTTGCGCCCGGGTTCGAACCTCATTTCGCGCGCAGTCTGCAGTGCCGCGAATGCCATGTGGTCATTGACACAGAAAATGGCATCGGGGGGAGCAGGCAGGGACAACAAGGCCCTCGTGGCGCGGGCTGCGCCTTCGAACGTGTATTCGCCGCTCTCGACCCGCAACGTGGCGGCAGGGCAGGCTTGGATTGCCTCGGAAAAAGCGGCCGAACGCTCGTTGCTGGTCGAACTCTCGGCAAGACCGGTGATGAGGCTGAACCGCCGGTGTCCCGCCTCGATCAGGAATTGCGCAATCATACGCGCGCCGTGCACGTTGTCGGCGCACACGCCTGGGACGTGCCCTTCGGTGTCGATGTTGTTGAACATCACCACGGGCACCCGTGCCGCCTGGCATTCGCTGGCGAGGCGCGCGGCCATGCTGCTGGAGGCGAGGATCACTCCGTCGAGACGGTAACCGAGCAGTTCGTCCAGCACCGGGTCGACGTCGGTTTCACCCCGGGTGATGAACAGCACCAGGCGATAGCCCGCGGTGGCCAGCCGCGCGTGCAGCATTTCCACCATCTCGGGATAGAACTGGTTGTCCAGATGCGTGATGGCGAGCCCGATCAGCTTGGATTCGTTGGTGGTCAGCGAACGCGCGATGATGTTCGGGCGATACTTCAACTGGTTGGCGGCCTCCATGATGCGCTCGCGAGCATCTTCGGAGACCACGCCGCCGTTGAAGGCGCGCGACACCGCGGACTTGGAGACACCGGCCACCCGCGCAACATCTGTTCCCGTGGGGGGGCGGTCGGTCATGGTCGAGGACAATCCAGTGATTCAAAACTCATGCGTTCCAGTCTACACGGCGGTGGGAGCGATTGCAGGCGCTCTCACATGGTGGAAAGCGTCTGTTGCGCTGCCGGAAAACTCTGGGAGCCAAATAGGAGTGGCATCAGCCACTATTCTGTCGTAGAGTGGGAGCGGTTCCAAGATCAATTGGCCAATTGCATCAGGAAAACCGGTTTACTGCGCCATCAGGGGTCAATTCCCAACCAGAGGGCGGCTTTCTGAGCTTCACCAGGGGCTCTTGGATGGGAGCGGTATCAGTCATCATGATTGGCTGTCAGCGGCAAAATACGCCGAACCTTGCAGCGAGCGAATGAGGGGAAGAAGACATGCTGTACAAGAGTGTATCTTTTTACGTGAGAATGGGAGCGGTTGCAGTACTTGCGGCACCGATTGCCGCGCAATCGCAGGCGGCCACGGACGAAGCAACCGAAGTGCCAGGGCAACTCCGGGAGATCGTGGTCACGGCGCAGAAGCGCGCTGAGACGGCTCAGTCCATCCCGATTTCCATCGGCGTCGTGACTGGCGATGAGATCGCAAGGCGGGCGGACAATCACCTCGATGCTGCGCTGAGAAACATGGCGAGCGTCGAGATACAGGGCCTCGCTCAAGGCGACCAGCTCTATATCCGGGGAATCGGCTCCTCGGTCGATCCCGGCTTTGCCGACCCAAGTGTCGCGCTGATGGTGGATGGCGTTTACAACGGCCGCACCGAAACGCTCAATTCCGCCGCTTATGACATCGACCGGGTCGAGGTGCTGCGCGGTCCGCAGGGTACCCTGTACGGACGCAATGCCTCGGGCGGCTCGGTCAATGTCGTTACCGCCGCGCCAAGACTCGTGCCCGGTCTGTCCGGCTACGTGCGTGGACAACTCGGTAACTACGATCTCGGTCGGGCGGAGGCCGCTCTCAATGCGGGTTTGAACGACGACATGGCCGTGCGAATTGCGGCGTTCCGGGAGAAGCGCCACGGCTACATCGACGATGGATCGGCGGATTCGGATTCCTGGGGCGCGCGGGTGAAACTCCTGGCGAAACCTCTCGACTGGCTGACCATCAATTTCAAGGCCGACATTTTCCGGGCAAAAGGCTTCGGCCAGAACACCGTGCCGGTGCCCGGCTCGGCCGGTAACCTGAATTTCCCGCCGCCGTTTTTCTTCACCAACTTCAATCCGCCGGTGGCCATCCCGGCCAACGCAGGCACCTGTCCCGGCAGCCCGTTCATCGGTTGCCTGCCCAATCCCGCCTACCCGAATGGCTGGATCCAGGCAACGCCGGGTCGGGCATGGTCGAACGACACTGCTCATACGCCGGGGTTCATCGAACGACGCTATGAAACCTACCAGGCGCAGGTGGATGCGGACCTGGGCTTCGCAACTCTGTCTGTCCTGCCCGCATTTTCCCGCAACTACAACAATCTGGTCTCGAGCTTCCTGTTCGGCTCGATCCTGCCTGGCGGCGTTGAAACGGACACCATCAACTCGAACTACGCGGCCCAGCCTGCGTCCACCAAGTACACCTCGGTGGAGACCCGCCTGATCTCGCAAGGCGACAGCGCGCTAAAGTACATCCTCGGCCTTTACTATCTGCGCTCCGACGGCGGCGCACCCCTGGGTGCGCAGACCATTACCAGTGTCACCGGCACCACGGGCTCTTTCAATCAGGCCATTCTTCCCGGCCGCACGATCGCGGGATACGGTCAGCTGACCTACTCGCTCACGCCGACACTGCGGATCACCGGCGGCCTTCGCGTCAGCAATGACCACAACGCGCAGCGGTACTCGGTGAGTTTCGGTACGGTGGATACGGGGGAGGTGCAGTTCACCACCTCGCAGAGCAGCACCCAGTACAAGTTGGGCGTGGAGTATGATCTGGCGCCGCAGTCGCTCCTGTACGCACACGTGGCCACCGGCTTCAAGCAAGGGGGCATCTCGGCCACCGTGCCGCCGATTCCGTTTTCCCCTGAGCACCTGACCGCTTTCGAGATCGGCGCGAAGAACCGCTTTCTCGACAACCGTGTGCAACTCAACCTGGCGGCGTTTCACTACCGCTACAAGGATTATCAGTTCCAGACGTTCCAGACCCTGGACATCGGCACCACGGGTCAGACCGGCTCGTTCCCGGTAGTCGGCAATGCCGGTCCCACGAACATCAATGGCGGCGAGGTGGAACTGGATGCCCTGCCGTGGAAGTTGGGCCATGTACGCGCGAGCCTGACAGTGCTGGATGCAAAGTACGGTTCGGCGATCCTGCCCAACAATCCGTTCGTGAATCAGGGCGAATTTCAGCTTGCCGGAAAGCAGATCCAGAACGCGCCCAAATGGGCGGGGACGTTCGGCATCGACCAGGGGTTTGACCTGGGCGCCGGAATACTGACAGCCGGCGTCACCACGCATCTTTCCACCGGCTACTACACCACGCCGGAACAGTACATGCCTGGTGCATGGCAGGGCGGCTACAGCCGCACGGACGCATCGCTACGCTACGAAGCAGGCAAATGGACCGTCAGCGCGGTGGTGAAGAACATCGAGAACAAGGCGCAGACGAGCTACGTGTTTCCCGCCTACCGGCGCTTCGTCACCGACCCACGCACCGTGGTGGTGAGCGTCGGCGTCGAATTTTAGCTCAAGGCAACCCGGAGGATCGCAATGAAATTCCCCGCACTGAATGTCCGTGTCATCGCTTTCGTACTGGCTGCCGCCAGCTTTGCCGCAGCAGCGTCCGCCGGCACGAAGTCACCGGCGCGACCCGTAATCTCCGACGGCGAGCGCGCGGCGGCCACGTGGGCCATCCAGAACATCATGAGCCGGCATGAATTCATGCATGCCGCAGGCCGAAACCTCGAGGAAATCGACACCATGTGGGTGGCAAAGGGCGGCAAGTATGCTGCCACCGCCACCTTCGGCAGCCCCGCCTGGGTGATGTACGGCCTGGATACGGTACGAAGCGCCTATGGCATGAAAAGCCACGCGGATGCGCAAGCCAGCCTTGCGAAACTGGCTGCCATCGACCCGTCGGTCAGGAATGTGCCTGAGAACTACGGCGCCGGCGCCGAGTGGGTGATGCATACCAGCACCACGGCCGTCATCGAGATCGCCGGCGATGGCAAGAGTGCGCAGGGCGCGTGGTATTCGCCGGGGATCGGCATCATGCCGGTGTACCAGGACGGCAAGATCCATCTGCAATCCATGATGTTCTTCGAAAAGTATGGCGGCGACTTCGTCAAGGAAAACGGCGTCTGGAAAATCTGGCACCTGCAGATGGCCTACGACTTCGTGCCCGGTCTGCCGGAGTCCATCCTCTCGCAGCTCAACGAACAGCTCGGCGCGCTCGCATTGCATGAGCCTCTGAAGCCGGTGGGCGGCGAGGCGGGTGAGCGCATGCGAGGCGAACTGCCGCCGGGCTTTCGAAAGCCGCTGTACAGCTATCCGGCCTACAGCCCGCAGCGAGCCTCGAAGATCTGGCCCAACCTGCCGCGACCGTATTACACCTTCGGTGAGACCTACAACAACTGCAACTGCAATCAGGATTTGCCCAAGTGAGCGCATCTTGCTCCTCGCCACGCGCTGCGTGCCCGCTCCCGGCGCTCGCGCGGCTGGCGGGCGGTTTGCTGGCGGTCACGATGTCCGTCGCCGGCGGAGCGGCCTTCGCGAAGCCGGTGCTGGTCGATTCGGCGGAAATCGGGCAGCTCCGCCATCTGGCGCAAAGCGCGCGCGATGTGCAGGAAATCCAGAACCTGATGTCGCGTCGGGCGATGTTGCATTCGATCGGACACAACGAGGAGGAACTCGCACTTTGGTCCAGGCACCCGCAGATACGCTGGGCGCAAAATTCGGGGTGCTGGGTCGGCGAGGACTTCCGCAAGTACTACGTCACCGTGAATTTCGACATGCAGAAAGCGCAGCTTCGCGCGATGAGTGCCCGGAACCCCGCGATTGCCGACGACTACGCCCGCAATCGCTACATCGGCAGCAGTGTCTATCACTTGCTCACCACGCCCATCATCGAGGTGGCAGCCGATGGCCGGAGCGCCAAGGGATTCTGGTACACGCCCGGGGCCATCCTGTCCTCCACGGATGGCAAGGTGGGCGAGGGTGTGAACATGTGGGAGCGATATGGCGGTGACTTCATCCGGGAGGATGGTCACTGGCGCATACTTCACCTGGAAGTCATCACCGACTTTGCCTACCCGTTCGGCGGTGATCTTTCGAGCCCCATGCCCGGTGCACCGGCCCGCACCGACCCGTCCAATTCAGGAACCGAGAATGCCAGACCCGCACCCGGACCCGGTGCCGAGGGTATCGAGGTTCCCGGTCCCACGATCGCAAAGACCATGGGCGAAAGCTACACACCCATGCGTGTACCCCGCTTGACGCCACGCTTGCCCGAACCGTACCGGACGCTGCGCGAGACATTCGAGTATGCCGATTGCGGAAGGGCGGTCGCGACTGGGAATGGGGCCGCGCAACCGGCACCGGCCAGGCTTCCGGCGGCCGCTGGCGGGGCGTCGAAGAACCCGGACATGCGCGCCTTCGCCGCACAGGTGGATACGAATCACGACGGCAGGATGTCGCGTGCCGAATGGCAGGCGCAGGGGCTGCCCATGAGTTCGTTCGACATGTTCGAAAAGGGCCGTGGTTACGTGACCCTGGAAGACTACACTAGCCACCCGGCACCGCCGGGCATCGACCTGAACGGTGATGGCATCCTCACCGTGGAAGAATTCAAGGAATTCGATCGAAAGATGACATCGCAAATGCACCAGGGCGCTCCGCCGCCCAAGGAGCGTCCGTGAACGCGCTCCACGCGGGTGAACGGATGGCCGCGCATGACTGATCGTCTCAAGGGCCGGATCGCGGTCATTACCGGGGCCGCAAACGGCATTGGCGAAGGTTGTGCGGCGAGATTCCGCCAGGAAGGCGCGATGGTCATCGGTCTGGACCGGGAGGAGGGCGAGGGCATCGTCTGCGCTGATCTGCTCGACCCGGCATCCGTGGCGGAAACATTTGCCGACATCGGGCGCGAGCACGGCCGCATCGACATCCTGGTGAATGCCGCGGCCATCGCGGTGTTTCGCTGGATCGAGGAATTGCGCTATGAGGAATGGCGCCGCACGCTCGCCGGTGAGCTCGACATCGTGTTTCTGCCGACGCAGGCCGCATGGCCCTGGCTCAAGGCCGGCGGCAAAGGCAGCATCATCAACTTCGCGAGCGCCAATGCGCGACATGCGCTGGATGGTTCACCGGCACTGGCGCACTGCGCGGGCAAGGGCGGTGTGCTCGCGATGACCCGGCAGCTTGCCATGGAAGGCGCGCCGCACGGCATCCGCGCCAACACGATTTCTCCGGGTTTCATCAAGACGGCGGCCACGGCGCGCCATCTCGCCGCCGACCCTGGCTTCGAGCAGCGTGTCCTTGCGAAGAACATGCTGAAAGTCCTGGGCGCACCGGACGACATCGCCTGGGGGGCGGTGTGGCTGGCCAGCAATGAGGCGCGTTACGTGACGGGTTCGGATATCGTCATCGACGCGGGAGCGACCGCGTGGTAGGTATCACGTAGCGACTCTGCCATCCTGGCTGTTACCGCAGCAACGGTCTTTGCAGCGATGCTCACCGCGCCGGTTTGTCTTCCAGGAGCGTGCGGTAGGCAAGACCGCCGAGCGCACCGCCGATGAGCGGGGCGACCCAGAAAAACCACAACTGCGACACCGCGAGCCCGCCGGCGAAAAACGCAACGCCGGTCGAACGGGCCGGATTCACCGAGGTGTTGGTGACGGGAATGCTGACCAGATGGATCAGGGTCAGGGTCAGCCCGATCGCAATGCCGGCAAAGCCCGCCGGTGCGCGGTGGCTGGTCGCGCCCATGATGACGAACACGAAAAAGAAGGTCATCACGATTTCACAGACCAGTGCAGCCTGCATGGAATAGCCGCCGGGTGAATGCTCACCGAAGCCATTCGAGGCGAATCCGCCGGCGGCGTCGAACCCTGCCTTGCCGCTGGCGATCAGATACAGGATGCTGCCGGCGGCCAATGCGCCGATCACCTGCGAGATGATGTAGGGCAGCAGGTCCGAGACCGGAAAGCGTCCGCCCGCCGCGAGACCAACCGAGACTGCCGGATTGAAATGTCCGCCCGAGATGTGGCCGACCGCGTAAACCATGGTCAGCACGGTCAGTCCGAAGGCCAGTGCGACACCGGCGAATCCGATGCCCAGTTGCGGAAATGCAGCGTCCAGGACCGCAGCCCCGCATCCGCCGAGGACCAGCCAGAACGTACCGAAGAACTCCGCCGCCAGACGCTTGCCCATGAATGCCCCCATCCCTCAGTTTGTCGTTGACTCGCTTGCCGCTATGCGCTGCCGCCCGCTCACGGCCTGCTGCATGATGCACCATTTGGCTGCGGCAAGGAGCGCCGGTGCCCACCTGCAGGTGTCCGTTTGCAATTGTCTACACTCGCTCGCCCGGCGCAAGGTTCGCGGGCTTTGCTGGTCAAGTCATTGCAATGATATAAGAAGTTCCCTATAGTCCGCGCATGGTCCGTCAATGACAGTCAGGCAGGGAGCGGTAATGGAAGCGCGTCGGGGCGCGGTCCGTTGCTGGCAGGCTGCCGGGGGAGCACAGAACAATGATCCGCATCATCCGTCCGGAACCGCACAGGTGCGGCATCAGCGTTGTGGCCGCGGCCGGCCTGGTGCTGGGCCTGTCAGCTCATCCCGCCGTGGGCGCAGCTGGCGATACAACCGGCAACCCGGTTTCCGCCGAGCCCGGAGTGCTGTCCGAGATCGTGGTGACTGCGCAGAAGCGCAGCGAAAACCTTCAGAAGGTGCCACTGAGCATCACGGCATTGAGCGGGCAGACACTGGCACAGACCGGCGCTGACGGCTTCTCGGAAGTCGCGGCACGCATTCCCGGCGTGGTGCTGAACTCGGCCGGTCCGGGCCGCAGCAGCTATTCCATCCGCGGCATCGCCTCGGTGGGCGGCAACGCGCCGACCACCGGCTTCTACATCGACGAAACGCCCATCCTTCCCTCCGGTGGTGACGGCGCGACGGCTACCGTCGATCCGGACCTGTTCGACCTGGCTCGCGTCGAAGTGTTGCGCGGTCCGCAAGGCACCCTGTATGGCGCCAGCTCCATGGGTGGTACCGTGCGGCTCATCACCAACCAGCCGGATGCGAACAGGACCGATGGCGCGGTGAAACTGGAGGGCTCGGGGACCTGGCACGGCGGGGGCAATGTGCGGGTGGATGCCATGTACAACCTGCCGCTGGTCGAGGACAGGGTAGCGCTGCGGGTGGTCGGAACGTACAAATCCTTCAGCGGCTTCATCGACCGCGACATCGGGGTGTGGGCGCCGAACCCGGATGTCGCTGCGGGTTTTCCCGCCTATCCGCAATCCCCGCTCGCACCCTCCGCGGTGAAGCGGGGCGTGAACACCGAGCGGTCGTACAGTCTGCGGGCGGCACTGAAGATTTCCGCGACCGATGCGTTGACGATCACGCCTTCGGTGTGGGTACAGCGCCTGCGCATGGGCGCACCTTCCGACTTCGACATCCCCACCGGCGCAACCGGCGGGCCGCTGGTGCAGGCCCGGCCGTTCGATGTGTCGGAGCGCTACACGGACCGCTTCGAGCTGGCGAATCTGACGCTGAACTATGATCTGGGCTGGGGATCGCTCCTGTCGAACAGCTCATACATGCGACGCGAGGTGATCACTCCGGACGATGAGGCCGAGGCACTGGAAGTGGCCTTTCCGCAAGGCCAGTTCGTGCCCAATGCGTATGCGCCCGATGTGACCACGCACGAATTCACGGAGGAAATCCGCCTGTCCTTCAGTCCGGCAGGCTCGGGGCTGACGGGCGTCGTGGGTGCATACTTCAACAATGCGAACCGGCACTATTACGTCAACTATCTGACGCCTGGCTACGCGACGTTGTTCTCCAATACCTACACCACCCAGACGCTCCTGCAGGGCGTGAGCCTGAGCGATGTCAATTACTGGCAGGTCGGGGATTACTCGCCGAAGCAGTCCGCCCTGTTCACCGAACTCAACTACGCGTTCACCGACCGCTGGAAGCTCACGGCGGGTCTGCGCTGGTACGACCTGCAGTACACCACCATTCGCCACGAGGATGGCTGGAGCAACGGTGGCCCGACGCTTTCCACCGGCGATGCGAAGAACACCGGTTTCAATCCGAAGGTGGAGCTGTCGTACCAGGCAACACCGGACCAGCTCTACTACGTCAGCGCATCGCGTGGCGTGCGTCCCGGCGGCGTGAATACCAGCAACCTGGCGGAGAAAGGCTGCGGCCAGGACTACGGTCCCTACCAGCCCGACAGCCTGTGGAATTACGAAGTCGGAGGCAAGACACGCTGGCTCGACGGCACGGTGCAGGTCAACGGCGCTGCGTATTACATCAAGTGGAAGGATGTGCAGCAGGGACAGACCCTGCCATGCTCCTACCAGATCACGCAGAATGCGGGCGAGGCCATCGTCCGCGGCGGCGAGCTGGAAATCGAGGGCCAGGTCGGATCCCACCTTCACCTGGGTGTGGGCGCCGGCTTCACCAAGGCGGTGCTTGCGCGGGATGCGCCCTCGCTGGGCGGAGTCGCCGGACAGCAGCTGGAAAACGTGCCGCGCTGGAACGGCGGCGCCAGTGCGACTTTCAATTTCAGTCCGGCGCCGGACTATGCGGGGTTCATGCGCGCCGATGCCCAGTATGTCGGCATTTCCTATCCGGATTTCGATCGTACCGATCCGGCCACCTTCCAGCGCGCCTATTCGCTGCTGAACCTGCGTGCCGGCGTCGTGCACCAGCGCTGGGAGCTGGATCTGTTCCTGGATAACGCGCTGGACCGGCAGGCTCATCTGTCCAAGTTCATCTCCGACAATTACGATGCCTCCACACGCACGCGCATGTACACCAACCGTCCGCGCACGCTTGGCTTGTCGCTGGAGATGAAGCTCTGAACGCAACAGAGGCGCAAAGACAGCCGGGTGGAGGCGTGGCTGCGGCCCGCGGACGATTCAGCCTGGGCGATGCGATCATCCTCGGACTGTCCAGTTCGGGTCCGGCGCAGACCCTGGCGGTGAGCCTCGCCGGCATGGTGGCGGCCTGCCATTACGGCGGCGTGGTGCCGGTGCTGCTGTGCTTCGTGCCCATGCTCGGCATTGCCATCGGCTACCAGCGGCTGAACCGCTGGGATCCGAATGCCGGCGCCACCTACACCTGGGTGGCCAGGGTCTTCCATCCCGTGCTCGGGTTCCTGGCAGGCTGGATGATCCTGTTGTACTACACGCTCGGCACCAGCAGTCTCACCATTCCTGCGGGCACCTATACGCTGGAGTTGATTGCGCCACACCTGGTCGGTAACCCGTGGGCGGTGGCGCTGGCGGGCGCCGTCTGGAACATCCTCGTGACCCTGCTCGCGCTGCGTGGCCTGAAGGTCGCGGCGCATTTCGAGTGGCTGATCGTGATCTTCCAGTATGTGGTCCTGCTGGTGGTGGCCGGAGTCGGCATCGTTTCGTTGCATGAATCAGGGCAATTCTCGTGGACCTGGTTTTCGCTGTCCGGCATGGGCGGCATCAAGGGCCTGCTGAACGGCATCCTGATCGCCTGCTTCATGTATTCGGGCTGGGATGCGGCCATCTATGTCAACGAGGAATCCGCCGACCGTAATGACAGCCCGGGCCGCGCGGCCATCGCCAGCGTGGTGATCCTGGCGTTGTTCTACACCATTGTCCTGTTCGGGTTGCAGGCCGTGTTGCCGCCGGATCAGTTGCAGCAGCATGCGGGCAATGCCCTGGCCGTTATCGCCGGGCGGCTCCTGCCAGGCCCCTGGGGCATGCTCATGAGTCTGGTGGTGCTGACCGGGACGCTGGCCACCCTGCAGGCGGCCGTGATCGCGGCGGCGCGGGTGGGATTCGCCATGGCGCGTGACCGGGTCATGCCCGGGCTGTTCCGACGGGTCGATCCGCTCACCGGCAACCCCTGGGCGGCAACCCTGGTGATGAGCGGCCTCAACCTCGCCCTGCTGGCGCTCGCGCTGGCCACGGCGGATATCTCCCGGGCGCTGACCAATGTGGTCAGCAGCCTCGGGCTCATCTCGATCCTGTTCTATGGGCTGACGGGTGCGGCGGCCGTGTGGCAGAACCGCCGCGAGTTGCTGCATTCGGTGCACGGTTTTCTCGGAGGAGGCCTGCTGCCGGGATTCGGCGCGCTGTTCATGGGCTGGGTCATCGTCGAATCCGTCAGGACCGGTGCGACCTCTCCTGCCGTCCTCGGCTACGGCGCTGGTTCGGTCGCGCTCGGCGCACTGGTGGCCATGCTGCTGCGCGGGTTCGGGAAAATGCCTTTCTTCCATTCGAATCCGGAGTGACACATTGAGCCTGAAATATCCTGCATCCGTCTCCACTACGCGCAGCGGTGTGCTGTATCGGGAGGCGTGCGAACTCATCCCCGCGGGTGTCAACAGCACCGCCCGCGCGAAATTCTCCGGTTGGGATCCTTATCCGCTGTTTGCGCATCACGGCACCGGGGCGCACCTGTTCGACGCGGATGGGAACCGCTACATCGACTACCTGCTGGGACTCGGGCCGATGATCCTGGGCCACCGGCCTGCGAAGGTGACCGCTGCGGTGGTCAAGGCGATCCAGGAAAAAGGCACTGTCTTCGCGCTGCCCACCGAAGAGGAAAGCACGCTGGCGCAACGCCTGACCCGTCTGATTCCGGGCCTGGAGATGGTGCGCCTGTGCAACACCGGAACCGAAGCCGTGCTGTATTCGCTGCGGCTGGCCCGCACCTTCACCGGGCGCAGGAAAATCATCCGCTTCGAGGGCATGTACCACGGCTTCTCCGACGGGGTGTACTGGAGCAAGCATCCCAACCTCAACGAAGCGGGTCCTGCCTCTCATCCGGTGGCGGTGGCGCAGGGGCCTGGCATGCCGGCCGGACTTGCCGATCAGCTCATCATCCTGCCGTGGAACGACATCGACGCGCTGCGCGAGGCCATCGCCCGGGAAGGTCATGACATCGCAGCGGTTCTCACCGAGGCGGTGATGTGCAACACCGGCTGCATCCTGCCGCGGCCGGGCTACCTCGAGGCCATGCGCGAACTGACGGCCGCCAGCGGCATCGTGCTGATATTCGACGAGGTGATCACGGGTTTCCGGCTGCATATCGCGGGAGCGCAGGGCTACTACGGGATCCGTCCCGACCTGTCGGTGTTTGCCAAGGGCCTGGGCGGCGGCTTTCCCGTGGCGGCGCTGGGCGGACGGCGCGACATCATGTCGCTGGTGTCGGATGGCACCGTATCCATGGCTGGCACGTATGCGGCCAACACCATCGCCGTGGCGGCGGCGCACGCGGCGCTGGACGAGCTGACCACCCCCGGCCGGTACGAAGGCCTGTACAAGCGGTGCAACGCGCTGTTCGCGGGCCTGGAGCGAGCCTTGCACGATGCGCGGCTGCCCGCCCATGTGGTGGGCCTTGGGCCCGTGCTGCAAGTGTGGTTCAGCGAAAAACCAAT
>JBGAGK010000052.1:0-9205 GCA_044226785.1 Steroidobacteraceae bacterium | reverse complement strand
CATGAGAATGGCGGCGACAAGCGGTATCAGTGTATTGCGCAGCAAGGCAGATCGGATCGGATGCATGGTCATTTCCTGGTCAGCATGAAACGCGAAAAGGCATGGCAAGCCTTGGAAGCCTCGCGATGGAATTCGTTCCCTTGTTGTGGCACGGCCCCGCATGCCTGGCGGTGCCCCTGCTCATCGCTTCGGCGCCGGCACCTGTTGTGTGATGCAATGGATGTTGCCGCCGCCCAGCAGGACTTCCCGCGTTGCAACTCCCATGATACGCCGGCCCGGGAACAGTCGCCCGAGAATGCGCGCGGCGGCCCGGTCACGGCGCTTTTCATACTGGGGCATGACCACGACCCGATTGCCCACATAGAAATTGATGTATGAAGCCGGCATTCGATCGCCGGCGCGGCGCGGATGGGTGCCCTCGCGTTGATCGAGGCCGGCAGCCTCTGCGGCGGTGATATACAGCGGATCGGGCTGGTGGATCCTGTGCACCGTCAGGGCGCGGCCGCGTGCGTCTCGCGCCTTGCGCAGCCGTTGCCAGGCATCCAGGGAGATCTCGTATTGCGGGTCGCTCCGGTCATCGGTCCAGGTCAGGGCGACGTGTCCCGGGGCCACGAAACAGGCCAGCTCGTCGATATGGCCGTCGGTCTCGTCCAGATACACCCCCCGCCCCAGCCAGATGATCTGCGAAACACCCAGATAGGCCCGCAGGTGCGCCTCGATCTGCTCCCTCGACAGATGCGGATTGCGGTTCGGGTTGAGCAGGCACTCTTCGGTGGTGAGGCAAGCGCCTTGCCCGTCCACGTGTACCGCGCCCCCCTCCAGCACCAGGGGTGCAGCGTAGCGATCCGCGCCTTCGATCTCGCTGATCTTGCGCGCCACTTCCTCGTCGCGGTCCCAGGGAAAATAAAGCCCGCCATCCAGTCCGCCCCAGGCGTTGAAACGCCAATCGACGGCCCGCCGGCGGCCGCGCGCGTCGATCACGAACGTGGGGCCGGTATCGCGCACCCAGGCATCGTTGCTGCTGATCTCGACCACGCGGATCTGCTCCGGCAGGAGCGAACGCGCGTTCTGGTACTGCTGCGTCGACACGCCCACGCTCACCGGTTCTCCCGTGGCGATGGCACAGGCCACCGCGGCGAACACCCGCTGCGCGGGCTTCGCGCCGTCGCGCCAGTTGTCGGGCCGCTCCGGCCACAGCATCCAGCAGCCTGAATGGCGTTCGAATTCGGCCGGCATGCGGAAGCCGTCGCGGGCCGGGGTGGATTTCAAGGTTCGCAAAGTGATTCTCCCTCGCCGCAATGCTAGCATTGCGGCCCTGTGCAGTAGGAGTCGCGCGCATGTCCGCAGTCAAACCCATCACCCTCACAGTCCCGGCTCAGGGGCAGAAAATCACCATCAGGGACGGCAAACTGGCCGTTCCGGACAACCCCGTCGTTCCGTTCATCGAAGGCGACGGAACCGGTCCCGACATCTGGCGTGCCAGCGTACGGGTCATGGATGCAGCCGTCGAAAAAGCCTACGCGGGCCGGCGCAAGATCCACTGGATGGAAGTGTTTGCCGGCGAGAAATCCAACAAGGCCTTCAACACCTGGTTGCCCGAAGAGACTGTGAATGCCTGCCGCGAATTCCTGGTGTCCATCAAGGGCCCGCTGACCACCCCCGTGGGCGGCGGCATCCGCTCGCTCAACGTGGCCTTGCGCCAGATGCTGGACCTGTATGTATGCCTGCGCCCGGTGCGCTGGTTCAAGGGGGTTCCCTCACCGGTTCGTACGCCGGAAAAGGTGGACATGGTCATTTTCCGCGAGAACACCGAGGACATCTACGCCGGCATCGAGTTCGAGGCAGGCAGCGCCGAGAACACGAAGTTTCTCGACCTGTTCCGGCAGAATTTTCCGAAGAGCTACGCGAAGATACGCTTCCCCGACAGTTCAGGCATTGGCCTCAAGCCCGCGTCCCGGGAAGGCACGGAACGGCTGTTCCGGGCGGCGGTGGAATACGCCATCGCCAACCGGCGCAAGAGCGTGACCATCGTTCACAAGGGAAACATCATGAAGTTCACGGAAGGCGCCTTCCGTAACTGGTCCTACGCCCTGGCCGAGCGCGAGTTCCCGGGCAAGACCCACACCTGGGAGCAGTGGGAGCGCACCAAGGCGGCGAAGGGCGAGAAGGAGGCGAACGCCGAGATGGATGCGGCAAAGACGGCCGGCAAGGTCATCATCAAGGATGCCATTGCCGACATCACCCTGCAGCAGGTGCTGACGCGCCCCGACGAGTTCGACGTCATCGCCACCATGAACCTGAACGGGGATTACCTGTCCGACGCACTCGCGGCTCAGGTGGGCGGCATCGGCATCGCACCGGGCGGCAACATCAATTACGTCACCGGACATGCGGTGTTCGAAGCCACCCACGGCACGGCGCCGAAGTACGCGAACCTCGACAAGGTCAACCCGGGCTCGGTGATCCTGTCCGGCGAGATGATGCTGCGCTACATGGGCTGGACGGAAGCGGCGGACGCCATCATCACCGCCATGGACCGGACCATCGGCCAGAAGGTCGTCACCTACGACTTCGCGCGCCTGATGGAGGGCGCGAAGGAAGTCAAGTGCAGCGAATTCGGAGACGCCCTGATCCGCAATCTCTGATTCCCCGTACGTGGCCTGCGCCCCGCAACTGCCGGTGACGACCGCTTCCGCCCGGGACCCGATGGTGGACTCGCGGCCGCAGCCGGGCCATGCCGTGATGTCCGACGAATGCGCCCAGGCCATCGTCGACGCCTTCATCAGCTACAACACGGATTTTCGCGCCATCACCCGGCGCGCGCCCCAGCGCTTCGAGACACGGGACTGGATCGGCAGCCAGCGCGATGCCGTCGAGCGCATCGAGCTCTACGACCGCTACGTCCTTCAGATCATCGCGCAACTGGAGGAGCGGTTCGGCGCCAATGTGCGTGACCGCTCGCTGTGGACCGGCGCGAAACTGCGTTTCGCGAAGCTCATCGAGTTCATGCCCGACAACGAGTTCATGAAGACCTTCTTCAGCTCGGCTTCGCGGAGCCTGTTCGGCACCGTGGGGCTGGACCCGGACATCGAATTCGTCGCCCTCGAGCTGGACCCGCTGCGCGGCATCAGCGCCGCGGTGGTCACCAACGTGTACGCCAATCGCGGCTCGCTGGACCTGCTGTTCGAGGAACTGCTGGCTGACTTCCGCTTCAAGACTCCCTACCGGAATTTCGAGAAAGCCGTGGCGCTGACCGCCGCCGCGGTTGCCACGCAGTGCCAATCCAGGGGCGGGACGCGGGAAATCGACAGTGTGGAGATCATCCGACCGGTGTTTTTCCAGATCTCACGTGCCTATCTGGTGGGACGCATCAACGGCAAGGGATGGACGCTGCCGCTGGTGATCGCGATGAAGAACTCCGACGACGGGGTGATGGTGGATGCCATCCTGACCGACGAGGACCGGGTCAGCATCGCTTTCAGCTTCACCCGCAGCTATTACCATGTCGATCTGGAACGGGTGGGCGAGGCGGTGCTGTTCCTGCGGGCCATGCTGCCGAAAAAGCCCATCAGCGAGCTGTTCATCGTCCTGGGACGCGCCCGGCAGGGCAAGACCGAGCGCTACCGCGAGCTGTTCCGCCATCTGGGCCAGTCGAACGACCAGTTCGAGCATGCGCCCGGCGAACGGGGCCTCGTGAAGAACATCCTGCGCGAGGAGGTCATCGCGAAGTATCAGCTGGTGTTCAAGCACGACCGCGCCGGCCGGCTGGTCGATGCGCAGGAATTCAAGCGCCTGCGTTTTCCGCTGCAGAGATTCTCGAAAGCGCTGCTCGATGAATTGCTGTCCGAGACCGCCAGCACCGCGCACGTAGATGGCGATGACCTGATCGTCGACCATTGCTACATCGAGAGGCGCATGACGCCGCTGAACCTGTTTCTTCGCTCCGCCGCACGGTCCGAGGCCATCGCCGCGGCGCTGGACTACGGCCAGGCCATCCGCGACCTGGCGTATACCAATATCTTCGCGGGCGACCTGCTGCTGAAGAATTTCGGCGTCACCCGCCATGGCCGCGTGATTTTCTACGACTACGACGAACTATGTGCAGTCACCGACTGCAAGTTCCGCGACCTGCCCACCGCCACCAACGAAGAAGACGAGATGCGGGCGGAGTCCTGGTTCTATGTCGGCGAGTCGGACGTGTTTCCCGAGACTTTCATCAATTTCCTGGGCTTCGATGACGAGCTGAAGGAGATGTTCCTGAAGTTCCACGGTGAAGTCCTTACCGCCCAGTTCTGGCGCGGCGTTCAAGAACACCTGCGGCAGGGTGAGGTGATGGAAGTGCTGCCGTACCAGCCGACGCGAGTGAGTGCGCTGGGGAGCGCGTAGCGGGCCGGGTTGGGGCGGCTGCGCCGCGCTTGAGACGCTTATAGACCCGCCGCATTACTTGCGTTTCTTGTTGGCTGCCACGCGCACTTGAGCTTCCCTGCGAATGGCGGCCCAGTCCTCGCGGGTCAATTCAGTCTCTTCGCCCTGCAAGCCTTCGAGCAACAGCGCCTCCAACCGTTTAGTGGCCTTGCGATTCTCATCGTCGCGGATGAGTTCGCGGACGTATTCGCTGGCGCTGCTGTAGCGGCCGGACGCAATCTGGCCATCTACGAACTTCTTGAGCAGCTCCGGCAAAGAAATGTTCATGGTCTCCATGACAGTTATGGTGGAAGAAATGGCATTTATTGGCAATACATGCCATTTTTGAGGCGATACCGCTATTCGGCGGGCTTGGGAGCAGCCGCGCGAGCCTTGCGCAAGTCGGTTGGGACCTTGGGTTCCGGTTGCTTGGTGAGGGGCGCGATTTCCAGCGCCACGACCTCGCCCACCTCCGCGCCGGCGGCGCGGCGCAACTTCTCGTCCACTTTCAGCCAGTGGCTCTTGTGGCCGTCCGGCTCAAGCGTGGCTTGAAAGGGATGGCCTTCGATGAGGCCCTTCACGGTGGTCATGCTCCGCGTGGGAAGCTTCGCGCTCGCATTCCTTGGCAGCACAAGAAATGTCCACGGCTTTCCGCGCGGGGACTCCGCGGGTCGCTGGAGCCTTGCGGTGAAACGGATATTGGAAGCGGTGGTGGTCACTGGCGATGGGCCCTGCTCAATAGCAGCATATTAAAGTGTGCAGAGGAGCTTGCAATCGGCGGGGACAGGCCTTCATGTCGCCGCAGCCGCTTCGGCGGCTGCGCCTTTGTACCCCACAATCGACTGAAAAAATTCCAATTGCCTGGGAAGACAATGGGTTTTCAGATCGAAGCGCTCTACGACGGTTGTCCGCGCAGCGGCGCGAATAGATGAAAAAGCGAGCGGGTCCACGAGGACCTGGGTAACGAGCTGCGCAATTGCATCCGGGTCGAACATATCCACCAGCAAGCCGTTGCGCCCGTGCGCGATGACCTCTTCCACCGGCGCGGATCGCGATCCGACTACCGCACAGCCGGCGGCCAGCGCTTCGAGCATCGACCAAGACAGTACGAACGGCAGCGTAAGATACACGTGCACACGCGACACCTGCAGGACGCGAAGATACGCTGCGTATGGCAATCGCCCGACGAAGTGAACCCGAGTCCGATCCAGCGTCGATCCTAATTCCTGCAGCAATGCATCCCGCCAGGTTTGGCCGTCACCAGGCTTCTTGCCATAACTGACCTCATCCCCGCCCACGACGATCACCTGTGCACGCGGCCGGTCGCGCAGGATGGCAGGCAGGCTGCGCATGAAACTGGGAAAGCCGCGATAGGGCTCAAGATTTCGGGCTATGTAGGTGAGAACCTCATCACCCGCTTTCATCGTCGGCCCATTCGGCACCTGGAATGTCGCGTTCGGATCCGGCCTTACCACGCCGGTATCGATGCCCTCGTGCATGACCTTCAGCCTGGAATGCCAGATCGCGGGATACCCCATGAGCTGCCACCGAGTGGGACACTGACCCCAATCGCAGGTCTGCAGCCCGATGAGATTGCCGACATTGCGGGTGCGAAGTCGCGGTCCGGCATCCAGGTCGACCACTTCCGCTGGATCAAACCCCACGTCTGCGCCCTTGAGGCGGTAATAGAACTCGAAATAGCCGACGAGCGGCGTATCAGGGAAAATATCCTTCAAATACCAGATCTCACCCCAGCCGTTATGGCCCAACATCAAGTCGGGCATGAACCCTTGAGCCTTGAGACCCAGCGCCACGCGCGCCACCGCCTGGCCGTTCAGCACGGCCGCTTCCACCTGCGCCAAGTATCGGTGAATACCTTCAGTCACGCCGCGCTTCGGCGCATAGACTATTTTCCGCACGCCCCGGATCTCACCATCGCGGCGTTGCGTGATGAACACCACTTCATGCACACCCTGTGCTGCCCAGTGGCGGGCCAAGTGCAGGTACTGCGCAGGGAAATTTTGATGGACGATGAGGATTCTCATGGAGCATCAGGCGGGTTCGGCGGGGAAGCAACGCGCGCCACAAAGAGGCCGGCCAGCCGATCGATGTCCTGCGCAGAAAAATCCGCTGTTCCCGCCTTGAGCCTGGCTGAGTTGAGCACCAGATCGTAGTTGGCGCGGTTCAAATCACGCTGCGCCAGCGCAGTTTGTGTATCAGCTTTCAGCACGTCGATGTCCGCTTTGACCCCACCGCTGCGGCCTTGCCGCGCCAGTTCCAGCGACACGGCCGTTGACTTCACTGCCTGCCGGGCAGCCGCCTGCCGTGCGCGGGCGGCGGCGAGCTGATGCCAGGCAACAGTCACCTGGGTACGGCTGGCGCGGATGGCGGCATTCAACTGTTGCAGTGCGCGACCCTGTTCCGCCAGCGCTTCGCGTACGCGGGCACGTACACCGCCGCCGGCGTAGAGCGGGATGTTCACCTGTAGTCCGATGGTCTTCTGCCGGATGTCATAGCCGAGCTGCCCCGGAAAATTTCCATCGCCCTGGTTGTTGCGACCATAGGTGGCCACCAGATCCACGGTAGGCTCGTGACCCGCCTGTTCTTTCAGTACCTGCGCTCGTGCCGCCTCCAGCGTTTCGCGTGCGGCCACGATTGCGGGACTGGCGCGCTTCGCTCGCTCCAACCACCAGGCCAGCGGCTGGGCCTCGACCAAAAAATCCGCCGGCGGCTCCGCAAGGCGCGGTGGCACCCAATCGACGCCCGGGCCAAGAATTTCCTCCAGGGCAGCTCGCTTGGCGGCAGCCTCACCCTGAGAAGCGATGAGATCGGCACGGGCCATCTCGAGCCGCGCAAGGGCCTCGGCTTCTTCTGGCCGCGAGGCCAAGCTGAGCTCCGACGAACGCTGCACCGCCTGCCATTCGTTCTCCGCCGCCAACACGGCTTTGTTCGCCGCACCAATCTGGTCCGTGGTCCCCATGAGGTCGAACCAGGCCTGCAGCAACCGGACTGCCAGATCCTGCCCCGCCGCCGATTGCTGGTACTCCGCCGCGCTCACCAGGACGTTGGCCTGATGCGCACCGATGAGATACGGGTGGCGCCAAAGGCTTTCCGACAAGGTCACCTGCGCATTGGTGATGTTGTACTGGCTGTTCGTCGGCGGAAAAATCGACCCATGCGTGTCGTAGCGACGATCGTTCCAGTTGCTCGTGCCACTGATGCCGAGTTGCGGCAGCAGTTGCGCCCGAGCCTGGCCGCGGCGACTTTGCGCCACTGCCAGGTTGGCCACCGCCTGCAGATAGGTCGGATCGGTCGCCTGCGCCCTCGCAAACGCCTCGCGGATGTCCTGGGCCCAGGATCCAACGGGGAGCAGCGCACCGCACAGTACTATCGCGGCTGCCACCCAGGCAGCCATCCGTGGCCACCGAGTGGTGCGCATCAGGACAGTCGGGGCGTTAGATCTTGCAGGCTGGCGACGGCCTGCAGGGTCTGCGCAGTGGTCCCAAACCCCGCTGCCGACAAGATCGACTGCGCGGGCGTGAAGGACACGTTGCCCAAGTTCCCGAACCGGTTGTATTGGTATGCCAGATCCCCACCCAACGCAGCGGTGTCGCTGCCCGAGACGAAGTAGGTCGTCAATGAGTTCGTCAACGCCCATTGCGTCAGCGAAGGATTCGCCACGCGAGCGGCATCGAACGCGCTGACCAGCTGCCCGAAGTCGAAGGTCTCCACCTTCTTGTTCCGGGTCGGATCACTCGAGCCCGAGTTGTAGTCACTGGTCCCTTCGATCACCACCTGCAGCCGGTTGACACTGCGGTTACTGGTGTTGAGGTAGTAGTCCTTGAAGGTGATCTGCTCGTTCGTGCCCGTGACCAGGATCAGGTCGTTGGCGTTCTTCTTGAACAGCAGGTCCGCGTAGGTAATCCCGCCGCCCAGCGAGACAACGTTGTCCGTCGTAGTGCTGGCATTGACGGTGTCCAGCCCATCGCCGCGGTTGAACGCGATGAGGTCCGCCCCACTGCCGGTGGTCATCGTGTCATTCCCGGTGCCGCCGATGAACAGCTCCTTGCCGGCCGCCCCGGTGATCGTATCGTTGTTCGCGCCCCCATTGAACAGGTTGTTGCCGGCCGAGTTCGATAGAACATCATTCCCGGCGCCCCCTTCCAGGATGTCGTTCCCACCGCCTCCGGAGAGCGTGTTGATGGCCGTGTTGCCGCGCAACAGGTTCGCAAGTGCATTGCCCGTGCCGTTGATGGCGGAGCTTCCGGACTGGAACAGGATTTCGATATTCGAACCGAGCGTTTTGGTGAAACCGGCATTGACGGTATCAATGCCCTCATTGGCATTTTCGGTCGTCACATCGGTGGAGACATCTACTGTGTACACGTCATTACCGGCTCCTCCCACCAGAGTATCAGTCCCTGTTCCTCCGTCGAGCGAGTCGTTGCCAGCCAGTCCGGTCAGCGTGTTATTCGCCGAGTTGCCGACGAGCACGTTGTCCAGCGTGTTCCCCGTCCCGTTGATGGCAGTGGCGCCGGTCAGGGTCAAGTTTTCCACATTGGAACCCAGGGTAGCCGTGACGCCCGCCTGCAGAAGATCGGTTCCCTCGTTCAGATTCTCCGTGATCGTGATCCCGGTGGAGCGCCCCACTACATAGGTGTCGTTCCCCGTGCCACCGATCAGCGAGTCGGTGCCCGCGGTGCCCGGATTGAGGGTGTCGTTGCCCGCACTGCCGCTCAGCGTGTTGTTCCCCGAATTGCCAGTCAACATGTTGTTGAGGGTGTTGCCGGTGCCATTGATG
>JBGAGK010000051.1:0-9470 GCA_044226785.1 Steroidobacteraceae bacterium | reverse complement strand
CGACCTGGCCGCCAACAACGGCGGCTGGCAGTGGGCGGCCTCCACGGGTTGCGACGCGCAGCCTTACTTCCGCATCTTCAACCCCATCACCCAGTCGCAGCGCTTCGATCCCGACGGCAAATTCATTCGTCACTACCTGCCCGAGCTAGCGCGCGTGCCCGATGCACACATCCACTTTCCAGCCGCCATGAAGCCCGTCGCGCTGGCCGCCTGCGGCCTGCGCCTGGGCTTGGACTACCCGCAGCCCGTGGTTGACCACGCGCGGGCCAGGGAGCGCACGTTGATGCGGTTTTCGCTCCTTTCAGAGAGTGACACTTCGTGAGGCCAAAGAACTATGGAATTACGACACCTCCGTTGCTTTCTAGCGGTCGCTGAAGAACTCCACTTTGCCCGCGCGGCCGAGCGGCTGCACATCGAGCAGTCTCCGTTGTCGCGCGCTATCAAGGAACTGGAAGAAGATTTGGGTGTGGTGCTTTTCGCCCGCACCACGCGGAGCACGCGACTTACTCATGCCGGAGCATTGTTTCTTGAGCACGCGCGCCGCGTGCTTACTGCCCGGAAGCATTCATGGCAGGGGATCGGGGATTCAGGAAGGGCACCGCGACGCGAAGCGTGCCGTCCAAGCCGACATGATGGTCTCTCCAGCAGCATCCATCGAACGCGCAGCCCAAGGCTGCGCGTTCTTCATTCTGGATGCCGCCAAGAGCCGCCGGGGCTATGATGACGAAACAAGCCCGGCCGTCCCTCGGCAATCCAGCACTACACAGTGCGATGCGGCTTTCTCTCCCAACGCTCCTATGTGGCTCCTGGCCGACTAGGCTACACCTCGCCAAAGTGGCCGAGAAAAGAGCTAACCTACTGTCCCATATACGGTTTCAAGCGCTGCGTGATTTTCACGAAGGACTTGACACCGGCACTTTTTTATCCGGATCACGTTGATTCCTGTGCCAGCATGGCAATGATGGCGTCGCGCGCCTCCTCAAGGCCGCGGTTTTCATGAGCCGAGAACAACTGCACGGTGACACCGGCATCGTTGCAGGCTTCTCGTGTATCCGCGAGCACGCGCGTACCTTGCGTTCGGGTCAGCTTGTCCGACTTGGTGAGCAGCACATGCGCCTTGCGACCGCGCGCCAGCACCCATTCGAGCATGGCCACGTCCTGTTCGCCCAGGCCACGGCGCGAATCCACGATCAGCACCAGGCCGGCCAGGGACTCCCGCGAATTGAAATAATCCTGCATGAGCGCAAGCCATCCGGCACGGACGGACTCCGGAACCCGGGCAAAACCGTAACCGGGCAGATCCACCAGACGACCCCCCCTCTCGACGCCGAAGAAATTGACCAGCTGGGTCCGGCCCGGTGTACGGCTCACCCGGGCCAGCGATCGCCGCCCCGTGATGGCATTCAGGGCACTGGACTTGCCGGCATTGGAACGGCCCGCGAAGGCAACCTCGCTCCCCTGATCGGCCACGAACTGCCGGGGAGTGGCTGCGCTGGTCAGAAACGAGGTTTGAGGGAAGGGCGTCATGGGCGCTAACGATTTCAAGGCCATAGTGTACAATTTCGCGTCTTTGGGGTTCGATCGAGCCACTCTTTGAGGCGAGGGGATGATGAAGCGGACTGTGGCAACAGCTTGGATCTTGTGGGCGGCATTGTGCGGAGTTGCGGTCGCAGCCGGCAATGCGGAGCGCGGTGCAGCCAAGTCCGTCGTATGCGCGGCCTGTCACGGCGCCACCGGCAACAGTACCAACCCCGAATGGCCGAGCCTTGCGGGCCTGGGTGAAGACTACATCCTCGCCCAACTGCACAACTACAAGGACGGCAAGCGGTCCAACCCGGTGATGTCGCCCAATGTCGCCAGCCTGACCCCCGAGGACATGGCCGATCTCGCGGCGTATTTCAACAGCCAGCACAACACCGGCGGGGAAGCTGAACCTTCCACCTGGAAAGCCGGCGAGAAACTGTTCCGCGGCGGGAATGCCGCCCGGGGCATTCCGGCCTGCATGGCCTGCCACGGCCCGGCAGCCCGCGGCGTGGATGCCGCAAGATTCCCGGCACTTCGCGGCCAGCATGCGGTCTACACCGCCAAGCAGTTGCAGGACTACGCTTCTGGAACCCGAAAGACCGGACCCAACAACATCATGCAGGACATTGCCCGGAAACTCAGTGCCGACGACATCCGTGACGTGGCTTCCTACATTCAAGGAATTCGCTAGATGCTGATTCACCGTCTGTGCGCGCTCGCACTCGGCGCCGCCCTTTTGGGCGCCTGCGGATCCGGACAACCGTCCGGCCCGGCACCGGCTGCCGAACCCTCCGCACCGGCCAGCGCGCCGGCGGGCAATGCGCCGACCGACGAGGCGACCACGAAGGCAGCACCGCCTACCCGCACGGCACGCCTCAACGAAGACGGTTCGGAATCCAATGACGACAGCACCGGGGACTCGGGAGAGCACAATCCCCTGCTCGCTGCCGTGGCCGGAACCGCCGCAGCCGCGACCACGCCTGCCTCACCGTTCAAGGAAGGCACGAACTACACACGCCTCGTGCCGGCCCAGCCAACTTCGGCGGGCCCCGACCAGGTCGAGGTCCTGGAAGTGTTCTGGTATGGATGCTCCCACTGCTATGCCATCGACCCGCTGGTCGAGGCGTGGCGAAAGAAGAAACCCTCCTGGATCAAGTTCACCCGTGTGCCGGTGATGTGGGACAACGATGTCCACCGGGCCCATGCGCGCCTGTTCTACACCATCGAGGATCTCGGCAAGCTCGACGAATTGCATCCGCTGGTGTTCAAGGAAATCCACGTCAATGGCAACATGCTCGTGGCGCAGGATCCGGCGGAGACCGAAGCCAAGCAGCGCGAGTTCCTGAAGCGGTTCGGCGTCACCGATGACCAGTTCAAGAAGACTTATCATTCCTTCAACGTGGAGACGAACCTCCAGCGCGCCGAGCAGATCACCCTGCGCTACGGCGTGCTCGCAGTGCCTACCTTCATCGTCAACGGCAAGTACGTCACGGATGTGGGGATGGCCGGTGGCGCCGAGAAGATCATGCCGCTGATCGACATGCTGGCCGCGCAGGAACACAAGCACTAGCACAACCCGGGCACCGACCCGTGCTTACCCTCTACAGCGCCGGACCTCAGGGATTGCAGCGTCACCCGGTGCCGGAGGGAGCGATCGACCCGTCGATCTGCTGGATCGACCTGCTCGAGCCCACCCTGGCCGAGGAAAAGCTGGTCGAGTCCACGCTGGGCGTGGATGTGCCGACGCGGGCAGAAATGAGCGAGCTGGAGGCTTCGGCCCGGCTGTACGAGGAAAACGGGCGGCTGTTCATGACCGCCACGCTGGTCACCCGGCTCGATTCGGGAGTGCCCCAGAATTCGCAGATCACCTTCATCCTCGGCAAGGATCGACTGATCACCAACCGTTATGCGGATCCGACTCCGTTTCGCCGGTTCATTGCCTACGCGGAAACGCACCCGGCCAGCTGCTCCTCGCCTTCGATGCTGATGACTGGCCTGCTGGAGTCCATCGTCGACCGGCTGGCCGAGACGCTCGAGAAAATCGGCGTCGAGCTCGACGCGGTATCCACCGAGATCTTCACGCCGCACCTGCGCGGCCGCCCGGGCGCACGCAACTTCCACCATGTCCTGGATCGGGTCGGTTCAAGTGGTGATGTCATATCCAAGGCACGCGAGAGCCTCGTCAGTCTCGGCAGGCTCCTGGCCTTCATGCAGCAGGCCACGGTCATTGCCGCGACTCAGGAGCAGCGCAATCGATTCCGTACGATCTCTCGCGATGTGCTCTCGCTCAGCGATCACGCTTCGTTCCTGGCCAACAAGGTCACGTTCCTGCTCGATGCCACGCTGGGCATGATCAACATCGAACAGAACAACATCCTGAAGATCTTCTCGGTGGTGACCGTATTCCTGCTGCCCCCGTCCCTGATTGCCGGCGTGTTCGGCATGAACTTCCATCAGATGCCGCTCCTCCAGGAGCCTGAAGGATTCTGGATTACCGGAGGCCTGATGCTGTTTTCGACCCTCGTGCCGTACTTCTACTTCCGGCACAAGGGCTGGCTGTAGGCGCGAGCCGGCCGGAATTTCAGCCCTGGCTTTCCGCCAGCTTCAGGGCCTGCAACTGCGGAATGCCTGCCGCACCTTCCCGCTTCTGCGCACGGATCCCGTTCACCATCTCCAGGGCCGTCTTCGTGCAGGGCGGCAGGTCCGCCGTGCTGGCCCGCACCGGTGCGACACGTTCTCCCCATCGCAGCAGGTGCGAAGACAGGGTGAGTCCACCGCCGAAGGCCGGCATCAGCACCAGGCTCCCCGGCTTCACCCTTCCCTCCTCCACCGCCTCCACCAATGCCACCGGCGCAGTGGCCGCACTCATGTTGGCGTACTTGTGGATGTTCAGGAACACCTTGTCCATGCCGGCACCGGCGCGTTTGGCCACTGCTTCGATGATGCGCAGGTTGGCCTGATGAGGCACGATCACCTCGATCTGCTGCATGCTGACGCCTGCACGGCGCATGACATCCAGGCTCGCCTCGCTCATGCCCTGGACGGCCTTGCGGAAGATCTCCTGGCCATCGAAATCCCAGCACGTCAGTCCGTACTGCACGCCGAGATTGGCATAAGCCGTACCGATGCCGCGCACGCGCAGGATCTGGCGCGCATCGGCATAGCACTGGAGTTTTTCCGCGATGACTCCGGATTCTGTGTCTGAGCGCTGCAGCACCATCGCTGCTGCGCCGTCACCGAACAGCACGGCAACGTTCCTGTTGTCCCAGTCCATGTAGCGGGAAATCAGTTCGACGCCGATGATCAGGGCATTGCCCACGACGCCGGACCTGATCATCGACGTGGCCACGGAGAGCGCGTACATGAAACTGGTGCAGGCCGTGTTCAGGTCGAAAGCCGCCGCATGGTTCGCACCGACCCGCACCTGCACTGCCGAGGCGCTGTTCGGCACTGCTTCATCGTTGCTGCAGCTGCCGTAGATGACCAGATCCAGATCGCTCCCGTCCATGCCCGCACAATCCAGGGCCCGCTTGGCGGCGACGATCGCCATCTCGATGCCGGGCACATGGGAAATCCGCCGCTCGTGCATGCCGGTTCGCGTGCGGATCCATTCATCATCCGTGGGCAGGAACGTCGCCAGATCCTGATTGGTGAGAATCGCCGGCGGAAGGCATTTTCCCCAGCCGACGATGGCAGCGTGCGTCACGGCGTCCCCCTTGCTCGTTGCGGTGGAGCATTGTGGCGCAGGTCGATGGGCAGGCGCAAAGGCGACCGGCGCGTGAAGCAATTCACATTCCAGACCCTCCGGGTCGGTCCAGGCATCGCAGGCTGTCAACGCTGCCACCGCGACCGCGTTCTCATCAGCAGGCAATCGCAATAGGTACTGTACGCCCCTTGCGACGTAATCTGGCAATCAGGTCGAAAACCTCAACATGGAGTATGTGACATGAAGACGATGATCAGGACGGGTCTGGTGCTGGGCATGTTCTGTGCGGCCGGCGCATACGCCGCCGATGGCGCGGGTGTCGCGCAGCGGGATGTGAACCAGCAGAGCCGCGTCGAACAGGGCCTCAAGAGCGGCGAGCTGACCACGCGTGAGGCCGCCGGCATCGAGCACAAGGAAGCAGCCGTGGACCGCATGGAAGCCCGCGACATGAAGGACGGCAAGCTGACTGCGGCGGAAAGCGCCAGACTCACGGCCGCTCAGAACCGCGTGAGCCGGGACATCTATCGGCAGAAACATGACGCCCAGACCGGAAATCCAGACTCGGCTTCCTCGAAGCGCATGCAAGCTGATGTGCAGCGGAACGCCAACCAGGAGGCGCGCATCGGGCAGGGCCTGAAGTCGGGAAGCCTCAGCGGGCAGGAAGCTTCGCGTCTGGAGCGCGGTCAGGCCAGGACGGATCGCAAGGAAGCCCGTGCGGGTGCCGATGGCCATGTCGGCGCATTCGAGCAGAAGCGCATCCAGCGCAGCGAAAACCATCAGAGCCGGCGCATCTTCCGCAAGAAGCACAACTGATCCGATACGGCACGGAAGCGCACACGAAAACCCCCGCACTCGCGGGGGTTTTCATTCACGGGGCCGCCATGCCTTGATCCGCAACTTGTCCTACACTGGACGGCATGAGCCCGCTTTCTGCCACAACCTCCACACGAACCGTCCTGATCGCCGGAGGTGCGGGCGGCATGGGTCGCGCCATCGGGCACCGGCTGGGCGCGACAGGGGATCGCATCGCCATCGCGGACCTGCCCGGCGCCGGGCTCGATCAGGCTCGCGACGCGCTCTCCTCGGCTGGTGTCGATGTGCTGTCCGTTCCCCTCGACATCCGCGATCCACTCCAGTGTTCCGATGCGGTCGAGGCCGCGCAGAACTGGCACGGCCGGCTGGACGTCGTGGTCAACGCCGCCGGCATCTGGCTGGAAGGTCCTTCCGTCGATGTCACGCCGGAACAGTGGGACCAGGTGCTGGGGGTGAACCTGAAAGGTGCGTTCTTCGTGTGCCGCGCCGCCATCCCGCATCTCATCGCCCAGCGCGGCGTCATCATCAACATCGCCTCGGATGCGGGCCTCGTCGGCAATGCGGGTGTGGCGGTGTACTGCGCTTCCAAGGGCGGGCTCGTGCTGCTGAGCAAGGCGCTGGCGCTGGAGCTCGCACCGCATCAGGTGCGGGTGAACGTGGTCTGTCCGGGCGATGTGGCCACGCCGATGATCGAGTACCAGGCCAGCCGGTTCGGAGGCGGCGACCCGGAAGGCTACAAGCGCCGGCTCCTGGGACATTATCCGCAAGGGTCGGCGGCCCGCTTCATCCAGCCCGAGGAAGTGGCGCGGCTGGTGCAATACCTGTGCGAGCCGCTGGCAGCACCGGTGACCGGAGCTGCCCTGTCCATCGATTTCGGCGTGACGGCGGGGTACTGACGGGTGTCACGCACGGCCCTGATCACCGGCGCCGGCGCGGCCGACGGCATCGGCTTTGCCTGCGCACGCGCCCTTGCAAGTCTCGGGCACCGGATCGCCCTGGTCTCCACCACGGATCGCATCCACCAGCGCGCCGCCGATCTGCGCGCAAGCGGCGCGCAGGCGGTCGGGCACATCGCCGATCTTCGTGACTCCTCGCAGGTGCAGCGGCTTTTCACGGACCTGGGGACCATCGACATCCTGATCAACAACGCGGGCATGGGCACGATCCGGGAGCCGGCCCGACCGCAGGTCCTGGCAGAAATGCCGGAATCCTGCTGGCTGCAGGCGATCGACCTGAGCCTGCACACAGCGTTCCGGGTCACACGTGCCTTCCTGCCCGGCATGCTGGAGCGCCGCTGGGGACGGATCGTGAACATCGCCTCGGTAACCGGGCCCTTCGTCTCGAGCCCCGGCGAAGCGGCCTACTCCGCGGCGAAGGCCGGGATGGTCGGCATGACCCATGCGCTCGCGCTGGAAGTGGCCAGTGCCGGCGTGACCGTGAATGCGGTGGCACCGGGATGGATCCGCACCGGAGCATCCACACCGGATGAACTTGCGGCCGCGAAACACACGCCGACCGGGCGAGCAGGCACGCCGGATGAGGTGGCCGCCGCGGCCGTCTTCCTCGCCTCGGAGTCCGCGAGCTATGTCAACGGCGCCGTGCTGGTGGTGGACGGCGGAAATATCTTGCAGGAGCGAAAGGGATGAAGAAAAAGACGCTGCACCCGCGGCCCGAAACACCGCACGCGTATCAGTCCCCGGCCTGTTCGCTGCATGAAATCGAGTCCGGCCAGTTCACCATCTATCACAACCCGGGGTGCAGCAAGAGCCGCGCTACCCTGCAACTGTTGCGCGAGGCCGGCGTACCGCTGCGCGTGGTGGAGTACCTGAAGACACCGCCCAGCGCCGCCGAGCTCGCGTTCATCGTGGACAAGCTCGGCATCGATCCGCAGGATCTGGTGCGCAAGGGCGAGCCGCTGTATCGCGAGCACTACGCGGGACGCGAGCTGAGTGATGCCGGGTGGCTGGCCGCCATGGCCGGACATCCCATCCTGATCGAGCGGCCCATCGTGGTCACCGACACGGCCGCGGTCATCGGACGGCCGCCGGAGAGTGTGCGGCGGTTGCTGCCCGCATGAAAAAGTCCAGGGCATGAGCGAATTCCTGGGTCAAGGAAACGCCGGGGTTTTCCAGCCAGCGCACCAATGCACTCAGATATAGAAAGTGCAGGTAGTTCGCGAGTCGATCTGCGCCGGCTCTGTGCGCGATCTGATCTGCCTGGCGTGCGGCTTCGATCAGTTGCTCGTATACCGGAGTCATGGCGGAAGAAGAAGCGCCGGGCTGATCGTTGCGCAGACTCTGGAATCGGTGACGCAGAAAAGGCGCAGCGTAATCGCGGTGCGCTTCCCACCAACGTGCAGATGCCTCCAGCACCGTGGCAAGCCCGTCATTCAGTGAACCCCGGCCGAGAGCCCGCCGGGTCAGGGCCGGGAGGTCCTTCGCGAGTTGCCCGTGTATCCAGTACGCGAGCACCGCCTCCTTGAATGGGAAGTGGTTATAGAGCGTTCCCCGTGCAACATCGGCCGCGGCGGCGATCTGTTCCATGGTGACCGACTCGTAGCCATGCATCTGAAACAACCTGGCCGCAACCTGGGACAGGCGATCGCGGATCTGCAGGAGTTTGCGCTTGCTGCGGTCGGCCATGACTTGAGCCCTTCTTTGGACAATGTCTATACTTGGACATTGTACATTTCCGGGTTCATGACGTATGCCTCCATCCCTGTTTCCGATTCTCAAGCTGCTGATGAACCGCCAGCTCCTTCCGGCATTGCGGGCCAACGCGCTATACGAGCCGTTCTATCGGCTCTCGTTCATGGCCGGTGCTGCAAAGTGCGGTTTGCTTGCGGACCTGGCACAGGGTCCCCTGTCCTTCGACGAGATTGCGGCCAATCATGGCCAGCCCGGCGCCAAGTTCCGAGAGGCGATCGAGGCTTGGCTGCATCTGGGTGTGCGCCTCGGGCTGCTGGCCACCTGCTGCCAGGGAGGCAATGTCGGCATGGAGGTGCTCAATCTCTGGGGCGCAGCCACAAAGTCCGGCGGGCGCTTGCCCGGAGTGGGCGAAATGCGTGAACAGCTGAAGGCTGCGGGACATGCCTCGGTCGATGCCATCAGCCTGATTCCTGCCGATCGCTTCTTCGCGTTTCGGGCAGGTTACTGACCCCGGCATGACTCGTCAGCCATGTGACCGGAATGGACAAACCTCGAACCGGCGGCTTGCCTTTGATCTTCGACTGCGAAGCCGAGATCCCGACGTCTGTTACATCTGTTTGGACGCCTCCTGAAATCAATTAGTTACATCGATAAATGGCCGGCTGCCCGAGTGGAGAGACTTCAAATCCGCTGTTTGACCTCCTCGCCAACTGGAAGGGTTGTCTTGAACGGCGATCACCAAGCAGCGTTCCCCTAAACTATTGATTTTCAAGATTTCC
>JBGAGK010000021.1:0-88760 GCA_044226785.1 Steroidobacteraceae bacterium | reverse complement strand
CCCATGTCGGGCGGTTCGGACTGGCCCGCAGTGTCGGCGTCGATCAATCCCTGGGGCCCCATCGAGGCCATGGTGACGCGCAAGGATCCGTCCGGAGCGGCGCCCGCCACCGGTCCCGCCCTTTGGCCGGAACAGGCCATCACGCTGGCGCAGGCCCTGCACATCTACACGCTGGGCGGCGCGGCAGCACTGCGGCGCGAGCACGACACGGGCTCCATCGAAGCCGGCAAGTCCGCGGATTTCATCGTGCTCGACCGGAACCTTTTCCAGGTACCGGTCTCGCAGGTCAGCGAGGTGCGCGTGCTGTCGACCTGGTTCCAGGGTCGCGAGGTCTTTCAGCGCTGATCCTTGATCACCCGCGACCACGTCGGTCTTGTGACCCGCGCTGATCACTACGGTTTTGGCCAGCACGGAAGGGGTGTTGGGTAACGGGTTTGCAAGAGTCAGGAAGCAGGACGGTTTCATGGTGACCCTCCGGGATTGGGTCAAGTGTATGCTTGCATGAGCGAGAGCAATGCAAACCGGACACTGGAGATCTCACATGAATCGCCGAATCGTACTGGCCCGACGTCCGCAGGGCGAAGCCACGCTCGACTGCTTCCGTCTGGAAACCGTGACTGCACCCGAACCCAAAGCGGGGGAAGTGCTGCTACGCACGCTGTACCTTTCCCTGGATCCTTACATGCGTGGCCGCATGAGCGATGCGCCGTCCTATGCGCCGCCGGTGGCGCTGGGCGAGGTCATGTGCGGCGGTACGGTGTGTCGCGTCGAGCAGTCGCTGGCACCGGAATTCAAGGCGGGCGATGTGGTGCTCGCTCGCACGGGTTGGCAGGAACTTGCCGCGGTACCCACGGAGGGACTGGTGAAGCTGGACCCTTCAGCTTCGCACCTGTCCTGGTATCTTGGCGTACTGGGCATGCCGGGCCTGACGGCTTATGTGGGACTGCTCGATCTGGGTCAGCCCAGGGCCGGTGACACGGTCGTGGTGGCGGCCGCCACCGGCCCCGTCGGATCCACCGTGGGGCAGATCGCGAAGCTCAAGGGGTGCCGCGTGGTCGGTATCGCCGGCGGCACCGAAAAGTGCACGTACGCGGTGAAGGAACTCGGCTTCGACGCGTGCATCGACCACAGGCAGCCGGATCTGGCGCGGCGCCTGGCCGATGCCTGCCCGAAGGGCATCGACGTGTATTTCGAGAACGTCGGTGGAGAGGTGTTGCTGGCCGTGCTGCCGTTGCTCAATATCGGTGGGCGTGTGCCGGTGTGCGGCACCATCTCCTGGTACAGCCTGAGCGAACTGCCGCAGGGCCGCGACCATCTGCCGCTGATCATGCGCAACATCCTGGTCAAGCGCCTGAAGGTCCAGGGTTTCATCATTTTCGATCATGCACATCGCCAGCCGGATTTCCTGCGTGATGTGGGGCAGTGGCTGCAGCAGGGCCACATCCGCTACCGGGAAGACAGGGTGGAGGGGCTGGAGCAGGCTCCGCAGGCCTTCCTGCGCATGCTCAAGGGTGGCAACTTCGGCAAGCTGGTGGTGCAGGTCTGATCTGGCGCACCCGGCGCCACGGCAACAGGAAGCGGGCTTTCAGGGCGCCAGCAGACGTTTGACCTTTGCGGAGGACAAGAGCCCGCGCAGCTTCGTGTCTCCGCGTGGACCCTGCTCGATGACCGGAATGTGGGTGAGGCGGGACTCATCGAACACGCGCTCGACGTCAGCCACGTTGGCGCGCTCCAGATCCCGGATGTGCAGCACCCGCCAGTCCTTGATGGGATGCAGCAGATCACGCACCAGGATGTCATTGCGTCTGGCGTTGATGGCGCGCATCAGGCGGAGCGGCTTGTCCCCGCTGATATCGTAGGCGGTGATCATGCCGATCACTGCCTGGTTGTCCGCATCCACCGCGAAGGCGCAGCGCACGCCCGTATGTTTCATGTGCTCGAGCGCGGTGTCGATCGGGTCCTGGTCCGGCACGGTGATCGATGTTCGCTCGCGGAAGTCGGTCATGACGGTCACGGCCGGATCGGAGGGCCTCGCATGCCAGGGGTCGGTGCCTGGAATGCGAAACGATGAAGCTGTGACGGAAAGCAGCTGAAGCGGGCGCATGGGTCCTCCGAAATCGACATCCGGGGCATCACGTTACATCAGGAGCACCGGCATCGGCCATATCCGCTTGCCTGCCGTGAATTTTTTTCCTGGCGTCACGGTGCGATCCGATGCGCCCTCAGTGCGAGGCCCCCGAGCGAACCGGTCACGGTCGCGATCGCATCTTGCGCAGAATCGGTCCAGCGGATGTTCAGCGTGCCGACAGTGCGGCCGCCACTCCACAGGTCGACGGTGGCGGTGATCACCGAGGTATTGAAGTTCCAGGCGATGCGGCCGCTGACGGCGACATCGTCGGTGAACTGGTAGCGGGTCAGCTTGAAGGAAAGGCCTGTGTTCGTGCTCGAGTACTGGAACTGGCCGCCGCGCAATCCCGTGCCCGCGCTGTCCAGCGGCGCAAGCTCCCGATAGCTGCGCGCGAAGCGCGGCACGGTGCGCACGGCTCGCGCCCGCTGGATGCAGCCGGTGTCGCCCGGAGTCAGCTTGTCGATGAAATGCTGCACCAGTCCCAGGGTGCAGCCGATCTCGTCGGCATCCGCCACCACGTGGGTGAGGTTCGGCACGACGATGTGCACGGCATCCGGAAACTGCCGGGTCACCTGCGCCGCGTCCTGGGGCGAGGTCACGCTGTCCAGGTCGCCGGACAGGACCAGGGTTGGTACGGCCGGAAAGCGGACCGAAGGTGGCAGGGGCTGGCCTGGGGTCTGGTTCCGTGGAGGCGCCGGCCACGGCAGGCAGGAGTCCAGCGGCCTGATGTACATCTGCGAGGCGAGTGCTTCGTCGATGGAGAACGGAGCGAACAGGCCGGCGCGATTCGCGCGGGCGTCGGCAAGACCCTGCGCATACTGCTTCAAGCGGATCGACCCGGGCTGCCGCAGGTCATACAGCAGCGGATAGTCCGAACAGATCACGGCCTGATACAGCCCGTAACTGAAGCTTTCAGGATCGTCCTGGGAGAAGGTGTCCTGCTCGGCGGAAAGCCTGAGGATGGGCCGGGCATCGCCCTGTTGCAGCCAGGCGCGTGCCGCCGCATCCAGTTCACGGTAGATCGATCCGCCATCGCCCGCATTGTCGATGATGCGCAAGCGCTGTGGATACAGGCCTGCCAGCACCTGGCCCACGAAGGTGCCATAGCTGTCACCATAGAAGTCCACCTCGGGCAGGCCCAGCGCATCGAGCACGGCAACGATGTCGGCCGCTGCGAATCGGGTACCGTACAACCAGGAGCTTGCGCCGAGCTGGCTCGCGCAGGCGCCAACCGCGGCAAGGGAATCCGATCCCGATTGCATGGCCGGACAGTCGATGGCGGCCGACAGGCCGGTGCCCCGCTTGTCGATGATGAGGACGTCGCGCCGGTCGCGCAGCGCATCGAACAGGCCGAGATAAAAGCCCCGCGAGCCGGTGGACGAGTAGCCGGGTCCTCCCTCCTGCGGCAGCAGGGTGCCGAGCCGCGGCAACGCGGTATTGCGGCGTGGATAGAATTCGAAGCCGATGTCGATGCTGCCCTTCAAGGCGCCGGATGGATCGAGAGGCCGGCGGATGCTACCGCAGTAACCTGTGTATCCGGTGTTGCACAGAGTCAGAGAGAGCGATCCGACCGTGATGGTCGCTGCGGGTCTGGCCTGCGAAATACTCGTGACGGCAAGCGCCATGAGCTCGCATGCGGGCGTGGCATGACATAATCACGACCTTGACCATCGAGTGACGTGCGTGCGAGAAACTGGACATCACACTGATCCGCTCAAGTGTCTGGAAGCCGGCTTTCGGGAGTCTCCAGATGCCGCGTTCCTGAGCACGCCCGCCGGCGGTCTCATCCATTATGGTGAACTCGAGCGAATCACGCGCCGGGTTGCCGCGGCCTTGCGTGCACAAGGCGTGCGCAAGGGCGATCGCCTGTGCGTGATGGTGGAAAAGTCCGTGGAAGCGGTGTTCCTCTACGTATCAGCCCTGCGCATGGGCGCCGTATTCGTACCGCTCAACACCGCCTTCACGACGCCGGAGCTGGACTATTTCCTGGCCGATGCCCAGCCGCGTCTGCTCATCATCGATCCAGCGCAGGCAGGGGCCGAGATGCAGGCTTGCGCGGACCGGCATTCCACCCGGTTTCTGACGCTCGATGCGCAAGGGTCGGGGAGCTTCGCGCAGGAACTCGAGCGCGTTGTGGCTGATCCTGTCGCAGAGACTCACTCGGCGCAGGATCTCGCGGTACTGGTCTACACCTCCGGCACCACCGGCCGATCGAAGGGCGCGATGCTTTCCCGCGCCAATCTTGCCGCCGGTGCACGCGCTCTCGCCCGCGCCTGGCAGGTCGGCCCGCAGGACGTCCTGCTGCATGTACTGCCGTTGTTTCATGTCCATGGCCTGTTCATGGCGTTGAACACCGTGCTGGCGGCACGGGCCAGCATCCTGTTCGTGCCCCGATTCGATGTGCAGGAGACCTGCCGGCTCCTGCCGCGCGCGACGCTGTTCATGGGTGTGCCCACGCACTACACCCGTCTGCTCGCGTCCGGCGAGTTCGACCGGACGTGCGCAGAGAACATCCGGCTGTTCATTTCCGGTTCGGCGCCCCTGCTGGCCGAGACGCATCGGGAATTCGAGTCGCGTTGCGGGCATCGCATCCTGGAGCGCTATGGCATGACCGAGACCGTGGTGCTCGCTTCCAATCCGCTGCATGGCATGCGCAAGCCCGGTTCGGTGGGGTTGCCCCTGGAAGGCGTCGAAATCCGTATTGCCCCGCTCGACGGCCAGATGCGAGCGAATCCGGGGCGTGGTGCAGACGGCGATATCGTGGAGGCCAATCCCGGCGCCGGCGCCATCGAGGTCCGCGGTCCCAATGTGTTCTCCGGTTACTGGCGTGCGCCGGACAAGACCCGTGACAGTTTCACCGCGGACGGCTTTTTCATCACCGGCGATGTCGGCCGCTTCGATGCGGATGGGTATCTGTACATCATCGGCCGTGCACGCGACCTGATCATCACCGGCGGCTACAACGTCTATCCGGTGGAAGTCGAAGAGGCGCTGGATCAACTGCCGGGCGTGGCAGAGAGTGCGGTCATCGGGCTGCCGCATCCGGATTTCGGTGAGGGTGTGACTGCCGTGGTGGTGCCCGAACCAGGCGCCGGGCCCGGGGAGGCCGAGCTCATCGCGAGGCTGCGGGAAACTCTGGCTCCGTACAAGCTGCCCAAGCGCATCCTGTTCATTGCCGAGCTGCCGCGCAACACCATGGGCAAGGTGCAAAAGGCGGCGCTGCGCGCCGCGTACGCCGGACTGTACGCCTGATGCACAAGGCGATGATCGCGACACTGGCGGATTCTGACTGGAAGCCCACCGCCTCCGGTGATGCGAGACTGCAGCTTTCCCCCGTGCCCGTGGGCCGTGCGGGTGCCTTGTCGATGGACTACGACTTCAGGGGCGGGGGCGGCTTCGTGGTGGCTCGACAGGATTGCAGGCGCGCCATGCCGGCCGAGTACGGCGTGCATTTCCGGCTGCGCGGGAGCGGCGCCGTCAACGACCTGGAAATCAAGCTGGTCGATGCCTCCGGCCTCAATGTCTGGCGATACGTGCTCAAGGCGTTGGCACCCCCGCGGCGCTGGCGGAGGTTCAGCATTGGAAGTGCAGATCTGGCCTTCGCCTGGGGGCCTTCCGGCGGCGAGCGCATGACGGAGCTGGGTGCGGTGGAGCTTGCGATCGTCGCTGCCGAAGGCGGTGCGGGCACGCTGCTCATCGCCGATGTCCGGATCGAGGACCAGACACCACCGGCGCCGCACATCACGACTTCCAGCGCGCTCGCGGGGAGCGGCGCGGCGCAGGTTCTTTCGACGGGCTGGCGGCCCCGGCCGTCGGATGAAAGGCCCTGGATCGAGTTCGATCTTCACGGTGCCCGGCAGGTCGGTGGGTTCATCCTCGAGTGGCTCGGCGCTGCACCGGCAGGCGGGTTCCGCATCCGGCATTCCCTGAACGGACGGAGCTGGCACGAGGTGTACCACGCGCATCGCGCGGGCGGTACGCGCGGCTACGTGTATCTGCCGGGACTTCGTACGCGCCGTCTGCGGCTCGAATTCGGGCAGCCGGTCGAAGGCCTGCGGTTGTCGATCGAGCCCTTCGATTTCTCGAGCTCGATCGAAGCTTTCTGGCACGGCATCGCACGCAGGGAGCCCCGCGGCTGGCTGCCGCGCTGGTTGTACCGTGAACAGGCCCTGTGGACTCCCAGCGGCATTCCCGATGGCACGCGTTGCGTGATCATGAACGAGGATGGTCTGGTGGAGCCGGGTTTCGGAAGCTTTTCGCTGGAGCCCCTGCTGCTGGTCGATGACCGGCTGATTGGCTGGACCGATGTCCAGCCGATGCAGTCCCTGCGGGAGGACTGGCAGCCCATCCCGGCCGTGACCTGGGAGCATGCCGGCTGGCGTCTGCGGATCGAATGCAATGCGCTGTGCGATGGCACGCCGGTGATCCGGCATGCATTGACGAACCAGGGTGCGCAGTCTCGTGAGGCGAGACTGTTCCTCGTGGTGCGCCCCTTTCAGGTCACGCCGCCCTGGCAGGGCTATCGTGGCCTGGGCGGTGTGGCGCGTATCGAATCGCTCCTTTGGCGAGATGGCGGATTGCAGGTGAATGGCACCGGGTGGCTCCTGCCGCTCGAGCCGGCCACCGGCTTTGGTGCGCTGGGGTTCGATGAAGGGCTCATCGCGGCCCAGCTGGCCCGCGGCGAGTTACCCGCGGCCACGGAATTGCAAGATGCCACGGGTTTTGCCACCGGTGCGATCGAACATGCCGTGTCGCTGGCCGAAGGCGAGACACAGGTGTTCACGATGCAGTACCGGAGCGAGGCGCGCGCGAGCACCGCGGCAGCAGTCGACTGGCACAGCTGGCTGCCGGCTTTGCCGTGGAGTGCGGGAGGCGGCGCTGCCCCGGCACTTGCCACGGCGCTCACCGCAGCGGCCCACATCCTGCTCACGCGGGACGGCCCCGCGCTGCAGCCGGGACCGCGGCGCTACACCCGTTCCTGGATACGCGATGGCGCCACCATGGCTGCGGCCCTGCTGCGGCTGGGCTGCCACCAGCCGGTGCGCGATTTCATCCGCTGGTATGCGCCGTTCCAGAGGGCCGATGGGTTCGTTCCCTGCTGTGTGGACCGGGAGGGCGTGGACTGGCTTGTGGAGCATGACAGTCATGGCCAGCTCATTGCGCTGATCGCCGATTACCATGCGTTCAGCGCCGACGATGCGCTGCTCGATGAGTACTGGGGCCACATCGAGCGGGCGGTGGCCTGCATCGAAGGTCTGCTGGATGACACGGGGCTCCTGCCGATCTCCGTCAGTCACGAAGGGTACCTGTCGCAGCCCGTGCACGCCTTCTGGGACGACTTCTGGGCGCTTCGGGGGCTGGGCGATGCCACGCGGCTGGCCCGCGCACGAGGCCTTTCGGCACGGGCGGACCGGTGGGAGGACTTGCGCACCCGGCTCGATGCGGCCGTTTGGCGTGCCATCGGCGAGACCTGCTCAAAACACGGCTTGTCCTTCCTGCCCGGCAGCATGGAGTGGGCGGATTTCGATCCGACGGCTACCGCCAATGCAGTGGCCCTGCTGGACGTGCCGCCTGGCATGGATCGCGCCATGCTCGATCGCACTTTCGACCAGTACATGAACGACTGGCGCGCAAAACGTGCCGGAACCGTGAGCAGCGCCAATTACACCGCCTACGAGATTCGCATCATCGGCGCATTGGTGCGCATGGGCCGGCGCGCCGACGCGCTGGAACTGCTGCGCTTTTTTCTCGCGGAGCGCCGGCCGCTGGACTGGAACCAGTGGCCGGAGATCACCTGGAAGGATGCACGCGCACCGGCGCACATTGGCGATGTACCGCACACCTGGATCGCTTCGGAATACGTGCTCGCGCTGCGAAGCCTGTTTGCTTATGAGCGCGAGCATGACAACACGCTGATCATCGGCGCCGGGCTCGATGCAAATTGGCTCGCGGACGAGGGCGTGGTCGTCACCGACATGCCCACCCGCTTCGGCGCTCTGAGCTACCGGCTGCGCAGGATCGGATCGGGATCGCTGGAATGCATCATCAGCGCAGCGCCCCGTGCGAACCTCGTGCTGCGGCCGCCGCTGCCGGGTCCGATGAGGGCGCTGCGGGCGATCGAGGGCGCCTGTGAGCAGGCACCGGACGGCGGGATTCGCGTGACGCAGGTGCCGGCGAGGATCGAACTGTCCTGATGCGAACCGGTCGGTGCCCGATGCCCCGGCACTTCAGGTCCTGGCCGTATCCGGCGCCTTGTCCCTGCGATGGCGATGCCGGTGCGCCTGCTCGCGGACCAGCCGCCGGATGGTCGGGTCCTTGACCAGGTGCAGGGTACGGGTGTACGTGGTGCCGGGAATCTGCGCGCGACCGATGCAGATGATGCCGGTCATCTTCAGCTCCTGGCTGAACACATCCTGCACTCGCGCACGAATGTCGGCGTCCAGCGTATCCAGAACTTCGTCGATGATCATCCATGCGGGGGCATGCAGTACCGCCCGGGCGAATGCCAGAGCCTGCTGTTCGTCGGGACTCAACTCAAGGCTCCAGCGTCGCGACTGGTCGAGGAGCGGCGCGAGCCGGCGCAATCCGACGCGTCGCAGGGCATCCATCATGGCCTGCTCGTCGAAGCGCGACGCTTTCTGGGGATAGGCCAGTACCTGGCGCAGCGTACCCGGCGGCAGGTAGGCCAGGCGCGGCACGAAGATCGCCGATTCACTGGAGGAGCGGCGGATACGGCCGCTGCCCCACGGCCACAGACCGGCCAGCGCACGGAACAGCAGCGTCTTGCCGGCACCGGATTCGCCGACGATGAGCACGCGATCACCGGCCTGGATCTGCACCTGGGTTTCCTCCAGCAGGGTGCAGCCGGCCGGAGAGGCGATCTCGAGGTGATCGATGAGGTAATGACCCGGATCACCTTCCTCGAAGATGATCCGGCTTTCCACGTCGTACAGGTCATCGGTGCCGAGTACCGCGCGGCGGAAGTTCGCCACACGCAGCAGGGTCGCACGCCAGTCGGCGATGGTGCTGAAGTTGTCGACGAACCAGCGCAGCGAAGACTGCACCTGGGTGAAGGCGCCTGCGGCCATCATCAATCCACCGAAAGTGATCTGGCCGTCGAAATACATGGGTGCCGCGACCAGGATCGGTGCGACCAGGGTGAACCAGCCGTAGCCCGCGGTGATCCAGGTGAGATTGGTGAGGCCCGTGACCAGCCGGCGCATGGCTGCGAGGACCGCTTCCAGATCGAGCTCGATGCGTCGCGCTTCGTCGGCTTCACCGCGAGCCAATGTCACCGCATCGATGTGCTCGTTGACCCTGACCAGCGAGAAACGCATGTCGGCTTCGCGCGCATACCGTTCGGCATTGCGCTTGACGAGGCTCTTGCCGACGAAATAGCTGAGGATCGAGGCGGACGCCGCGTAAATCACCGCGGCCCATACCATGTAGCCTGGAATGACGAGCCCTGCACCGCCCAGGTGCAGCCTGAAGCCGGTCGATACCGACCACAGCACGCTGACGAAGGTGGCCAGCAGGATGGATGATTGCAGCAGACCGATTCCCAGATCCGCGGACAGCTCGGTGAGATGGCGGGCGTCCTCGTGCATGCGCTGGTCGGGATTCGAGCCGATGGCGCCGGCACTGGCCAGCCGGAATGCGCGCAGGGGTTTGAGCCAGTTGCCGATCAGGTCGGATGCCAACCCCTCGCGCAGCTTGAGCTTCAGGGTCTCTCCCAGCCAGCGCTGGGCGACGTTCAGGACCAGGAGCGAGCCGGCGATGATGCCGAACACCATGAGTTGATGTACGAATTCCCGCAGATCCTGGTGCGACAGGGCGTCGTAGAACGGTTTGTTCCAGCTGTTGAGCCGGATCTGACCCCAGGCTGTGGCCGATACCACGATCACCAGCAGTGCAGCGAGCAGAAACAGCGTGTAGCGCACCGGAGAGGCCATCAGGGCGCGCAACATCATGCTTACCTGCGGGATCAGTGCGTTGTCCGCAGTGTCTTCATATTCCGCGGCCTCACTGGACTGTGGATGATCAGGCTGGTTCATGGCGTCCTTCGTGACCGGGAGTCAGGTCGTGCTGCCTAATCTAGCGCAACCCGTGCAGCCGGATCGTGTTCGAGCGGGAAAGAAGAGCAAAAAAAGGAGTGCGGGAATGCGCGCCATCAGGATCGTGAAACTGGGATATGCTGCCGGGCTTCCTCCGGAGGTTGAACATGACTGTCGTTCCCGAAGCGTTGCGATGAGCGTGCGTCGGGGCCCGCTGGGCAAGTCCGTGCGCAGCCGATTCGTCGAGCGGCTCATCAGCCGCATGACCCTGGCCGAAAAGCTCGGGCAGATGACCATGATGGCGGCGGGCCAGGCTCTCACGGGGCCCGTGATGGCCGGGGATGTGAGGGCGGACATCTGTGCGGGCAACGTGGGGAGCCTTCTGAATCTCGTGGGTGCCGGGCCGGTGCGGGTCATGCAGCAGCTGGCGGTGGAAGAATCGCGGCTGGGCATTCCCCTGCTGTTCGGTTTCGACGTGATCCACGGGCACCGGACCCAGTTCCCGATTCCGCTGGCCGAAGCCGCGGTGTTCCATCCGCCCACATGGGAGCGCACGGCACGCGAGGCCGCCCGTGAGGCGGCGGCGGATGGTCTGATGCTGACCTTCGCGCCCATGCTCGATGTGGCGCGCGACCCGCGCTGGGGCCGCATCGCCGAAGGTCCGGGCGAGGATCCTCTGGTGGGTTCGCGTCTCGCGCAGGCGAAGGTGCGGGGCTTCCAGGGGTCCGATCTCGCGCGCCGCGATTCGCTCGCGGCCTGCGCGAAGCACTTCTGTGCCTATGGTCCGGTGACGGCCGGGCGGGATTACGCATCGGTGGACATCTCGGAACGAACCTTGCACGAGGTGCACCTGCCGCCTTTCGCGGCTGCGGTCGAGGCCGGCGTGGCGTGCATCATGCCGGCGTTCACGGATCTCGCGGGTGTGCCGATGACCGCACATCGCGAGCTGCTGCAGGATCACCTGCGCGGCAAGCTGGGTTTTCAGGGCGTGTTGATCAGCGACTACAACGCCATCGCCGAACTGATCTGTCATGGCGTGGCCGGAGACCTGCCGCAGGCGGCCGCGCTGGCGCTTGGCGCAGGGATCGACATCGACATGATGTCCGATGCCTATCGGCGCGGTCTGCCGGTGGCGCTGGAGAGGCGTCTGGTGCGGATGCAGGACATCGATACGGCCGTGAGGCGCGTGCTCCTGCTCAAGGCCGGGCTGGGTTTGTTCGACCGGCATGCGCGCCGCGGGCGGCGTGAATCGGCGGCAGCCCTTGCCCGACGGCGCCGGCTCGCGTGCGAGGTGGCTGCCCGGTCGGTGGTGATGCTGAAGAACGAGGCGCGGACCTTGCCGCTCCGATCCGATCTGCGGCATATCGCCGTGATCGGACCGCTGGCCGATGCGGCCGCCGAAATGCGCGGGCCGTGGTTTGCGGCTTCAACGGCGGATGACCCGGTGAGCCTGCTCCAGGGCGTGCGCCTGGCCTGGCCCGGAGCGAGCGTGGCGCATGCCGATGGTGTGGGTATTCGTAATGGCGATTCGGGGGGGATCGAGGCCGCCCTGTCATTGTGCGATGAGGCCGAGGTGATCCTGCTGTGCGTGGGTGAGGCTGCCACGATGAGCGGCGAAGCGGCCTGCCGGACTGACCTCGATCTGCCGGGTTCGCAACGGCTGCTCGCGCAGGCTGTGCTGGAGCGGGCGCGCGCTCTGGCAAAGCCTGTGGTGAGCGTGCTTTTTTCCGGCCGGCCACTGGCCGTACCCTGGCTGGCCGAGTCTTCGCAGGCTCTGCTGGCTGCGTGGTTTCCGGGGAGCGAAGCGGGTCACGCGCTCGCACAGTTGCTGGCGGGCAAGCGATCTCCCGGCGGGCGCACACCGGTGAGCTGGCCACGGAACGTGGGACAGATTCCGGTTTTCCATGCGCAGCGACCGGGTGGCCGGCCCGCGAGGGCAGACGAGGGCTTCACCAGCAAGTACCTGGATGCACCGAACGAACCGTTGTTTCCTTTCGGATACGGGCTGACCTACAGCGAGTTCGAATACTCCGGGTTGAGTGTGTCGAAACCCGCGATCCGGATGCACGAGTCGCTCGAAGTGCGTGTCCGCATCCGCAACGTCGGCCATTGTGAGGCCACGGAGACCGCGTTCCTGTTCGTGCACGACCCGGTCGCCAGCGTGGCGCGGCCGGTACTGGAACTGAAGGACTTCAGGCAGGTGAGCCTTTCTGCCGGCGCGGCCCGGATGCTGTCATTCGACTTGCCGGCGAGTGCCCTGGCATTTCCAGGCCGGCATCTGAAGCCAGTACTTGAACCGGGCGATATTCAGGTCCTGGTCGGGCCGTGCGCGGATCAGACGAAGCTTCTGGGCACGACTATACGGCTGCTGCCTGCTTCACGGAGATGAGCTGTCTTCGCGGGCAATGCGCATGATCCTGCGGCGCCTGCTTGCGCGGATCCGGACCGATGACGTATGTGCGGCCGAAATCCGCCTCCCACTCCTCGAACAGTGGGCCGAAGTCGAGATAGACGATGTCATAGCTCAGTCGCGGCGCGGGATTTCCAGCCCGCGCACCACGGCTGGCCGCTCATTGAACACCTGCAGAACGCGCAGCACCTGCGGATATCCAGCAATGCCGACCAGCTCGCCCGCGCCATAAAAGCCGATCAGATTGCGCACCATTGGAAAGGTGGCGATGTCGGCGATGGTGTATTCGTCACCGAGAATCCATGCGCGACCCTCGAGCTGCCGGTTGAGCACGGCGAGCAGACGGCGGGATTCGGCGACGTAGCGGTCTCGCGGCCGCTTGTCCTCATAATCCTTGCCGGCGAACTTGTGGAAGAACCCGACCTGGCCGAACATCGGGCCGATGCCGCTTACCTGAAACATCAGCCATTGCAGCGTCTGGTAACGGCCGGCCGGATCCCTGGGCAGAAAGCGGCCCGACTTCTCCGCCAGATAGAACAGGATGGCGCCGGACTCGAACAGCGCCAGTGGTGCGCCACCGGGCCCATGGGGATCCAAGATCGCGGGAATCTTGTTGTTGGGATTCAGCGAGAGAAATTCCGGCGAGAACTGGTCATCGGATTCGAAATCGACCAGATGTGGCTCATAGGGCAGTCCGGTCTCCTCCAGCATGATGGATGCCTTGACGCCGTTGGGCGTGGGCAATGAATACAGCTGGATGCGATCGGGAAATATCGCTGGCCATTTCTTCTGTATCGTCGGAACGGCGGTCTTGTTCATGATTCACCTTTGTGCAGAGCATGACCAGGGGCGAGGGGGCTGCGGTTGCGCAGCATGGGGTCGCGGCATCGGGTCCCCAAAAGTCGAGAGAAGCAGAGAGCGCACGTCAGTTGCGTCCGGACACTGATGAATTTGCCATCTGCGTATCGTGCCGCTTTTCTGTTCTGATTTCGACTTCCACGAGCGCCAGTGTGAATCGCAGGTTAGACTGGCGCTCATGAAAGCCAAAGCCACCGTCCAGATCGACAATGAACGCTTCATCGTCACCGAGTACCGGTTTGCACCCGGTGCCGATACGGGTTGTCACGTGCATGAACGCGATTACGTGGTGGTGCCGCTGACTACCGGCATCCTGCGCCTCGAGGAATCGGGAGGGACGCGCGATGCGCAACTCACGGCCGGCGTGTCCTATGCGCGCAAGGCCGGAGTGGCTCACAATGCCATCAATGCCAATGACTTCGAGTTCGCGTTCATCGAGGTGCAGCTGAAGTAGTCGGCGCGGCGCCTGCACGGGCATTTCACGGTCGCGACGGCACGACTGCTGCCTGCTTCACGGAATTGGGCCCTCGCGCCCGGCGACAATACGTTCATGCTGGGTCAGATTGGCAAGCTGCTGATTGCCGGAGTGCTGGTCTATGGATCGTGGACCCGTTACGCCGAACGCCCACTGCACCCCCCGGACGGTGAACTCGCGGCTGCCGAGCCCCGCCAATGGCCGGTGGAATCCTCCCAGTCCCTTACCCTGGGCCGCTGGACTCTGACGCCACGGGCGCATTATGAGATCACCGCGCGGGTCCTGGGCCGGGAGAATTACCGCTTCGACACATTGTCCGACCTGTCGGCAGAGGATCTGGCGCTGGGCTGGGGTCCGATGTCGGACAATCGCGTCGTCGATCACGTCGAGATCTCACAGTCCGGCCGATTCTATTTCTGGAAGACTCCATCCCGGGCCGGCCTGGACCCACAGGTCATCGCCACCCACAGCGCCAACACGCACATCATTCCCAATGACGGGCTGGTTGCGCGGCAGCTGGCATCGTTGCGGGTCGGGCAGGTGGTGCAACTGCAGGGCGATCTGGTGGACGGGACGCGCGATGACGGGCGCTGGATCAGGACCTCGCTGGTGCGCACCGACACCGGTGCCGGTGCCTGCGAAGTGCTGCTGGTGCGCGACGTGGAGATTCGCTGACGGTCGCACTATCATGTGTCGCGGATACACATGAATACGCTCCCGCGTTCTCCCGGCTGGATTGAACCTGTCACGCTTCGCGGCAATGGCGTCGAGCTGGTGCCGTTGACTTGCGCGCATGCGGAGGATCTGGCCGAGGCGGCCCTGGACGGCGAGTTGTGGATGCTGTGGTACACCAGTGTTCCGACGTCACAGGGGATGCAGGGCGAAATCAGGCGTCGTCTGGATCTGCAGGAGGCTGGCAGCATGCTGCCCTTCGCGGTCATCGACCGTTCGGACGGGGCCGCTGTAGGGATGACGACCTACATGAATATCGATGCTGCCAACCGTCGGCTGGAAATCGGCTCCACCTGGTACCGCAGGCGTGTGCAACGCACAGCGCTCAACACCGAATGCAAACTCCTGTTGTTGCGGCATGCCTTCGAGATGCTGGGATGCATCGCGGTCGAGTTCCGGACGCATATCCTGAATGTGGCGAGCCGCCGCGCCATCGAGCGGCTGGGCGCGAAGCTCGACGGGGTGTTGCGCCAGCACATGGTGATGCCCAACGGCAGCCTTCGCGATACCTGCGTGTACAGCATCATCGCTCCGGAGTGGCCAACGGTGCGCGCGCACCTGGGCTGGCAGCTGGAAAGGCCGCGCTGAACGGCCGACCCCGGGGCATCACGATCAGCCCCAATTGTCATCACGACTTTGCCAGAATCGGGTCCGATGATGTCGTGGCAGATCCAGGACCGGGAGGGCGATCGTGATGCGCGCAACAGTGGGAAACCGGGGGATGGCGCTATGCGTCGTGGGCTTCATGCTGCTTCCGGTCGAAGGATGGGTGAGCACCACACCGCCGGCGCCGCCAGCGCCCGCTGCGATCGGCGTGGCGACGCGGCCAGTGCTGCGAGTCGAGCATTTCTCACCCCAGGGCTCGAGCAAGGGAGTGCGCCAGGTCAGCGTGCGTTTCAACACCCCGGTGGTGGCCCTGGGTGATCCGCGATTGCCGGATCCGTTCGTGGTCGACTGCGCGGCGCATGGTCAGGGACGCTGGGCCGATGGGCGCAACTGGGTCTATGACTTCGACGAGGATCTCCCGGCGGGACTTGCCTGTCGATTCACGCCCATCCGGGGCCTGACGGCACTTGACGGTGCGACGCTGGCCACGACTCGAGGCTACTCGTTCGATACCGGTGGCCCGGCCGTGGTGGCTTCGCTCCCACGGGAGGGTTGGACCACGCTGGACGAGGCCCAGGTATTCCTTCTCAGGCTCGATGCGCCTGCGACGCCCGAGTCCATCCGGGCCCATGCCAGTTGCCTCGTCGAGGGCGTGTCCGAGCGCATTGGAGTCGAGTTGCTCCAGGGCGAGGCGCGCGCGGCCGTGCTCAAGGAACGTACCGCACTGGGATACGACTATTTCCGGCTGTTGTGGAAGGATGGACAGCAATCGCAGGTGCGCGTGCGCAATCGCGCCTTCGAGCATGCCGAGGATGCGGTCACAGTCCTGCGCTGTGAGCGGCATCTGCCGCCGGGAACTGCTGTCCGCCTGGTCTGGGGCCGTGGGATCGCCACGTCCGGTGGCATCGCCACCCGCACCGACCAGACCCTGGCCTTCCAGGTCCGCCCGGCTTTCATCGCGCAGGTGGAATGCACCCGCAGCAACGCACGCGCCGGTTGTGTGCCCATGCGACCCATCGAGGTGGACTTCAGCGCGCCGGTGCCGCGCGAACAGGCCCTGGGCGTGCGACTGCACTCCGCCGACGGCCAAGAATTCCGGCCCGAGGTGCCCGGGTCGGCACGGATCCCGACACTGGAGAGTGTGACATTCAACGGTCCGTTCCCGGACGACACGCAGCTCACGGTGACACTGCCGGCGCAAATCCAGGACGATGCCGGCCGGTCGCTGGAGAACGCCGCGCATTTTCCGATGCAGCTGCGCATCGATCCCTATCCGGCGCTGGCGAAGTTTTCCGGGACGTTTGGCATTCTCGAGTCCCGTGAAGGCGGGATCCTGCCGGTGACCCTGCGAAATCTCGAGGGCGAGGTCCCTGCGCGCATGGCGGCGCTGCCCGCGAAACTTCTGAAGGCGAGTGACGATCCGGCGGTCATCGCCCGCTGGCTGCAGCGCGTCGAAAAGGCGAACGAGCCGCGCGGCGAGTGGGTGGATGCGCCGCAGGGGTCCCGGAAGGATTCCGGTCCGGCTCGTGTGTGGCGCGAGCAGACCGGCACGGATTCGGTGTTCGGGGCCGGGGATGTCGCGAAGGACTTCCACATCGACAAGCCTGCAGGTCCGCGTCCTGCCGAAGTCATCGGCATACCGCTGAAATCGCCGGGCTTCTACGTGGTGGAATTGCAGAGCCGGAGGCTGGGATCAGCTCTGCTCGGCCGCGATCAGGTGCGGTACGTGAGCACCGGTGCGCTGGTCACCAACATGGCCGTGCACTTCCAGTGGGGGCGCGAGAGTTCGCGCGTATGGGTGACGGCGCTGGATTCGGGCCGGCCGGTGGGCGATGCCGAGGTGAGCATCATCGACTACTGCAGTGGCGAGGCGCTGTGGCAGGGGCGCACCGGCCGCGACGGCGTGGCAGCGGTGCAGGCCTCACTCGGAACACCGGGCAATTCCGGCAACTGCGAGCCCTACGCTCCGCCGCCACGACTGGTGATGGCGAAGAAGGACGATGATGTCAGCTTCACCCAGTCGGGGTGGGGCCAGGGGATCGATCCGTACCAGTTCAGTCTGCCGGTGGGCAGTGAATACGAGGCGGACATCTTCCACACCGTGCTTGACCGAACCCTGTTCCGCGCGGGTGAAACCGTGTCCATGAAGCATTACCTGCGCCAGCACCGGGCCGACGGCCTGGGTGTCCAGACGGGCCTGCCCGCCGGGCGCAAGCTCGTGATCGTGCATCAGGGGAGCGGCGCGCGATTCGAGCAGGCCCTGCAGTTCGGACGCGATGGCATCGCCGAGTCGCAATGGGTGATACCGTCCGAAGCGAAGCTCGGTGACTACCGCATCGCCATCGTCGATGCGCAGGGACGGGAACGCGCCAGCGGCCAGTTCAAGGTGGAACAGTTCCGCCTTCCGGGCATGCGCGGCAGCGTGGATGTGCCTGCCGTACCGCTGGTGCGCCCGCAGCAGGTGAGCCTGAACGTGCATGTGGCCTGGCTGTCGGGCGGGGGTGCGGGCGGATTGCCGATCAAGGTGCGTTCGCTGGTCGAGCCCGCACCGCTGACGGTGCCCGGCTACGATGACTACCGCTTTGGCGGCAAGCCGGTGAAGGAGGGCATCGTCGAGGGCGGAGAAACGTCTTCCGATCTGGATTTCGAGACCGGTCCGCCGTCTGATGAAAGCAGGGCGAAGCTTGCGTCCCTGAACCTGGACGCCGCCGGTTCGGCGCGCGTGACACTGGATCATCTGCCGCAGGTCGATGAACCGGCGATGCTGACCGCAGAGGTCGAGTACGCGGATGCCAACGGTGAGTTGCTGACCAGCAGCGGGCGTGTGCGGCTGGTGCCCGCGGCACTCACGCTCGGCATCCGGCCCGAGGGCTGGGTGGCGAGCAGCGAACAGATGCGCTTTCGCGTGCTGGCCCTGGATCTGGCCGGGAAGCCGCGCGCGGATCAGGCGCTGGAGGTCAGCCTTTACCAGTCCAGCGCCTGGTCCTATCGCAAGCGCCTGATCGGCGGTTTCTACGCCTACGAGACCACTACCGAGACGCGCAAGCTGGCTCCGCATTGCAGCGGTCGCACCAATGCCCAGGGCATCCTGTTCTGCGAACTTGCGCCTGGCGTTTCCGGAGAGGTGCTCGTGCGCGCGGAAGGTCTGGATGCGCAGGGTGCACGCGCCGGCGCCACCACCTCGATCTGGGTGGTCGGCAAGGATGACTGGTGGTTCGGCGGTACCTCGGGTGATCGCATGGACGTGCTGCCCGAGAAGAAGGAATACGAGGCGGGGGAGGTTGCACGACTCCAGGTGCGCATGCCGTTCCGGTCCGCCACCGCGCTGGTCAGCGTTCAGCGCGAAGGTGTGCTGTCGAGCTTCGTCACCACGCTCAAGGGCCGGATGCCGGTGATCGAGGTGCCGGTGGAGGTCCGCGATGCACCCGATGTGTTCGTGTCGGTGCTGGCGGTGCGGGGTCGTGTGCCCCGTCCCGAGGGGCGCAAGGTTCCGGCGGCGGAGCAGATCACGGCGCTGGTCGACCTGAACAAGCCGGCCTATCGGCTCGGGATTGCGCAGATCAAGGTAGGCTGGAAACCGCACCGGCTGGATGTCGTCGTGAATGCCGACCATGACCTGTACCCGGTACGAGGCGCGGCGCTGGTGCGCATCCACGCGGCGCGCGCCGATGGCGGTGCGCTGCCGGCCAATGCGGAAGTGGCGCTGGCCGCAGTGGACGAGGCGCTGCTGGATCTGGCGCCGAACCCGAGCTGGGATCTGCTCGCCGCCATGATGGGCGAGCGGGGCCTCGAAGTGTGGACCTCAACCGCGCAGATGCAGGTGGTGGGAAAGCGGCACTATGGTCGCAAGGCGGTGCCGCACGGCGGCGGCGGCGGACGGGAACTCGACCGGGCGCGCGAGAAGTTCGACTCCCTGCTGCGCTGGCAGGCACGCGTGCCGCTGGATGCGAACGGAGATGCACAGGTCCGCGTACCGATGAACGATTCCCTGTCGGCGTTTCGCATCGTGGCGGTCGCCAGCGCCGGCGAGGAATATTTCGGTACCGGCAGTACGACGGTCCATACCTCGCAGGACCTGATCCTGCTTTCGGGCCTGCCACCGCTGGTCCGCGAGCAGGACCGCTTCGCCGCCACGTTCACGGTACGCAACACCACCGATCATCCCTTGCGGGTGGTCGTGGAAGCCGAAGCGACGGGTCTGCCACCGAAGGCGCTGGCTGCGCAGCGCATCGAGCTGGCGGCGGGCGGGTCGAGCGATGTGAGCTGGCCCGTGCAGGTGCCGTTGGGTGTCAGCTCGATCGCCTGGCGGGTGGCGGTGAGGAATCTGGATGGCGCCGGCGGTGATCAGTTGCGCGTATCGCAGCAGGTGCAGGCGGCGGTGCCGGTGCGCACGTTCCAGGCTACCCTCGCGCAACTCGATGCTCCGCTGAGCCTGCCGGTGGAGCGGCCACGTGAGGCGCTCGAGGGTCGAGGCGGGCTCGAGATCACCCTGCGCGCCCGGCTGGGCGATGGACTCACGGGCGTGCGCGAGTACATGGACAGGTACCCGTATCCCTGCCTCGAACAGCAGATCTCCCGCGCGGTGGCCTTGCGCGACCGGACGGCCTGGGATGCCGTGATGCGCCGCCTTCCGGCCTACCTCGACCGTGATGGGCTGCTGAAGTACTTTCCGACCGGGTGGCTGGAGGGCGAGGATACGCTCAGTGCCTATGTGCTGGCGATTTCGGCCGAGGCCGGTTATCCGATTCCCGACACGGACAAGCAGCGGATGGTGGGGGCATTGCGCCGTTTCGCCACCGGCAAGCTCTCGCGTGCCTCGGCGCTGCCCACGGCAGACCTGACCATTCGCCGGCTCGCGGCGATCGATGCGCTGTCGCGCCATGGAGCAGCCACTGCAGCCATGCTCGATCCGATCAGCGTCGATCCGGATCAGTGGCCCACCTCGGCGGTGATCGACTGGCTGGGGATCCTCGATCGTGTGCCGGACGTGAAACAGGGACCCGCGCGCCGCCGTTCAGCGCTCGGCATCCTGCGCGCGCGGCTGAACTTCCAGGGCACCACCCTGGGGTTCGCCAGCGAGCGGCGCGATGCACTGTGGTGGCTGATGGTGTCCGGCGATTCCAATGCGAACCGGCTGCTTCTGGCGGTGATGGATGAACCGGGCTGGCGCGAGGATGTGCCGCGGCTGGTGCGTGGCGCATTGGGCCGGCAGCAGTCCGGACACTGGAACACCACGGTAGCCAATGCCTGGGGCGTGCTCGCCATGGAAAAATTCTCCCGCGCGTTCGAATCGGTGCCGGTCACCGGAGCCACGGCCGTGCAGTACGGTGCGCAGAAGCAGGTTGTGAAATGGCCGCTCCCGCCGGCTCAGACCCGGATCGATCTGCCGTGGTCCGGGATTCGCACGAATCTGGGACTTGCACATGCCGGGTCCGGCCGGCCCTGGGTGATGGTGCGCGCCACCGCGGCGATCCCGCTGGACAAGCCACTGTCCACCGGATTCCGGGTCACCCGCACCTGGAGAGCGGTGGAGCAGCAACGCCCCGGGGTGTATACCCGCGGTGATGTGATCCGCGTGCACCTGGATCTGGAAGCGCAATCCGACATGAGCTGGGTTGTGGTGGACGATCCGGTCCCGGCGGGCGCCACCGTACTGGGGAGCGGGGTCGGCGGTCAATCCGCGCTCGACACGCGCGGCGAGCGGGCACAGGGCTGGGGGTGGCTTGCGTTCGAGGAACGGCGCTTCGATGCCTATCGCGCCTATTACCGGTTCGTGCCCAAGGGTCGCTGGTCGCTGGAGTACACCCTGCGACTGAACAATCCGGGCACGCTGCTGATGCCACCGACGCGGGTGGAGGCCATGTACGCACCAGAGATGTTCGCCGAGCTTCCCAATGCACCGGTCACCGTGGAGGCCATGCGTGCCGGTCCCTGAACGCAACGTGCATCGCTTGCGTCATCTGCGCTGCCTGCGCCGCGGGCTTGCCGCTGTCGTGCTGGCCGCTGCCGCATCGGCCCTTCTGTGGACGCTGGCTGTGCGGAGCGTCGAGCTACCGTCCTTCGAAAAGGTGCGCGATGCCTGGCGGCCCTCGACGGCTTACCTGGTGGATCGTCACGGCGAGGTGTTGGCGGCATTGCGGCGTGATCCGGGTGTGCGCAGGCTCCAATGGGTGAGTCTCGATGAAGTCTCGCCTGCGATGCGCCAGGCCGTGCTGTGGGGTGAGGACGCACGTTTCTACCAGCATCACGGCATCGACTGGCGGGCCGTTCCAGCGGCCTTGCGCTCACAGATCCTGTCGCATCGGCCGCGCGGGGCCAGCACCCTGAGCATGCAGCTCGCCACGCTCCTGGAAAATCCGCGCCGCGGCACAGGGTGGCGTGAGCTGTCGCGCAAGTGGCGGCAGATCAGGATGGCAGCCGCGCTGGAATCGCGATGGAGCAAGCCGCGGATCTTCGAGGCGTACCTGAATCTCGTGCACTTCCGTGGCGAGATCCAGGGGATCGGAGCGGCCGCCCAGGTCCTGTTCGGCAAATCGCCGGCTGGTCTGGATGCTGCCGAGAGCGAAGTGCTGGCCGCATTCCTTCCCGAGCCCGGCGCGGGGATGCCGCATCTGCTGGCGCGGGCCTGTGCCCGCGCGCATCGAAGTGGCGCTGTGTCCTGCGAAGCGGTGCGGATGGCCGCATCGCGCCTGGGCGATCATGATGCCCCGCGCGAGGAGCCGCTGGCGCCGCAGCTGGCCGAGACACTGCTGGGCGGGGCGGGCGAGCGGGTGCAGACTACGCTCGATGCGCATCTGCAGCGTCTGGTGCGCGATACCCTGCGGGTCCGGCTTGCTGGCCTTGCCAGCCACAATGTGCGTGATGGTGCGGTCCTGGTGGTGGACAATGCCAGCGGCGATGTGCTCGCCTATGTCGGCTCCAGCGGTGCGCTGTCGCGTGCCGCTGCCGTGGATGGCGTGCGGGCCCGCCGCCAGGCCGGCTCCACATTGAAGCCCTTCCTGTACGAACTGGCGATCGAGCGCCGCTACCTCACAGCGGCCTCGCTCCTGGACGACTCGCCCCTGAACCTGGACACCGGCACCGGGCTCTATCTGCCCCAGGACTATGACCACGAGTTCAAGGGGCTGGTGAGTGCGCGCACTGCGCTGGCAAGCTCGCTGAACGTCCCGGCCGTGCGCACCCTGCTGCTCACCGGGGTGGAACCATTCCGCAATCGGCTGCGGATGCTGGGTTACGAGGGTCTCACGCAGGACGGGAGCTTCTATGGCTATTCGCTTGCACTCGGATCGGCCGAAGTCAGCCTGTGGGAGCAGGCGCAGGCCTACCGGACGCTGGCCCGGGGAGGCTGGTTCTCACCGCTGCGCCTGCGCATGGATGCACCGCACGTGGCCGCACGCAGGCTCCTGCCGGCCGGTGCGAGCTTCATCGTGTCCGACATGCTCAGCGACCCATCCGCCCGTGCCGTGACCTTCGGCCTGGACAGCCACCTGAATACTCCGTTCTGGAGTGCCGTCAAGACCGGCACCAGCAAGGACATGCGTGACAACTGGTGTGTGGGCTATTCCAGCGACTACACCGTCGCGGTGTGGGTGGGCAATTTCGAAGGAGACGCCATGCATGATGTGAGTGGCGTCTCCGGGGCGGCCCCGGTATGGCACGACGTGCTGGTTGCCCTGCAGCGCGGGCGCGCCCGATCCCCGTCGTCCCCGCCATCGGGCGTCGAGCCCGCCGACATCCGGTTCACGCCTGCGCTCGAGCCCCCGCGCCGCGAGTGGTTCCTGGCAGGAACCCGGATGACCCGGGTGCGCGCGATACCTGTCCGGTCCCGTGTCGCGCGACTCCTCTCCCCGGCCAATGGTATGATCGTCGCCATCGATCCGGACATTCCGCTGCGCGCCCAGCGCATTCCGGTCAGGGCTCAGGGTGCGTCGGCCGGCATGATGATCCGCTACAACGATTCGATCCTCGGTCCCGCATCGCAGGCGCTGTTCCTGACACCCGTGCCCGGTGCGCACCGTCTGGCGCTGCTCGATGCACAGGGGCGCGAGCTGGACCGCGCGTGGGTGACCGTACGGTGACAGGGGCTTCCGGGGGTGATCGCGCCGCCGTGATCGTTTCGATTTCCAGGCTCACCAAGACCTATGCGTCGGGCTTTCAGGCGCTCAAGGGCATCGACCTTTCGATCCGCCGCGGCGAGATCTTCGCCCTGCTGGGGCCGAACGGGGCGGGCAAGACCACGCTGATCAGCATCATCTGCGGACTGGTGAACGCCAGTGGTGGCGAAGTGCGGGTGGACGGTTTCGACATCCGGCGCGAGTACCGCCAGAGCCGATCGCGCATCGGCCTGGTGCCTCAGGAAATCAGCACCTACAACTATGACACGGTGTGGTCGGCGGTAAGGTTCTCACGCGGACTGTTCGGCAAGGCACCGGATCCGGCCCACCTCGAGAAGGTACTGCGTGACCTGTCGTTGTGGAGCCGGAAGGACAGCCGCGTCATCGAACTCTCCGGCGGCATGAAGCGTCGCGTGCTCATCGCCAAGGCCCTGGCGCACCAACCCAGCGTGCTGTTCCTGGATGAACCCACCGCAGGTGTCGACGTGGAGCTGCGCCGGGACATGTGGGAGATGGTCCGCCGCCTGAGAGCCGCCGGTACCACCATCATCCTGACCACTCATTACATCGAGGAAGCCGAGGAGATGGCCGACCGGGTCGGCGTCATCAACCAGGGCGAGATCATCGTGGTCGAGGAGACGGCTGCCTTGATGCGCAAGCTCGGCAAGCGTCAGCTCACCCTGCACCTGCAGAGCCGGCTGGAACAGTTGCCGCCGGCTCTGGCTGACTCAGGCCTGGAACTTGCGGCGGATGGCTCGATGCTGGTCTACACCTTCGATGCGCAGGGCGACACCTCGGTCATTGGACGGCTGTTGCGCAGGCTGGGCGAGCAGGGGATCGATTTCAAGGATCTGAACACCTCGGAGTCGTCTCTGGAGGACATCTTCGTCGGACTGTTGCACAGGAAGCCATGAACCTCTACGCGGTGCGCACCATCTTCCGTGCCGAACTGACCCGCTGGGTTCGCACCCTGGTGCAGAGCATCCTGGCGCCGGTGATTTCCACTTCGCTGTATTTCGTGGTTTTCGGCTCGGCCATCGGGTCGCGCATGGCCCAGATCGAAGGCGTGCCGTATGGCGCGTTCATCGTGCCAGGCCTGATCATGCTGTCGGTGCTGACCGAGAGCATCTCCAACGCCTCCTTCGGCATCTTCATGCCGAAGTATTCGGGCACGCTGTATGAAGTGCTGTCGGCACCGGTGTCCTATTTCGAGATCGTGCTGGGCTTCGTGGGCGCGGCGGCCAGCAAGTCCGTGATGCTCGGCCTGCTGATCCTCGCCACCGCGAACCTGTTCGTGCCCATCCACATCCAGCATCCCCTGTGGATGATGTCCTTCCTGCTGCTGACCTCGCTTACCTTCAGCCTGTTCGGTTTCATGATCGGTGTCTGGGCCACGGGCTGGGAGAAGCTGCAGATCGTGCCCATCATGGTCATCACGCCGCTGACTTTCCTGGGCGGAAGCTTCTACTCGATCGCGATGCTGCCGCCCTTCTGGCAGAAGGTCACGCTGTTCAATCCGGTGGTGTATCTGGTGAGCGGCTTTCGCTGGAGCTTCTACGGCATCGCTGACGTGAGTGTGGCGGTGAGCCTGGGTGCGACCCTGCTGTTCATGCTGGCGTGTCTGGCGGTGATCGCCTGGATCTTTCGCACCGGTTACAAGCTCAAGGCCTGAGCGGAGTTTCCCGGCGGCGCCCCGGTTGCAACCCGTCCTGTGTTAAATTCCTGCTGATTCCTTTACTTCCTGCGGTGATTGCCATGACCACCAACGCCGAACTGTTCGAACGACGCCGCGCGGCCGTGCCGCTCGGCGTATCCAATGCCAGCGCCGTTTTCGCCGATCATGCCGAGAACTCGGAAGTCTGGGACGTGGAGGGCCGGCGCTACATCGACTTCGCCGGCGGCATCGGCGTCCTGAATTCGGGGCATCGACATCCACAGGTGCTTCAGGCGGTGCGCGAACAACTCGACAAGTGCATGCACACCTGCTTCCAGGTCATGTTGTACGAGCCGTATGTGGCCCTGGCCGAACGCCTGAACGGGCTGGCGCCGATCGCCGGCCCCGCCAAGACCCTGCTGGTCACCACCGGTGCCGAGGCCGTCGAGAACGCGGTGAAGATCGCACGCGGCGCCACCGGACGTTCGGCAGTCATCGCCTTCAGCGGTGCCTTCCACGGGCGCACCTTCATGACCATGGCGCTCACCGGCAAAGTGGCGCCCTACAAGCAGGCCTTTGGTCCCATGCCGGCCGAGGTGTTCCATGTGCCCTTCCCGGTCGAACAATACGGTGTCACGGTCAAGGACAGCCTGCGGGCGCTGGAGATGCTGTTCAAGGCCGATGTGGCACCGACAAGCGTTGCGGCCATCATCATCGAACCGGTGCAGGGGGAGGGCGGCTTTCATGTCGCGCCGGACGAGTTGCTGGTGGCCCTGCGGCGCATCTGCGATTCCCACGGCATCCTGCTGATCGCCGACGAGATCCAGTGCGGCTTCGGCCGCACGGGACGGATGTTTGCGCTCGAACATTCGGGCGTGCGGGCAGACCTCATGACCGTGGCCAAGTCCCTGGCGGGTGGCATGCCACTGGCCGGCGTCATCGGGCGTGCCGAGATCATGGACAGGATCGGGCCGGGCGGGCTGGGTGGTACCTACGCGGGCAATCCACTGGCCTGTGCGGCGGCGCTTGCCGTCCTGGATGTGTTCGAGAAGGAAAAGCTCCTGGATCGTTCCGCTGCCATCGGCGCCACCATCCGCTCGCGGCTCCAGGGCTTCGCGCAGCGCACGGATCTGGTGCCCATCAGCGCCATCCGCGGCCGCGGCAGCATGCTGGCTTTCGATGTGGTCAAACAGCCCGGTACCCATGATCCGGATGCCGATGCTGCCAGGCGGGTCGCGGCGCGCGGCTTCGAACGGGGGCTCATCCTGCTCACCTGCGGGGTTTACGCGAACTCGGTGCGGGTGCTGGTGCCGCTGACGGTGCCGGAGACCGTGCTGAAGGAAGGCCTTGATATACTGGAATCGGCGCTCAAGCGCGCTGACTGAATGAGGGAGGCGGCATGTCTGCCAGTGTCAAGCAGTTGATGGAAGCGGCCGACGCAGCGGTTCCCCGCATCACGCCCCAGCAGGCGCAACAGATGCTGGCCGCCGGCGATGTGCTGGTGGTGGATGTGCGCGATGCGCCCGAACTGGTGAGGGAAGGCAAGGTGGCCGGAGCGCTCAACGTGTCACGCGGCATGCTGGAATTCCGCGCCGATCCGGCCTGTCCCTATCATGATGCGCAATTCCGGAAGGATCGCACGGTCATCGTGTACTGCGCCTCTGGCGGCCGCTCGGCATTGAGTGGCAAGACGCTCAGGGACATGGGCTACGAGAAGGTGTTCAATCTCGGAGCCTTCAAGACCTGGGTCGAAGCCGGCGGCGCGGTGGAACGGATCCCCGGTCTCGAACGCGGCATGGCCTGAGCATCGCGCGGGCTTGCACGCGATGGACAGGTCCGTGCCTGCAGTGATCCGGAGTCAGTGCGCTGATCCCGGGCGGACCGGGCTCCCACCCCCGAGCGACTGGTACAACGCTGCCGTGGCCGTGAGGCGCTGCGCGCGCGCAGCAGCCAGGCCGGCTTGCGCCTGATACCAGGCTTTCTGCGCCTCGATCAGCGCAAACCCGGATTCCGCGCCCAGATCCGATTGTCGCTGCACGATCGCAAGGCTCCGGCGTGCCGCCTGCACGGCCGCCTCGCCCTGCACCTGTGAATCGGCCGCGGCGCTCAATGCCCGCAGGCTGTCGGCTACGTTCTGATAGGCGCTGAGCACGGCCAGGCGATACTGCGCACCGGCCTGATCCAGTGCCGCCAGCGCGGCGCGGCGGCGGTGCCTCGCAGCACCGGCATCGAACAGGACCTGCGACAGGGACGCGGCGCCGGACCAGAACCCGGTGCCGGAGAGGAACAGGCCGCCCACCGAGGTCGCGGTACTGCCGATGTCGCCGGTGAGCTCGACCTGCGGAAGGAGCGCCGCCGTGGCGATGCCCACCTGTGCCGTGGCGACATGCAGGGCTGCTTCGGCGGCACGGATGTCGGGCCGCCGCTCGATCAGCGCTGCAGGCACGCCGATGGGTATGGTCGCTGGCAGGGCAAGCCTGTCGAGCACCAGCGCGTCTTCAGGCCAGGGATCCTGCGGGTAGCGACCGGTGAGCACCGACAGCCAATGCCGGGTCTGCTCCAGTTGCAGTCTCAATGGCGGCAGCAAGGCGGCCGTTGACGCCAGGGCAGAGGCCTGCGCCAGCACCGTCGTACCGTCGACTGCGCCGAGGGATTCACTGCGGCGCTGCATGTCCAGCTCCTGCTGCTGGACATGCAGAAGCTGCTGGGTCGCATCGATCCGGGCTGCGATCCCCGCGATCTGCAGGGCAGCCGTGACCACATTGCCCGTCAGTGAAAGCCAGGTGGCATCGCGCTGCCAGGCAGCCAGCTCCGCCGAAGCAGTGGCGGACTCGACCAGGCGGCGGTTGGCGCCGAACAGATCGGGCAGGAACGAGACCGTCGCCTGGGTGTTGTACAGGGTGTATACGGGCGCGCCGGATTGCAGTGCTCCCTGCACGACCTGAAGGGCATCCCGATTCCGGGATGCCGTTGCGCCGATGCCGATGGTGGGCCAGAAAACGGCTCGCTGCGCCCGGGCGTCTTCGCTCGCCTGGCGCAAGGCCGCCTGCGCGGCCGCGAGGCTCGGGTTGGCGCGCTGTGCGGCCTCGACCATCTGGTCGAGTTCCGGTGAGTGAAACTCACGCCACCATTCGCGTGGCCCCTCGGTCCCCGGCATCAGCCGTTGACCGGAGTCGGGTGGCAGGCTCGGGGCCTGCTCCGCCGGAGGCAGATATCGCTGCACCGGCGGTTCAGCCGGGCGGTGGAAATCCGGCCCGACACAGGCTGCCAGACACAGCACGGCCATGACTGCGCCAGAACATGCGCCCACTGGCCCGACGATGTTGCGGGAGCCGCGAAGGCTGCGAGCACTCATGCGTTTTCCCCGGCGGGCGGTGCCGGGGGCTCAGGGGCCGGTGGCAGCACGTCAGGAATCGACCGGTCCGGCTGCCGCGAGGAAAAGCGCAGGATCAGCGCCGGCAGGACCAGCAGGATCAGCGCCGGCGCCAGCAGCATGCCGCCCACGACCACAAGCGCCAGCGGCCGCTGCACCTGGGAACCGATGCCATGGGAGAGCGCTGCCGGCAGCAGGCCCTCGCAGGCCACGATGCAGGTCATGAGTACGGGGCGCAGCTGGGTGCGGCAGGTGTACGCCATTGCATGCGCACGTTCCATGCCCGATCTGAGGCTGAGGTTGTAGAACGAGAGCACGAGGATTCCGTCCATCGCGGCGATGCCGAACAGGGCGATGAAGCCGATGGCGGCGGAGATGGAAAATGCGGTGCCGGTCAGGAAAAGTGCGAATATGCCGCCGAGCAGGCTCATGGGAATGACGCTGGCGGCCAGCAGCACGTCACGCAGGTTCCCGAAGTTCAGGTACAGCAACAAGCCGATCAGGAGCAGCGCCATTGGCACGGCAATGCCGAGTCGGCCCAGCGCTTCCTGCAGATTGCCGAACTCGCCCACCCATTCCAGGTGGTAGCCTGCCGGTAGCGGCACTTCCCGGGCGATGCGTTCCTGCGCTTCGAGCACCGCGCCGCCCAGGTCGCGCCCGCGCACGCTGAACTTGATCGGAACGTAGCGTTCCTGGCCTTCGCGATAGATGAACGCCGCGCCCGAGACCACACGCACCTGGGCCACATCGCCGAGCGGAATCTGCATGGTGCCGCCGTCCGGACTGGTCGCGGCCACGGGGATGCGCTCGATGGATGCGGGATCCGCGCGGAAGCGGGCCGCCAGGCGCACGATCATCGGGAAATGACGGTCGCTGTTTTCCTGGTAGAGATCCCCGGCCGCCTGACCACCGATGGCAGCCTGGATCACGGCGTTGATCTCACCGGTCGACAGGCCGAAGCGGGCGGCCCGCTCACGATCGATGTCGATGCGCACCGTCGGCTGGCCGAGCGAGCGGAATACCGCAAGATCCGTGACGCCCCGCACACGGCTGAGCACGGCCTCGATCTGGCGGGCGGTCTTTTCCAGCTGTTCGAGATTCGGACCGTAGACCTTCACCGAATTCTCGCCCTTCACCCCCGACGCGGCCTCCTCGACGTTGTCCTCGATGTACTGGGAGAAGTTGAACTCGACGCCGGGGAACTCTTCGCTCAGGCGGTGAGTCATGCGGCGCGTCAGCTCCTCCTTGTCGATGCCGGCAGGCCAGGTGTCGAAGGGCTTCAGCGGCACGAAGAACTCGGCATTGAAGAAGCCTGTGGCATCGGTGCCATCGTCGGGGCGGCCGTGCTGGGACACCACGGTCTGGACTTCCGGGTAGGCGCGCATCACGGCGCGCATGTGATTCACATAGCCGTTGGCTTCCTGGAGCGAAATCGAACTGGGAAAGGTAGCCCGCACCCACAGATTGCCTTCCTCCAGCTTGGGCAGGAACTCGAGGCCCAGTCCCCGGGCCGCAAGCACGGCCAGCACCAGCATCACCAGCGCTCCGCCCAGCATCAGACGGCGATGCTCCAGTGCAAAGTCCACGGCCGGCTCGCTCCAGCGGCGCAATCGTGCCACCACCCAGGTCTGGCCTTCGGAAATCCGCTCCGGAAGGAGCAGTGCCGAGAGGGCCGGCGCCACCGTGAAAGTGGCGATCAGGCCGCCGAGGATGGCATAACCGTAGGTCCTGGCCATCGGGCCAAAGATGTGCCCCTCGATGCCTGAGAGCGTGAACAGAGGCACGAAACCGGCGATGATGATCGAGGCCGCGAAGAAGATCGGCTGCGAGACTTCCGCGGCGGCGTTGGCGATGATGCCGTACCGGCGGCCGAAACCGATCGGCGTGCGCAGTTCGTGCAGCCGCGAGGGTTCGGCATCGGCATGCGTGCCGGCCTCGCTCAGATGGCGGAAGATGTTTTCCACCATGATGACGGTGGCATCCACCACCAGCCCGAAGTCGATGGCGCCGACCGACAGCAGGTTGGCCGACTCGCCGCGCATCACCATCAGCACGATGGCAAAGCTCAGGGCGAAGGGGATCGTTGCCGACACGACCAGTGCGCTGCGCAGGTTGCCGAGAAACAGCCACTGCAGCAGAAAGATCAGCGCGATCCCGGCAAGCATGTTCTCAAGCACCGTGTGTGTGGTCACGCTGATCAGGTCGCTCCGGTCGTAGTAGCCCTGGATGCGCACGCCGGGCGGAAGGACGCCGGAATCGTTGATGCGGCCGATCTCCGCGCGTATGGCCTTGATGGTCGGGCTGCTCTGCGCGCCACGACGCATGAGCACGATGCCCTGCACCTCGTCGTCGATGCCGTCGCGTCCTGCGATGCCCAGCCGCGGCTGGTGCCCTGGCCGGACATCGGCCACATCGGCGATGGTGATCGGTGTGCCGTGCACGTTGGCGACCAGGGTATGACGCAGATCGTCGAGCGAATGGATCAGGCCGACGCCGCGCACCACAGCCGACTGGGAGCCGATGCTGATGGTCTGTCCGCCGACATTGACATTGGAATTGCCCAGCGCCTGCAGCACCCGCGACAGGGACAGGCCGTAGCCGGTCAGCTTCGTCTGGTCGATCGCGACATCATAGGTGCGCGTGAGGCCCCCCCACCCGGTCACGTCGATCACGCCCGGCACCGCCTTCAGGCGCCGCTCCAGCACCCAGTCCTGCAGGGTCTTGAGGTCGGCGAGGGAGAATCCGGGCGGTGCAGTCAGCGCGTAACGGTAGATCTCGCCCACGGCACTGGTCGGGGATATCTGCGGCTGCGCGTTGTTGAGCAGGGCAGGGAGCTGCGACAGCCGGTTGATCACCCACTGCTCGGCCTGCTGGTAGGTGAACTCGTAGGTGAACTGGATCTTCACGTCCGACAAGCCGAACAGGGAGATGGTGCGGATGGCCGTGACATGCGGGATCCCTGCCATCTGCACTTCGATCGGAATGGTGATGTAGCGCTCGATCTCCTCGGCCGACAGGCCGGAGGACTGGGTGATGACATCGACCAGCGGCGGAACCGGGTCCGGATACGCCTCGATGTTCAGGGCGGCGAATCCGGCCGCGCCGGCGCCGAGCGCCAGCGCCAGCAGCGCGGCGATCAGCACGCGCTGGCGAAGTGCGAACGAGACGATGGCGTTCACGCCGGGCTCAAGGACCCTGGCTGGCGGCGTCGACGAACAGCGCTCCGCGGGTCACGATCCGTTCACCGACCCGCAGCCCGCTGGTGATCTCGACGGCCGGTGGGTCGCGCCGGCCGAGCGACACCCTGCGCGCGGCGATGCTGCCATCCGTGTTCAGCACCCAGATCCGCGCTGCTTCGCCATCCAGCACGATGGCCGATTCGGGTACCGACGGTGAGGTGCGCGCGTCTCCCATGTGGATGCGCACCGTCGCCAGCATCTGGGGCTTGAGGCTCCCATCGCGGTTGTCGAGCGTTGCGTGGGCAGCGAGCCGGTGGGTGTCGGGGTCGATGGTGGCTGATACGAAATCCAGCCGGCCGCCGAGTTTCCGGCCAGTCAGTGCCGACAGCTCAGCCTCCACTGGTTGCCCGAGGCGCACCTTCGCTGCATCCGACTCGCGCACATCGGCCCATAGCCAGATACGGCTGGTGTCGGCAACCGTGAACAGGGGTGTGGAATTTCCGGCCTGCACGAACTGACCGGGCCCGACCTGCCGGTCGGTCAGGATGCCGGCAATCGGGGCGCGCACCAGCGCCGGATCAACCAGGCTCGGGGCCCTGGACATCCGGTCCAGATCTGCCTGGGTCGCTCCGAGGCTGCGCAGATGGATGGATGCGGCATCATGGGCCGCACGTGCGGTGGCCAGATCAGCCTCGGCCTGCTCCACGTCCTGTTGCGAGGCGCCCTTCACCTCCAGCAACGCACGCTTGCGCTGCACGACGCTGCGTGCGAGCTCGAGCTGTGCAGCACTGCTGCGCAGCTCGCCCAGGCCCTGCGAGAATTCGCCCGCATCGAGGCGAGCCAGAATCTGACCGCGGGCCACGCGCTGACCGGCGTGGGCGAGTACCTCGAGGACCCGCCCGGTGTAGGCCGAGTAGACCGGTGTCGCATGATCTGAATCGAATCCCAGACGCCCTTCGGCGATGATCACATCCTCGAAACGGGCCGGAGTTACGGTATCGACGGTCAGGGTGTGGAGTTGCCTGTCGGTCGGATGAAAGGTGCCGCCCGCCGGTTCTTCGGTGCCCGCTGCAAATGCAAGGCGGGAGGATGACCCGAGGGCAGTCACGGTGCTGATCAGCACCAGGGTGGCCAGGGTTGTGATGACACGCCACTGCCCATGTGCGGACCCGCGGGGCGGGTGGTTCATCCGTGCAGGCATCATGGTCATGCCTCGGGGAACAGGACTTTCCCCGTCATCAACAAGGCCTGCACGATCGCGAGGACCGCGAAGGCGTCCTGGACAGAAAGACGTGTCGCACGCTCGCCATCGGCCAGCGACAGGTACCACAGCGGCAGTGCCCACAGGTATGCCGTTCCCCAGTGCATCTCGAGATCCACTCCCCCGAAGACCGTCATCGCCGCCATGAGCAGAAAGGGCCCCCACGCATGGATGGTCCAGAATTGCCTGGCCGTGGCAGCGTTGGGGGTCACCGTCAGGGCCGGGCCTTCATCGCCGGATGACATCTGGCGCGAACCCAGCCACCGCCATATCGCCAGCACCACCATCGCCGGCAGCAGGCGCAGCGTCTGGCTCGCGAAGAAGCGCAGCAGGCTGTCGGCACGCCCCGCCAGGGACAGCGCCGCACCGAGTTGGGCCCCTGCGTAGGCAAAGGACGGAAAGTGATGTTGGATCAGCCAGATCAGGTGCGGCACACACAGCAGGGCCGCGATGCATGCGCTGATGCAAAGACCGTACAGGCAGCGTGGGGCCGAGCGTGAGCGCATCTGGCTCGCCACGAATGCGACGTTGCAGGCGATGCCGAGCGCCATCTGGTATTTGCTCATGAGGCCCGCTGCCCAGCAGATGCCCAAGGCCACCCACCATCGGTATCCGCGCATGTGGACGGCCTGCCACGTGCACAACATGGATGCGGCGGTGGCGCACATCAGCGCCGTGTTGTGGTTGTAGTAGTGCAGCCGCAGCGTGTAGTAGCTGATGCAGGTGATGACCAGCGCGCCGAGCAAGGCGCGCCGCTCATCGAGCGACCTGCGGCCGGTGAACCACGCCAGCGTGATCAGGGTCAGCACCTGCAACCCGCCCAGGGCATAGGTCAGCACGATTCCGGCCGGTGCGATCCGCTCGAACAGCCACAGGACGAGCGTGGGAAGCGGCGGGTGCTTGGAATAGCCCAGCGCGGGATGCAGCGCCCAGTTCAGCTGTTCGAAATTGTCCGAGGGTGGCTGCATGCCCAGCAGCCAGGGTGTGGCCGCCCAGAACAGCAGGAACGCAAGCAGGTACAGGACGAACCACAGGGCCGGGGCCTGGATGCGCGACTCCAGGTGCCGTGAGGCGACCCTCATCAGGAGGCCGTGAATGGTTGAAGCTGGATGTTGAGGCTCGCGCGCAGCTCGGGCCAGGCCGGTGAGGCCAGGAAGCAGTATTCAGCCTGGCGGGCATTGGCGGGCAGGCGGCGCTTCCGGGGCAGTTCGGGGTGGCACATGATCAGACCGCCGTTGGCGATGGTGCGCAACCAGTGATGCATCGACTGGCTGAACGTGCTCATCGAGCGCAGGTCGTAGGCACCCGCAAAATCGGTATTGGCGGACAGCGCGCGGAGCTCGACCAAGGTCCGCAATGAACGCCCGCCGAGCCCCTCGATGAGCCACCCCTTGAAGCCGTGCGGACCGCGCGTGCAGGTGGAACGGATGGCCACCGACCGTCCATGGCGCTGCTGCAGCTCTTCCAGCAGGGGCTCCCGGATGCCTGGAATCTGGTGAACATGCTGATGGCCGTCGACGAAGGCGGGCGCCTGTCCGAACAGTTCCTCGAAGCGGTCCAGTTGCCTGCGGATGCCGTCCAGAACCCGGGTCTGTGAAATGTTTCGCAGCAGAAATCCGTGCAGCAGCCACCGTCGCAACGAATCACGTTGCGATGCCGGCGCGAACTCGGTCAGGTCCAGATGCAGCCCGATGCTGACGTCGGGCGCAAGGCCCCGCAGGCTCCGCGCGAACTGGTCGATGAAGGGCGCATGGACCAGGCAGGTGGTGGAACTGATCGCGCCGAGCCTCGCCAGATCCAGGATGGCCAGCGAGGCGCCCGCGCTGGCGCCGAAGTCATCGGCGCAAAGGGCCACGCGGCGTGGTGGCGCCATGTTCACAGGCGCGGCATTCACGTGCCCAGAGCCTTGTGGATCCCGGCCCCGACGGTTGCAACGGCGCCCGAGTCTTCTGCGACCAGGTAGCGTGGCCGCTGTTTGACTTCATTGAAGATGCGGCCGACATACTCTCCGACGATGCCCAGCGCCAGCAACTGGATGCCGGAAAAAAAGAATATCGCGGCGCCCAGGGTTGCGAAACCCGCAATCGGTTGCCCGAGGAAGATCTTCTCCAGCACCAGCCAGCAGGACATGCACAGCGCACTGGTGGAGATCAATGCGCCGGCTGCGGCCACCCAGCGAAGCGGCAGGTTCGAAAACGAGGTCAGGCCTGTTGCCGCCAGTGATGCAAGTCTGAGTGCGCCGAACCGGGTCTGTCCGCTTCGGCGGGCGGCGGGTGTGTATTCGACCGGCTCGGAACGAAAGCCCACCCACGCATACAACCCTTTCATGAACCGGTCGCGTTCGGGCAGTGCCCGCAGCGCGTGCACGACGCGCCGGTCGAGCAACCGGAAATCGCCCGCGTTTGCGGGGATCTCGGGGTCCCGGGAATGCGACAGGATACGGTAGAACGCAGCGACTGCGGTTCGCTTGATCCAGCCCTCGCCCCTGCGATCCCGGCGCACGGCATATACCATGTGCACGCCGGCGCACCAGCGTTGCACCATGGTCTGGATCAGTTCGGGTGGATGCTGGAAGTCCGCATCCAGGATGACGGTGCACTCGCCACTGGCAAGGTCCAGGCCCGCCTGGATGGCGGCCTCCTTGCCGAAATTGCGCGACAACTCGACGTAGCGAACCCGCGAGGCGACGGATGAGTGCAGAATTTTCTCACGCGAACCGTCGGTGCTGCCGTCATTGACGACGATGATCTCGTAGTCCGCAGTCAGTGACTCGATCGATTTTCTCAACGCTTCGAGAAAACCCGCAATGCCGGCGGCCTCGTTGAATGCCGGTACCACACATGACATCCGGAATGCTCCGGCGGGCGGCTCGGCCGGCGCATCGGGGCGGATCAACTGCAGCGGGCCGCGCCGGGCCGACATGCGGTGCTCGTTCATGGGGTCAGTCTGCTGTTCGTTCCTGTCGGGTACCAAGGTTTCCACCTCTCATCTGCGGGCGCCAGTTTCGCAAGGTTTGAGACAGGCCCGCGACGCGACAGCAAGCGTACATTGCGCAAATTTAATGTGCTGAAAGCGGCAAAACAGGTTCCTGCGGGACCAGCTTCGTTGTCCAATGAAGCCATGAAAGCCCCCCGCATCCTGCTGGTCGAAGACAATGAAATGCTGGCCGACGGTCTGCTGCGATCGCTGGTCATGCCCGGATTCGCCGTGGACCGTGTCGCCCATGGAGAACGGGCGGATTCCTACCTGCAAAGCGAGTCGTATGATCTCGTGGTGCTGGATATCGGGCTTCCCGGCATCGACGGATTCGAGATCCTGAGGCGTCTCCGTGCACGCGGCAGCAAGACCCCGGTACTGGTCCTCACGGCACGCGATCGCGTCGAAGATCGCATCAATGGCCTGGACCTGGGTGCCGATGACTATCTCACCAAGCCGTTCGCACTGGGCGAGTTCGAGGCACGCGTGCGGGCGCTGATGCGGCGTGCCGACAATGAACGAATGCCGCAGCTCGTGTGTGGTCCGTTGCGCATGGACACCACCGCCCTTCGTGCCTACATGGGTGACCAGGAAATCTCGCTCACGGCGCGTGAGTGGACCATCCTCGAGGTACTGATGCGCCAGCTCGGGAAGGTGATCTCCAAGAAGCGCATCACCGAGTCGGTGAAGGACTGGGAGCAGGATGTCACGCCAAATACCATCGAGGTGCACATCTCGCGCCTGCGCCGCAAGCTCGGTGATGCCGGCCCGCAGATCCGTGCGGTGCGCGGTTTTGGTTACCTGCTGGAAGATCCGGAACTGAGGCATTGACGCCTCGCCTGAACATACGCACCCGCCTTCTCGTTCTGCTGTTGCCGGCACTGCTCGCCGTGGTGCTGATCAGTGCCGCGCTGACCTATTTCATCGCACTCCATGTGGCCACGATGGCCTACGACCGGGCGCTTATCGACCCTGCGCTGGCCATGGCGCCCCATCTGAGCCTGGATGAGAATGGCCAGATGAAGTTCGATCTGCCGCGCATCGCCCAGCAGGTGCTGCTGATCGACTCCAAGGACGAAATGTTCTTCCGCATCCTCGACTCTCAGGGACGTACCATTGCCGGTGAGTCCGATCTGCCCGCCGCGCGAGCGGGCATCCATGAAGTGAGCTATTTCGACTCGATGATCCATGGCAGGCCGATCCGGGTCGTGGCGCTTCCGGTGCCGCTGACCGCAGCTGGAGCGAAAGGTCCGATGGCCGTGGTGGAAGCCGCGGAGACCACGGCCAAGCGCCAGCATCTCATCCGTGAGGTGCTGCTGGCGAATCTGGTGCCCAGCCTCATGCTGGCCACACTGACCATGGTGCTTGTGTGGTTTGGCGTGGCCTGGGGTCTGGTGCCCTTGAACAGGCTGCGCCAGGACCTGGCGATGCGCTCACATCGCGACCTGCGGCCCGTGCCGGTGGACCGGTCTCCCGAGGAGACCCGCCCTCTGGTCGAGGCCATCAACGACCTGCTGCTGCGATTGCGCGAGGCGATCGGAGTGCAGCAGCGGTTCATCGCCAATGCCGCCCATCAGCTTCGCACGCCGCTCGCCGCGATGCTGACCCAGGCGGAGCTGCTGGATCGCAGCGGCCTGCCGGCACAGCAGCAGCACGAGCTGACGCAACTGCATCGCGCCGTGGGCAAGGCTGCGCGCCTTGCCGCGCAGCTTCTGACGCTGGCGCGCGCCGAACCCGGCGAGCGCGGTTCGGTTGCGCTCGTGCCGCTGGACCTGGAGCCATTGTGCGAGGAGCTCGTGCAGGAATGGGTGCCCCGGGCGCATGAGCGGGACATGGACCTGGGGTTCGAACTGGAACCGGCGCGGGTTGCCGGCGATGCCACGCTCCTGCGCGAGCTGATCCGCAATCTCCTGGACAACGCCTTGAAGTACACGCAGGCGGGCGGAACCGTCACGCTGCGGCTCAAGGGCGCGGAGCACCCGGTGATCGAAGTGGAGGACAACGGCCCCGGCATTCCGGTCGACGAGCGCGAGCGGGTGCTGGAGCGGTTCCATCGTCTCGACGGATCACCCGGTGAAGGGAGCGGCCTCGGCCTTGCCATCGTGCGCGAGATCGCCATGACCCATGATGCACAACTGAAGATCGCCGCTCCGGCGGATGGCAACGGGACGCTGATCAGCGTGCGCTTTCCGCGACTTGCAAGCTGACCGAAACATTCCCGCAAACAGGCTGACCGTTGACTGTCTGAAGCGTCGCTGAAGTCACTTCGATGCAAGGCTTCTTCACACTCCATTGAGATGAGGCGCACGCCGCATGCGCCGATGCGCATGGTGGAATTCTCCACATGCGAGTATTCACGTCGCCACTGTTGCCATGTCGACGCGCACCGGGAGCCTGCCGCATGCGGGCTCGCGGATTCAACATGGTGGAATTGCTGGTGGCCATGGGCATCGCAACCATCCTCACGGCGGTCGGCGTACCTTCCTTCCGCTACGTCACGGTCTCCAATCGCATGTCCAGCGAAGTCAACCTGCTTCTGGGCGATCTGCAGTTCGCGCGAGGAGAGGCCATCAAGCGCGGCCTGCCGGTGACAGCGTGCATATCCACGGACGGCGCCTCCTGCGCCGGCACCGGCACGAGCTGGAGCAATGGCTGGATCGTGTTCGCGGATGCCAACGGCAACGGGACCGTCGACGCCGGGGAACCGGTGCTGCGCCTGCAGAAGACATTCGGGAATTCCGATTCGTTCGTCGCGGATTCGAATCTCATGGCGGTGACCTTCAATCGTGAGGGATTTGCGGCAGGCCCGGCGGGTACAGCTACGGTTGCCCTGCATGAGACCACCGGGAATTCCGCGTACACACGCTGTCTGGCCGTGACACGCGCGGGTCTGCTGCAGACCGAGCGCTACGGTCAGACCCTGGGAGCGCAGTCATGCAGCTGATCCGGTCGTCGGCGCGCCGCATCTGCACGGGTTTCACCCTGGTCGAAGTCATGGTGGCCCTGCTGGTCATGGCCGTGGGGCTTCTCGGCATTGCCTCGATGCAGGCCGTGGCCATGTCCAGCACCGGAGTCGCCAGCCAGCGCTCGCTGGCGGCGATCGAGGCGGCGAGCCTGGCATCCGCGATGCACGCCAACCGCGCCTACTGGGGAGCAACCGGCCTGCCATCGGGGGTTTTCACGCTGACACAGGCAGGCGGTACGGTCAGCATCTCGGATGCGACCCTGGCAACGGCCGTGGACTGCTCCAACGGCGCGTTCTGCAGCCCATCATCGCTGGCCGCGTACGATGTGCAGCGCTGGGGCCTGGCACTGGCGGATGTGTTGCCCAATGCCACGGCCACCGTCACCTGTCCGGTGCTGGCACAGACCCGCAGCTGCACCATCCAGTTGCAGTGGACCGAAGCTGCCGTGTCCAGCAACCAGCAGGAGGCGGCACAGGCCGCCGCGGCAGCCGCCTTCAAGACACCCACTTACACCCTGTTCGTGCAGCCATGAAGACCGGGTTGCCCGCAAGTGCTCGCATCGCCGGTGCGCCGGGCCGATCCGGTGGCTACTCGCTCATCGAGGTGATGATCGCGCTGCTGATCGGTCTCTTTCTCATCGGAGGCGCCCTGACCCTGGTGCAGAACACGCGCAAGGTATACGGCAACCAGGCGGGCATGGCGCAGCTCCAGGACCAGCAACGCCTGACCATGACCATCCTGAACGATGTCGTCGAGTCCGCCGGCTATTTTCCCGATCCGACCACCTATACATCGGCCGGTTCGCTGGTTGCATCCGGTCCGTTCGCCGCCGGGCAGGCGATTGCGGGTACATCAGGCCCGTCGGACACGATCAGCGTGCGCTTCATGACTGCGCCGAACGACACCATCATCAACTGCACGGGCGGGTCCAACACCGGTGCCGCCCCTGTGCACTACGTCAACACGTTCAGCATCGTCACGGTCGGTTCCACCCAGGCCCTGGCCTGTGCGTTGACCAGTGATGGAGTTGTCGCTGCGCCGCAGCCCCTGGTCAACGGTGTGCAGCAGATGCAGATCTGGTATGGCGTCAAACGCGATTTCACCGTCGACAACACCAACGTGGATACCTACCTCACGGCCGGCCAGATGGCCGCGGCGGACTGGCTCAACGTGTCGTCGGTGAAGGTGCGGCTGACCTTCGTGAATCCCATGAGCGGCCAGCCCGGCCAGCCTGCGACGTTGGGCATGGAACGGGTGATCGCGGTCATGGATCGGGCCGGAGTCAAGACATGAGCGGGGCGTGCGCACGGGCGCGTTCCAGTTTCGCTTCGCCCGCGGCGGCCCGCCAGCGGGGCGTGGTGCTGGTGGTGGCGCTGCTCCTGCTGGTGGTGTCGACCATCCTGTCGGTGAGCATGTTCCGCAGTTTCGGCCTGCAGGAGAAGATCGCCGGCAACATCCGGGAGAAGGAGCGTGCGCTGCACGCGGCCACTACGGCCCAGCAGTACGCCGAGTTCTGGCTGTCGCAGGGAACCAATGCACAGACAGTTCCAGCCACCTGCAACACGCTGCTGAATGCAAACCTGCTGCAGGGCCAGATCTGCTCGAATGTGCTGAAGACCGCGCTGCCCGGGTTCGTGGCGAATCCCGACTGGCAGCTTGGCGGCGCGGACGTCGGCGTGCTGTACACGCCGCAGTCGATGAACGTATCCGCAACTGCCGATGCGGGTACCTATTACGAGACACCGAGGTTCTACATCTCGTTCCTGGGTCCTTCGGCCGATGGCTCGGGAAACGTATTCCTGATCGATGCACGCGGCTACGGTGGTACCGCCAACGCCGTGTCGATCGTCGAGAGCACCTATGCGGTGCAGTCGGCGCTCGTCAACCGGGGAGGACCCTGACCATGAATGACCGGATGTCGCTGGCCCTGCTGGCGGGTGTGTTGCTGGTGCTGGCGTCGGTGAATGCCGGGGCACAGACCACTGTTACCGAGGACTTCACCAGCGGTACCACCTCCAATTCATGGTACTACTTCAACGGCGCCTGCCTCACGGCCGGCAGTGCCGCAGGTGCCGGAAGTCCGGGCAGCGTGCCTTCGTGCATGAGCATCATGAGTTCCTACTACAACCAGAATCTGGTGGGCGGATACAGCGGCGTGAGCGGCAATTCCAGCACGCTGCCCGATCCCATCGGCAACGGTGCGCTGCGCCTGACCAACGGATACCCATACGGGTATGCGCAGAATGGCGCCATCGTCTCGGCCACGCCGTTCCCGGCCGGCCAGGGCGTACAGGTCACGTTCAAGACGGTGACCTACCGGGGCAACAGCGGCGGCGGAGCAAAGGACGGCGCGGATGGCATCAGCTTCTATCTCATGGACGGCAGCCAGACTCCGAGTCTCGGCGCCTGGGGCGGAAGCCTCGGCTACACCTGTTCGAACACCAACACGCCGTATGATGGATTGGTCGGAGGTTATCTCGGTCTTGGCATCGACGAGTACGGCAATTTCCTGAACCAGTACGACAACACGGCCACTGGCTACGGCTACGTGCCCGGCCGCATCGGGCTGCGCGGCGCCGGCAATGTTTCCTGGGCCTATCTGAATGCCAATTACCCCGCGTTCTATCCCAGTGCGCTGACCTCGGCACAGCGCCTGGCGGCCGTGCGCAGCACCTGCGCCAGCGGCACCCTGTGGGACTATTCCCAGACCACTCCGGTGCAGGCCACGGCCAATGGCGCAACGATTCCCGTCATGGATTATGCGGTCATCCCGAATGCCTACCAGGTGCTCAGCGGCGTGCAGATTGCCAATGAATCGGCCATGCGGCGCAGCCAGGCCAACCCGATCTACTACAAGCTCAGGATCACGCAGAACGGATTGCTGAGCCTGTCCTACAGCATCAACAACGGCGCGGTCTATCAGCAGGTGATCCGGAACCAGAGCATCGCGGCTTCCAACGGGCCGATGCCCAGCACGTTCCGCTTCGGTTTCGCCGGGTCCACGGGCGGCAGCACCAACATCCACGAAATCCTGTGCTTCCAGGCTGCACCGGCGGTGCAGTCCGCGGCTTCGGTGGGCGTGAACGAGAAGCAGTCGGCCAAGGTGGAGACCGGAACACAGGCATTTTTTGCCTACTATGACCCGAGCAACTGGACCGGCCGCGTGACCGCCACCTCGATCGGGGTCGACGCCTCGGGCAACGTCGTGCTGGCGCCCACGCCGACCTGGGACGCATCCTGTGTGCTGAACGGCGTGGCCATGGGAGCGACCTGCGACAGCACTGGCGCGGGCGGGCCGATCGCGGCGCCGGGGCCTTCCGGCAGGACGCTGTTGAGCTGGAATGGCAGTGCCGGCATCCCGTTCCAGTATCCGAGCCTGAGTACGGCGCAGCAGTCTGCCATCACCCAGGGCGATGCCACGCCGGCAACGCCGGCGCGCGTCAATTATCTTCGCGGTGACCGCAGCAACGAGATCGATTCCACCGGAGCTGGATTGTTCCGGGCGCGCGACAGCATTCTGGGCGACATCGTCGATGCGAGTCCCACCTGGGTCGGTGCTCCGACCCTGCCTTACACAGGTCCGTGGAAGGACCGGCTCTACCCGGCCGCCGTGATGCCGGAGGCGACGGCTACGCAGACTTACGTGGCGTTTGCATCGCTCAACCAGACCCGCGCGAATGTGGTGTACGTCGGATCGAACGATGGATTGCTGCACGGCTTCCGGGCCGGCGCCAACAACAGCAACGGTCAGTTCTCCACGGCGGTCACGCCCAACGACGGTGCGGAACTGATGGGCTACATGCCCTCATCCGTCGTGCAGAACATCCACAACGCATCCAACCCCCAGCTCGACTACTCCAGCACACAGTACGGCCACAATTATTTCGTGGACGCCACACCGGGCACCGGCGACGTGTTCTACAACGGCACCTGGCACACCTGGCTGGTCGGCGGTCTGGGACCGGGAGGTTCCAGCATCTACGCGCTGGACATCACCTCACCCGACACCTCGTTCACCGAGAGCAATGCGGCCAATGTCGTGATGGGCGAATGGAATGCCTCGACCCTCTCCTGCGCAAACGCATCGGGTTGCGGCAACAACCTTGGCAACACCTTCGGGACACCGGTGATCCGACGCTTCCACAATGGAGCCTGGGGATTCATTTTCGGCAACGGCATCGGCAGTGCCAGCGGCGATGCGGGAATCTTCGTGGTGACCATCGACCCGGTGACGCAGGTGAAGACCACCTATTACCTGGGAACCGGACAGGCCGGGAACGGTGATGGGATCACCTATGCGACGGCCGCCGATCTGGATGGCGATCATGTGGTGGACTATGTCTACGCCGGCGACCTGCTGGGCAATGTCTGGCGCTTCGATCTGACTTCGAGCAACCCTGGTGCCTGGTCCGGCCCCTCGTCGCCGTTGTTCACCACGCCGGCCGGGCAGCCGATCACCACGCAGCTCGTGCTGGCCTCGGGCAAGACCACCAGCGGTGCCCAGCGGCTGATCGTGTCCTTCGGCACCGGGCGAAAGGTGCCGGCCACCAACGCAGCGCCCACCACCTTTGCGACGGGCACTCAGACCCTGTACGGCATCTGGGACTGGAACATGTCGGCGTGGAACACGCTGTCCGCGGCCACCTACAACTCGCTCTCGCCGGCCGGTACGAGCCTGGCGGCACCCTACGTCGCCTCGAAGTCCAGACTCCAGGGCCAGGCCGTCACGGTCAATGCGGGCAACCAGGATCGCGACATTGCCGTGAACGCGACCGTTTGCTGGCAGGGCGCCTCGGAGTGCGGGAGCGGGAACAACCAGTTCGGCTGGTATCTGGACCTGCCCGGCAACGGCGAACAGATCGTCTACAACCCGCAGCTGATCAGCTCGGCGTTCGTGGTCAACTCCACCGTGCCTGCGCAGAACAGTCCCTCCTCGTGCACGGTGGCCACCGACCAGGGCTTCACCTACGCGGTCAACATGCTGAGCGGCGGCGCTTTCAAGAACTTCTTTCCGACCATGCTCGATCCGGTTGCCGCCGGGATCAAGCTGGATGCCACCGGCAGTTCGTTCCCGGTGACCACGGCTTCGGGTCTTACTTCGTTGATCTATCAGACCGTGCTGAACAGGAAGGGCGTGACACCGATCAATCCGCCGGTGAACTCCAGGGCAAACCGCCTGACCTGGATCGAGCTGCGATGAGAGGCCGCATGATGCAACGGGACCGGGCGGCTTCGCGCCGCCAGCAGGGCTTCACGCTGGTGGAACTGATGGTCGTGGTGCTCATCACGGCCATCCTGGCAGCCGTCGCGGTGCCCCTGTACAAGCAACAGGTGCGAAAGTCGCGCCGGACCGAGGCCAGGACCGCCATCCTGGATCTGGCTTCCCGCGAGGAACGCATGTTTTCCACCCGCAATTCCTACGCGCCCAATCCCGCCACGCTGGCCACGGACCTGGGTTACGTGACGCTGCCGGTCACGGTGGGCAGCGGGTATTACCAGCTCAACGTGGTCGCCACTGCCACGACGTTCGTGGCGCAGGCCATTCCGATCACCGCCGATCAGCAGGCCGATTCGCAATGTCAGCTGTTTCAGGTGGACAACGTCGGCCGGCAATCGACGAACTCGGCGCCGGATGGCTCGGGCACCGACACCACTTCCACCTGCTGGTAGTGGTGCGCCGACGCGGGCGCCCGCAGCCGGGTGATCACATCATCGCCCGGCGCTCCTTCGGCGGCGGTGGCACCCACTGATAGATCCAGGTCTCGGTGAGTGGCTGGCCATGGATGCGCAGGAAGCAGCGCAGATCCACCGGTTCGGTGCTCTCGTCGGTGAGCCTGACCTCGAACAATGCGCGCCAGCCACCGAATTCGGGTACCAGATGGGCCGTCACATGCTCCAGCGTGCCGCGCGAAGTGGTAACCACGGTCTCGACATCCGAGTCCTTGAGCAGGGCCGGCAGGTCTCCGCCGGCGAAGTCCACGGTGAAGTGCCAGGAGAAGCCACTGCGCTTCTGCCCGACGGTGCCGCCGATGCCGGTGCGGGTCGCAATGGTGTGCGCCAGCGGCGGATTGGCGGGCATGATGCTGCCCCAGTACATGCGGTAGCTGTACAGCAGCTCGCTCCCCGGCTTGACCGGCTCCTGCGGGACCCAGTACGCCACGATGTTGTCGAAGGTTTCGTCGGCGGTGGGTATCTCGACCAGTTGCACGGCACCCTTGCCCCAGCGGCCTCCCGGCCCCTCGATCGGCTCGATCCACAGGCTGGGCCGGCGGTCATAGTAGACGTTGTCGTCCTGGTAATGGTCCCAGTTCCGGTCGCGCAGCAGCAGGCCGAATCCGTGCGGGTTCTCGTCCAGGAAGGAATTCACATGCACGGCGGCCGGATTGGTCAGCGGCCGCCAGATCCATTCGCCGTTGCCCGTCCAGATGGACAATCCGTCGGAGTCATGGATTTCCGGCCGCCAGTCATTGGCCACGCGCCGGTCATTCTCGCCATTCAGGAACATGCTGGTGAGCGGCGCCAGACCCAGCCGCTGGATGGCCTTGCGGGGATACAGCGCCTCATCCACGTCGATGATCTGCGTGCCGCCTGGTTCGATCACGAAGCGGTACGCGCCGGTGAGACTGGGGCTGTCCATCAGCGCATACACCGTCACCCGGTTGGCTCCGCGGGACGGCCGCTCGAACCAGAACGCCACGAACCGCGGGAATTCTTCCGGGTGATCGGTGGCCGTGTCGATCGCGGCGCCGCGGGCGGACAGCCCGTACTGGCGGGTGTCACCCACGGCACGGAAATACGCGGCGCCGAGAAAAGCCGTGACGTCCGCCTTCCAGTTGATGGAACTCTGGAGCCTGAAGCCCGCGAAGCCACCCTTGCCGCGCAGTTTCGCAGGATCCAGCCCTGAGCGGTCGTAGTCGAACAGCGAAGGGTCGTAGAGGATGGCCCGCGCCTGGCCGTTCTGCACTTCGTACATGCGCACGTTCTCGGTGAAGCCGCGCCCGGTATGGAAGAACTGCACGTGGAAATCGAGTGCCTCGTCCGCCCACAGCGAATGATCCTGGCGGGCGCGGATGTTGTTGTACTGATCGTAGGTCAGGTCGGCGAGCATCGGCGGCAGATCGTTCTTCGGTGGCCGGTAGCCTTGTGCCGCCAGCCAGCGCGCATGTCCCTTGAGCCACGCATAGTCGAAAGGCTCGGCGGTGGCGGCCGTGCGTGCGCCCGGTGCACCGGTGCGGGCGGCGGGCATGCGCTCGGCGCGGGCCGATGCCGGTGTGGCGACCGGACCCTGTTCTGCCGCAGCAACTGGCAGTGCCGGTCCAGCCAGCAGAAGGGCGATGATCCAGGTCCTGATGCGCGTCTTCGTCATGGTCTTCATTCCGGTCAGATCACGGGTATTCCAGAGGATTCCGGCAGTGCGGCCATCTGCGCCAGCATCTCGGCGCTGCCGGCGATGTGGACACGCTCCTGCGGACTCAGCCAGCGTGTGAGTTCCTGAAGGCTCCCCGCATCGCGGATCTTGCGTTCCGCGGTGAGCGTGTCCGGATCCGGTTGGCCTTTCGGGTCGGCGGGGCGCGGTGCGTTGGTCCGGCAGTGAGCCATGCGCACATCCGGATGCAGTGCGAGGAACCTGAGGCCATCCTCCGGCAGCTCTGGAGCCTGTGCGACCAGTTCCTGTTTGCGCAGGATCACCGTCGGAGGGCGTGCGTCCTCGGGCGTGCGCAGGATGCCGATGAACGACAGCGCGCGGGCGATCAGGGTGCTGCCGCTCATGTTCGACAGCGGCACGGACAGGATCATCCCGGCCAGCGCGGGTGACATCCAGGCGCACAGGGAAGGGGACAGGAACCAGGCGATCAGGGCGGTCACGATGCCAATCATCGTGTGCCGGCGATAGGCATGCCAGGAGTCGGCAGCCATGGAGTCGCTCACCCGGCGGCGCTGCGTGCCCCAGCCCGAATCGCGCCCGAGCAGGATCTCGAACACGTGCTGGCTCTGGGTGAGCATGAGGATGGGTGCATACAGGGCCGACAGCACCAGCTCAACCGAACAGCCGAGCGCGAGGCCGAGGATTCCGTGACTGGCCCGGCGGATGGGGTTGTTGAGGATGGCACGCAGCAGACCGATCATCTTCGGGATCAGCAGCACGAACATGCTGAAGAAGAAGATCTCCAGCATCAGCCTGGAGTCGAACCGCGGCCAGGTCGGAAACAGCTGGAAATCGTGCGTGAAATACTCGGGCCGGATCAGGTGCGATTGCAACGACAGTGCAAAGCCGACGCACAACAGAATCAACCACAGCGGCGATGACAGGTAGCTCATGATGCCCACCGCCAGGTGCAGGCGGCTGGTCCAGGACAGGCCCGTGGCGCCGATGACCTTGAGGTGTTGCAGGTTGCCCTGCGCCCAGCGGCGGTCGCGCACCGACAGGTCGATGAGCGTGGGCGGGCACTCCTCGTAGGAACCGTGCAGGTCGGTGGCCATGTGCACCTTCCAGCCGCAGCGGCGGATCAGTGCGGCTTCGACGAAGTCGTGCGACATGATGTGCCCGCCGAAGGGTTTGCGGCCGGGCAGCGCCGGCAGGCCGCAGCAATGCGCAAAGGCCTTCACCCGGATGATGGCATTGTGTCCCCAGTAGTTGCTGCTCTCGCCCGACCAGGCGGCGAGGCCACGGGACACCACCGGCCCGTAAACGCGGGAGGCGAACTGCTGCAGTCGCCCGAACAGGGTGGTGGCATTGATGAGCGTCGGGGCAGACTGCAGGATGCCCATGGCGGGGTCGGCATGCATCCTGCGCACGAGCCCTGTGAGCGTGGCCGCATCGATCAGGCTGTCCGCATCCAGGACTATCATGTAGTCGTAACGGTCACCCCAGCGGGAGACGAAGTCATCGATGTTGCCTGCCTTGCGCGCGGTGTTCTTCCAGCGGCGCCGGTACCACACCGGCATCCAGGTGATCGCCGCGCGCAGCCGCTGCAGGATCATCGACTCGCGCACCCAGGCATCGGCATTGGTTGAATCGGACAGCAGCACGATCTCGAAGCGCTCCGTCGCGCCGGAATCGCGCAGCGACTCGGCCATGGCCTGAAGCGCCGCGGCCACGTTCGTCGGATCCTCGTTGTAGACCGGCATGATCAGTGCCGTGAGGGCGGAGCTGGTATCCAGATCCGCCGGCGGGCGCACTTCGCGGGCCTTGATCAGTCCCACGATGGCGGTACCGGCGGCAAAGGCAATCCACCCCAGCGTGACCACGAAGAACCCGATCAGCAGGCCCTGGAGCAGTGTCATCTTGGCAAAGCGTACGGCGTCGAGAAATTCATACGTACCGAAGGCAGTGATGCCCACGGTGATTCCGAACAGGAGCAACCGCGCCAGCACGACCGAGGGGCGCACGGAACGCTCGAAGAGTCCCACGGGCGCATAGCCCAGATCCTGTTCCGGCATCTCGAGCGGAGCGGGCGGCGGCATGCCACCAGGTGACTCGTCCAAATCCAGCCGGACGGCGACGCTCACGGCGCCGTCCATCGGTACAGCCAGGTCTCGGATACGGGTTTGTCATGGGCCAGCACGCGCAGCCTCAGCTCGATCACATCCGCTTCGCGCGGGGTGAGATCGAAACCGACCCGGAATCCCTTGATGGCCGGATAGGGCGCGATGGACAGGTTGCCGATCTTGCCGGCGGAGGCTCCGATGTCCAGGCGCAGGTCAGCCACCTTGTCGCCAATGCCGGTGTAGTCGATCATGAACATGCGGCGATTGCCTTCCGGGCTCACGCCAGAGCGCGTCGCGACCACGCGAGCCAGACCCTTCTGCGGTTTGCTCTGGCCCATCCAGGTGATGCGATAGGCGAATCTCCAGGGTCGGCCCGGTACCAGGGTGCCAGCGGGGCGCCACAGGGCGGTGATGTTGTCGTTGGTCTCCCGTGTGGCGGGAATCTCCACCAGTTCGACCGCACCGGGGCCCCAGTCCGATTTCGGCTCGATCCAGGCACTGGGGCGCCGGTCGTATTGCGAATCCAGATCCTGGAAATCCTCCGGCAGGCGCGAGCGCTGCATCAGCCCGAAGCCTCGCGGAGGATCGGTGGTGAACGAGGAGATCTGGAGCTTGGCTGGATTGGCGAGCGGACGCCAGATCGCCTCACCCGAGCTGGAGGTGATCTGCAGGCCATCCGAATTGTGCACCTCGGCGCGATAGTCGTCGCGGCGCGCGCGGTTGGACTCATCGAACAGGAACATCGAGGTCAGGGGCGCGACGCCCAGCGAGCGCACGGGTGTGCGCGCGAACAGCATGGCATCCACGTCCATGGTGGTCTCGGCTCCGGGTTCCACCACGAAGTGAAAGGCACCGGTCACCGAGGGCGAGTCCAGCAGCGCGTTGATCACGATGCTGGTGGATTTCGGGCCGGGCTTTTCGATCCAGAAATCGGTGAAGGCAGGAAACTCCTCGCCCATGGGTTCGGCGATATTCACGGCCAGGCCGCGTGCCGACAGGCCAAAGACCTGTTGCCTGGCCAGCGCGCGGAAGTAACTGGCGCCCTGGAAGCGCAGGAATTCCGTCCATTCCCGGGGCGAGTCCAGCCGGGCATTGACGCCAAAGCCTGACAGCGGCAGCGCGATGCGGGCCAGGCTCGAAGGCGCACTCGGGCCGATCTCGAACATGCCGGGAACGCTCTGGATCTGCTGCGCAACGCCGTTCTCCACCAGCGAAATGTTCACCGGCGTCTGGAAATACAGGCCGGCAGCCAGCAGACTGAGTTCGAAATGCAGGTGATCACGCGACCAGATCAGGGCGGAGTCCGCAAAGCGGATGTCGCGGTACTGGTCGGCCCGCAGGTTCTGCAGACCGGCTGGCAGTGCATTCCGGCGCGGCACATAGGGTTCCGCAGCCAGCCGCTTCGCGGCGGCGATGACGGCATTCTGGTCGACGGGATATTGTGCGGCCTGCCGGCCTTGTGCCGATGCGGCAGCGGACAGCATGCAGAAGACAAGACCACAGGCTGGACGAAGCATCGACAACGCGTTCACTCGCTCACACGTCAGGCGGCCATGATACCTTGTAAACGGTCGGAACGAATCCACCTCAACCAAACCGGCACCCGGTCATGAGCGAGATGCAATGTGCGGCCGCCGTGCTGATGGTGCGTCCGGCGCGGTTCGGCTACAACGAACAGACCGCCGCCAGCAACGAATTCCAGCATCGTGATGCTGCCCACGGCGCGGCCGCTCCGCGGCAGGCGCTGGCCGAGTTCGATGAGCTTGCTGGCCGCCTGAGGGAGGCGGGGGTGCAGGTCATCGTGGCCGAGGATTCACCGGATCCGGCAAAGCCGGATGCCGTGTTTCCCAACAACTGGTTGAGCTTTCATGCCGACGGGACCGTGGTCCTGTACCCGATGCTGGCGCCGAACCGGCGGCTGGAGTGCCGCGAGGAGATCATCGAGCAGGTCCGACTCGAAGGCGGATTCCACATCGGGCGGCGTGTGGACCTGCGCGACCATGAGCGTGCAGGGCGGTTCCTCGAAGGAACCGGGAGCCTGGTCCTGGACCGGCCGGGGAGGCGTGCCTATGCCTGCCTGTCGCCGCGCACCGATCTGGGTGTACTGGGCGATTTCGCCCAACGCCTGGACTACGATCCGGTGACTTTCGATGCGGAAGGCCCGGGAGCGCTGCCGGTGTATCACACCAATGTCCTGATGGCGCTGGGTGCTGAATTTGCGGTGCTGTGCACGGAAGCATTGCCGGATGCGGCGCAGCGTGCGGCGGTCCTGGCCATGCTGCAGGCCTCAGGCCGGGAGATCCTTGAGATTTCCATGCGGCAACTCCGGGGCTTCGCCGGAAACCTCCTGGAGCTGCGCGGCCGCGGCGGACCGCTGATCACATTGTCGGCCACGGCCTGGGATGTGCTGGACCCATCGCAGCGGGCGCTGCTCGAGCGGCACGGCCGCATCCTGGTGGCGCGCATCCCCACCATCGAAACCCTGGGGGGTGGAAGCGTGCGCTGCATGCTGGCGGAGATCCATCTGCCACGCGGGTGAGCCCCGCGGGAAGTGGCATAATCATCGCCATGCTGGAACTGGGGGCCAAGGTGCTGCTCGCCTACGGGCTGGGGTCCATCCTCGGCAGCCTGTTGCTGGGGCGTCTGCGCAGCGTGGACATCCGCACCCTGGGCAGTGGCAACGCGGGTGGTACGAATGCGTTGCGGACGCAGGGTCTGGTGTTCGGCCTTGCGGTGCTGGCCATCGACATCGCCAAGGGGGTAGTGGCCGTCCTGCTGATCCCCCGTCTCGATATTCCCGGCATCGGCATCGATCAGGGGATCTCGCGTGAATGGCTGCAGCTGGCCTGCGCCGCAGCCGTGGTCGTCGGGCATGTCTATCCCCTGTGGCATGGCTTCCGGGGTGGCAAGGGGGCCGCCACGATGGTGGGCGTGCTGGCGGCGCTCCATGCCTGGGCGCTGATTCCGCTGCTGGTGGTGTGGCTCCTGGTGCTGGTGGTCACCGGTTATGTGGGGCTGGCGACCATGCTGGCGGCCCTGTCCCTGGTGCTGGTGGCCGGGTTCCAGAACCCGGCGGACTTGCCGTTCATCGTATTCTGCGCCGCCGCCGCGGGGTTCATCATCTTCACTCATCGCAGCAACATCGCCCGCATGCGCAATGGCACGGAGAATCGCGCGCGCCGGGTGTGGCTGTTGCGACCGCGCTCCCCATGACTTGCCGGTGTTCATGAGATTGCTGGCGCTGCTGGCCGATGGCGCCGTGCATTCGGGCGAAGCGCTGGCGGACCGGCTCCATATCAGCCGCTCCGCCGTCTGGAAGCACATCGAGCGGCTTCGTGCCCAGGGCATCGCGGTCAGTTCGCTCCCGCGCGCCGGGTACCGGCTCGATGCGCCGCTCGAGCTGCTGGACGCCGCGGCCATCCTCGCCTGCATGAGTGCACCGGCGCGTTCCCGGATCGAAAGCCTTGCGGTGCCGTTCGAAGTGGATTCCACCAACACCCGGCTGATCGAGGGTGCGAAGCCGCCGGCGGGGAAGGCCTGCGTCATGCTGACCGAGCGCCAGACCCAGGGGCGGGGCCGTCGTGGCCGGTCATGGATCGCTCCTTTTGGACGGACACTGGCATTGTCGGTGAGCTGGGGTTTCGAGGAGGCGCCACGGGAACTGTCGGCGTTGAGCCTGGCCGCCGGCGTGGGTGTGGCGCGTGCGCTGCAGCGGATCGGCGCACGGAGTGTCACGCTCAAATGGCCCAATGACATCTGGTTCCAGGATCGCAAGATGGGCGGCATCCTGCTGGAAATGCGCGGTGAGGCGGCAGGGCCTGCTTTCGTGGTGATCGGTGTCGGCCTGAACGTGACGCTGGAACCAGCCGGGCTGGCCGGCCTGCCCGCCGACGCAGTAGCCCCGGCATCGGTTGCGGAAGCCTGTGTGCAACCACCTTCCCGCAACGCCCTGGCCGGAGCGCTCATCGACGAGCTGATCGAGGTGCTGTGCACCTTCGGGCAATCCGGTTTCGCGCCGTTCGTCGCGCCCTGGTGCGAGCTGGATGCACTGCAGGGGCGTCCCGCCCGCGTGCGCATGGGCGATCGTGAACTTGCAGGTACTGCGATGGGCATCGACCCGGAAGGGGCCCTGCTGATGCAGGTCGAAGGCTCGACTGTGAGATTCGTATCGGGAGAGGCGTCGTTGCGCCCGGTGATGCCTTGAACCCGGGCAGGATGGAGCGGTGGGCATGACCTGGCTCAAGTCCCTGGTGCTGGCGCTGCTGCTGGCCAACATCGCCTATTTCCTGTGGTTGCGGGACATCGTGGGTCCGGCCCAGCCGGGGTCGGTGCTGTCCGGGCCCGGCCTGAAGCTGGCCGCCGAAGCACCGGTGCGGGCCCACAGCCCTGTCGCGCCCGCGCCGGTTGCACAGGTCCGGAGCTGCCTCAGCGTGGGCCCATTCCGCGACATGGCCGAGGCAACCCGTGCCGCCACGACCTTGCGGAGCGCCGGCCATGAGCCGCGTCAGCGAGCCGGGCAGGGGGAAGTGCCTGCCGGGATCTGGGTGTATGTCGCCCGGCCGGAAGATCCGCTTGCATCGGATCAGTTGCTCGCAAAGCTCAGGCAGGCCGGAATCGACGATGCGCTGGTCATGCCGGGCCCCGACGAGATGCCGGTGATCTCCCTGGGGCTGTTCAACGATCCCGGGCGCGCGCGCACCAGGTTCGAGCAGGCGCAGGCGCTGGGACTCAAGCCGGTACAGGTCGACCGCATGCGAAGTACCGATGTGTTCTGGGTGGATGTGGACATGAAGGCGCCGGGCGAGACGCTGGACACAACCGGGTTGCAGAGCGGCAGCGGCCGCATCATGCGGCTGGAAGTCAGGAACTGTCCCGGGCCCTGAGGGACTGCCAAAGCAACTTCAGATCTCGTGCGTCTCGATCGACAGGCGCATCTGCGCGAGCGCGCCCATCAGGTCCTCGATCTTCTGTTCTGAAAGATCCTGGAACATGTGGTCGATCCATTGCTCATGCACCGCCGCCATCTTCAGGAAGATCTGCCGACCCTTGCGCGACAGGCGCACCGTCGCGACCCGCCGGTCGTTCTTGTCGGTGGTGCGCAGGATCCAGCCATCCTGCAGCAGCCGGTTGACCACGGCGGTGACGTTGCCATTCGAGACCATGATGTAGCCGGACAATTGCCCCATGGTCAACCCTTCCGGGTGACGCTCCAGTGCGGCGAGCACGTCGAACCGCGGCAGGGTCGTGCCGAATTCCTCATCCAGCCGGGCACGGATGCGTTTTTCCACGATCATGGAGCAGCTCAGCAGCCGCAGCCACAGACGCAGGGACAGCTTGCTGTGCGGCGCACCGCCGAGCTTGTCATGAAATTTTGGGACTGAAGCGTTCACGCGCGCTAGTCTACCACCGTGCCGTCATCGCGCATTTTCTGGCGGCTCTGCCCCGCCCCCTTCAGGCGGGAAAGGTAGTCGGCCACCGCGGCGATGTCCGGGTCCTCGAAGCTGTTGAAGAATCGCATCAGATTCTCGTCCAGGTTATGGCGCCGGCCGTTGGCAAGGCCATGGATCTGGCTGGCGAGATACCCCTGGTGCTGGCCCCGGAGCGAAGGCACATACCCATCGTCATCGCCCCGGGCATCCTCGCGATGGCAGGAAGCACATTGCTCCCGGAAAATGCCCTCACCCAGTCCGAGGTGCTTTCCATCCCCGTTCTGGACCACGGGGGTCATGGGCAGGGCGCTGAGCCAGGCGGCGATATCCACCCAGGCCTGCGGGATTTTCAGTTCCGCTCCCGACAGGGCCTGGTGCATCTCGCGACTGTCGCGCTCGCGCCCGGCGAAGTCGGCCATCTGGCGCACCAGATAGGTGAAACGCTGGCCGGCGAGGGTGGGAATGTTTCGCGCCGGATCGCCGCCCGCCTTCTCGCCATGACAGCTCTGGCAGTTGCGCGCGTACAGCAGTGCACCGGCCTTCGGGTGTGCATCCAGTGCCAGGGCTGATTTCGTGGCCCGATCCACCGACTCCTCCGACGCCGTGGAGGTCCCGGTACCCAGGGCCAGCATCGCCATCAGGAGCGGCAACGACATGCGAATCATGAAGGGGTCCTTCCAGCAGGTTGAACGGCGATTCCGGGCATCAAGTCTGCCGCATTTCAAGGATCGCAGTCACCAGTGCCCGCGTATCGACCGGTTTGCACAGGAAGCGGCAGTTCGGGATCCTGCGCTTCGTCAGACGATTCACGGATTGCAGGTCTCCGGAGAGCAGGATGGCAGGTACATCCTTGCCGTGCCGCCTGCGGACCTGTTGCAGCAGGTCGAGGCCGGTCAGCGCGCCATCGAGGTGATAGTCGGTTACCAGGACATCGCCTGGTCTCAGGTCCGCCAGCAGGCCTTCCGCTTCGGCCAGGGTGGCGGCACTGCGCGTTTCGAAGCCCTCCAGCGACAGGAACAGTTCGGTCGCCGTTCTCACCGAATCGTTGTCCTCGATCAGAAGGACGCGACCGGAAGGTCCGACGCCGGCCTCGCTGATCAGACCTTCAGGCTCGCGCACCCGAGGATGGGGTTTCTCGATCAGGGTCTGGCGCGGAATGCGTATCCGGACTCGAGTGCCCTTGCCCGGGGTGGAAGACACCGAGACGGTCAGTCCCAGCAGGCGCGCGGCCTCCCGTACGATGGCAAGACCCAGTCCGACGCCCAGACGCGGATTTCCCTTCGCGTCGATCTGGTAATACTCGTCGAAAATGCGGTCGAGTTTGTCCGGGGGTATGCCGATGCCGGTGTCCTCGATCCTCAGCACGAGGGCATCAGGGTCCAGCGACGTGGCAATGTTCACCGTGCCGGCATGGGTGTACTTCAGCGCATTGCCGACGAGATTCTGCAGGATCTGCGTGAACAGCATGGCATCGGTACGCAGCGAGATGCCGGACGTCTCGCATTGCAGGCTGATGCCTCTGGATTCGGCCGATGGCAGGAATTCCTGGACCACGGAGCCGAGCAGGTGGTCGAGATCGACCTCGCCGATCTGCGGCTCCACCGCTCCGGTTTCCATGCGGTTGATGTCGAGCAGGGTATTGAGCAGGCGGGTCGCACCGTCGATGGCCTGCTCCTGCCGATGCAGCAGGTCGATGATGGCGGGGGTCACCGAAGCCAGGCGCTGGAGCGAGGCATTCAGCAGCCGGATGGTCTGCAGGGGCTGACGCAGGTCATGGCTGGCCGTGGCGAGAAAACGGGTCTTTGCACGGTTGGCCCTGTCGGCTTCTTCCCGAGCGGTCACCAGTGCGTGGGAAATGGCCCGGCGTTCCGTCATGTCGCGGATGGCGGCAGCGACATAGCGCTGGTCATCCGCGGTGAACACGGAAAGGCGGATCCCGGCCGGGAATTCGCTGCCGTCGGCCCGCCGCGCATACAGATCGATGATGCGCGCACCCATTTCCCGGTCGGACGGGTTGCGGCCGAAGGCCGCCATGTGCGCGCCATGACGGATGCGGAACCGCTCGGGTACCAGGATCTCGAGGTTCTGGCCGATGAGCGCAGCCGGCTCATGGCCGAACAGCGTACGCACGGTTTCGTTGGCAAAGCAGATCCGGTTCTGCGCGTCCACGACGACCAGGCCGTCGGGCGAGAACTTCAGCAAGTGCCGGGAAATCGAGGTCAGTTCGCTCATGGATCAACCTGGGCCGTACGGATCTTCCGCGGATCGTACACGTTCCGGGTTGCCATGAATAACGGTCCAATTCGCGCGGATTTCCACGAGCGGCCTTCCGTTCGATCGGCTTCAGGTAGAGGATTCGGCCATGCTGCAAATTGTTCGCTTTTAGGCGAAGACAGGGATCAACGTCATCCGTCAGTTGTGTGGTGGTACCAAGGGCACGCAAGTGGCGGACGTTGATCGCGCCGTGAAGTACCTGGCAGATTACCGGTCTGCTCGATCCCGACGAGCGCCATGATCGCTATGCGACCTTCCGCAAATTCACTGTATGAGCCTTGAAGCCCACCTTGAGGCACTTCCTGATCGGCTCAAAAATTGCAGCCAGGTTATCCATGCCTGGATTGCCTTTGGCCGACAGCATACGATGAAGACTCTTGCTCGGGGTGGCCGTTGCCTTGGAGAGCCGCTCAAAGCCCAGTGTCGCGTTGTGTCGCGTTCACGAGATCGCGCAGAATGAGACGCGTTGAAATCGCGAGTCAGCGCCATGGTCCTTACCTCTTTCTCTTCGTGGCAATGCGGTCGACCGGCGGCGCCTTTCGGGTCTTGTACTCGGAGTGCAAGACCTTCCCCCGGTCGATATCCGTTTGCTGCCTGCGCTTGGTTCCGCCGCCAAACCACTTCACGTTGGACGTGTTGCCGAGTTCCATGCGAAGCTTTGCCGTCGTGACTTTCGCCGCCGATTGCGCATCGAGGCCGTCAAACCAATCCGCGTATGGACTCGACCCATCAGGGCGAATGCTACGGGACAGGCGCAGGGCCATGCGGGAAATACGCAGGTGCCGCGTCGGGGCCGATCTGGCAGGCTCCAAGGTCCCGGGCAGGATCTCACAGACAGGACAGGTGAACATTGAGCAGCGGCACCCCAGAACGGGCTGGATCCGATCCTGCCGTCCGGAGGGAGGGCATGGCAGCCCTTGCGGATTCGGACGCGATTTTCAGGCGGCTCATGGAGATTGCCCGGACCTCGGCGCTGGAGGAACTTGCCTCGGGCATCGCCCACGAGATCAACCAGCCGCTGGGTGCAATGGCGACCTTCTCGCATGCGGGTGAGCGCATGCTCGACCGGGAGACCCCGCTCGTGGCGCGTGCCCTGGAGGTCTTTCGCCAGATCAGTCACGAAGCATTGAAGGCGGGCGATGGCATCCACCGGATCCGCCGCATGTTCGATGCGGGTGATTCGGCCCGGGCCCGTTGCCAGATGCCTGATCTGGTGGCCGAACTCCTGCCGGTGCTGCAGATGATGGCGGCCCGTTATCAGGTCAAACTGCAATGGCAGGCGGCGCCGGACCTGCCGCCGCTGATCCTCGACCGGCTGCGCATCCAGCATGTGCTGTTCGCGCTGGTCCAGAACGCCTTTGAGGCCATCAGCCCGGACCACAGGCACCCTGGCGTGAAAATCCTGGTGGAGGGGGATCGCTACTCGGTGCAGACCAGCGTCATCGATTCGGGCTGCGGGGTGACCCCGGAACACCAGCTGCAGCTGTTCCGGCCATTCTTTACCACCAAACGGGGGGGTACGGGCCTCGGATTGTCATCCTGTCGTGCCATAGTAGAGTCACATGAGGGTACCATTGGCTTCGAGAGCCCGCCCGCTGGCGGCAGCCGATTCTGGTTTCGGTTGCCTGCAGCGGCAAACAAGACCTGACCCGATGGCCAATACGAATTCGCGCGAGACACAACACCTGACACCGACGGTTCATGTGGTGGAAGACGATGACGGCATGCGCACGGCGCTGTGCACACTGCTGGGAACCGTCGGCTATCACACCGCAGCCTATCCCGGTGCAAAGGAATTCCTGCAGCACTTCAAGCCGGATGAACCGGGCTGCCTGGTGCTCGACATCCGCATGCCGCAGATGAGCGGCCTGGAGTTGCAGCAGCAGCTCAATCGCATGGGCTCCATGCTGCCGGTGATTTTCATCACTGGCCATGGCGATGTGCCCATGGCGGTGCAGGCGATGAAGGAGGGTGCCTTCGAGTTCCTGCAGAAGCCGTTCCGTGACCAGGACCTGCTGGATCGCATCAACCACGCCCTGCAGCATGATGCGAAGAACCGCCAGAGCGGCGCGCGCCGGGCGGAGGTGCTGCGCCGGATGGAAACGCTCACCCCGCGCGAGCGCCAGGTCATGGATCTGGTGGTCGAGGGGGGTGCCAACAAGGTCATCGCCATCGACCTGGGGCTCTCCGAGCGTACGGTGGAGATCCATCGCGCCAAGGTCATGGAAAAAATGGGTGCTCGCTCGGTGGCGCACCTGGTGAAAATGCACCTGACACTGGGTGACCGGAACAGCCCGCCCGCCTGACCTGCCTCACCCGGGATTGCCGATGTGTTTCGCGGTGAGGGTGACGGCTCGAACGATTCAGTGATGGACTGGTGCGAGCGGTGCCAGCAAGGTCAGCACGCCGAACGCCAGCAATGCAATGCCGGTGACGGCATGCAGGCCGCGCGCGGCGCTCCAGCGTCCGAGCTGACGGCTCAGCAGGCTCCCTCCCAGCATCGAAGGCCAGGTGCCCGCGCCGAACAGCGCCAGCATCAGGGCGCCATGCACCGCTCCGCCCGACACGGCGGCGAACAGCAGCATGGAATACACCAGACCGCAGGGCATCCATCCCCACAGGATGCCCAGCAGGAATGATCCGCCGGGGGCAGGTTCACCACGGGTGCGCAGGAGCGGCGTCAGGCGGGCGAACATGCGTGCGCCGAGGCGTTCCAGAGGCGCCAGCGGTTGCCAGCCCCAGAGCACTCGCGCGGCGATGGCCAGCAGGCACAGGCCGGCCAGGATGCGCAGCACCCGCGCTGCTGCGGTGATGTCGAACTGTGCCGCCAGTGTCGCACCAAAGGCGCCGAACAGCGCGCCGGCCATGGCGTAACTGGTGACCCGGCCGAGTTGCGGCAGCAGTTGATGCATCAGTGTGCGCGTGGTGGGTCCGCCGGCGCGCTGGGCACGCAGCCCCAGTGCTCCGCTCAGGCCGCCGCACATGGCCAGGCAATGCACGCTGCCTGCGATCCCGGCCGTGAATGCAGCCGCCAGACTCAACGGCCCCGGGGCGCAAAGTGCTTCGGTCATGAGGGGGGCGGTCCCGGAAGCTCATCGTCCTTGCGCAGGATGTCCCAGCCTGCCGTGTCCAGTTCATCGAACTGACCGGCGCGCACCGCCCAGAAGAAGGCCCATGCGGCCAATCCCACCAGGAGCAGTGTCACCGGAATCAGCAGGTAGATGATGTTCATGCCGGCTCGAGAACAAGGCTCTGCGCTCCGGCTTTGCGGGTCCGGTCACGCATCAGGCGCAGCGAATTCAGCACCACGAGGATGGAACTGGCGCTCATGCCGACGGCCGCCAGCCAGGGCGGGACCCACCCGGCGGCAGCCAGCGGCATGGAACACAGGTTGTACAGGGCAGCCCATGTCAGGTTCTGTTGCATGATCCGGTGCGCACGCCGCCCGATTTCCACGGCCTGCGGCAGCACCTTGAGGGAATCGGTGACCAGGACCAGGTCGGCCCCTGCCATGGCCAGCGCCGAACCGCGGCGCATGGCGATGGCCACTCCGGCTCCGCCCAGACCCGGGGCATCGTTGATGCCATCCCCGACCATGATCGGGAAATGGCCAGCCTCCCGGGTCCTGTGGATCCGTTCGAGCTTGTCTTGCGGGGAGAGCCGCGCCGCCCATGGCTCGATGCCGCAGAGGCGTGCCGTGTCGGCCACCGCGCCCGGCGCATCTCCACTGAGGATCTGGATGGCCAGACCCTGCGCCTTCAGCGCCGCCACGGTGCTGCGCGCCTCGGGTCGAGGCGGATCCGACAGGATGAACCGGGCAAGAAGCCCATCTTCGCCGCCCAGCGCAATGCCCTCGTCTCCCGTCGGGTCTGTCAGGATCGTCCGGGATGGCGGCAGGGCCAGCGATGCACCGGTGGCAAACGCGGTCGTGCCGATGCGGAAGAGCCGGCCGGACACCTGGCCTTCGATGCCCTGACCCGGAACGACGCGCACCTGGGTGAGCGCGGGGAGTGGTGTGGCCGGATTCGGTGTTCCGGATTTCAATGGAGCCTGCGCAAAGGCGCGTGCGATCGGGTGTTCCGAAGCCGCCTCCAGCGCAGCCGCAATGGCCAGGCACTGATCGCGGTCGCGCGGGCCCAGTACGGTCACATCGCGCAGGGCCATCTGGCCGGTGGTGAGGGTGCCGGTCTTGTCGAACATCACCTGGTCGGCTCTTGCCAGTCCCTCGATGGCATCGGGGTGACTGACCAGAACGCCGCGCCGTGCCAGCGCGGCCGTGGCGCTCGCCGTGGCGACCAGGGTTGCCATCGACAGCGCGCAGGGGCAGGCAACGACGAGGACCGCCAGGGTCGCATCGAAGGCGCGGCCGGGATTCACGAACAGCCACACCCCGCAGGTCAGGGCGGCGATGACCAGCACCCCGGAGAGAAAGCGGCTGGCGATGCGGTCGGCTTCGCGCCACAGACGGGGACGTGCGGACTGGGCTCGCGCCAGCAGGGAGGAAATGCCGGCCAGGAGCGTGGAACTGCCCGCTGCCGTCACACGCATCCGAAACGGAGCTTCCATGTTCAACGTGCCCGCTGCCACGCGCGCACCCGGTCCGCGCGCCACGGCCTGCGATTCGCCGGTGAGCATGGATTCATCAAGGCGTGTCCATGCATCCTGGATCTCCCCGTCGGCCGGCACGATTTCCCCGCTGCGCACCTGCAGAAGATCCCCGATGGTCACCTGCGACAGGGCTACATCGCCCAGGTGTTCTTCACCCTTGCCACTCGTCACCCGATGTGCCGTTGCCGGCAGGAGCCGTGCCAGCGCGTCTCCCGGAAGTGTGCTGCGATGCCGGGCCGTCATTTCGACGAAGCGGGCCAGCGTGAGGAAGAAAATGAACATGGTGACCGAATCGAAGTACACCTCGCCGGTGTGCCGTGCGATGTTGATGAGGCTGGCCGCCCAGGCCAGCAGCAACGCCAGACTCACCGGCACGTCCATGGTGACGCGGCGTGCCCGGAGGGCCCGCAGCGCGCCCAGGAGAAAGGGCCGGCCCGCATACAACAGCACAGGCGTGCTGACCAGCAGGCTCACGATGCGCAGGTAGGCGCGGATGCCGGCTTCCATGCCCCAGGCATCCCCTGCATACAGGCCGATGGCGAACATCATCACCTGCATCATGCCAAAGCCCGATACCGCCAGGCGCTTGAGCATGTCGCGCTGTTCCGCTCGTGCCTGATCCGCGGCTGCATCCGTGCCGGCGGGGCTGGGCCGGTAACCCAGGCGCGCGAGGGTGCGCAGGATCCGCGACAACGCGATCTGATCGGGCTTCCAGATCACATGGGCGCGGCCGGTGGCCGTATTCACGCTGGCGCGGATCACGCCGGGCGTGCGTTCCAGTACCCGGTTCACGAGCCAGCTGCAGGCAGGGCAGGTCAGGCCGCCGATCAGCAGGGTGATGCCGCGCCCGCTTTCTTCCGGCCGGGAGATGGATTCCTGCACAGCCGGCTCGTCGAAGGCCAGCCACTCATCGGTGCCGGAGGCGGGACGGCTGGCGCTGGCGGTGCGGAAGGTATAATAGTCCGACAGGCCCAGCGCATCGATCATGCCGGCTGCGGCCTGGCACCCCGGGCAGCAGAAGGCTGCCTCGGATCCATTGATGCGGGCATGGGTGACGGTGCGTCCGGCCAGCGGTTCTCCGCAATGAAAGCAATGCGCGGAAGCGCTGGCGCTGCGCATCTTCATGGGCTGAAAATCCAGGGAATCGTCGTGGCGCGACATGCTATGAGGGGTGGATCCGGTGCGGCATAAGCAATATCCGCCAAAGGACTACGCAGATATCCATATTCGGGAGACGACCCGCAAGGTCTGAAGCTGTCAGCATGGATGTCAAGTTCGATCCCGATCTCATGCGCCGCTACAACCGCGAGGGTCCACGTTACACATCGTACCCCACGGCGCTGCAATTCCACGAAAAGCTCACCATGGATGACTATGAACGCGAGGCGCGCGCAAGTCCGGGTGCCCGGCGGCATGAGCCGATGTCTGCCTATGTCCATATTCCCTTCTGTTTCAGTCCCTGCTTCTACTGCGGCTGCAACCGGGTCATCACCCGCCAGGCGGATCGCGCCCTGCCGTACCTGGCCCAGCTCGAGCAGGAGATCACGCTGAGAAGCGCCTGTTTCGATACGACGCGGCCCATCGAACAGCTCCACCTGGGCGGTGGAACGCCCACGTTCATGACTCCGGGACTGCTGGAGCAGTTGCTCGATGCCCTGAACCGGCGGTTCCGGCTCACCGATGATGCGGGGCGGGACTATTCCATCGAGATAGATCCGCGCACCGTATCACCCGAGGACATCCGTGCACTGGCTGGCCTGGGATTCAACCGGGTGAGCCTTGGTGTGCAGGATTTCGATCCGCGGGTTCAGGCTGCGGTCAACCGCATCCAGCCGGTGGACCTGGTGCGCTCCCTGCTCGAAGCCTCGCGTGCGGCGGGTCTGCGCTCCATCAACTTCGACCTGATCTACGGGCTGCCGCTGCAGACGCTGGAGAGCTTCGGCGCAACCCTGGATCAGGTCATCACCCTGCGCCCGGACCGGCTCGCGGTCTACGGCTACGCCCACCTGCCGTCGATGTTCAAGGCCCAGCGTCACATACGGGAGGCGGATCTGCCGGATGCGGCGCTGCGGCTTTCGCTTCTGCAACTGGCCATCGGCAAGCTGACCGGTGCGGGGTACCAGTTCATTGGACTCGACCACTTCGCCCTGCCGGAGGATCCGCTGGCGGTGGCGCAGCGTCAGGGCACCATGCATCGCACGTTCCAGGGCTATACCACGCACGCCAGTCGCGACCTCATCAGTTTCGGGGTCAGTGCCATCGGCCAGGTCGGCGACCTGTTCATCCAGAACTACAAGCGCGTGCAGGACTACGGCGCGGCGCTTGCGCGCGGCGTGCTGCCGCATCAGCGCGGTGTCCTGTCCAGCGCGGACGATGCCATCCGGCGCGATGTGATCCAGCGGATCATGTGTCATGGCGGTCTGGAATTCGGCACCATCGAACGTGCCCATGGCATCGGGTTCGATCAGTATTTCGCGCCCGAACTTCAGAAGCTGCGCTCGCTTTCGGAAGATGGCCTGGTGCAGACCGGTACCCGGGCCATCGCGCTCACACCGCGTGGCCGCCTGCTGATGCGCAATGTGGCCATGGTGTTCGATGCGTATCTGGCGCGGCGCGAGGCGGCCCAGGCTCATGCGCAGTCGCGCGTGATCTGAGCGGACCCTGATGCATGCCATGTTGTTGCGGCGACCCCGCAGCGCGCTCGAATGGACGGACTTGCCGGCCGCTGCACCTGGCCCCGGCGAGGTGCGGGTGCGTGTCCTGGCCTGTGGTGTGTGCCGCACGGATCTGCATGTGGTCGATGGCGAACTGCCCGATCCCGTCCTGCCCATCGTGCCGGGCCATGAAATCGTGGGACGCGTCGATGCGCTGGGGAGTGGCGTCACGGGCCTTTCGCTCGATCAGCGGGTCGGCATTGCCTGGCTGGGAAAAACCTGCGGCGCCTGCGAATACTGCACGAGCGGGCGCGAGAACCTCTGCGATTCACCGGAATTCACGGGCTTCAACCGGCAGGGTGGTTACGCCACGGCGGTGATTGCCGATGCGCGGTTCGTCTTCGCATTGGGCGAGCAGGGGAGCGATGCGGACCTGGCACCGCTCCTGTGCGCGGGGCTGATCGGCTGGCGGGCTCTGCGGATGGCCGGCGATGGAATGCGCGTGGGCTTGTTCGGGTTCGGGGCAGCGGCCCATCTGCTGACCCAGGTGCTGTGCTGGCAGGGCCGGTCGGCATACGCATTCACCCGATCGGGCGATTCGGCGACGCAGGATTTTTCCCGCGAACTGGGCGCCTGCTGGGCGGGCGATGCCGGGCAGGAGCCGCCGCAACCGCTGGATGCTGCGATCATCTTCGCACCGGTCGGAGAACTGGTGCCGCGCGCGCTGGCCGCCGTGCGCAAGGGTGGGCGAGTGGTGTGTGCCGGTATCCACATGAGCGACATTCCGGCGTTCCCCTATTCACTCCTGTGGGAGGAGCGGCAGATCCTGTCGGTGGCGAATCTCACGCGTGCGGACGGAGAGGAATTCCTGCGGCTGGCTCCGCACATGGGCATCCGGACGCACACGCATATCTACCCGCTGCGCGAGGCGAACCGGGCACTCGAGGATCTGCGGGCGGGACGATTTGAAGGGGCTGCGGTGCTGGTGCCCTGAGATTCGCGCTCCGCGCACCGCATGGCCTCACCAGTAACGCACGCGTCCGGTGTCGACGTGCACGAAATCGGACCGGGCGTAGTAGCCCACTCCGCCACGCTTCAGGCCGCGTGCGAGTTCCGCGAGCCGTGAGGTGGAAAAGCCGCGGATGCGGATGTCGATGGCCTTGCCCAGCAGGTGCTGGCTGTGCTCGGCCACGCCGGAGGAGCGGCGATGGAGCATCGCATTGGTGGCCGGTGAACGGTAAGCCGAGATGATCTCGAACGTGGCGTCTCGATCCGCCGCGGCTCGCAGGTCCCACAACAGGTCGAACAACCCCGCATCCATGTCCATCACCGCATCATTGCGGAAGTCTCTCATCAGGTGATTGAGCTGCCCGAGGGCGCCTGGTACGTAGGTGCTGCCGTCGAAGTAACAGGTCGAGAGTGCCTCGCCGGTGTGCGTGTGCCTGAAGCTCAGGGTGCGCGGCAGCCGCGGAGCAGGCGTTGCCAGGGCCTTCGCGATGGGAAACCCGCCGAGCAGCCCGCAGGCCGCGCCGCGCAGGATGTTTCGGCGGGTCGGACAGGTCAGGTCACGAGGCTTGCGCAATGTCAGCTTGCTCCAGGCCAGGATGGACAGAATGCGCCGGATCATAGCCCATCGGGGCCGCGCCCGGTGCGCGCTGTTTCGCATTGTCCAGCAGGCGCTCGAGCCTGCGGTCAAGGCCGTACAGGTCATCGAAGAACAGGATGGGCCCGCCCTCCGTGGCCAGCGCCGTGGCATACAGGATCATGACGCGCACCGGGTCTTTCAGGGCGACACGCTGGTTGTCGGCGCCCTGCATGGCCTGCCGGATGCGCACCTCATCCCAGGGCGGCGTGGTATTACGCAGCACGAACTGCGCCAGCTTCACCGGGTCGCTGACCCGGATGCAGCCGTGGCTGAAGGCGCGCCGTGACTGCGCGAACAGCTGATGCGCGGGCGTGGAATGCATGTACACGTTGTACGAATTCGGGAACAGGAACTTGACCAGACCCAGGGCGTTGTCTTCCCCGGGCTGCTGGCGGATGCGCAGCCGTCCTGCCGCCAGTGCGTCGATGGCCTGCGCGCTGGGTGCAACCACCGGTGAGCCATCGCCGGGCCCGTCGACCAGTTCCAGGTGATTTCGTGCCAGATACTTCGGATCACGGCGGATCTGCGGCAGCATTTCGTGCACGGCGATGCTGCGGGGCACGTCCCAGTAGGGACGAAAGACCACGGTGCGAAGATCCCCGACGAACACCGGCGTGCGTGTGTTTGCATAGGTTTTCCCCACGATCACATCCATCTGCATGATGGTGGCCGCGCGGTCACTGAGCGTGTGAAATGCAAACAGCCTGAACTGCGGGATGTTCACGATGATCGGTGGTGTGGTGAACATCGGCAGCCAGCGCCAGCGCTCCAGGGTCAGGTCGATCTGCCGCACCCGCATCGACAGGGGTGTGGTCAATGCGGCGAAGGTTCTTGCGCCCAGCGCGCCATCCGGCTCCAACCCGTGCCGCCCCTGGAAGCGCTTCAGCGCGGCGACCAGTGGAGGATCGAGAATGTTCGAGGTACCGCCCGCATCGGGCAGATCGCCCAGTTCGAACAGCAGGTGGCGCAGGGACGGCGCACCGGCATAGGATTCTCCGGGTTTGATGCTGCGCACGCCCATCGCGGGAAGCCGTGTGAGTGAGGCGTCCTGGCTCAGCTGCAGATAGCGCCGCAGCGCGGCCTTGAGCAGGGCATAGTGATAGAAAGGCGGTTCGATCGTGCTCAGCGCAGCCTGGACATCATGGGCCCGGGACAGTTGCGACAGGATGGCCGGCATGTCCAGGGGCGGGCGGTTTTCAGGCAGCGCGAATCCGGCCGCTCTCGGGTCGATCCGTCCGAAATGCAGGTCGTGCACCAGGTGCTGCGCCTGTGCATCGAGTTCCTGTGCGAATCGTGCGAGGGCGGTCCCGGTTGTCCCCGGTTGCGAGACCCGTGCCAGTTCAGCCAGGAGCGCCGCGCCCTGGTAATCCGCAGCCGAGAGGCCGAACTGCTGCGCATCGGCCAGCAGCCGGGTCATCTGCCGCGCCTGTGGCGTGGGGCCACCTTGCGTGATCCACCGGTCCGGGGTGGCGGGCTGCGCGGCTGCAGTGAAGGCGAGAAAGCAGGACAGGATGATCGCGGTCTTGCGCATCAGCCAATTGTAGGTCAGCCGGCCCGATCCACCACCAGCTGCGCAGCTGCCAGATCCTCCAGTGCATGCCCGACGCTCTTGAACAGCGTGATGGCCGCTGGATCCTGACGGCCCGCATGAAGCCCGCGGGCCAGCTCGTGCAGATCGGCCCGTATGTGCTCTCGCGTGATACTTCCGCGGCCGATGGCCTGGATCAGCTCGCCTGATTCGGCCAGCGCGCCTTCCCGGGTATCGACGAATACTTCGGCGCGCCTGACTGCCTCGTCATCCGCCTCGCGCATGTGCGGCGTGAACGCGCCGACCAGATCCAGATGCTGCCCGGCGCGCAACCATGCCCCCGGCACCAGAGGCGAGGTGGCCAGCGTTGCGCAGCTGATGATGTCTGCCCAGGCCACGGCACCTGCCAGATCCGTCGTGGCTTCGACCTGCCAGGCGCCGCCGCCCAGGCGTTGCGCAAGGGCGCGGGCATGCTCCGCAGTGCGGCCCCAGATGCGCACCTGCCCGATCGGCCGGACGCTGGCATGACTTTGGATCAGGTGGGGTGCGAGATCGCCCGTGCCCACCATCAGGAGCCGGCCGCTGTCGGTGCGTGACAGATATTGCGATGCCAGCGCAGATGCGGCGGCGGTCCGGCGCAGTGTGAGTTCCTTGCCGTCCAGGGTGGCGCGGACCGTGCCGTTCCCGGCATCGAACAGCACGTAACAGGCACTCACGGCCGCAAGGCCTCGCGCCGGATTTTCGGGGAAGACCGTGACCAGCTTCACGCCAATCGCGTCGCGGTTCCACGCAGGCATCGTGAGCAGGATACGTGCGCCCGCGGCATCGAGCCGGTGCTGCGCGCGCGGTGGCGCGGCCGATTCGCGCGCGAAAGCGGTGCGCAGTGCCTCGATCAGCCGGTGCGAGTCCAGGGCGGCCGCCACGGCCGCAGCATCATGGTGTGGCAGGGTGTTCATGTGTGCTGAGCTCAGATGACGTTGATTTCCGGTTCCGGCCGGATCTGATCCAGCCGCCCGATGCCCAGCGGGTCGAGGTCAAGGCTTCGCCATTCACCGTGCGCGATCCATTCCGCGAGTCCCCGGCCGATCCCCGGCGCATGCTGCAGACCATGCCCGGAAAAACCGCTGGCGAGCAGCAGCGCACTGCCGGGCCGGGCAGGTCCGACGAAGGCGTTCTGGTCGAAGGTATTGTAGTCGTAATGCCCGGCCCACGCGGCCGTGAGCCGCGCTTGCTCGAAGGCCGGAACTCGCCGCGCGAGCATCGGCCACAGCTGGTCCTCGAACACCCGCAGATCGACCTCGAAGTCATCGAAGTCGACCGCAGGATCCGGGTCGGGAGAGTAGCCTGCGATGAAACGTTCCCCCTCGGGACGAAACCACAGCCCCACCGGATCGATGAGCAGCGCGGGGGGGTGCAGTGCCTTCGGGCAGGTGAACACGTACACGCAGCGTTTGCGCGGTTCCACCGGCAGGTCGATACCGGCCATCGCGGCCACCTCACGCGAGTGCGTGCCGGTGGCATTGACGAGGTATCGGGCTGCGATGCGTTCGCCGCTGGCGAGCCCGGCCTGTGCACCCGGGTCGGCCAGTTCGAGCGTTGCGAGCCGGTCCTTGAGGTAACGCACGCCGCTCCGTTCATTGACTTCGCGGAAGAACCGCAGCAGCGCATGGCCGTCGAACCAGCCTTCGCCGCTGAGGGTGTCTGCGCCAGCGCACAGGTCGTGCGTGGCAAGCCAGGGATAAAGACGCGCCAGGGCGTCGGCGTCATGCCGCCGGACCGGGACGCCGCAGTTGCGCTGGACGATCGTGTTGGCACGCAGTGCTGCTTCGCCTTGCGCGGTGGCAAGGTAGAGATAGGTGGCCTCGTGCACATGGATTCCGTGCTGGCGCAGGAAATGCAGGCCGAAGCGGGACAGGGCGATGTTGAGCGGCGTGGAGAACTGCTGGCGGATCGAACCCGCCGACAGCGTGCTCGCGGACTGCCGGTATGCCGGGTCGGGTTCAAGCACCAGCACCGAAAGATGCGGTGCTTCGTGTCTGAGAAACCATGCGCAGGCGCTTCCAACGACACCGCCGCCGGCGATCAGGACGTCCACCCGCTTCATGCTTCACCCCGGCCAATTCTGTGAACTGATTCCGGGTGGCCGCTGCCGCCCCGGTCCTGGCGCCCCCGGCGATGTGCGACTCACCCGGCAAAACCCCGCCAAACTTTAGCCTCATCTGCCCAAAGTGCGAAGGCGGTCACGACCGCCTGCGCTTATGTCGCAAGAATGTCGGCACTCCGGTGAGAGCACCGGATTCTGACCCTTCACGGTTACTCAATGAGGAGATTCCATGCGCAAGATTCTACTGGCGACCCTGACGGCCGGCGTGTTGTCGGCGGGCGTTGCTTCGGCGGCAACCACCACCACGACGTTTCAGGTGACGGCGACCGTGCAGTCGACCTGTTCAGCCACGGCCACAACCCTTGCTTTCCCCAACTACACCCCGGGCGCCGGGGCGCAGACGGGCACGAGCACCGTCAGCGTCCGATGCAGCAAGAACACGCCTTACACCGTGGCCCTGAACGCGGGCACGACCACCGGCGGTACCCTGGCGCAGCGCCTGATGGCCTCGGGCCCCAACACCCTGCAGTACAACCTGTACACGACAGCCGCGGCCACCACGGTCTTTGGTGATGGCACCGGCGGCACGGGTACGGGTACCGGCACGGGTGCGGGCGTGGCCACTGCCAATGCCATGACGGTATACGGCCAGCTGCCTGACAGTGCGACCAACCAGGCCGCGGTTCCGGGCGCGTACAGCGACACCATCACGGTCACGGTCACGTACTGAAAGACGGTTCGACATGAAGTCGATGAAGGCATGGAATCAATGGCGCCAGGGTGGGGCGGTTCCGATCGGGAACCGCCCACCGCCTCGCACCGGACTGTATGGTGCGATCCTGATGGCGTGCGTGTCCTGGCTTGCGGCAGCTCCGGCTGCCGCAAGCACCTTCAACATTGCCCCCATCCGCGCAAACCTCGACACCTCGCATCACACCGAAGCATTGACCCTGGCTAACGCCGAGGATGAGCCGGTGATCGTGCAGGTGAAGGTCATGCGCTGGTCGCAGGCCGGCGGCGAGGACAGGCTCGAGGAGACCCGCGACATCCTGGCGACTCCGCCGGTGCTGCAGCTGGCGCCGAAGGCCGAGCAGATCGTGCGCGTGGCGTTGCGCAAGTCGCCGGACGCAGTGCGTGAACTGTCCTATCGCGTCGTTTTCCAGGAAGTTCCGCAGGCGCCCAGCAAAGACTTCCAGGGTCTGCGGGTCGCGCTGCGGCTGAGCGTGCCGGTGTTCATCGCGCCGGCTTCGGGAAAGCCCAAGGCTGATCTGTCCTGGGAATCCCGCTGGCTCGACGATGGCCGGCTCGAACTGTCCGCGACCAACCATGGCAGCGCCCATCTGCAGATCACCGATTTCGATGTGGCCATCGGTCCGGATGCAGACCTGCTGAAAGGCCAGACCGCCAGGTATGTCCTGCCGGGCAGCCGCATGAGCTGGGTGCTCACGCCGGATGCACCGGTGCCTCATCAGGGGCCGATCAAGGTTCACGGTCATACCGACCAGGGCGAGTTCTCGGCCCAGGTCGTCGACAGCCTGTAAGGGCGGCAGGGGCGCGTGCGGATGCATCCTGCAAGCCGACTCGCCACCTGGCTGGCGACATATTCTGGCTTCCTGATGCTCGCGTTGCCAGCCTTGGGGCGTGCGCAGGCCGGGCCGTCTGCTGCGTCCGGGGCGCTGCAGGAAGCGGTGCTCGATGTTCGCGTCAATGATGTCGATGCTGGCGATTCGCTGGTGGTTCTGCGCGGCCCCGACGGCCGCTTGCTGCTGTCGGCTGCCGATTTCGTCCGGCTGAGGATGAATCTTCCCGCCACGGCGCCGCTGGAACGGGACGGACAAGCCTGGTATTCCCCGGCCGACATCCCGGGTGCCAGCATCCGGATCGACGAGGCGAAACAGCTGGCCGTGATCCATGTCCCGGGAGGCAGTTTCAAGGCCACCCGTGTGGATGCGCCGAACCGTGTGTCGCCTTCCCTGACGCCGGCCTCGCCGGGCGCCTTCTTCAACTATCAGCTCACCGCCCAGCAGGTCGCAGGGAGCCGCACCAGTGGTGCGTTCACCGAACTCGGGCTGTTTGCCGGCATGGGTGTGCTGTCCCAGACCTCGATCGCGCGGGATGATTCGTTCAGTCGCAACGTGACGCGGCTCGACACGACATTCTCGCGGGACTTTCCCGACCGCCTGCAGACCCTGAGTCTGGGCGATGCGATCAGTGATGCGGGCAGCTGGGGAAACCCGGTACGTTTCGCGGGCCTGCGCCTTTCGAAGAATTTCAGCATGCGGCCGGATCTTCTGACCTCGCCGCTCCTGTCGGCCAGCGGCACGGCCACTGTTCCCTCCACCGTCGATGTCTTCGTGAATCATCAGCTCGTGTCCAGCTCCGAACTTCCGCCGGGCCCGTTCATCATCGACCGGCTGCCGTTCGTGTCGGGCACCGGGGATGTCAGCGTCGTGGTGCGCGATGCCCTGGGGCGCGAGCAGGTCATGACGCAGTCGTTCTATTCCTCGATCAACCTGCTGGCGCCGGGACTCACGCAGTGGTCGCTGAACCTGGGCAAGGTCCGCGAGGATTACGCGATCGCGAGCAATCACTATGGCGCGATGCTGGCCTCCGGGAGCTACCGGCGCGGACTGTCGAACTGGTTCACTCTCGAAGGGCATGCCGAATACCTGGCGCAGGATGCGCATGCCGCAGGCGTCAATGCCTATGTGGGGATTGGCAAGCTGGGCACGCTGAATTTCACGGCCGCGGGCGGCGGCAATGCGCAGGGGTCGGGCATGCTCACCGGCATCGGATACGAGTTCCGGGGCCGGCGCACCAGTTTCCTCGCCAGCACGCTCGTTGCCGGGTACGGATTTGCGCAGGTCGGAGATGCGATCAACGCTTCGAACCGCTTCAAGCAGCGCGACGTGGTGCAGTTGGGCACCAGTCTCGGTCCGGCCGGCTCCCTGTCGCTTGCCTGGGTGCATCAGACCCATCGCGCTGCGCCGGCCCAGCAGGTGCTGAGTCTGACCCATTCGGTGACCTTCGGCCGTTCCGGCACCCTCAACCTGACTCTCACCCGCGTGCACTCCTCGGCTGACTCGACCGGCGCCTACCTGGTCTACGTCCTGCCCTTCGGAGCGCGCCAGGCGGCCACCCTGTCCACGCTGGGTGGAAACGGGGAAGGCGCACCGGCAAACGAGATGATCGCGACGCTGAGCTCCAGCGCGCCGGTGGGCCCGGGCAACGGCTGGCGCCTGGCGGGCTCCTCGCGTGGCAACTACGATGCGGCCTGGCGGCAGCAGTTCACGGCTGCCGACATCGAGGTCGAGGCTGCACGGAACGCCGGCATCGATGGAAAACTCGCCTCGCTCAACGGGTCGCTCACCTGGCTCGATGGCGAGATCGCGGCCACCCGTGCGGTGAACGGCAGTTTCGCCGTGGTGGATGTGGCAGGTCTTGCCAATGTACCTGTCTATGTGGAGAACCAGCTGGTGACGCATACGGATTCCAGCGGCAAGGCGCTGCTGTTCGACCTGCGCCCCTACGAGGCGAACCGGATCAGCGTCCAGCCGGAAGATCTGCCGCTGGATACCAGCATCGGATCCAGCAGCATGACGGTGGCGCCCCCCAACCGGAGCGGGGTGGTCGCGCGCTTTCCGGTGCAGCGGGTGAGAAATGCCACGCTTCGGCTGGTGCGACCGGGGGGCGAGATCGTGCCCGCAGGTGCGACTGTCCGGATCAACGGGCAGGAATTCCCGGTGGTCACCGATGGCCTGGTGTACATCACCGGTTACGATCACGGTACGGAAGGTGTCGCACGCTGGGGCGGCCGGAGCTGCGAATTCCGCGTGCCGCCGCCTGACACGGACGAGCCGCTTCCCGACCTCGGCATCATCCGCTGCCTGAGCGGGCAGCCCATGCCGGAAGACAGCCCATGAGAGCGCTGCTTGCCATCCTGTCGATGTCCCTCCTGCCGTTCGTGGCGCAGGCAGTGACGGTCAGCTGCACGACCTCGGTCAGCAGTCTTGCCTTCGGCATCTACAATCCCCTGAGCCCTTCTGCCGACACCTCGACAGGCTCGCTGAGCGTCACCTGCACCGGCCAGGGTCCGGGATCGAAGAGCGTTTCAGTCGGTGTGGCGCTCAGCGCGGGCCTGTCGGGAAGTTTCGCGACACGCCGGATGTTCTCGGGCGCCAACACGCTCGACTACAACATCTACTGGAGCACGGCGTATACGCAGGTGATGGGCGATGGCAGCGGTGGGTCCTTCCCCGGCACGGCCGGACCATTCACGGTCTTTGGCGGAAGCTCCACCACGGTCACGGGCACGATGTACGGGCGGATACCGGCGTTGCAGGATGTTGCGCCGGGCAGTTACGCGGACACCATCGTGGTGACGGTCACCTACTGATCCTTGGCTGTTCAGCCTCGAGCACGGGCTGATGCGAGAACCGCGCGTCAGCTCTTCACGATTACAGCGGCCGCACGTTCAGGCGCACAGGCCAGGGATAGCGGCCGGGCGCGGCTCCCGGAGCGAACATCATCCGGAACCTCAAGGTCAGCCGGCGTGATTGCGGGCCGCTCCAGCGCTGCACCAGAGTGCCGCCCTCGGCTCCCAGGACCTGCGGCGCATCCAGTCCATCGACCACGATAGTGCTGATCATCGGATTCAGGGCGATCACCTCGAGCGCGAAACCCGTGGCACTGTTGCTGTTGACCACGAGGGATGCAGGCTGAGGCACATCGACGAAGCCGCGCCGCAGATCCGCTGCGGACAGCAGGAGTTCGTAGGGTGATGAATTGCGTTCGATGTGCGCGACGGCCACGACCGTGGCGCTGATCGGCATCAGTGCACGTGACTGGCCGGCTTCCGCCGACCCCGTCAGCAGGCCCGGAAGCAGGATGCTCGCGGCCCGCAACAGGTTTGCGGATGCCGTTGGCCCGGTGCGATGGCGCATATGGTGGTTCAAGCCCACTGTGACGGCCGCAGGCAGCAGGACTTTATCGGCCGTATCCCCCTGTTCGGGGCAAAAGTAGCCTAACGGACGGCCCGGATCAATTGATCCAGCGTTCTGTAAAACCGCGCGCAGAAATCGGGGCCTATCCGGCGCTCGATGTCGCAATACACGGCTTCGATCCTGGGAGCCAGGCGCCCGGCCAGCGCCCGGCTCCGGGGGGTCAGGGACACGCTGACCCGGCGCAGGTCCCGGTTGAGCCGCGTCCGGCGGATCAGTTTCATCTGCTCCAGGCGGGTCAGCACCCCGGCCAGGCTGGGGCTGGAGATGCGGCAATGCTCACCGATCTGGCGCGGCTCCAGCGGCCCGGTTTCCAGCAGCAGCCGGATGATGCGCCATTGCTGGTCGGTGAGACCGGCTCGCTGCAGGATGGGACGAAAATGGGCAAAGACGTGCTCGCGGGCCTGCAGAAGCAGCAGCGGCAGGTTCCGGCGCGCCAACATGTCGGGCGAATCCTCCATGCCTTGACATCCTGCCATGCCAACGCCTAGATTGCTAATATATTAGTGAATATTTAGAGTGCTCATGTCCGCCGAGCCCGCTTTGGATTTTCCGCCATTCCGCCTGTCCGGTACCGTATATGGCGCACTGCTGAACCATCGCAGCGCGCTCGCGGCGCTGGGCGATGCAGTCAACGGCAAACCCTACCTCAAGCCGCCGCAGGCGCCCGTCCTGTACGTGAAGCCGCGCAATACCCTTTCAGGGGACGGAGATACGGTTCCGGTGCCGCCCGATGCGCCGGAACTGGAGGTGGGGGCGACGTTGGGCCTGGTGATCGGCCGCACGGCCTGCCGGGTCCGCGAAGCCGATGCGCTCGAACACGTGGCCGGTTACCTCATCGTCAATGATGTCAGCGTGCCGCACGCGAGTTACTACCGGCCCAGCATCCGGCAAAAGGCGCGCGACGGGTTCTGCCCGCTGGGCGCCCCCATGTCGCGTCACGCGCTGGACAATCCCGATGCGCTTGGCATCCGGGTGTTCGTCGATGGCAGGCTTGCAGTCTCCTCGAGCACGGCCGATCTGATCAGGCCGGTGGGCCGGCTGCTGGCCGACGTCACCGAGTTCATGACGCTCTCGCCGGGCGATGTGCTCGCCGTGGGTGTGGCCGCACCGGCACCGCTGGTGCGGGCCGGCGCGCTGGTGCGCATCGAGGTCGACAAGCTGGGTGCGCTGACCAATCGGTTCGTGCCGGAGGTGGCGTGATGCGTGCGCGCGTGGCCCATGGCGGTTCGATTCACGAGGCGGTGCCACAGACCCTGCCGGACGGCACGCCGGGTGTGCGGCTGGCCGATGGGCGGGTGCTCGCCGAGCAGGCCGTGGTGTGGCTGCCGCCCTTCGAGGTGGGCACCATCATCGCCCTCGGCCTGAATTATGCCGATCACGCCAAGGAGCTGGCCTTCGGCGCCCAGGAGGAACCGCTGGTGTTCCTCAAGGGCCCCGGTTCGCTCATCGGACATCGCGGACAGACGCGCCGCCCGGCCGGTGCGACGTTCATGCATTACGAATGCGAACTCGCGGTGGTCATCGGCCGGACTGCGAGGAAAGTCCCGGCCGCACGGGCGGGCGAGCACATCGCCGGCTACTGCATCGCCAACGACTACACCATCCGCGACTACCTGGAAAACTACTACCGGCCCAATCTGCGGGTGAAAAACCGGGACGGTGGCACGGTGCTCGGGCCCTGGTTCGTTCCGGCCGAAGCGGTGCCGGATGCCGGGAATCTTGATCTGTCCACTTCGGTCAACGGCAAGCGCACCCAGTCGGGCAATACCCGCGACCTCATCTTCACGGTACCCTTCCTCATCGAGTACCTGAGTTCATTCATGACCCTGAGCGCCGGCGATGTCATCCTCACGGGAACGCCGGAGGGTGTGGTGAACGTCCAGGCCGGCGATGAAGTGGTCTGCGAGATCGAAGGGCTGGGCCGGCTGGTCAACCATATCGTGGCCGACGAGGTCTTCGGCCGGTGAAGGAGCGCGCAATGCGTGTTGAGCATCTGATCGATGGCCGAAACGTCCCGGGACGCGACTACTTCCCGACCATCAACCCGGCAAACCAGGAAACCCTGGCCGAGGTAGCGCGCGGCGGCACCGAGGAAGTCAATGCGGCCGTGGCGGCCGCCAAGGCGGCCTTCCCGGCCTGGGCAGCGAAGCCGGCGGCAGATCGCGCGCGCATCCTGCGCAAGCTGGGCGAGCTGATCACCCGGCACGTGACGGACATTTCGGCCACGGAGACCCAGGACACCGGGCAGGTCATTTCGCAGACCCGCAAGCAGCTGATACCGCGGGCAGCCGACAACTTCAATTATTTCGCCGAGATGTGCGTGCGCACCGATGGACACACCTATCCGACGCCCACCCACCTGAACTACACGCTGTTTCATCCCGTCGGCGTGTGTGCACTGATCTCGCCGTGGAATGTGCCGTTCATGACCGGGACCTGGAAGGTGGCGCCGTGCCTGGCATTCGGCAACACCGCCGTGCTCAAGATGAGCGAACTGTCACCGCTCAGCGCCGCCCGGCTGGGCGAACTGGCGCTGGAGGCCGGTGTGCCGCCGGGCGTGCTGAACCTCGTGCATGGGTTCGGCAAGGAGGCTGGCGAGCCGCTGTGTGCGCACCCGGATGTGCGGGCTATCTCCTTCACCGGGTCGACCGTCACCGGCGATCGCATCGTGCGCGCGGCGGGTCTCAAGAAATTCTCGATGGAGCTGGGCGGCAAGAGCCCGTTCGTGATTTTCGAGGATGCGGATCAGGCACGTGCGCTGGACGCGGCGGTGTTCATGATCTTCTCCAACAACGGCGAGCGGTGCACCGCGGGGTCACGCATATTCGTGCAGCGCTCGATCTATGCGGATTTCGTGCAGCGCTTCGCGGCGCGGGCACGCAACATCAGCGTCGGCGACCCGATGGACGAGAACACCATCATCGGTCCGATGGTAAGCCCGGCTCACCTCGCCAAGGTCCGCAGCTACATCGAACGCGGGCCGAAGGAAGGCGCCACGCTGGTGTGCGGCGGCGTGGATGCGCCGAAATTGCCGGCTTCGCTGTCGAAGGGAAACTTCGTGCAACCCACGGTGTTCGCCGATGTCGACAACCGCATGCGCATCGCCCAGGACGAGATCTTCGGGCCCGTGGCCTGCCTCATTCCCTTCGAGGACGAGGCGGATGCCATCGCCAAGGCAAACGACATCGCCTATGGCCTGTCCAGCTACATCTGGACCGAGAACATCGGCAAGGCGCATCGTGTGGCGGCTGCCATCGAGGCCGGCATGTGCTTTGTCAACAGCCAGAATGTGCGTGACCTGCGCCAGCCCTTCGGCGGGACCAAGGCTTCGGGCGTGGGTCGGGAGGGTGGCACCTGGAGCTTCGAGGTGTTCCTCGAGCCCAAGAACGTGTGCGTGAGCATGGGTTCCCACCATATCCCGCATTGGGGTGTGCCCAAATGAGCCTGTATGGCATGCAGAAGTTCCTGTATGACCTGAACCGTGATCCGCGCGTGCAGGAGCGTTACCGGAGCGACCGTGCCGCGCTGCTGGAGACCTATACCCTCACGGAGGAGGAGCGCGCAGCCATCGATGCGGGTGACATTGGCCTGCTGTACGTGCTGGGTGCCAACGGGCAGTTGCTGATGCATTTTGCCGCGTACCTGGCCATGCCCTGGGCGGATTACATCCAGGCCATGCGCGATGGCATCGCGAAGTACGGTCAGGTGCGTGCGGGGGTGTATGCCATGACGACAGGAATGGATGAAAAGGTGGCAGGCGTATGAGCCTGGTGTTCGCCGGCATCTGCAGCCATGCGCCGGGCATCACCGGCCGGGCCGACATGGCGGATCCCGCCCTGCGCGAGCCGTTCTATGCGGCCCTGAGGCAGATGTCGGTCGACCTGCACGCGGCAAAGCCCGATGCCCTGATCGTGGTTGCGGCTGAACACTTCGCGAATTTCTTCATGAACAACATGCCCGCGTTTGCGGTGGGCATGTCGGATGAATACGAGGGACCGATCGAAGACCCGGCCTGGCTGAAGATCGAGCGCCGCAAGATCCGAGGCAATGCGGCGCTGTCGAAGCGGCTGATCATCGAAGCCATGAACAGCGTGGACCTGGCCTATGCCGAGGAGTGGAAGTTCGATCATGGCATCATGGTACCGCTGCACTTCCTGACCCCAAAGTACGACATCCCGGTGATTCCCGCCAACATCAACTGCCAGGGTCCGCCGCTCACCCCGCTGCATCGCGCCTGGGCGTTCGGCGAGGCGCTGCGGCGTGCCGCCGATTCGGTGCCCGAACGCATTGCCATCGTCGGCACCGGCGGTATCTCGCACTGGCCGGCAACGCCGGATTCGGGCAAGGTCAACGAAGCCTGGGACCGGGAACTGCTGGATCGCTGGAGCCGCAACGACCGCGAGGCGCTGTTGTCGTATTCCGACATCGCCACCTATCGCGAGGCGGGTCAGGGCGGCTTCGAGATCCGCACATTCATCAGCATCGCGGCGGCGGCCGGCGGGCGCGGCACAATCCACTTTTCCAGACCCATTCCCATCTTTGCGGTGGGCTGCACCGTGGGTACCATGAGCATCGCATGCCGCACCTCGTAATCCTGTATACCGGCAACCTGGATCGCGACCTGGACATGAACGGGCTGTGCCGGGCTCTGGCCGACACGATGCTGGAGCAGCGCGACGAGCAAGGCGCCCAGGTGTTTCCTGCCGGCGGCACGCGCGTGTTCGCGGTGTCCGCACCGTATTTCGCCGTGGCCGACGGCAAGCGCGATTACGCCTTCATGTACCTGAACCTGCGCATGGGCCGCGGGCGCAGCGAACAGGTCCGCAAGCAGGTGGGTGAGGCGCTGCTGGCCACGACCCGCAAGGTCATCGAGCCGGTGTTCGAGCGGCGTCTGATCGGCGTCACCCTGCAGGTCGACCAGGGCGACGAGAGCTTCGGCGCAAAACACAGCAACATCCACCCGCTGTTCGCCAAGAGTTGAACCATGCTGGAAGCTTCCCTCGTCACCACGCTGGCCCGTCAGCTGTATGAAGCGCGCAAGACACGCACCCAGCTGCGGCATTTCTCGAAGGCGCATCCGGGCATGACCATCGAGGATGGCTACGCCATCCAGCGTGCATGGGTGCGGCTGGAAATGGCCGATGGCCGCACCATCAAGGGCCGCAAGATCGGTCTGACTTCGCGCGCCATGCAGCAGGCTTCGCAGATCACCGAACCGGATTACGCGCCACTGATGGACGACATGTTCTTCGAGACCGGTTCGGACATTCCGGTCGAGCGGTTCATCGCGCCGCGCGTGGAAGTGGAGCTGGCCTTCGTGCTGGGTCGTCCCTTGAAGGGACCTGGTGTGACGGTGTTCGACGTGCTGCGCGCCACGGAATATGTGACGCCGGCACTGGAGATCATCGATGCGCGCATCGAGCAGTTCGACCGCGACACCCGGCAGATGCGCAAGGTGTTCGACACCATCGCGGATTTCGCCGCCAATGCCGGCATCGTCACCGGCGGCCGTCCGGTGCGGCCGGACGCCATGGACCTGCGCTGGGCGGGCGCACTGCTGCACAAGAATGCCGTGATCGAGGAGACCGGTCTTGCCGCGGGCGTGCTCAATCACCCGGCCACCGGCGTAGCCTGGCTTGCGAACAAGATCGCGCCCTACGGTGAGGAGCTGCGCGCAGGCGACCTGGTGCTCGCGGGGTCGTTCACGCGGCCCACCCAGGCGCAGCGCGGCGACGTCCTGCATGCGGACTACGGACCGCTGGGCAGCATTTCCTTCCGGTTCGTGTAAGCTCGCAGGGCATGCAGGCTCCCCCCAACCATTTCAAGCGCCGGCTGCTCGCGGGCGAAGCGCAGATCGGCCTGTGGGCCGCGCTGGCGGACTCCTACGTCATCGAACTGCTGGCGAGCGTGGGCTTCGACTGGCTGCTGCTGGACAACGAGCATGCGCCCAATGACCTGCGCAGCACCCTGGGGCAACTGCAGGCCATGGCACCCTACGCCTCGCAGCCCGTGGTTCGCCCGGTGATCGGCGAGACCGCGCTGCTCAAGCAGTACCTCGACATCGGCGTGCAGAATCTGCTGATCCCCATGGTGAACAGTGCTGAACAGGCGCGCGATCTGGTGTCGGCCGTGCACTATCCGCCGCGCGGCATCCGCGGCATCGGCAGTGCGCTGGCGCGGGCCTCGCGCTGGAACCAGATCGAGGGCTATCTGCACAAGGCGGGCCAGGATATCTGTCTGCTGGTGCAGGTGGAAACACTCACAGGGCTGTCGAACCTTGCTGAGATCAGCGCGGTGGACGGCGTGGACGGGGTGTTCTTCGGGCCCGGCGACCTGTCGGCGTCGATGGGACTGATCGGCCAGACCGAGCATCCGGATGTGGTCAAGGCCATCGGTGACGGCATAACCCGGGTGCGAAAGAGCGGCAAGGCGGCCGGCATTCTGGCGCCCAATCCCGCGCGCGCCACCGAATATCTTGCGCAGGGAGCGAACTTCGTGGCCGTGGGAAGCGACACCACGTTGCTGATGCGGGCCGCCACCGACCTGCTGGCGAAGTTCAGGTCCTCCCCTTCGAAGGGCAGCCCGGCCCCGAGCGCCTACTGACGTTGGCACTTCGCGCGCCCGCATGAAGCGTCTCGTGAAGGTTCTGGGTGCGGCGCTTGCGGGCATCGCCGTGTGCACGGCGCTTGCGGTGTGGCTCGTGCTTCGCGCCAGCCTGCCGCAGCTGGACGGGCAGCGGAAAATCACCGGCCTCTCGGCGCCAGTCACCTTGCAGCGGGATGACAAGGGCGTACCCACGATCAGCGGAGCTACTCGCGCGGACCTGGCGCGTGCGCTGGGCTTTGCGCATGCCCAGGACCGTTTTTTCCAGATGGACCTGCAGCGCCGTGCGGCAGCCGGTGAGTTGTCGGCGCTGCTGGGCGCCTCACTCCTGACGGTGGACGAGCAGCTTCGCCCGCACCGGTTTCGCGCCGTCGCGCGCGCAGCCGTCGCGGCACTGGATGCCCGGCAGCGCGCACTGCTGGAAGGCTATGCCGAGGGCGTGAATGCCGGGCTGGCCGCGCTGGGTTCACGACCCTTCGAGTACTGGCTGCTCCGGAGCAAGCCCGAGCCCTGGAAGGCCGAGGATTCGGTGCTGTGCATGCAGGCGATGTTCCTGGAACTGCAGGACCCGAGCGGCCATCGCATCCTGCAGGACGGCTTGCTGCGGGCCACACTCCCGCCGGCTGCGGCCGCATTCGTGTTGGCCGGAGCGCCCGAGTGGGATGCGGCAGCGGATGGCAGCACGAGCGAGGCGCCCATGCTGCCCACAACCGATCAGTTCGATCTGCGCGTGCAGCACGATCTTCCCTACGCGCTGCCCGCGGACGTGCGCCATCAACTGGGCGGGCTGGGGAGCAACAACTGGGCCGTTTCGGGTGCGCGCACCGCCAGCGGCGCCGCCCTCATCGCCAACGACATGCACCTGGGTTTTCGCGTGCCCATCATCTGGTACCGCGTGCGGCTGGTGCAGAAGTCCGCCGGACTGGATGCCACCGGGGTGACCCTGCCGGGCACGCCGGCGCTGGTGGCAGGGAGCAACGGGCATGTCGCCTGGGGTTTCACCAACAGTTACGGCCAGTATGAATCCGTGATCCGCCTGGTGCCGGGCGACGGCCCCGACGAATTCCGGACAGCGCAGGGCGTGGAACGGCTGGTCACGGTGGAGGAGCCCATCGCGGTCAAGGGCGAGGGTACCCATCACCTGAAGGTGAAGCTCTCGCCCTGGGGGCCGGTGATGGGAAAGGACTGGGCTGGCAGGCCATACGTGCTGGAATGGACCGCACAGGATCCGGCGGCGCTCAACCTGAACCTGATGAGCATGGAACACGCGATGTCGGTGAGCGCGGCGATCGACGAGGCTGCGGGGTTCGGCATTCCGGCGCAGAACATGGTGCTCGGCGATTCAGCCGGCCACATCGGCTGGACCATTGCCGGGCGCATCCCGTTGCGCAACGGCGAGCCCGGAATGCCCGAACTGTCCACAGATGCGCATCCGGGGTTTTCCGGCTGGGTGAGTCCGGCCGATCAGCCGCGCATCCTCGATCCGCCCGGAGGCTTGCTGTGGTCCGCGAACGCGCGTGTGACGGGCGGTCCGGCGGCCGGGCGCATCGGCGATGGCGGAATGGATCGCGGTGCCCGCGCTCAGCAGATCCATGCGGATCTGCTGGCCATCTCTTCGCCTGTGACGCCTGCTGCCAGCCTTGCCGTTCAACTCGATGACCGTGCGCTGTTCCTGGCACGCTGGCGCGAATTGCTCTCAGGGTTGCTCCGCAGACAGGAATCCGCCGGGGATCACCGCCACCCGAGGGCTGCCGAAGTCCTGCGTCACTGGAGCGGCCAGGCTCTGCCTTCCGATGCGGCCTATCGGCTGGTGTCGGCATTCCGTGCGCAGGCGGAGGCACGGGTGTTTTTCATGCTGGTCGCACCCGCCAGAAAGCGCGCACCGGATTTCAGGTTCGAGATCCCCAGCTCGTTCGAAGGACCGCTGTGGCGGGTGGTGAACGAGCGACCTATGAATCTGCTGGCGCCCGGTTATCGGGACTGGGACGCACTGCTCGAGGAGGCCCTGAGCGCGGCGGAACAGCCAGGCAGGCACTGCACCCGCCTCGAGACCTGTGACTGGGGCCGCGTCAACGAAGTGCACGTCAGGCATCCCCTCTCGGCAGCCATCCCCTGGCTGGCGAAATTCCTGGACATGCCGGTGGTACGCCTGCCGGGTGGGCGTGAGGACATGCCGAGGGTGCAGGGACCGGACTATGGCGCATCCGAACGCTTCAGCGTCTCACCCGGTTACGAGCAGGATGCGTACTACCACATGCCGGGTGGACAGAGCGGACACCCGCTGTCACCGTTCTATCGCAGCGATTTCCAGGCGTGGGCCGAGGGTGTGGCTGCGCCGTTCCTGCCGGGGCCGGGCGTCCATGCCCTGCAGCTCCTTCCCTGATCTACGCGACATTCTCCTTGATCGCGGAGATCTCGTCCGATGTGCCCGGGTCTTCCAGGAACAGCTTCTCGTCGGGCAGGATGGTACGACCCATCCTGACGATGCGATCCCAGTCGCTGGAAGCCAGCATGTCCGGTTCGCGCGAAATCTTCTTCGCCACTTCGAGAAATGATGCCAGGTTGGCGGCGGACGTCGCGTAGTAGAGCTCGAGGAGCTTGAGTTTCAGGTCGCTCCGGTGCGGTTCCTTGTCGATGGCCGCCCGAAGGACATCGATGACGCTGCGACGCCGTTCTACAAAGGGCGTCGAACGCGAGCCGCTGTTCAGTTCGCCTTCGATGAATACATGCTGGGCGGTCTTTTCCAGGTCGGCCAGGTTCTCGTCTATCCTGAGCCTGGTGGTGGCTTCCGTCTCGTCCGCGAAATCGCCGGATGCAGACTCGATCACCAGGGTTTCCTCGAGATCATGGGTCGCGCTGTCAACTGCCTCGGAGGGCGGCGTCGAAACGGGTGTTGCCTCAACGGGCATGGTCGACTCGGCCACGATGAACGTGGGCTCTGCCGGCTGCGATGCCTGCGCGTCGACAGGCTTCGCTGCAGGCTCAGGCGTGTTTCCATCGTTGGAGGGGACCGCCAGGTCTTGCGCATCGCGAACATCGGGCGAGGATGGCCGGCGGCGTCGCAGCCCCCAGAATGTCAGTGCACCCAGGATCAAGACGATGATTCCAGCTCCGACCACGGATCCGGCGCCGATGCCTGCCGCCCGTCTCACGGCAGGCAGGGCAGTCAGCCCGCTCGGGGCAGGCTTGCGGGCCGATGTGACCACGGGAGCCGGTTCATCGGTGGATTTCGTGAATTGCAGTTCCTTGGCCGGCGCTGCGGCGGCGCTGGCAGGCGGAGCCTGTTGCCGCAGTCCCTGCAACTGCGCATCCTCGCGCGCGATCTGCTGCCGGATCTCGGCCAGCGTCTTTTCGAGGGCGGCGATGCGCTGCACCAGCGCATCCGTGTCCTGAGCCGGGGTAGCCGGAACGGGGTCCCTGGTACGAGCCTGAGGCGTATGTTCGAGCTTTGCCTGGGCGGGAAGATTTTCAGGGCGGCCTTCCAGGCGCCAGGCCTTCATCTGCTGGCGAAACTCCCGCTCGGCTTGCGCGGCCGGCACGAGGGCAAGCTGCTTCGGCGCGGGAATCTGCAGGGTGACCCCGCTGCGCAGGCGGTTGATGTTGCCCTCGAATCCTTCCGGATTCAGATGGAACAGGCTCATCATCAGGCGACGCACTTCGGGTCTGGTGCGCGCGCCAAGTTTTCGCGCGATGCCATGGAGCGTGTCCCGGGGACGGACCGTGTATCGACGGTCTGGCTGCACTGCAGTCGATGGGATCGAAGCATGGGTCACCGGCGTCGCAGTCGGGTTGCTGCGAAGGGGAGCCGGTGATGCCGGTTGCGCGGACACGGGTGCGTCCACGGTATTCAGGGCGCTGGTGTCAGTGGTGCCCACCGGGTCCAGCAGCAATGTGTATTCGCGGATCAGGGCTCCACCCGGCCAGTGCAGTTCGACCAGGAGTTCGATCACGGGTTCGGTGAAGGCATCCCGCGAGTGAAGGGCGAGGACCGGGCGATCCTGTCGATCGCGCGAGACGGAAAACTGTGCCGAATTGAGGAAGGCCGGCCGGTCCATGCCCGCTCGCTGGAACGCATCGCGACCGGCGATCGTGGCACTGAGTGATGCCAGCTCGGCATCACGGGCCCCGAGGAGGTCGATGTGTGCAGTCAGGGGCTGGTTCAGCTTCGAGTCGATGTGGATTTCGCCCAGACCCAGCGCGTGACCTGCGACTGGCGCGGCCAGGGCCATGCTCAACAGGTAAGGACTGGAACCCCGGGACATCCATTGCTCCAACGAACTTCGAACCTCGCGGGCGGTCGTGCCCGCGCATGAAACCAGGGGTTCATGCTATGCGAGCCTCATGCGCTGCGGATGCAGGATGGATCGCAGAATTCGACAGAAGATGGCCGGTGCGCCGTGCAGGCCGCATCTTGCAGGCGGAAAAGTGTGAACTGCCGCAAGGTTGCGGCGCGCGGCAGGCTCAAGGACTCGCGGGGGAGGAGAGTGCGCCGCTCGCGCGCTCCGCCGCGGCCGAGCGCAGCATGGCGACGGCTGCATAGGCGACCACGATGACCACCAGCCAGCGCAGCGCACCCAGCGGCAGGGACTTGACGATGAACGCAGCGATGGCCACGCCCACAAGGCTTCCGATGGCCATGCCCAGGGCGGTGCCGAATGCCACCTTGCCACTTTCCAGAAGGCGCATGCCACCCACCATCTGCACCAGTGCGCAGGCACCCATCATGATCGGAAAGGCCGTGAGCGGATGCATGCCCAGCAGCGCCAGAGTGATCATGCAGGGTGCGAACAAGCCGATGCCGATGGTCATCAGAGCGCCGAAAATGAAATTGGCGCCCACTGCAACGGCGAACTGCCAGCCCGACAACCCGATGGCTTCACCGCCCCCAGGAAGCAACTCCAGACTCACTGCCACGAAGATGGAAGCCGCGATGAGCAGCGCAATGCCCATGCCCAGCTGGATCGAGCGACGGGGCAGGCGGCGAACGATGCCGGCACCGAACCAGGACCCGATGACGGCACTGCCGATGACGCAGGCCAGGAGCGTCGGCTCCACGCTCACCGACTTCACGAAGATCAGGGACTCGGCAATCGCCGCCCAAAGGAGTCCCACGTTCAGCGTTCCGGGGATGAGTTCGTCGGGCACCATGCGGAACAGCTTGAACAGGGCGGTCGTGGGCGCGAAGGAGCCGATCCCCAGGGTGTCGAGGAAGGCGGTGACGCCGGCAACTCCGAAGTCGATGGGCCGGGGCCGGTCCTTCTGCAGCCGACGTGCTGCACGATACCAGGCGATGTGGAAAATCACGGCCATGATGGCCAGCACCACGAAAAAGCCGATCTGTGCATTGTTCATGAGTGCCTCGGTGGGCGGCCGATTTTCGTGGTCGTGCCATGCAACGCAGCGGCCGGCCGGTGTTTGATTCCTGACGTGTGAATTGTTAGCCTCTCGCGCATGAAGCTTATAACCAATTTCGCATTTCTGTGTCTGGCGTTTCTCGCCCTGGCTGCACATGCCGATTCTCCCGCAGCCCTGCCAAAACCCGTGAAGGTTACCGCGGCTGAAGCGCGGGGTGCGGTGTTCAAGGGAAAGGACGCGGTGCAGGACAACAGCGCCGACGGCCCGGCTACCGACGTGCCGAAGCTGAAATCCCGCGATGGCAAGTTCGTGGCCGGGTTGTATTCGGCTGGACCTTCCGATGTGCCCATCGAATCCTATTCCGAGGATGAGTTCATGTTCTTCCTCGAAGGCGGCGTCACGCTGACCTCGTCCGACGGCACGGTGCTGCATGTCAAGGCAGGCGAAGGCGCCTTCATGCCCAAGGGCTGGAAGGGTCGCTGGACCACAAAGGGCTACAAGAAGTACTACGTGACCTACAGCAGTCACGACTGATTCTGCTTCCACGCCTGCCCGGTGTTCACGGAAGTCTGCGGCCGGCGCATCGAGTTCGAACGACTCGCGCCGCGGGAGCCGGCTGTCTCACGCCATACGCTGGTGTTCCTGCACGAAGGCCTGGGATCGGTGTCGTTGTGGCGCGATTTTCCGCAGCAGCTTGCCGACGCCACGGGTCTGCCCGGCTTGGTCTACTCGCGCTATGGTCACGGCCAGTCCGAGCCCCTGCATGAACCCCGGGCGCCAGACTACCAGCATGTCGAGGCGCAGCAGGCACTGCCCGAACTGCTCGGAAAACTCGACATCGCCTCACCCATCCTGTTCGGGCACAGTGATGGCGCGTCGATTGCCCTGATGTACGCGGCTTTGAAGGGCTCGCCGACCGCAGGTCTCATCGTGCTGGCGCCGCATGTGAAGGTCGAGCAGATCACCGTCGATGGCATCGCCGCGGCCCGCGAAACCTATCGCAGAGGCGATCTGCGCCAGCGCCTGAGCCGCCATCATGCGGACGTGGATTCGACCTTTGCGGGCTGGAGCGACATCTGGCTGGACCCGCGTTTTCGCGACTGGAACATCGAAGCCTGCCTGCCGCACATCACTTGCCCGATCCTCGCGATCCAGGGCAGGGAAGATGAATATGGAACCCTGGAGCAGATCCGCATCATCAGCCGGCTCGCACCCAGGGTCACGCGACTGGAGCTGGAGGAGTGCGGACATTCCCCGCACCGGGATCAGCCGGCCGCGGTGCTGGAGGCGAGCCGGCTGTTCGTGGAGTCGTTGATCGGGGAGATGCGGGATATTTCAGATTGACGAGATTCTGACAAATTCTTAATGATGCCGAGACTCAACTTGCGGGAGTATCCGCTCAGCGCCATCGAGCGCATCGCGTGACAGGGATTTTCAGGGAACGAGAGTTGGCGATGACGGGGATCCAGACTCCTGATCCAGACCAAGGATGCGGTTCGCACCGATCGCTCCGTTTCTTCTCACCTTTCTTTTCCCGTTCGACAGGCAATTTTTCGTCAAGCCGCCTTCAGGGCGGCTTGATGCATTCTGGAGGGACCGCGGGATGAAAACTCGAACAGCAACGGGTGATCGGGCGCGACGAGCGGCGGTGGTGGTGATCCTGGCTTCGTCGCTCGTGGCCGCGATCGCCTGGGCCGATGCCTACACCTACGATGCACTGGGCCGACTGACCTCGGTGACCAATGACAGCGGCGTGACCACCTATTACTGCTACGACAAGGCGGGGAACCGGACCTACATCGGACCGACGCACTGCCCGTAGCGCAACGATTCCGGGGACGGTTCGAACCAGCGGACGATCAACTCTGATCACAGGGAGTGCAGCGGGGATGAAAAATTCGATCAGCAAGGTCCTTGGTCTCGTGGGCATATTCGTCTCGTTGCTTGGAAGCCCACATTCCGCAAGGGCTGACCAGCCGCCGCCTGTGCGTTCGCTCGTCGATGCGAACGGGGTCAACCTGATCGATGGTTCGTTCAACTTCGATTCGGCACAAGTGTCTATCGGTGAGCCAGGCCAGGGTGGACTGGTTCGTGTATTTCCGGGTGGTGCCGGCGCCAACGTGAATTGGTCAAGAGACTCGCTCATGGGGACGATCAACAGTTCAGGAACGACGTATACGGTGAGCTTGGGCGCGATGTCGCGCACCTATAGTCTCTCAGGGGGCATCTTTACCTCACTTCAGGGGGACGGTTCCACGCTGGTGCAAACCAATGCGACGACCTTCACATGGACATTAAGGGACGGAACTCGGGCAGTCTTCTCTTCGAACTATGCGGGATTTCCTCTGGCGTACATTGGCATCTCTGCGAATGTCGCGCAGATCGCGCAGCTCATTCGCCCGTCAGGTGAAATTGAAACGTATGTTTACACCATGCACACGATTGTTGCGCAACCGAATCCAATCTACCCACCAATCACTCTCCATGTGAATCGCCTGGATGCGGTCACCAATAATTTTGGTTACGAGATCAAGTACCTGTACAAGGCGACGGGATCATCCACCTTTTCCGACATATATCTGGCCTCGGTCATCGGCATCAACAACGCCGTGGATTATTGTGCGCCCACGGCCACCTCCTGTCCGAACCTGACGGTGGCCTGGCCTTCCATCTCCTACAACAGCAGCAACTCGAACATCGTCACCGACAACGCCGGCCGCCAGACCACCTACCCGAGCATCGGCCCGAGTACGACGACCAGCTGGATACGCCCTTCGGGTGCGACGGTGACGATCACCACCGACGCGAACTCGCGGGTGCTGAGCGTGGCCAACGGGGTGGGGACCTGGACCTACCAGTACGCGACCGGCGGCGGCACACAGACCACCACGGTGACCGACCCGCAGACCCACACGCGGGTGGTCAAGATCGATGCGGCCACGGGATTGGTGAACAGCGATACCGACGGGCTGTCGCACACGACGAGTTTCCAGTACGACAGCAGCGGCCGGTTGACCAAGGTCACACGCCCGGAAGGAGATTCCACCTCGTTGATCCTCGATGCCCGCGGCAACAGTACCCAGACGACGCTGACCGGCAAGGACGGCACGTCCACGCTCATCACGACTGCCAATTACGATGTGAGCTGCGCCAGTCCCGCCAAGTGCAACCAGCCGAACTGGACGAAGGACGGCAAGGGTCAGCAGACTGATTTCACATACAACGCCACCACGGGCCAGATCCTCTCGATCATCCGCCCGGCCGGCGCCAACGGGTTGCACC
>JBGAGK010000020.1:0-92534 GCA_044226785.1 Steroidobacteraceae bacterium | reverse complement strand
TAGCTGGCTTCCACGCTGCCCTCGGTGACATTGAGTTTGGGCTTGTTGGTGATGTAGCGCACCACGCCGGCCTCGGCACCGCCACCGAACAGCGTGCCCTGCGGACCTTCCAGAATCTCGATGCGCTCCAGATCCGCCGCATAGATGTCGAGGTTGCGCGAAGGCAGTTGAGCAGACTGGTCATCCAGATAGAGGGCAACGTTGGGATAGATCCCGAACGTGCCAGTACCTTGCGCTCCATCTGACCCTGTCGCGAGTCCACGCATGAAGATGTCCCCCTGACCTGGGCCATTTGCGGCAAACTGCACGTTGGGCAGATAGCGCACGACATCATCGAAGGTCGACAGGCTGAGCTGCTTCAACGTATCGGAAGTCAGCGCCTGGATCGTGATGGGCACGTCCTGCAGATTCTCCGAGCGACGCTGCGCCGTCACCGTGATTTCCTGCAGGCCCTGTACGACCGTGCTGTCACTGCTGTCCGCAGCGTGTCCGGTGCTGACAGAGGCACTGCCCAGAATGGCGGCGATGGCGCAGGCAAGCTTGTGATTGAGGTTGGCCATTGACGTCTCCCGGTCTGTCTTGGCGCACTGCGTTGCGCTGAAGAAAAACGAGGCGAGCCTGCCGCCCGCCTCGTTCAAGCTGCCTTCAGAGGCTCAATACCAGCAGCTCAGCATCAGAACTTGATGCCGAACTTCACACCCAGCACTCTCGGGCGCAATGGTACCTCTGACTTGATGAACTGCGCCGTTGACGTGAATACGCTTGCATTCTCGTCGGTGAGGTTCTGACCGAAGATCTGCACATTCCAGTTGTCCTTGGCGACTCCTGCCGAGGCATCGTAAGAGGAGTAGCCCGGCATCTTGTAGCGGGTCAGGGTCGTGCTGATATTCACGATCTGGTCACCGTCAACGCCGTTATCCACCTGGGAGTACATCTGGCCCACATGCTGTACGCCACCCATCACGAAGAACTTGTACTCGCTCGCCGCCCAGTCATACCGGGCCCGCAGATTCCACTGCGCCGAAGGTGAGTAGGCGGTGGCTCCGCCCGCCTTGCCGAACGGGTTCAGGGCCGATGCCAATTGTCCCCGGAATACATAGGTGGTGATCGGGTTGCCATAGTTGTTGCTGGCCGGATTGTTGGAGATCAGAAGCGGGGAGTTCATCTGCTCGCTCTTGTTCCAGGAACCCGCTGCCATGACCGTCAGTCCGGGCACCACCACGGCATTGGCCTGCAGTTCCAGGCCCCTGATGCGGTAATCCGGTCCATTGGTGCTGAATGTCAGATTGCCGAATACGCCTGGGTTGAACAGGCCGATCTGAACATTCTTCCACTTCTCCTCGTAGACCGCGCCGTTGATCTGGATCCGGTGGTCGAGAAACTCTGTCTTCCAGCCCAGTTCCGTGTTGTTGAGTGAGTCCGGTGCAAAGGCCAGTGGTTTGAAGAACTGGGGTTTGCCGTCGGTGCCCGGCAACGCCGACCCACCCTTGCGGTTGAATCCGCCCGGGCGGTAGCCCTGCGACCAGGTGAAGTACACCATCATGTCCGGCGTGATATGCCAGGTCAGGTTGGCGCGTCCCTTCGTGCCGGAGTAGGTGGAAGCCAGGTTCTCGGCATCCATGTTGGTGCCATAGTAGGTGCAGGGTGCGGTGCCGGATTCGAAGCAGCCAAAGCTTCCCGTGACCCAGCCGGTCTGGGCAATCTTGTACCGGTAGTGACGGGCACCCGCGGTCAGCGTCAGCACCTTCGGGATGATGTCGAAGTCCGCTGAGGCAAAGAACGCAGTCTGCTTGTAGCCGCGCTGGGTATCCTCGAAGAAGGCGACGTTGTCGTCTTTCATGCCTGGGCTGGTCAGGTTCGACCCGCCGCCAGTGGCGACATTGCTCAGACACCCCGTATTGCCGGGCGTACCCGCCGGACCGTCCGAGGTGCAGGCCGGCATGTTCTTGTATGACCAGGCGGTCTCGTCATAGAGGCGATAGCTTTCCATGAACGCACCGACGATCAGCCGCCAGCGGTTCTCCTCGGGCGTTGACAGCCGGATCTCGTGACTGGTGTGCTTGTTTTTCTCGATCTCGCGCCAGGTCGCGCTCGGCGAGAAGCAGCGCGAGGTCAGGTTCGGATCGCCCACACCGTAGATGGCGTACCCATGGCCTGCGCTGTACTTGCCCGACCCCGGTCCATAGCACTGGTAGTAGTCGGCATACACGCCGCGTGCATAGTTGGTGTAGTCATTGACCTGGTCCACATCCCGAACCAGGTAGCCGCCCGTGTAGACGGCCTTCAGATAGTCACCCAGCTTGCCAGTAACCGTCAGCGCCGTGTTGGTGAACTTGTCCTTGCTGTAGGCGTTGTTGAAGATGGTCGTTTCGAGCGGTTGCAGCGGTACGTTCTCCGAGGACAACGGGTACTGCGCATACACGCCATCGGCCCTCATGTTCTGGTAGGTCTGAGACAGCAGCACATTCCAGTCGTCATTGATCTGCCACAGGAGCTGGGCCCGCAGACCCACGTACTTGACCGGATTGATGTCGCGGCCGGCAATCGAGTAGTTGTTGATCGCCACGCTGTCGGGTGGAACACCCAGCTTGCCGGTAGAGGGATTGATGTAATTGGCGTAATAGATGCCGAGGTCAGTGTCACGGCGGGTGAAGGTGCTGGGCACGTTGTCGATGTAGCCGCCGCGGTTCTCGTTGTAGATCACGGCACGCGCGGCCAGGTGGTCCTGGACCAGCGGCAGGTTGATCACCGCGTTGCCGCCGCTGTTGTTCTCGCCGTGTGCGGTGGTGCCGTAGCTGGCTTCCACGCTGCCCTCGGTGACATTGAGTTTGGGCTTGTTGGTGATGTAGCGCACCACGCCGGCCTCGGCACCGCCACCGAACAGCGTGCCCTGCGGACCTTCCAGAATCTCGATGCGCTCCAGATCCGCCGCGTAGATGTCGAGATTGCGGGCCGGCAACTGGCCGGACTGATCGTCGAGATAAAGGGCGACGTTGGGATAAAGACCAAACGTGCCGCTGGATTGGGTTCCGGCAGAACCGACGGCAAGGCCTCGCATGTAGATGTTGCCCTGGCCAGGGCCGTTGGTCGGCAGCGTGACGTTGGGCAGATAGCGCACGACATCATCGAAGGTCGACAGGCTGAGCTGCTTCAACGTATCGGAAGTCAGCGCCTGGATCGTGATGGGCACGTCCTGCAGATTCTCCGAGCGGCGCTGCGCCGTCACCGTGATTTCCTGCAGGCCCTGTACGGCCGCGCTGTCACTGCTGTCCGCCGCATGTCCAGTGCTCATCGCAGCACTGCCCAGGATGGCCGCGATGGCGCAGGAAAGCTTCTGATTGGAATTCATGCTGTATCCCCTGCTAAGGCTGATTGTAAATAGTGTGTTGCAAGAAACCGCTGACGTGGAGCTCCCTAAAACAATTTCCATCGTCTGAAGAGAATATATACCGGAATCCTGCCAGGAAACGCCAGCATTTCACTGAAAGCCGGATTGCTGCGCTGGCACATCACAGTCGTGCCGGAAAGCCATCGGCCCTGAGTGGCGTGCCCACGGCATCCTCCAGAAGCTTCACGATCATGGATGACCAGGCCTGGCCTCCGTACCGTGCCCGGCCCTCGATGAAGGTCTGCTCCATCAGACCAGCCATGCGCAGCGGCACGCCAAGGCGCCGCCCGAACTCCAGCGCAAAGCCAGCATCCTTGCAGGCCAGATCCATGGTGAACTGGATGTCATAGCTCCCATTCAGGATCACCTGACTCTCGGTTTCATGCACGAAACTGTTGCCGGAGGATGCCTTGATGGCATCGTACGCGGTGCGCAGGTCCACGCCCGCCCGGGCGCACAGCATCAATGCCTCCCCCGCGGCGATCAGGTGGATGAATGCCAGCATGTTCGTGACCACCTTGGTGACCGCGGCCTGTTCAATGCCTCCGAGGTGGATGATCTTCCCACCCATGGCAGACAGGGCCGGCAGATGCCGCTCGTAGCAGTCCCGGGGTCCGCCGACCAGTACGGTGATGTCACCCGCTTCTGCCCTGTGGACTCCGCCGGTGACAGGGCAGGCCAGCACCTCCACGCCCCGCTCAGTGGCCTGCGCTGCCAGTGCCTGGATGTCGGCAAAATCGTTGGTGCTCATTTCGATCCAGGTTGTACCGCTGCGCAAGGCAGGCAGTGCCTGAGCCATCACGGCGCGCGAGGCGGCGGGCGAGGGCAGGCAGGTGATCAGTGCATCCGCATGCGCCACCGCATCGGGTACGTTGAGCGACCAGTGTGCACCCTGATCTTCGAGCGACGAGCCCGCGCGGCGGTCCAGGTCATGGACCCACAACTCGAAGCCCTTCCGGCAAAGGTTGAGCGCAAGGTGCCGGCCGAGATTCCCCAGCCCGATGAAAGCGTAGCGCAGGCGGTTCATTGGCCCAGATCCCGGTCTGCCATGTCCAGATGCAGCTTGCCGTCCTCGGGGTAGGGATGAGCCAGCGCCACCTGCTCATCGAGCTCGACACCCAGGCCGGGCCCACTGGGCGGAATGACATAGCCGTCCTCCCACCGGATCGGTTTCCTGAGCAACTGTGCATGAAAGCCGCCCCAGCGCTGGATGCTTTCGAGGATGAGGAAATTGGGCGTGCAGGCGGCGATCTGGATGTTGGCGGCGCCCACCACCGGGCCACAATACAGGTGCGGTGCGATCTGCGCGTAGTGGACCTCCGCCAGCGCGGCCACCTTTTTCGCTTCCAGCAGACCGCCGACGCGGCCGAGGTTCATCTGCAGGATGTGTGCTGCGCCGCTGGCAAGGACGCGCGCGAATTCGTACTTGGTGGTGAGGCGTTCGCCGGTTGCGAGCGGAATCCGGGTGCCGCGTGCCACGATCGCCATCTGTTCGGGCATTTCCGGAGGTACGGGTTCCTCGAACCACAGGGGGTCGAAGGGTTCGAGCACGCGCGCCAGGCGTATGGCCCCCGATGGAGTGAACTGCCCATGGGTTCCCAGCAGCAGATCCGCCCGGGTCCCGACGGCCTCGCGCAAGACCCGCATGAACCTCACCGTCCGCTCGATCTGTTCCTGCATGGGCTGACGCGGATCGTAGACGGAATACCCGCCGGTAGGGTCGAACTTCAGCGCCGTGAACCCCTGACGGACGTAATCCACCGCACAGGCCGCAGAGCGGTCGACATCATGGTAAAAGTCATCCCCCTCGCCTGGCCGGGGATAGAGGTAGGTATAGCTGCGCAATCGCTCATGCACCAGGCCACCCAACAGGTTGTACACAGGCTGGCCGAGAGCCTTGCCGATGATGTCCCAGCAGGCCATCTCCAGCCCGCTGAATGCACCCATCAGGGTCGGGTCCGGTCGCAGGCTGAATCCCGAGCCATGAGTCTCCCGCCACAGTGTCTCGATGCGAAACGGATCGCGTCCGGCAAATCGGCGCGCGAACAGGTCTTCGGCCAGGTGCGCCATGACGTGCGGGCCGACGCTGCCGGCATATATTTCGCCCACGCCCTCGATGCCGCAGGCGGTCCTGAGTTTCAGGAAGACGAAATATCGCCCACCGAATCCCGGCGGCGGGTTGCCGACCACGAAAACCCGGATACTGTCGAGCTTCATCGGGTCTGCTCCGCAAGGATCATTTCAGACGCCTTTTGAGCCACCATCATCGTGGGTGCATTCGTATTGGCCGACGTGATGGAGGGGAATACGGAAGCATCCACCACACGCAGACCCTGAAGCCCGTGCACCTTGAGGGAAAGATCCACCACCGAATGGCCTGCATCGGCACCCATGCGGCAGGTTCCGACCGGGTGATAGACCGTTCCCGCACGGGCGCGGAAGTCCTCCAGCATCCGGGCAGCATCCATGTCCGCAAGACGGGGTTTGCACGGCTCGGCGATCAGGGTGCGCATGGCTTCGGTCTGCTCGAGGCGCTTGAGCAGCATCCCGCCCCGCAGCACATCCTCACGGTCCTTTTCAGTCGACAGGTAATTGGGAAATATGGCTGGAGGAGCCCGAAAATCAGGTGATGCCATTTCGATCCGGCCACGGCTGGTTGGACGGGACGGCTGGTGCGACAGCATGAAACCGGGAAACCCGTCCGGCTCGATGCGGCTGCGCTGTGCATCGCCGGCTGCATAGCTCATCGGATTGAAATACAGCTGGAAATCAGCGCGCTCAGCGCCCGGCTCTGCACGCACCAATCCTCCGGCGTGATTGACACTCAAGGACAGCAGGCCCCGGTGCCACAGAAGATACTGGAGGCCGGCCCGTATCCTGCGCCATCCGCCCCGCAGCTCGTCATTCAGGGTGGGCTGGGTGGCCCGATAGGAATAGGTGATGGCCAGATGGTCCTGGAGCTGGCTCCCGACCGTGGGTTGATCCAGGACCACCGGAATGCCGAACCGGTTCAGGAGGTTTGCCGGGCCGACTCCGGAAAGCTGCAGGATGTGCGGTGAATTCACTGCGCCGGCGCAGAGGATCACGCTGCGCCTTGCCCGGGTCTGCCGGAGCTGCGACCCGTGCAGATATTCCACGCCTTCAGCGCTGCAGCCATCGAACAGGATGCGGCTGACCCTGGCCCCGGTTCGAAGTTCGAGGTGTTTTCTCCGCAGGGCGGGGCGCAGGAACGCATCCGCAGCCGACCATCGGCGGCCATGATGCGTCGTCAGCCGATAATGCCCTACGCCCTCAGGCGATGCGCCATTCATGTCCCCGGTCGCCGGCAGACCGGCCTGGGTCGCCGCCTGGAAGAAATACCGGCAGGTCGGGTGCAGCTGCGAGTCCACCTGGGTGACATACATCGGCCCCTCGCCGCTTGCCAATCCCGCTTCATCGACCTTGCATTCGATCCGTTCGAAGCATGCACGCACCGCCTTCCAGTCCCAGCCTCGCGCGCCGGACGCAGCCCAGTCGTCGAAATCACCTGGAAGGCCACGAAAATAGACCAGCGCGTTGATCGAACTCGATCCGCCGATGACGCGACCGCGTGGCCAGAAGGCCCTGCGCCCCCCGATGCCTGGGTCGGGCTCGGTCTGGTAATTCCAGTTCAGGTGAGGGTCGGCGAAGGTGTAGCCATAACCCAGTGGCGTGCGGATCCAGAACCGGTGATCGCTGCCGCCAGCCTCCAGCACCAGAATCCGATCACGCCCCGAACGCGACAGATTGTCGGCCAGCACGCAGCCAGCCGAGCCTGCACCGATGATGATGTAGTCGAATTCCGCCACTCGATGATTTTCCACCCCCCGGGACAAGCCGAGCTTCGGGGATTCCCGCGGCCAGCGCCATGCCATTTAAAGATTTGCCCATGCCATTTGTCGGATTCACCCAGAGATTTCGCCCAACCGGCATCACTTGAGGTATGGTCAGCCGCTGGGAGTCCGCTTGGCGGCCCGCAGCAGGACCGGGGTGAGCATCGATGAATGCGGTCATGACAGAATCGCGAACCGCCGTGTCCGGTGAGCTGCCCTCGTTTGCAGCTCGTTGGTACGTGCTCACCATGATGGTGCTGGTGTACACACTGAGCATCGCCGACCGCTATTCCATCTCCACAGTGCAGGAGCTGATCCGGCTGGAGATGCATCTGACGGATGCAGGCATTGCTCAGCTGGCCGGAACGACCCTGGCGATATTCTACGTCGTCATGGGGTTTCCGATTTCCTGGCTGATCGATCGAAGCAGCCGGCGCAACATCATCGCGATTTCGGTGGCCCTGTGGTCGGCGATGACCGCCTTCACCGGGCTCGCCGCAAACTATTGGCAGCTTTTCCTGTCACGGATCGGTGTCGGTGTCGGGGAAGCCGGTGGCACGCCCGGGGCCAATTCCCTGTTGTCGGATTATTTTCCCGTGGAGCGCCGGCCCATGGCGCTGACCATCTTCGGGCTGGGTGCGCCCATCGGTGCCTGGCTGGCGGCTTCCGTCGCCGGTGCCATCGCCGACCGGTTCGGCTGGCGTTCGGCCTTTCTCGCCCTCGGCATCCCGGGTGCAGTACTGGCCCTGGCCATCTGGCTCACGGTCCGCGAGCCGCGCCGCGGACAGTTCGATGCAGATCAGCACGCCGCATCGGCGAGCTTCCTGGAAAGCATGCGATTTCTCTGGCAACAGCGGGCGTGCGTGCACCTGATGGTGGGCTCGGCGCTCACGGCGCTGTGGGGTTGGGGACTCATGTGGTGGACCCCGACCTTCCTGATGCGCACCTACGGCCTGACGGCGGGTCAGGCCGGCGATATCATCGGGCCGATCAACCTCTGGGCCGGCATGGGTGCGACCATCGCCACCGGGTGGCTCCTCGGCAGCCGCTACATGATGCATCCGCGGCGCATCGTCCTGCTCATGGGCAGCATCATCGGGCTCGTCACCATTCCGTCGATCATCATCTTCTGGACCCATTCCCTGGCGGTGGCCAAGGTGCTGTTCTGGATATTCATTCCCTCGATCTACTTCTACATCGGCCCCTGCTTCGGCATCATCAACAATCTGGCTCAACCGCGCATGCGCGCCATGTTCTGCGCGATGACACTGTTCCTGGCCAATGTCGGGAACCTCATCATCGCGCCGCAGATGGTGGGCCTGCTCAGCGACTGGTTTGCACCACATCACATTGCCAATGCGGAATCGCTTCGCCGGGCGCTGCTGGTGCTGGCACCGAGCGGCTTCTGGGCAGCCTTCCACTATTTCTGGTGCACACGCGAACTGGTTGCCAACCAGGAGCGCGCAACCGGCATCAAGGTGCAGCACACATGACACTCGATCGACGATGGTTGCCACTGAACGCATTGCGTGCTTTTGAAGGCGTCGCGCGCCACAACAGCTTCACGGCAGCAGCGAATGCGCTTCTGATTTCCCAGAGCGCATTGTCACGCCACGTGATCGCGCTGGAGAAACTCATCGGCGTGCAATTGTTCGACCGAAAGCCGCATTCACTGGTGCTGACCAGGGCCGGGCAGCATCTGCTGCAGGCAGTGAGCAGATCTTTCGACCGGCTGGAATATGCGCTGGATGACATCCGCAAGGATGACAGCTCCAGCATCCGCACGCTTCGTGTGCAGATGCCACCGAGCTTTGCCGTGCACCTTGCAGTACCCATCCTGCGTGATTTCAACCGCGCGAGTCCGGAAGTGGAGATCGATCTGGTCAGCCCGTACGGAGCCGGGCCTCCGCTGAGTGATGTCGACGTGGCCGTCGTCTACTCGCGCCCCATGGTCACTGATCTGGTGGCCGACCTGTTGTGGCTGGAGTACCTTGGCATGCTGTGCCATCCGGACGTGGCTGCACGACATTCGGGCAGGAGTCTGTCGGAATTCATCGAGGCCAATGAACTGGTGCATGTGCGCATCACCGACTTGCCCCGGCATCACATGTGGTCTGAATTCGCACGACACCAGGGACTGCCATCCATCAACGTGGAGCGCGGGCTGGTGTTCGATACCGCGCTGCTGGCTGTGCAATACGTGCTCAGCGGTGAAGGCATTGCGGTGACCGATGCCAACCTGTTCAGCGAGGAGATCCGCAGTGGCAGGCTGGTGCGTCCATTCGAGGCAACTTATGAGGATGGATTCGGCTACTACCTGATCACCCAGCCAGAAGCGCTGAGTGACCCGGCGATCGCGTTGTTCCGCTCCTGGCTGATCGACCGGTTCGGTCCCCGTACGATAGGCGCAAATGCCGGCGTGCGGCTGGCCGTCTCGAATCAATGATGTTCAATCAACTGTCGAGGCACAAGCGATGTCTTTGAGGACGCATGCCAGGGTCGTCGTCGTCGGGGGCGGTGTGGTCGGGGTCAGCGTCCTGTACCACCTTGCCCGCGCGGGCTGGAAGGACCTGTTGCTGGTCGAGCGGGCGGAACTGACTTCGGGGTCCACCTGGCACGCAGCCGGTGGCATGCACACGCTCAATGGTGATCCGAATGTGGCACGTCTGCAGCAGTACACCATAAACCTGTACAAGGAACTCGAGCGGATTTCCGGCCAGTCCTGCGGCCTGCACATCACCGGCGGAATCATGCTGGCGGGCACGCGGGAGCGCATGGACTGGCTGAAGCTGGCGAAGGCGCGCGGGCGTTACCTCGGGATGGAACTCGAACTGGTGAGCGCCGACGAAGCTTGCGAAATGTTCCCGCTGATGGACAAGTCGCAATTTCTGGGTGGGCTGTTCGACCCCATCGAGGGTCATGTGGACCCCTATGGAGTCACGCATGCATACGCGAAGTCCGCGCAGATCGGCGGCGCCGAGATCGTGCGGCAATGCCGGGTGACTGACATTCGGCAGCGCCCGGACGGCACCTGGGACGTGATCACGCAGCAGGGCACGGTCAACGCCGAGCACGTCGTCAATGCCGGCGGTCTGTGGGCCCGCGAGGTCGGCCGCATGGTGGGCCTCGAGTTGCCGGTACTCGCCATGGAACACCAGTATCTGATCACCGGTGACATGCCCGAGCTGGCAGGCCGCAAGGAAATGATGACCGTGCTGGATTTCGAAGGGGAGATCTACACGCGCCAGGAGCGGGGAGGCATGCTGCTGGGGACCTACGAGAAGGCCTGCGTACCCTGGTCGCCCAGGAGCACACCCTGGGACTTCGGCCAGGACCTGTTGCCCAACGATCTGGAGCGCATTGCACCCAGCCTGGAAGTCGGCTTCCGGCATTTCCCGGCCATGGAGAAGGCGGGCATACGCAAGATCGTCAACGGCCCGTTCACCTTTGCGCCGGACGGCAATCCCCTGGTCGGGCCGGTGCGTGGTCTGCGCAATTACTGGGTGGCCTGCGGTGTGATGGCGGGATTTTCCCAGGGGGGCGGTGTCGGGTTGTCGCTGGCCAACTGGATGGTGCACGGCGACCCCGGGGCAGACATCTGGGCCATGGACGTTGCGCGCTACGGTGACTGGACCACGCCGGCCTGGACCAACCTCAAGGTTCGCGAGAATTATTCGCGCAGGTTTCGCATCCGGTTTCCGAACGAGGAGCTGCCGGCAGGCAGGCCACTTCGCACCACACCTGTTTTCGAGCGGCTGCAGGCCGAACATGCGGTGTTTGGTGACTACTGCGGGCTCGAGCATCCCCTGTGGTTTGCGCCCTCGGCTTCGGCCGCCCATGATGTCATCAGTTTCAGACGCTCCAACGCCCACGACCACGTCGGCGCCGAATGCCGGGCCGTCAGCCAGGCCGTGGGCCTGCTGGAGATTTCGAACTACGGCAAATTCGAGGTGAGCGGGCAGGGCGCCTGCGCCTGGATGTCGAGTCTGATGACCAACAAATTGCCCGCCGTGGGGCGCATAGCGCTCACGCCCATGTTGAACGAACGAGGCAAGCTGATCGGTGACTTCACACTGTGCCGACTTGGCCCCGAGCACTTTCTCGTCATCGGCACCTACGCGGCAGAGGACCATTACATGCGCTGGTTCGAGCGCTATCCGCCACCCGTGGGCGTGCAGGTGCGCGCCTGTGCCATGCAGTATCCCGGCCTGTCCATCGCAGGACCCCGGTCACGCGAGTTGTTGCAGCGTCTGGTGCAGGAGGACGTTTCCAATTCCGCCTTTCCGTTCCTGTCGTTCCGCCGGATGAACGTGGGCATGATTCCGGCACTGGTGGGACGGATTTCCTTTACCGGCGAACTGGGCTACGAGATCTGGGTGAGCAGCGAGTATCAGCGCAGCCTGTTCGATACGATTTACTCGACGGGCCGTGATCTCGGGATACGGTGCTTTGGCGGACGCGCCCTGAACGCCATGCGCATCGAAAAGGGCTTTGGCAGCTGGGCCAGGGAATTCCGCCCCATCTACGGGCCCCATGAGGCAGGGCTCTCCCGGTTCGTTGATGCGGGCAAGGGTGGATTCGTCGGCCGGGACGCCGCGCTGGCGGAGCGCGACAGTGGCGGTACCCTGCGCCTGAAAACGTTCATCGTCGACGCCGTCGATGCGGATGCCCTGGGTGATGAACCCATCTGGCATGAGGGAAAGGTGGTCGGCTGGGTGACTTCGGGAGCCTTCGGCCATCGCGTCGGCAAGTCCATCGCGCTCGGCTATGTACCGAAGGAACTGGCGGGCGTGCGCAGCGGCTTCGAGATTGAACTCATGGGCGAGCGTCGGCCCGCCGAGCACCAGGAGCAGGCGCCCTACGACCCAACCGGCGCACACATGCGCAGTTGAAGTTCAGCGGGCCGCGTGCTCGATGCGTTCGTTGGCTCGCGCGTGGATCCAGTCCCTGACCCTGCGGGCATCGGCTGTGCGCGAATACTTGCCGTAGGAATCCATCAGCACCATGAGAATCGGGCGATCTTCGATGATGGCCTTCATCACAAGGCACCGGCCTGCATCGACCGTGTAACCCGTCTTCTGGACAACGATGTTCCAGTCACGATGCGCCACCAGATTGTCCGTGTTGCGGAATTCGATCAGGCGGCGCCCGATGCGCACCGAATGCCGGCTGTCCGTGGAAAACTGCCGGATCAGTGGATTGCGTGACCCGGCAGCCAGGAGCCGGGCGAGGTCCTGCGGGCTGGAGGTGTTCAGCGCGGACAGGCCGGTAGGATCAGCGAATCGTGTGTGGGTCATTCCGAGCACCCGTGCCCTGGCGTTCATGGCAGCAAGTGCGGCCTGCATGCCGCCAGGATAATGAAGGGCAAGCGCAAAGGCCGCACGATTCTCGGATGCCATCAAGGCCAGGTGCATCAGATCTGCGCGTGACAGGCGCGCGCCGGTCGGCAACCTTGAATGTCCGCCACGACCCGTCTGCCGGTCAGCCGGGGTCAGCTGGATCATCTCATCGATGGGCTGATCCGCGTCCAGAACCACCAGCGCCGTCATCAGCTTGGTGATCGATGCGATCGGAATGACCACATCGGCATTCTTTTCCAGCAGGACACTGTTGGTGCTCTCATCCATTACCAGCGCAGAACTCGACTTCAGGGCAGGCATCCCCGCGGGCGCGCTTCGATGCCGATGGTGGCGGACGGCAGCCGAGGCGGACATCGTGGCGGCGGCAGATGCCAGTGCCAGGACGCAACTGATCATCGTGCAGGCGGCGGGCAGTTTCCGGGGCATGGGAGATCCGAAGTTATTGTCAAATCAGTGTAACAGGTACAAGCATCGGATTTGACACATTTTGTTGTATCCAAGCTGGTCACATTTCCGGTGTGGCCGAGCGTAATTGCTTCGCAGGAATGGGCCAATCGTGTTTGCACTGTAAAATCCGCTGATCAGCCGCACTCCGATCGACCGGAGTGCAAGCCGGAACGAGAGAACTGGAGTGTGAACCATGCGAATGGACGAAAGCCGACGGAGCGACAATGTCGAGGATGGGCGCGGCGGGGGCGGTGGGATCCGGGGCGTCCATATCGGGCTCGGGACTGTCGTCGTGTTGGTCATCGGATATTTCATGGGCATCAGCCCTGCAACGCTCCTGGGCCTGATGTCGGCAACGCAGCAGACGGGGTCGGTGGCGGAGGCTCCTGCAGTGACCGGGGACTCCTCTGACCCGCAGGTGGATTTCGTTCGGGCGGTGCTGGGTGAGACAGAGGATGTCTGGGGTGCGTATTTCAGGCAGCACGGAAGCACCTATGAGCCGCCCAAGCTGTTCCTGTTCAGTGGATCGGCAAGTTCTGCCTGCGGCATGGCCAGCGCTGCCTCGGGGCCGTTCTATTGCCCGGGCGATCGCAAGGTGTACATCGATCTGGACTTCTACCGGCAGCTGGCCACCGAGTTCGGCGCGCCGGGTGAATTTGCACGGGCCTATGTGATCGCGCACGAAGTGGGGCATCACGTCCAGAACCTGCTTGGCATCAGTGAAAAGGCCGAGCGGGCGCAGCAGGCCGCGGGACGGGTCGCAGGCAACCACGTTTCCGTCGAGCTGGAACTTCAGGCCGATTGCCTTGCCGGAGTCTGGGCCATGCAAGCCAATGCAGCCCGCAAGATACTGGAGCCCGGCGATCTGGAATCCGGGCTGCAGGCGGCATCATCGGTGGGGGACGACACGCTGCAGAAGCGCATGCAGGGAACCGTGGTGCCGGACAGCTTCACGCACGGCAGCTCTGCGCAACGCGTGCGGTGGTTCAAACGCGGATTCGACACGGGTCAGGTCCAGTCCTGCGATACCTTCAATGCCGGCTCCACACTTTGAACGGTTTTTCCTGAAGGAAGGCTGATATGAATAATGATGGCATCACGCGTCGCGATTTCCTGAATGGCATGGCCCTGGCCATCACCGGCGTGGGCAGTATCGAATGGGCTCGTGCGGCCGGCCCGGATGCCGCCCGCGCCGGCAACTTGCCAGCTTATCCGCCCTCGCTCACGGGCATGCGGGGCAGCCATGTGGGTTCGTTCGAGGCGGCGCACCGCTTGCGCGATGGCTTGCCCTTCGACCTGTCCTCGGCCCGGGTCGACGAGCATTACGACCTGATCGTCGTGGGAGGCGGGATCAGCGGGCTGGCGGCAGCTTTTTTCTACCGGCAGCGAAAGCCGGGCGCAAAGGTCCTGATACTCGACACCCACGACGATTTCGGCGGCCATGCGAAGCGCAACGAGTTCGAAGTCGACGGCCAGCTGCTGCTCGGGTACGGAGGCACTCAGTCCATCGATTCGCCCCGGCATCACTGGAGCAAGGCGGCACTGGGCCTGCTGTCCGATCTCGACATCAGGCTGGATCGTTTCCAGACGGCGTTCGATCAGGAATTCTACTCCCGCTGGGACCTGAAGCGCTCGGCCTTCTTCGACGCGGAGCACTTCGGCGTGGATCGTCTGGTTCGGGAACCGTTCAGCAGCTGGAGCGACTGGGATGAGGGTACTCCGAAGAACGAGGCAATCCGGGCGTTCATCGACCAATGCCCCCTGAATGAGCGCGCGCGCGCCCAACTGGTGGAAATGTGGACCGGAAAGCGTGATGTGCTTGCGGGCCAGAAGCTGGCAAGGCGCCTGGAGATTCTTCAGCATACGAGCGCCCGGGACTTTCTCAAGACTTACTGGAATGCAGACGACGATGTGCTGAAATTCCTGCAGAAGCGCACTCATTCCCTGTGGGCGGTCGGCATCGATGCAGTGCCGGCCAGTGAGGCCCTGATGCTTCCGGGCCTGGGAGCGCAGCGGGAGATCCTGGCCAAGGCGGGAGACTCGGAAGTCCCGGAGCCGTACATCTATCACTTCCCGGATGGCAATGCGTCGATCGCGCGCATGCTGGTGCGCAAGATGGTCCCGGGCATCGCCCCCGGCGACTCGATGGAAGACATCGTCACTGCCCGTTTCGACTATTCACGTCTTGACCGCCCGGATCAGGATGTGCGCATCCGGCTCAAATCCACGGCAGTGGAAGTGCGCAATGTCGACAAGGGTGTGAATGTGGCCTATGTGCGTGAGGGAAAGGCTGTCCGGGCTGCCGCGCGCGATTGCGTGATGGCCTGCTACCAGGTCATGATGCCCTATATCGCGCCAGAGCTCTCGGCTCCCCAGAAGGCCGCCATGCATGCAAACGTGCGGGCTCCACTGGTCTATGCCAATGTGGCGGTACGCAACTGGCATCCCTGGCACAAGCTCGGTGTGGCGTACATCAGCAATGCGGGCGGGATGTTCGATGCCATGCTCGACTTTCCGGTGAGCCTGGGTGACTACCATTTTTCCCCGGATCCGTCCCGGCCGATCTGCATCCACATGGAGTACACGCCCTGTGCGCCGAATCAGGGTCTGGACATGCGCGAACAGTATCGAATCGGCCGGTCCACACTCTATTCCATGAGCTTTGCCGATTTCGAGCGACACATCCGCAAGGAGCTCTCCGCAATGCTCCAGGGCGGTGGCTTCGACTTCGATCGTGACGTGGCTGCCATCACCGTGAACCGGTGGCCGCACGGCTACTCGTATACACCCACGCCCCTGTTCGATGATCCGCAGCAGACCGAACTGATGGAGCGCGTGGCCCGAAAGCGGGTCGGGCGCATCGCGATTGCGAATTCCGATTCGGGCTGGGATGCCTATACCCATGTGGCCATCGAACAGGCGCACCGGGCAGTGAGTGAGCTGACTTGATCTCGTGGCGCTGCGCAGTTCCGCTGGGTCTGATGCTGGCCGTGCAGGGGTGCGGCGGCTCGGGCTCAGCGAAGTCTGAAGCGGAGCCTGCACAGCTCAACGTCTATTCCTGGTCCGATTACATTGCGCCCGACACCATCCCGGAGTTCGAGCGCGAGACGGGGATCAAGGTCCGCTATGACACCTTCGCCAGCAACGAGGTGCTCGAAACACGACTGCTGACCGGCAACACCCAGTACGACATCGTCGTGCCCACGGTGAATTTCTTCGAACGCCAGGTCAAGGCAGGTGTCTACCGGACGCTGGACAAGTCGCAGATGCCGAATCTGCAAAACATGGATCCGGGGATCATGCGGCGTCTGGCTGCGCATGACCCGGGAAACCAGCATGCGATTCCATTCATGTGGAGCATGATCGGCCTGGGTTACAACGAGGACCAGGTGGCCAGCCGCCTGGGACCGCACGTGCCGCAGAGCTGGTCAATGCTGTTCGACCCGGCCAACGCCGCCCGGCTGAAGGACTGTGGCATCTCGGTGCTGGATGCGCCACCGGACGTGATCGGTTCGGTGCTGGTCTGGCTCGGAAAGGATCCGAACACCGACGACCAGGCAACTCTTGCGAAGGCATTCGAGGTATTGCGGGCGGTGCGGCCGTTCATACGGAATTTTGAATCCCAGCAATACATTTCCGACCTTGCCAATGGCAGCATCTGCCTTGCGCTGGGATGGTCGGGCGATGTGATTCAGGCGCGTACGCGCGCCAATGAAGCGGGCGGTGCGGTCAAAGTGGCTTTTTCGCTGCCAGTCGAGGGTGGCATCATGACCCTGGATGCAATGGCCATTCCGGCCGATGCCCCGCATCCACGCAATGCCGAGCGGTTCATGAACTACATCATGAGGCCCGATGTCATGGCGCGCATCACCAACGTGGTCAGATACCCGAGCGGAAACCTTGCATCACTTCCCCTGCTCGATCCGGCGGTGCGCAACGATCCGGCCATCTACCCGGATCCTGCAATACGGGACAGGCTTGCAACCCAGCATAGCAAGAGCCTGGAGTACTCCCGATTCCTCTCGCGCGAGTGGACCCGGCTCAAGACTGGCTCGTGAGCCGGGGTCCGGAGCGAAAGCGTCCGGCTTCAGGGTTTGCGCGCGCCATCCAGGCAATGCTAGTGTCAGCCGTTGCAGATGCGGCTGGTTTCCTCGGGGGATGAAATCATGCATGTCCAATGTCAGATCGGGCTCGGTTGGCGGAATTGGTCTGGAATCGTATGGGTGCCTGGGCTGATTGCCTGCCTCATGCATGCGCCGGTCATCCGCGCGGCTGATCCGGCAAGTGAGGAAGGTGCGCTGAAGGAAATCGTCGTGACCGCCACACGTCATGAAGAGTCGATCAGCCGGGTTCCACTGAGTCTGTCAGCTTTCAGCCAGGAGAGCATGGACCAGAAGGGCATCAAGGACATCAACGATGTGGTGCGCTTCACGCCGGGCCTTTCCATCGACAATACCGGCACGAATGCCATCTCCATCCGGGGTATCTCATCCTCCGGCGGTGCGGGCACCACCGGCATCTACATCGATGACACACCGATCCAGATGCGTGCGCTGGGGTTCAATCCCGACGATACATTGCCCAAGACATTCGACCTGGAGCGGGTCGAGGTCCTGCGCGGCCCTCAGGGCACGTTGTTCGGCGCAGGGTCGGAAGGCGGTACGGTCCGCTACATCCTTGCGCAACCCAGCCTGACCCGCGACTCCACCTACATGCGCAGCGAAATCTCCTACACGCGCGGTGGAGAGGCCAGCTACGAAGCAGGCTTTGCGCACGGCGGGCCGATCAGGGACGACGTTCTGGGTTATCGTGCCAGCGTCTGGTACCGATATGACGGGGGCTGGATGAATCGCGTGGATCCCACCACGCGCGACGTCGTCGACGGTAATGCCAACCACATCAGCACGGTGGTCCTGCGTCTGGCAGGGATCTGGCAGCCGATGGATGGCCTGCGAATCGTGCCGAGCATCATCTACCAGGACAGCAAGCGGCATGACGTCTCCAACTACATGCCGGTGTATTCCGATGCCGGGCACGGCAAGTTCAACAATGCCGATCCCAATGCCATTCCGGTACCCGACAGGTGGTATTTGCCCGCATTGAAAGTCGAAGCGGACCTGGGCAAGGCGACATTGATCTCGAACACATCGATGTTTCACCGCGACGAGATCACCGGGTACGAAGGCACCATGTACAACGTGGCGTTCTATCAGTCCCTGGGCTGGCCGAGTGCAGGTTACGGACTGTCTTTCCTGAATCCTTCCGAATACCCGCTGATCGACGGCAGCGGGTACCACCTCCCGCCATCCATCCAGAACTACCGGTCACCGGCCGACATGACCAACCGGCAGGAGAGCGTTGCTCAGGAAATCCGCCTGCAATCGAGCGATGCGGACGCGCGACTGCGCTGGACCGTCGGGGCGTTCTTCTCATTGTCCCGGGAAGAGAGCATCGAGCAGATTCACGACCCGATGGCGGATCAGTTTTTCGAGGCGATTTACGGGGCGACCCTGGAGGATGCCTTCGGAATCGGGTTGCTGCCGAACGGAGATTCCTATTACAACCGCAACGTGGCTCACGACCGCCAACTGGCCGGATTCGGTGAGGCAACGTATGCCTTCACCGATCAGTGGAAGCTGACCCTTGGGGGACGCTTCGCCCGGATGACGTTTGACCTGAACCACTTCGCGGACGGCGCGCAGAATTTCGGACCGGACCAGCAGTTCGCCAGCCAGTCGGAAAACGCCTTTAACCCCAAGGTGAGCGTGGCGTTCCAGATGAACCCGGACAATCTGTTCTACGCAACCTATGCCAAGGGCTTCCGCCCGGGTGGTGGAAATCCGCCGTTGATCGAGCAGTGTGCATCGGGACTGGTGGATCTTGGCTACAGCGATGGCAAGGCGCCACTCCAGTACAGCTCCGACAAGACCAACAGTTACGAGATCGGTGCGAAGAACAATTTCAACAACCGGCTCAAGCTTGCGAGCAGCATCTATTACATCAAGTGGAATGGCATACAGCAGAATGTCTATGTGAACACCTGCGGCCTGCAGTTCACCGACAACCTGGGAACGGCAGTGGCGAAGGGTTTCGATCTGCAGGCGCAGGCGACGATAGGCGAACACCTGGATCTGGATGCGGCGCTGGGCTACACCAGCGCGCGATACTCGAAAGACTCGAAAGCGGGTCTGGCGATGTCCGGCGATGCGATCTCCGGAGAAGCAGCCATCAATGGAAGTCCTGGGGCGATTGCACCCTGGACCGCATCGGTGGGCCTGCAGTACAACTTCGAAGGTGTGGGTGACGGAGCCTATGTGAGGTTCGATTACCAATACCAGAGCCGCAACAACTGGCTGGCGGTCAGCCAGGATCCGCGTTCTTCCCAGTACACGCCCTATACATACACTGTCTCATCGAACAAGTTCGCGTCGCTCCGCGCCGGCGCGGATTTCGGTGGCTGGAATGTCTCCTTGTTCGTGGACAACCTGTTCGATTCGCGTACCACGACCAACTATCTGTACTCGGTGGTGGATCCGAATTTTGAGGCCGACAATCCCGGACGGAATGTGCCCGGTCCGATGTACGCGAACTTCACGTTCCGACCGCGCACCATTGGCATCACGGCGACTTACCGCCGATGAGCGCCGGCGTGAACGCGAATGGACCTTCCCGGCTGCCCATGCGGCTGACCGCCTGTCTGGCGATCGCTGCCGCGATGATGGCTGGCTGCGTCAGCAGGGACCTGCATGTATCGGCCCGTCCGGATGGACATACGATCGAGGCTCTCCGCCGTCACATCGACACGATCGTGGTGATCTATGCGGAGAATCGCTCGTTCGACAATCTGTTTGGCCGGTTTCCGGGCGCACACGGGCTGGCCGATGTGCTGGACTCGCAAGGCCGGCCCACTTCAGCCTATGTGCCCCAGCGCGACCGGAACGGTACGGTACTCGGGGAACTGCCTGAAACGTGGGGTGGTGTGACTGCGATGGGTTATCGACCGGCGGTGACCCAGTCTCAGAGCGCAGGTTTGCCCAATGCACCATTCGCCGTCGAGACCGGTTTCGCGCCGCAGTCCGGCGTGACGCTTGATACCCGCGTGGTGACTCGGGATCTTGCGCACCGGTTTTTCGAAAACCAGATGCAGATCGATTCGGGTCGCAACGATGGTTTTGCCGCATGGACGGATGCAGGCGGTTTGACCATGGCCCATTACGATACGCAACACACTGCGCTCATGGATCTGGCGAAGCGGTTCACGATTGCGGATCATTTCTTCCAGGGTGCGTTCGGCGGATCCTTCCTCAACCACCAGTATCTGATCTGCGCGTGTGCACCCGAGTATCCGCACGCCGATACTTCAGCGGCAAAGCCCCGCATCACCGTGCTCGATCACGATGCCGGGGGCCACACAACTCCATGGCTGGCAGTGGATCCGCATTCGCCTGCCTCGGCGCGAGAGGGCCCACCGCGTTTCATTGCCAGCACGTCGATCGCGCCAGCCAATTATTTCGGGGACGGCACGTTCCGCGCTGTCAACACCATGCAGCCGCCATATCAGCCGAGCTATTCACCTCCAGCGGCCGATGATCCGACGCTCAGCTTTGCCAATCCCCTGCGGCCCGATACGTTGCCGCCGCAGACCATCACCACCATTGGCGATTTGCTCGACGACAAGGGCGTGTCCTGGGCCTGGTATGCAGGCGCCTGGCGGGTGGCGCTGGCCGATGGCATGCAGCCGCCTTCGGCCCCCCGGCGCGCCATCTATGCACCGATGACGCCGGCAGGTTCCCCGAATTTCCAGCCGCATCACCAGCCCTTCAACTACTACGCTGACTTCGATCCCGTAAAGCACGCAGATGCGCGTGCACGTCATCTCAAGGACTATGACGACCTGCTGGTCGATATCGCCGCAGGACACCTGCCGGCCGTCACGTTCTACAAGCCGCAGGGGAACCTGAACCAGCACTCCGGCTACGCATCGACAGCCGATGGCGATGCGCACATGGCTGAACTCGTGGCAAGGCTCGAAGCGTCCCCTCAATGGCCGCACATGCTCATCGTCATCACGTACGACGAGTTCGGCGGATACTGGGATCATGTGCCGCCGCCGAAGGGGGATCTGCTGGGGCCAGGCACCCGCATCCCGGCCCTGATCATCTCTCCGTTTTCGCGGCGGGGGTACGTAGACCACTCGCCGTATGACACGGGTTCCGTGCTGCGACTGATCACGCATCGATTCGATCTGCCGCTGCTTCAGGGGCTGGCGATGCGCGATGCTGCGCTGAAGGCGCACGGCGAGCCGCCCATGGGCGATCTCACCGCTGCGTTGACCTTCTGACTCTGCGAGCGGGTACTCTTACTGCGCGGTGGCCTGGGAAGTTGGCTGGCCGTCGCGCAGGTATACGGTGCCCTGCTTCATGACGAAGTTCATGTGCTGCATCAGGCCGATGTCCTGGAGCGGATCTCCTGTCACAGCCACCACGTCAGCGAGCTTGCCCGGGGTGAGCGAACCCAGTTCAGTGTCGTGCCTCAACAGCTGGGCAGCCCTGATCGTCGCCGCCTGCAGGCTCGCCATGGCCGGGATGCCAGCCTGATTCATGAGCACGAATTCACCCGCATTCTCGCCGTGCGGGTACACACCACCGTCCGTGCCGAACGCGATTTTCAAACCGGCCCTGTAGGCCCGCCCCGCCGTTGCCACGATCTGTGCGCCTATCGCCAGGGCCTTGGCGGCAACCTGGGGCGGATAGTAGCCCGGAATCCTGGCCTTCTGGGCCACCCACGCGCCGGCGGAAATGGTCGGCACGTACCAGGTACCGTGTTCCTTCATCAGTTTCATGTCCTCATCGTTCATCAAGGTGCCGTGCTCGATGGAGTCCACTCCACCCAGCACTGCGCGGCGGATGGCTTCAGCGCCGTGCGCATGCGCGGCAACCGTGAAACCGTAGTCGTGGGCCGTGGTGACTACCGCCCGGATTTCCTCGATGGTCATCTGCGGATTCTCGCCATTGGTGCCCTCGTCCATGACTCCCCCGGAAGGCATGATCTTGATCAGGTCATCGCCGAGCTTGTAGTGCAGGCGGACCGCTTTGGCCGCCTGCTCGGGCGAATCGATGATGCCATCGGCAGGGCCCGGGTCGCCCGCCAGATCCATGCGATAGCCGTTGGTCGGGTCTGCATGCCCACCTGTGCTGCCCATGGCCCGGCCGGCGGTGAAAATGCGGGGTCCGACCAGGATGCCGGCGTTGATCGCATTGCGCATGGCCGCCACTTCGTTGTCCCTGTCTCCCAGATTTCGCACGGTCGTGAATCCGGCGAGCAAGGTCCGCCGCGCGTACAAAGGCTCCCTCAGGATGTGATCAGCGAGGTTCCAGCGAAACTCATCGGAATAACTGGACGGGGTGAACTGCAGGCTGAGATGGGTGTGACTGTCGATGAGCCCCGGCATGCAGGTCTGGCCTGACAGGTCGATGAGCACGGCACCCGGCGGGTTCACGCGACCCGGGGAAACCTCCGTGATGCGTCCGTCAGCGACCACGATGGTGGTCGAACCCAGGAGGGTACCTGCGATCGTGTCGATGGCATGACCACAATGCAGGGCAAGGGCGGGCGCCTGGGGTTCAGCAATCGCCGGCGCTCCCATGAGCATCAGAAGCGCTGCACCCGTCGCAGGAATCGACGATATTTTCATGAAATCTCCCATCAGGACAGACCTGCAGTCTACGCTGCGCAAGCACTGATCCCCAATGGCCGGGCGTGATCGGCAAATGCCCGTTCTGCAGGCCATCAAGTGCATCCAGGCGTATCTATTGATGGCGAAAGCCCGTTGCAGGAACCCGGCTCGCCGTAATCATCGGCCAGAGACAGCACCCAAGTCATTGAAATAAATAAAGTTTTGGAGAGGCTCGAGAGGCAGGCCGACGGGTTGAACGGGATTCCGGCTCAAGCCGATTCCCCTATGCCGACGCCATGGATACCGGTGGCAAGTTATTGGCAGCGTTAAATTAATTGGGTATAGTCGCCCGCGGTTGGCTGAACCGATTCTTGTCCGTTGTCTCTCGAGGTCGTTGCGCATCGACGCGTCACCCTGGCACAACCCACAAAGCAGGTTTAATCGATCCAGGTGACCGGTGCGCATGTCGTGGCCGGCCTTTCGTTGTTTGTATTTTTCTCGCAGGTATTTTTTTTATGACGAAAATGTATGTTGGCAATCTGCCTTTCTCCATGGATGAAGCCGGGGTGCGTGCGCTGTTCGAAAAGCACGGCGCGGTGCAGTCCGTCGCACTGATCAATGATCGTGAGACCGGGCGTCCCCGTGGCTTTGGCTTCGTGGAGATGGCAAGTGCCGACGCGGCCCGCGCCATGCAGGCATTGAATGGCCAGGATGTGGGCGGCCGCGCACTCAAGGTGAACGAAGCGCAGGAGCGCTCCGGCGGTGGTGGTCAGCGGGGTCCAAAGCGCTGGTGACCGCAATGCTCGCTCAGGCGGGCATGGCGTCTTGATGTGAGCCAAGGCCGCCCACTCGAGGGCGGCCTTGGCGTTTTCGGGTTCGAAGGCGAATGAGCCTGGATCGCACTGCGCTTTCCTCGGCGGGTCATTGTGCCTATAATCGCGCCTCCCAACGGGTCCGGCAGCGGTTACGCTGCGATGCCCGACGGGCCGTGCCTGCGGGGCTGGAACCGTAATTTGAACTTTTAGCGTGGCGGCTGCGGGCTGGCCGCGCGGCAAAGGGGGCCGATGGTCCCCTTTTTGTTTTGTGTGATGCTTTGGTGCGCGGCGATGATGCGCGATGTTCTTCTGCAATTGCTGGAGCCGGTGGTCGAGTCCGAAGGATTCGAACTGGTGGATGTGGAGTTCGCACGAGGTGGTCGAGGAGGCCTGCTGCGAATCTATATCGACCTTGCCGGATCAGCTGCCGGTGATGATGGCAGGGGCGTCAGTGTGGACGATTGTGCCCAGGTCAGCCAGGCCGTAAGCCGGGCGCTGGAAGATCATGACCCCATCGCCGGTCAGTACACGCTCGAGGTGTCTTCGCCAGGATCTGATCGCATCCTGAGAAAGCACGAGCATTTCGAGCGCTTCGTGGGCAAGCGTGCGGCGCTTGAACTGAAACTCGCGATCGATGGCAGGCGGCGATTCACCGGACGCCTTTGTGGTGTTTCGCCCAGGGCAGTGCGCCTGGATGTGGATGGACTGGAGCGTGAATTGCCTCTGGAGTGGATCCAGAAGGCGCGATTGAAGCCGTAGTGACCGGGCGGATGCGCGGTCGATGCAGCAGCAGGAGTCTGGCGGATGAGCAAAGAAATATTGTTGGCGGTTGACGCGGTGTCCAACGAAAAGGGCGTCGACAGGGAAATCATTTTCGACGCCCTTGAAGCGGCGTTGGCCTCGGCGACCCGCAAGAAATATGGCGAGGAGATGGATGTCCGCGTTGCCATCAACCGCAAGACCGGCGCGTATGACACCTATCGCCGCTGGAAGGTGTTTCCGGATGATTCCAGCGAACTGGAGTTCGTCGAAAGGGAACTGCGTCTGGATGACGCGCGGGACCTGGACAAGGACGTGCAACCGGGCGGCTATGTCGAACAGCCGATCGAATCCGTGCCATTCGGCCGTATTCTGGCGCAGACAGCCAAACAGGTCATCGTGCAGAAGGTTCGTGAGGCCGAACGTGCCCAGGTGGTGGATGCCTACAAGGATCGCACCGGCACGCTGGTCAGCGGAATCGTGAAACGGGTTGATCGCAACGGGATATATGTGGATCTCGGGGCCAATGCCGAAGCGTTCGTGCCGCGCGAGGAGATGATTCCTCGCGAGCCCGTGCGTTCGACGGACCGGATCAAGGCCTTCCTCAAGGAAGTTCGCACCGAGCCACGCGGACCACAGCTGTTCCTGTCGCGAACCGCCCCGGAATTCCTGATCGAACTGTTCAAGCTGGAGGTTCCCGAGGTCGGGCAGGGCCTGATCAACATCCTGGGAGCCGCGCGTGATCCGGGAGTGCGGGCCAAGATTGCTGTGCGATCCAACGACCCGAGAATTGATCCGGTCGGCGCGTGTGTGGGCATGCGCGGTTCGCGCGTGCAGGCGGTGTCCAACGAGATCGCCGGGGAAAGGGTGGACATCATTCCGTACGATGACAATGCCGCCCAGTTCGTCATCAATGCGATGGCACCGGCGGAGGTCACTTCCATCGTGGTCGATGAGGATTCCCACTCGATGGACATCGCAGTGGCCGAGGACAAGCTGTCGCAGGCCATCGGGCGGGGTGGTCAGAATATCCGCCTGGCCAGCGAACTGACTGGCTGGGAACTCAATGTCATGAGTGAGTCACAGGCGGAGGCCAAGAGCGAAAGCGAATCGCAGGCCCTGCGCGAGACGTTCATGAAGCAGCTCGACGTGGACGGCGATGTTGCCTCGATCCTGGTGCAGGAGGGCTTTTCCACCATCGAGGAAATCGCGTACGTGCCGGCCAGTGAACTGAGCGGCATCGAAGAGTTCGACGAGGAAATCATCAAGGAGCTGCGCAATCGTGCACGCGATGTGTTGCTGACCCAGGCAATCGCCAGCGAGGAATCACTCGATGGCGGCGCTGCGAGCGCCGACCTGGTGGAAGTGGCCGGCGAGGAACTGGCGCGAAAGCTTGCCGCGAAAGGGGTCAGGACGCGTGATGATCTTGCGGATCTGGCGGTGGATGAACTGGTGGAACATGCGGACGTGGACGAAAAAACCGCCGCTGATCTGATCCTGGAAGCACGCAAACACTGGTTTGCCGAAGAAGAGAAGTCCTGAGGAACACCAATATGGCAGATGTCACGGTCGCTCAATTTGCCGAAGTGCTGAAGGTCCCGGTCGACCGGCTGCTGCTGCAGCTCGATCAGGCGGGCATCAGGGTGAATGGTGCGCAGGATCTGATCAGTGAAGATGCCAAGCATGAACTGCTCACCCACCTGCGGCGCAGCCACGGCGGAGCATCCTCGTCCGATGCCGCACCCCGCAAGATCACGCTCCGGCGCAAATCTCAATCCGAACTCAGACTCGCGAGTTCCCAGGGTCGGGCCCGCACAGTCAACGTGGAAGTGCGCAGCAAGCGAACCTATATAAAGCGCGAGGTCCTGGAGGACCAGGCGCGCTTGCAGCAGGAAGAGCTCGATCGCCAGCGTGAGGCGGAGGAAAGCGCGCGTGCAGCGGCCGAAGCGGAAGAATCGGGACGCCGGGAACGCGAGCGTCTGGACCGGGAGCGCCAGGAGGAGGAGGCCCGCCGGCTCACCGACGAGGAGAACAAGCGGCGCCTCGCAGAAGAGGAAGCGCGACGACTTGCCGAGCAGCAGGCGCGCGAACAGGCCGAGAGGGAGCGAAAGGCAACCGCGGCAGCAGTCAAGTCAGTCAAGCCGCAACGCGCCGCCGAGGAGGAAAAGCCTACCCGCTATGGCCGGCAGGAACTGCACATCAGCGGGGATGTCAGTGCGCGCCACAAGAAAAAGAAATCCCGTGATCTGCGGCGCCGGGCGGTGGGAACCGACGCGGACGGAAAGCACGGATTCGAGATGCCTACTGCGAAGGTGATCCGTGAAGTAGCGATCGGCGAGGCCATGAGCGTCGGGGACCTTGCGCAGAAGATGGCAGTCAAGGCCACGGAGGTGATCAAGACTCTCATGGGCATGGGCGTCATGGCGACCATCAACCAGATGATCGACCAGGATACGGCGGTGCTGGTAGTCGAGGAACTGGGTCATACGGCCGTTCTGCGCAAGGAAAACGTCATCGAGGCGGACCTGCAGGGTGCCGGCGTCGAATCCCGCGAAGGAGTGACGCGCCCGCCGGTTGTCACTGTCATGGGTCATGTCGATCATGGCAAGACTTCGCTCCTCGATTACATCCGCCGCACGCGGGTTGCGGCAGGTGAGGCAGGTGGCATCACGCAGCACATTGGCGCCTATCACGTGCAGACCGCCAAGGGTCTGATCACCTTCCTTGATACACCCGGACATGCGGCGTTCACTTCCATGCGGGCGCGCGGTGCGCAGGTGACCGATATCGTCATTCTGGTGGTCGGCGCCGATGATGGCGTCATGCCGCAGACCGTCGAGGCGATTCAGCACGCCAAGGCTGCAGGCGTACCCATCGTGGTTGCCGTCAACAAGATCGACAAGCCGGAAGCCGATCCGGAAAAAGTGCGTCAGGAGTTGACCAAGCACGGTGTCATCCCGGAGGAATGGGGCGGCGAGAACATTTTCGTGAATGTCTCGGCGCGTACCGGCCAGGGGATCGACGATCTGCTGGACAGTCTGCTCCTGCAGGCTGAAGTGCTGGAACTCAAGGCGCCGGTCGAGGGGCTTGCGGCCGGCTTTGTCATCGAGTCCAGCCTCGAAAAAGGCCGGGGCGCCGTCGCCACGGTGCTGGTCCAGCGCGGGACCCTGAGGTCGGGAGATCCGCTGCTCGTGGGTCAGGAGTTCGGCCGTGTCCGGGCCATGTTCGATGAAGCAGGTCAGCCGGTCGAAAGCGCCGGACCCTCAATACCGGTGGTTGTTCTGGGCCTGTCAGGTGCTCCAAATGCGGGTGATGAACTGCTGGTGGTGGAATCGGAACGCCGTGCGCGCGAAGTCGCGATGCACCGTCAGACCCGGCAGCGCGAACTGAAGCTGGCCAAGCAAAGTGCCAATATCCAGGATGTGTTCTCGACACTGGGTGAGGCCAAGGCCAACATGGTCAATCTGCTGATCAAGGCGGACGTCCAGGGCAGCGTGGAGGCGCTCAGGGATTCCCTGGTCAAGCTGTCCACCGAGGAGGTCGCCGTGAACATCATCGCGGCCGGCGTGGGCGGGCTGACAGAATCGGATGTCACACTGGCCATCGCTTCCAGGGCGCGCATCATCGCCTTCAATGTCCGCGGCGACTCGGCCGCCCGTACGGCCATCAAGGAATCAGGCATTGACGTACGCTACTACAGCATCATCTACGAGGCGATCGACGACATTCGTGCACTGATGACCGGGCTTCTGGCACCCGAAGTCAAGGAGCAGATCGTCGGTCTCGCCGAGGTGCGCAACGTGTTCCGGTCCAGCAAGTTCGGAACGGTGGCAGGATGCATGGTGGTGGACGGCTACGTACGGCGGAACAATCCGATCAGGGTCCTGCGGGACAATGTGGTCATTTTCGAAGGTGCGCTGGAGTCATTGAAGCGCTTCAAGGATGACGTCAACGAAGTACGCGCCGGCACTGAATGCGGCATTGGCGTGAAGAATTACAATGACGTACGCGAAGGAGACCAGATCGAGTGCTATTCACGGGTGGAGGTGGCGCGCACGCTCTGAGTGCGCGGTGCGGCATGTCCACGGGCAGTCCACGCAAGAAGCGCCTTGGAGAACTGATCCAGCGGGAACTGGTGAAGCTCCTTCAGCGTGAGGTCAAGGACGCGCGGATCGGCAAGATCACCATCACTGAGGTGGATGTGTCGCCGGACCTTCGCAATGCGAAGGTCTACTATCTGGTGTTCGGCCATGAGGGAGGAGATCCCAGGGTACAGGCCGGACTGGAGAGTGCTTCGCCGTTCCTGCGTTCGGCACTGATGCGCGAGTTGCAGATCCGTTACACACCCAGCCTGAAGTTCATCCTGGACGAGTCGCTGGAGCGTGGCGTGAAACTGACCCAGCTCATCGATTCGGTCCGCAAGACCCATGATTGACCCCCACACGTGAGCCAGGATGTCCATGGCATCCTGCTGCTCGACAAGCCGCTGGGCCTGACTTCCGCCGCGGCAGTCGCCCGGGTCAAACGCCTGTACGCCGCCAACAAGGCGGGCCACATGGGTTCGCTCGATCCGCTTGCGACGGGCTTGCTGGCAATAGGCCTTGGCGAGGCGACCAAGTTCGGCGCTCATCTGCTGGATGCAGACAAGACCTACCGTGTAAGGATGCGTCTGGGTGAGCGGACTGCAAGTGGGGATCAGGAGACGCCCGTCTGTGCACGGGCATCGGTACCGTCGCTGGATCGCGAGCAGATGATTGAGCGGCTGGCCTCATTCCCGCGCCATCATATGCAGATCCCGCCCATGCATTCCGCTTTAAAAAAGAATGGCAAGCCTTTGTATTTGTTGGCAAGAGCTGGTCAGACAGTAGCGCGTGACCCGCGTGAGGTGACGCTGAACGACCTCAGACTCCTGGATTGGAACTCGCCGGATCTGACCTTCGAAGTCACTGTCTCGAAGGGCACCTATATCCGGACGCTCGCAGAAGACATTGCGATTCATCTGTCGAGCCTGGGACATCTGGCAGCCCTTCGACGATTATCGGTCATGCCATTCGAGCAGCCGTCGCTCCACGAGATCGACAAGCTGGAAGGGCTGGGCATGGAGGAACGTCACAGCCTTCTGTTGCCAGTCGATTCGGCTCTGCTGGCTCTGCCATCGCTCACCCTGGATGTGCATCCGGCCAGACTGCTCGGGTGTGGCCAGGCGGTCGCGGCAGGCAAGCCGGTCTGTGATTCCATCCGGATCTATGGAGCCGAAGGCCGGTTTCTCGGTCTGGGTTCGGTCGATTCGGAAGGATTTCTCAGGCCACGGCGTCTGCTGGCTGCACATGATTCCTGATCGTGCTTGAGAGCAGGGCGTGTCGCGAGTACAATCCGCGGCTTCTTCAAAGTCCTAAGTTATTGATTGAGGTTTGTTTTAATGCCACTTACACGCGAACAGAAGTCGGCGGTTGTCGGCAAGTTCCAGCGCACCACCCAGGATACGGGTTCGCCCGAAGTCCAGATCGCCTTGCTCTCCGAGCGCATCAACGGACTGTCACAACATTTTTCCGCCCACAAGGCCGATCATGCATCACGCCGCGGCCTGCTCAAGATGGTGAACCAGCGCCGCAAGCTCCTGGACTATCTGAAGAGCACGACACCGGAAAAATACGGCCAGGTGGTGGAACGCCTGGGCCTGAGACGATAAGCCGGTCGGGACGTCCGTCAGCGGCGCATCATCCGCATGCGTCGCGTTTCATGCATTTAGAGCAATCAAGCCTCAAGGGGTAGGTCAAGTGGCAGCTATCAAGAAGACATTCAGGTTCGGAGAATCGGATCTGACAATCGAAACGGGAGAAATGGCCCGTCAGGCCGACGGAGCCGTGCTGGTCAGCATGAACGACACCGTGGTCCTGGTCACAGCAGTGGGCAAGCGAACCGCAGTTCCAGGGCGCGACTTCTTCCCGCTCACCGTCAATTACCAGGAAAAAACCTACGCGGCCGGCAGAATCCCCGGGGGATTCTTCAAACGAGAGGGACGGCCGACCGAGAAGGAAACGCTCACCTCACGCCTGATCGACCGGCCCATCCGACCACTCTTCCCGGAAGGCTTCAACAACGACGTTCAGGTCATCGCGACCGTGCTGTCGGTGAATACCGAAGTCGATCCCGATGTGCCCGCAGTCATCGGAGCGTCGGCAGCGCTGGCGCTTTCCGGCTTGCCGTTCATGGGGCCGGTCGGTGCCGCAAGGGTCGGTTACATCAAGGGCCAGTACGTCCTTAACCCAACGGCCACGCAATTGACCGAGTCTGGCCTGGACCTGGTGGTCGCGGGTACCGAGGAGGGCGTGCTGATGGTCGAGTCCGAGGCAGAGTGCCTGCCGGAGGACGTCATGCTCGGCGCCGTCATGTTCGGGCACGAACAGATGCAGGTGGCGATCAGGGCCATCCGCGAGCTGGCGGCGGAGGCTGGCAAGCAGAAATGGGACTGGGTTGCACCTGAGGCCAACACGAGTCTGAAGCAGGCGGTGGGAACCCATGCCGCGAAGGAGCTTGCTGCGGCCTATGCCATTACCGAAAAGCAGCAGCGCCATACCCGCATCGCCGAGGTCAAGCAGGCAACGCTGGCGGCCTTGAGCGCCGGGGACAATCCGCAATTCACCCCGGAAGAGGTCGGCGGCGAGTTCTTCAACCTGGAGTACCGGTTGGTGCGCGACAGGATTCTGAGCGGCCAACCCCGGATCGACGGCCGCGATACCCGCACCGTGCGCCCCATCAGCATTCGCACGGGAGTGCTGGCGCGAACCCATGGCTCAGCGTTGTTCACGCGCGGCGAAACACAGGCAATGGTTGTCACCACATTGGGCACGGGGCGCGATGCGCAGATCATCGACGGTCTGACCGGTGAACGGAAGGAACCGTTCATGCTGCATTACAATTTCCCGCCTTTCTGTGTAGGCGAGACAGGCATGGTCGGCTCGCCCAAGCGTCGTGAAATCGGGCATGGCAATCTCGCCAAGCGCGGAGTCAAGGCGGTCATGCCGGGTGCTGAAAAGTTCCCATACGTGATCCGGGTGGTCTCGGAGATCTTCGAGTCCAATGGATCAAGCTCCATGGCCTCGGTATGCGGTACGAGCCTGTCGCTGATGGACGCTGGAGTTCCGATCGCGGCGCCGGTGGCAGGTGTCGCCATGGGTCTTGTCAAGGAAGGGGAACGTTTTGCAGTGCTGACGGACATCCTGGGTGACGAGGATCATCTGGGCGACATGGATTTCAAGGTTGCAGGAACCCGGGAGGGAGTCACGGCCCTGCAGATGGACATCAAGATCACCAGCATCACGCGCGAGATCATGAAGGTTGCGCTGGACCAGGCGAGGGAAGGGCGTCTGCACATCCTGGGTGAGATGAACAAGGTTCTGGCGAAACCGCGTGACAGCATGTCCGAGTGGGCGCCCACCATCATCACGCTCAAGATCGATCCCGAAAAGATCCGGGACGTCATCGGCAAGGGCGGCGCGGTGATTCGACAGATCACGGAGGAGACGGGCACATCCATCGACATCGAAAACGACGGTACCGTCAAGATCGCCTCGGTGCAGGGGCCGGCCGGACGCGAAGCGCAGCGGCGTATCGAACTGATCACCGCAGACGTTGAGGTCGGTCGGATCTATGAGGGTCGCGTCGCGCGCTTGATGGACTTTGGTGCCTTCGTCACGATCCTGCCGGGCCGTGACGGTCTGGTGCACATATCGCAGATTTCCGAGGAGCGTGTCGAGCGCGTGGGGGACAAGCTCAAGGAGGGCGATGTCGTGCGGGTGCGGGTGCTCGAGGTGGATCGCCAGGGGCGGGTGCGCCTGTCCATGCGAAACATCGAGGTCACCTGAGTCTTCGGTAATCCGGCGGGTCGCCTCCGGATTCGGCCCACACGGGTCAGGAGGCGGTTCGCGGCTGTTGCGCCGTGAAGTTGTGTACCGCCTGCTCGATGTGTCGCGCGACCTGCGCTCGCGCCTCATCTGCCTGGATGCGGATGACACTGGCCAGGAATTCCTGGGTCAGGGCGGGCACGCCATGCTGCTCGTCCTCGGAGATGACCTGCAGGAGAATGCTTCGGGTGATCTCGTGGCCCTGCTTCTTGTCAATGACCACGAACGCTGTTCTCTCGACGACCAGGCGCCTGATCTCGGCCAGCGTGATGTAGCGGCTTTCGAATGTGTCATACAGCCGACGGTTCGGGTACTTCTTGATCACTCGCGGTTCGCTCATGTTCGGCTCCTCGCTGGAGGTGATCCATGGGTCGCCTTGGCGGACGTGCCCACCCTGGTCTCACCGCGTCCGGCTGATCTGCGGATTGACGGCAGATCACGGTTTGCAGTGCGACAAGAATAGCGCAAAGGGAGTCTGACGCAACCGTTCCCGAGTGCCCGCCGATTACGGCGCCTCCAGTTCGCGCCGCGCCTCGACAGCCTGGAGCCGCCAATGCTTCAGCGCCCACTGGAGGATTGTGGGCGGTGCGCTGTTCACAAGCTCGTCCGGGGGGGCCTGGCGCAGGCTGGCGAGCACTGCATGCAGCAGCCTGGCCGGATCTCCCCTGGCGAGGGCCATGCTGCGGACGGATTTGGCAAGCTTGCCGCCGCCCTGTTCCACCAGCAAGGGCACATGGGCATAAACCGGCTGCGGCAGCCCCAATGCCCGCTGCAGTTGCACTTGAGGCAAGGTGCTGTCGAGCAGGTCAGCTCCGCGCACCACATGGGAAATTCCCTGCGCAGCGTCATCGACAACGACTGCCAGCATGTAGGCAGTGATGCCGTCACGCCGGGCCACGATGAAATCCCCGAATGACAGCGCCGGGTCCTGCTCGATCGCACCCTGGACTTCGTCCGTGAATCGCATGACCTGCCGGTGCAGCCGAAAGCGAAGCGCGGCATTCGCCACATCTTCCGGCGGCCGGGACCGGCAGATGCCCGGGTAGATTGAATGTCCTTTCAGTTGCTGTCTGGAACAGCTGCACGGATACAGGTAGCCGCGGTCGTGGAGCTGTCCCAGAGCCTCACGATATGCTGACTCGCGTCCTCGCTGCCGAAGGGGTGTGCCATCCCAATACAGACCGAACCGTTCCAGACAGCGCAGGATCCGGTCAGTGGCGCCCGGCACCTCGCGAGCAGTGTCCAGATCCTCAATCCGCAGCAGCCAGCGACCACCGACACTGCGCGCATCGAGAAAGCTGGCAACTGCGGTAAAAAGTGACCCCAGATGCAGGTCACCGGTGGGAGATGGTGCAAATCTCCCGACGTAGGGCCTTTCAGCGATAACGGTCGTCGCGGTCGCCGTATTGCTTTTCACGGCGCTCGCGCCGTTCCTGGGCCTCGACCGACAAGGTGGCCACCGGCCTTGCTTCAAGGCGTTTGATTCCGATTTCCTCGCCTGTTTCCAGGCAATAGCCGTAGGAGCCGTCCTCGATGCGCTTGATCGCATCGTCGATCTTCCGGATCAGCTTGCGTTCCCGGTCACGGGTCCGCAGTTCAAGGCTGAATTCCTCTTCCTGCGTTGCGCGATCATTCGGATCCGGAAAATTGGCCGCCTCATCCTTCATGTGCAATACGGTGCGGTCCACTTCGACCATGAGATCGCGCTTCCAGCTCTTCAGGATTTGCGCGAAATGATCGAGTTGCTCCTTGCTCATGTACTGCTCGCCACGCTTCGCAATGTATGGCGTGACGTTGCGCGGGCCTGCCAGCAGGCTTGCAGGTGCTCCGGATTCGATGTCGGATTCTTCCTCGACGGATGCCCGCACGAACATCGGGCGGGGATCGAACTTCATCGATGAGGCGGTGTGCTCCTGTGCAGCGGCGGCACGGGCAGCTGCGACCGGCTTCGCAACTGCCGGCTTCGGGGCGGGCGCCGCAGGCGCTGTCTTGCGGACCTTCTGTCTGGGCGCGTTCCTGGCCGCTGTCCGCGCAACGGGTCTGGAAGCGCCCTTCGAGGCCTGCGTACGGACCTTGACCGGGCTGGCCGCAGGCTTCGTCTGTTTCCGTACACTTGCCGTCCTGGCGTTTGCAGACTTCCTTGTCGTCGATGTACGCGCTGCCTTCTTCACAGGTCTGCTGGGCTTTTTCGTGGGCATATGGGCCTTCCCGCCGCGATCCTTCCGGAAAGCGCGCGATTATACCGACGCAGGCCAGCCTGTACAGGGCCGCGGCGGGACGCATACAAGCTTTTGATAAGTTGGAGAATTATGGCAGCCTGACCGGTGCCGGCGTCTGCCAGGATGGCTGCCGGTGCTCCACCACCACCGTGGTGCAAATTCCGCCGCGCACATTGAAACGGGCGGTGAGCCGCATGAATCTGGGGTTGGTCACCGATGCCAGCCTGCCGAGGATTTCATTGCTGACTGCCTCGTGAAAGGCACCCCGGTCGCGGTACGACCAGACATACAGCTTCAAGGATTTCAGCTCCAGGCAGATCCGGTCCGGAACGTATTCGATGTCCAGGGTCGCGAAGTCCGGCTGGCCAGTCTTGGGGCACAGGCAGGTGAATTCCGGAATGCTCATCCGGATCGTGTAGTCACGCTCCGGCGCTGGATTCGGGAAGGTTTCGAGATCTGTGCCAGGTCTGGTCACGTTGGTTGCAGGGGTTTACCTGAGAACTGTTTACTTTACACTAATCGCAGTCGCGCTCGCCGCATTTCAATTCAAGGTCACCCATCTCGATGCGCCTGATCAAACTCAAGATCGCGGGATTCAAGTCGTTCGTGGATCCCACCACCGTGACTTTTCCGAGCAGCCTCACCGGGGTGGTGGGGCCGAACGGCTGCGGGAAGTCCAATATCATCGATGCAGTCCGCTGGGTCATGGGGGAAATCTCGGCCAAGCACCTGCGTGGTGACTCGATGGCCGATGTCATCTTCAATGGCTCATCGACGCGCAAGCCCCTGGGCAGCGCATCGGTCGAACTGGTGTTCGACAACAGTGAGGGCAAGCTGGGTGGAGCGTACGCGAATTACAACGAAGTGTCCTTGCGTCGCTCTGTGAGCCGGGATGGCACCTCGGATTACTTCATCAACGGGATCAAGGTACGGCGCAAGGACATCACCCAGCTGTTTCTCGGCACCGGACTCGGCTCACGCAGTTACGCCATCATCGAACAGGGCATGATTTCGCGGGTCATCGAGGCCAGACCCGACGATCTGCGTGCATTCCTCGAGGAGGCCGCAGGCATCTCCCGTTACAAGGAGCGCCGCAAGGAGACCGAGAACCGGATATCGCACACCCGCGAGAATCTCGAACGCCTCACCGATGTCCGTGAGGAAGTCGATCGGCAGATACGCCATCTGCAGCGCCAGGCCGCCACGGCGCGGCGCTATCAGACCCTGAAGGATGAGGAGCGCAAGCTCCAGGCGGAGCTTCTGGTGCTGCGCATGAGGGGACTCGACAAGGAAGCTGAATCCGCCGATGCAAGCGTGGCGCAACGCGAGACTTCCCTTCAGGCAGCACTGGCGGAGTTGCGTTCTGTCGAAGCGGAGATCGAGCGCGCCCGATCGGAACAATCGACACTGAGTGACAGCCTGAACGCAGTACAGGGGCGTTATTACGATGCCGGGGCGCAGGTCAGCCGGGTGGAGCAGAGCATTGCTCATGCGCGCGATCTGCAGCAGCGCCTTCGGACGGAACAGCAGCAATGCAGTGAGCAGCTGTCCGAACTTGCGCAGGTCGAGGAAAGGGATCAGATCCAGCTTGCCGCGCTGGCGCGGGAGATTGCTGATCTGGCGCCGCGACGCGAATCGGCGGAAAGACTGGAAGGGGAAAGCGCGCATGCAAGGGATCTGGCAGAACAGGCATTGGCCAGCTGGCAGCATGGCTGGGACCAGCATGCGCAGGCTCATGCACATGCGCAGCGTGAAACCCTGGTCGAAAAGGCGCGAATCGAACAGCTGGAAGACCAGGAGCGCCGACTGCTGGTGCAGCGCGACCGCATTGAGGCCGAACTGGCAAGCCTCAATGGCAACCGGCCCGAAGCTGATCTGGAAGATCTGGCCCTGCGTGAATCCGGCACCCGTGAAGCCGGCCGCCAGGCTGCGTCCGACCTTCAGGACCTGCTGGCCGAGCTGACCCGCAAGCGTGAGCAGGAGCGGGAGCGCATGTCTGCGCTCCAGCAGGCTCGAACGCAATGGCAGGAAGCCAAGGGGGCACTGGTCTCGCTGGAAGCACTGCAGCAGGCTGCGCTGGGACAGACGGGCGGCAAGATCAGGCAGTGGCTCGCGGCACGTTCGATGGATCAACTGCCAAGACTGGCACAGCAGATGCGTGTGACCCGCGGCTGGGAGCGCGCGGTCGAGACGGTTCTTGGCTCCTATCTGCAGGCGGTTTGCGTCGATGGGCTTGATTCGGTGGAAGCCCTGCTCGAAGACTTCGATGGAGGCCAGCTGGCTCTGGTGGTCAACCAGGAAGGGCCTGCGGGTGTCCCGGCGCAGTCCCTCCTGTCCCAGGTGAGTGGTGCCACTGCCTTGCGGGACATGCTGGCCCGGGTGAGAACGGCTGAAGGTCTGCGTGACGCCCTCGCGCTGCGCGCATCTCTTGCGGATGGTGAATCGGTCGTGACGCGGGACGGCGTCTGGCTGGGGCGCGACTGGCTTCGTCTGTCGCGGGATCACGATCCGGGCGCCGGCGTCATCGAACGTGAAGAGTCGCTCCGGGAGACACGCCAGCGCGTCACGCATCTGGCCGGGCAAGTGCAGTCAATGGAGCGTTCGGTCGAGCAGTGCCGCGAGGAGGTGCAGCAATGTGAAGACAGGCGTGAGCAACTGCAGCAGCAGGTCAATCGGCTGCATCGTGAACATGTGGATCACCGTGGCCGGCTCGAGGGAGCGCAGGCGCGCGCGCGCGATGCGGCACTCCGGCTGGAGGAATTCACGGCCCGCCAGACGGACCTGCGTGAGGAGTTGACAAGGACGGATGAGCAGCTGCGGTCCTCGCGGGCACGACTGCAGCTGGGGATCGATGCACTCGCCGCACTCGAGCCGCAGCGTCAGGTGCTGGAGGGCGAACGCGATCGGCTGCGGGAATCCCTCAATGATGCCCGGCAGGCTTCTTACGAATCGCAGACTCATGCGCGTGAGCTGGCAGTGCAGTTCGAATCGCGGCGCTCATCCCATGATTCGCTGGTCACTTCCCAGGAACGAGTTGCGCAGCAGGTGTTTGCGGTGCGGAACCGCGATGCGGATCTTTCGGCGCAGATCGAGCAGAGTCATGCCCCGCTGCTGCAATTGCAATCAGAGCTTTCCCGGCTTCTGCAGCAGCGACTGGCGGTGGAGGGGGAATTGCGGGCAGCCCGGGTGGCTCTCGAGGAACGTGAACTTGCACTGCGCGAACGGGATGCGGAGCGGGTGCAGGCCGAGGCCCGGCTGGAATCGTGCCGGGAATCCATGGAGGCGGCGCGACTGGCAGCGCAGGAGCTGCATGTCCGGCGCGAGGGCCTGGCGGAGCAATTCGCCGGCACCCGTTTCGACCTGGACAGCATCCTCATCCAGCTTCCAGCTGATGCGGCAATCGAGGCCTGGGAAACGAATCTGGGTGAAACCAGCGGAAGAATCGAGCGTCTGGGACAGGTCAACCTGGCAGCCATCGATGAGTTCAAGGAGCAGTCCGAGCGAAAGGAGTACCTGGATCGCCAGAACAAGGATCTGACTGACGCGCTGGAAATGCTCGAATCGGCCATGCGCAAGATCGATCGTGAAACCCGGGCGCGCTTCCAGGATACATTCGACCGGGTCAATGCCGGCCTGAAGGAGAAGTTTCCGCGCCTGTTTGGCGGTGGTCATGCCTATCTGGAACTGGTGGGTGAAGACACTCTGGCATCCGGAGTTGCCGTGATGGCCCGGCCACCGGGCAAGCGAAATGTCACCATCAGTCAATTGTCGGGCGGCGAGAAGGCCCTGACGGCAGTCGCGCTGGTCTTTGCAATATTCGACCTGAACCCGGCGCCCTTCTGCCTGCTGGATGAGGTGGACGCGCCTCTCGACGAGAACAATGTGGGCCGCTTCTGCGACATCGTGCGTGAGATGTCGCGGAGCGTCCAGTTTGTCTTCATCACGCACAACAAGAGTACAATGGAACTGGCTTCACAACTCGTAGGTGTCACCATGCACGAGCCGGGTGTGTCCCGCATGGTTGCCGTGGATGTGGATGAGGCCGTGCGCATGGCTGCAAGCTGACACCGCAAGGGCCGAAACTTGGTCGGGTTCCGCTGGATACTGCTCGGATTGGGGATGCTGCTGTGGCTTGGCATCTGGTGGTCCGGTCGACGTGGGCTGCGGCAGGCGCGGGGTCCGGCGCTGCAGACCATGAGCGATCCGGCGGGAACCGGCAGTGATCTGCCGGTGACTCCGGCGCCGCCACAACCAGACTCCATGGCGATCCGACGTGAGCCGTCCATTCCGCCGTTTGGAGCTCTCAGGATCAGCCAGGATGTTCCCATTGTGGCTGGCAAGGGTCTGGACATACCTGTGCTCTCATCGATTCCTGAGCGTATCGAGCCTGTTCAATTGTTTCCCCTGGGCTCCCGGGACGCCATGCCGGAAATTCCCCTGTCTGAAATGGCAGATGCAGGCGATGATCTCCCTGGAAGCGGGGATGCGTTGCGTGAGGGGCCGGAAATTCCGGGAACCTCCGCGGAGCGCGATTCGGGATCCACGGATCGTTCCGTGACTTCATCGAATCCCGTCTCTGAGTCCAACGGTACCGCGAGGGATGCTCCGCCCGCCGTACCGGAGACTCATCTGATCAGCGGGCGGTTTTCGCGACGGGAACCGCGCAGCCTGCCTCGCACCGATACGAGCGGCCGATTTGCACGGGTCAAGGCCGATAACCCCAGGCCCGTTCAGTTGCAAAAGATCGTGTCCGTACGTGTTCTGGCACTGGCCGAGGAAGGCTGGGCGGGTGAGGATGTGGCCGCGGCACTGGCAGGCTCGGACCTCGTGCATGGCCGCTACGGCGTGTTTCATCGTCTTCATGAGGACGGGCGGACAATTTTCCACGTTGCGAGCCTCATCGAGCCCGGAAGTTTCGACCCGGCCCGCATGTCCGGGCAGACATTTCCCGGCCTGTCGATCTTTGCCGTATTGCCGGGCCCGATGCGGCCAGTCGAGGCTCTGGAAGAGATGCTGGGTGGTGCGCGCCAGATTGCAATGGACCTGGCGGGCACAGTCCAGGATGAACATGGAGAGCCACTGACCCCACTCAAGGCAGGTCAGTTGCGCGAGGAAATGCGCGATTTCCAGTCTCGTCTTCAGGAAGCCGCGGCCCAGTGAGCGGGGGGTCTGCCGCGGTTTCCGGGCGGATGCGGCATCTGCGTGAACTGCTCGACCGCTACAACTACGCCTACCATGCGCTGGATGCACCTGAGGTTCCCGATGCGCAATTCGATGCGCTGATGGGCGAACTGCGTGAACTCGAGGCGCAACACCCGGAACTGGCTGCGGCTGATTCACCTACACGCCGTGTTGGAGCGGTGCCGCTTGCCGCATTCAGGCAGGTCAGGCACAGGATTCCGATGCTCTCGCTGGACAACGCGTTTGACACCCAGTCGGTGAGGGATTTCGACCGCCGCATACGGGATCGGCTTGAGCAGGCTGGAATTGCCGGCATGGTGAGATATGCCGCAGAGCCCAAGCTCGATGGATTGGCCGTCAGCGCACTTTATGAAGATGGATCGTTTGTGCGCGCTGCAACGCGGGGGGATGGAGAGACGGGAGAGGACATCACGCAGAACCTTCGAACCATCCCGGTTCTTCCGTTGAAGCTCCGGGGTCAGTCGGTGCCGCGCGTGCTGGAAGTGAGAGGTGAGGTCTTCATGCCAAAGGCGCGCTTCGAACGCTTCAATGCACAGGCCGCTGAACGGGGTGAGAAGACGTTCGTCAACCCGCGCAATGCCGCGGCGGGCAGCCTGCGGCAACTGGATCCCCGGATCACTGCGCAAAGGCCGCTGGACATGTTTGTCTACGGCACGGGCCATGTGGAAGGTGGAGCGCTGCCCGGTACACAGGGTGAGTCGCTTGCCACCCTGCATCAGTGGGGCTTTCCGATCTGCCCGGAGATTCGGGTGGTGACCGGTATCGAAGAGTGCCTGGCCTATTTTGCCGACATCGGAGCCAGACGCGAACAGCTTGCCTACCAGATCGATGGCGTCGTATACAAGGTTGATGAGCTGAGATTGCGCGAGCATCTTGGATTCGTGTCACGCGCGCCACGCTGGGCGCTGGCCCACAAGTTTCCCGCAGAGGAGGAGATCACCGTGGTCCGGGACATCGAGTTCCAGGTGGGCCGGACAGGTGCGCTGACCCCGGTTGCGCGGCTCGCGCCGGTCTTCGTCGGTGGTGTCACGGTCAGCAACGCCACGCTTCACAACATGGACGAGGTCGGGCGCAAGGACGTCCGCGTGGGTGACAGCGTGGTGGTTCGGCGGGCTGGAGATGTCATTCCCGAAGTGGCCCGTGTGCTGATCGAGCGGCGCCCGCCTGGTACCCAGGCAGTGAGACTTCCCGCGCATTGCCCCGTCTGTGGTTCGCCGGTGCTCAAGGACGAAAACGCTGCAGTGGCTCGCTGCAGTGGCGGGCGCAGTTGCCCGGCCCAGAGAGTCGAGGAGATCAGGCATTTCGCCTCACGTCGTGCTCTGGACATCCAGGGTCTCGGGGACAGGCTTGTCGAGCAACTCGCTGCACGCGGTATCGTGCGCTCGCCAGCCGACCTCTGGAATCTGGATACCGCCGTCCTTGCCGAGCTCGACCGGATGGGCGAAAAATCGGCGCTCAAGCTGCGCAAGGCCATTGCGCATGCCCGGTCCACGACACTTCCGCGCCTTCTGTATGCGTTGGGCATCCGCGATGTCGGCGAGGCCACCGCCCTTGCGTTGGCTCGGCACTTCGGTTCGCTCGATGCGCTGCGGGACGCCGATGAAAATGCTGTTCAACAGGTTCCCGATGTCGGACCGGTAGTTGCTGCCAGCGTAGTCGGATGGTTTCGGGATCCTGCGAATCGGGAGTTGCTGGAGCGACTGCAGGCTGCCGGGATCCATTGGCCCGCAATGCCGCGTGCGCCCGGAACAGGTCAGCTGGCAGGCAAGAGTTTCGTGCTCACGGGGTCACTGGCCAGCATGACTCGCGAAGCGGCTCAGGCAGCTCTTCAGGAAGCGGGCGCGCGGATTTCGGCAAGCGTATCCAGCAGGACCAGTTACGTGATTGCAGGGTCCGACCCAGGAAGCAAGTTGGAGAAAGCCCGCGAACTTGGAGTTCCCGTACTCGATGAAGCGGCATTTCTCGAGTTGCTGGATTCCCAGGGACGTGCGTCCTGAGTCTAAATGTATGCATATCCGTATTATTGCGCCCACTATTCTGGATACGCATGGATATAACGTGTATTGTATACATGGCTCAGGGGTCGCAATTCAGAGGTCACGAAATGAAAAGCCTTTCCACTGGCGGATTTCCGCTTGCATTGACCCTGTTCCCGCTGCTGTTGACGATGTCGGCGACAGGCATTGCGGCCAGCCAGCCAGCCGCCGGTGCTCCGGCGACTGATGAAACGCGGGTCGCGTCGGACGGTACGACGGCACTGATGATTCCGGGGTCGGTCGACCCGCGGATCACGGATTCGTATCTGCGGGGTTGGCTGGAATTGACGCCCGAGCGAAGGCCTGCTCCGCTGGCAGCGGGGCGTGACTACGGGATGAACCCGGTTACTGGCAGGTTCGTCTGGCCGAAGGCAACCCCCGAGGTCCACGAGGGCCAGCCGTTTCCAGGCGAACTCAAGACCTGGGACAGGAACAGTTACGCGAAGAACGTCAGCGTGGTGGGCTTCTATAGAGGTGTGAATTCGCCCTTCCACGCATGGGCCAATATCGCTGATTTCAAGGGGCGGCGATATCTGTACGTCCATGATCGCGACTACCTCAGAATTCTGGACGTCACGGATCCACGCCGGGCCAGGACGGTTTTTTCGAAGGGCGGTGTGTGGGGACCCGGGGGGTCGAGCGAGAAATTCGACGCCAGCAATGTGCACGACTATCTGGGTGGAGCCACGATCGCGTGGAGCGCGGCGCTCGGTCAACCGGTCATGGTCGCTTCATTCGAGATTGGCCGTTATGGGCTGATGACCGAGAAGATCGATCAGCCGGACAGGGTGGCTGCGCAGCGGCACTACAACTCGCTGAAGGGCTTCAAGGTGTTTGCAATGGATGGCCCGCTTCCGGACCAGTGGAGACTGATCGCAACGCGCACCACGGATTACCGCCATCCTGATGCGCCCATCGGACAACAGCAAGGGTCGGGTTCGCTGGATGCGCCGGAATATTACGGTGGAAAGTACATGATCCTGTCGTCCGCGCCGGATGACAGCTATGCGCTGACCGAGTATCCGAACTACCTGTATTCGCCCGGATACCAGGTCTGGGACATGTCGGACCCGGCGAACCCCATATTCGTGTCACAGATTTCCGTGCCCGGACAGATCCTGGGCGACAAGTCCCATGAAGATGCGTATCTCATGAATCCGAGGGCGGGTAATCGCACCTCGTGGATGGGCTCTCGAATGCCCATTTTTCTGCCCAGACCGCTGGAGCAGGGCGGAAAGACGGGATTCGGCGCAATGGGCGGACTCGGCCTGTGGGCGTTCGACCTGTCGGATCCGGCGCATCCACGGAGTCTGGGCAGCATCAACACCCCTCCGAGTTTTGCAGGAACCGAGTTCGACAATGCAGACGTCAGTCAATACGAGCGGACGGGCTACGTATTGACCAGTGGCTATCCGATGAACCGCGATTGCTACGAGCCTTACAAGGACATCTTCGTGATCGATGCGCGTGATCCCACCCATCTGAAAGTGGCTGGAAAGCTGCCCAGACCGGAAGTGCCGCCGGGCGCACCATTCACGGATTTTTGCCAGCGTCGCGGGAATTTCGGCCCCAAGCGTTCCAACTCGATCGGTCAGCCTGGCACCTGGCGCCAGGGAATCATCCCGTATTCATTTTACAATGCGGGTGTCCAGCTTTACGACGTCAGCAATCCAGTTGAGCCGAAAATTACCGGCTATTTCGTGCCGCGGCTGGCGGATACCAGCGAATTGCCCGAATACACTCTTGGAAAAGGTGTGCTTGCGATTTTCACCGAATACGACCGGAATATCATCTGGGCCTTCACCGAGAGCGGCGCCTATGCGCTTGCTTCTCCGCTCCTGGGGCCACCGATGTTCAGGGAGCCCGAACATGCATGGCCGCCGCGAAGGTGACCTCCTGATGGGGCCGATGGTCAAATCCGCCGACGCGGGCCTGCCGGAGCGACAGGCCCGCAAGGGCGAATCAATCAGATCTTCTTCTCGATCTTCGCAGTCTTCTTCAATTCGGCCACGTATTCCTGCAAACGCTTCTGCATGATGCGGTTCGCGAGTTGCTCCCGGACCTGTTCGAACGGAGGCGGGGTGGTGGCGCGGGTATCCTCGAGCTTGATGATGTGCCAGCCGAACTGGGTTTGGACCGGTGTGGAGGTCATCTCCCCCTTCTTCAAAGCCTGAACCGCGTCCGCGAACGGTTTGACCATGCGTGACAGCGAGAACCAGCCAAGGTCTCCTCCACGATCCTTCGACCCATCCATCGAATTGGCCTTCGCAATGGCTTCGAAACTGGCGCCTGCCTTTATCTGTTTCGTGAGCTGGTCTGCCAGTTCCTTCGTCGCCACAAGAATGTGACGCGCATGGTATTCGGTCTTGTCCATGCCCGTGATCACCGATTCATACTCGACCCGCAATTCTTGCTCGGTCGGCTCCTTGCCGCGCAGCACCTTCTGCGATTCGCTGTCGGCGAGCAGCCTCAGGCGTGCAACGGCCAGGCGTGCTGCGGTTTCAGGATCCTTGTCCGCTCCGTCCTTGATCGCCTGGTTGGCCATGAGCTGGGTATTGATGAGTTCATCCAGAACCTGTCCTTTCTGCTCGGCGGTCAGATCGCCCGCCGCCTTGCCGGCCACAGACCTGGTATAGAAATCATAGATGGAGCGTGGAATGGCCGTGCCGTCCACCAAGGCTACCGCAGCATTTTCCGGGTTGCTGGCGCCCGCATCGGCAGTTGCCGTTGCGGATGCTCCCGTTGTGGCGGCTGGCTTGCAGGCCGCCAGAACCAGCACCGTGGTCAACAGGGCGAGGGGGCGGATCATTGGAGCGGACATTCTGATCATGATGTTCCTTGTTGAATGGAAGGATGGGAAGTCTGGCGGAGGCGCTCGCCGGGCGCATGTGCCGTGATTGCGAGAGCATGGATGTCGGTTTCCATCAGGCTGCCAAGGGCCGCATAGATGCGCTGATGGCGCGCAATGCGCGATATTCCGGCAAAGGCAGCGGCGGTGATGCGAATACGGAAGTGACCCAGGCCACCCGCTGCCCCCGCATGGCCTGCATGGGCGTGGCTTTCGTCCTCCACTTCCAGTTCCGTGGGCGAAAAAGCCGCCTGAAGGCGCTGGTGAATCGCGTCGGTGCGCACGAGCGGGTTCATGACCCGGCCGAAGTCCGGGAGGCAATCCACAGGATCTGGGGCAGCATGAACAGGAACGTTGCGATCGAAAGCCCGTAGGTGTGGAAATGAACCCACACGCGCTCGGAGAAGTGCTGTGCCACGTAGAGATTGGCAGCGGCAGACAGGGCAAACCAGCACACCCACAACAGGTTCAGCCTCTGCCAGGTACGGGGTTGCAGTTCCAGCCCCTGCTGCATCATCGCGGCAAACAACCGCTGTATCAGCGGCTTGCGGCCGATCATGCCACTGACGAGCAGGATTCCCGCCAGAACCCCGAACACGGCGGTCGGCTTCCACTGGATGAACCGTTTGTCATGCAGGATCAGGGTGGCTGATCCCAGTGGCAGCACCAGTGCCACCGTGATGAGGTGCATGTCCTTGAACCGGCCGGTCAGCAGGCGATGCGCAAGCAGGGCGATGACGCTGGCCACCATGAGCACTGCGGTAGCCGCATAAAGTCCCTGCCATGCATAGGCCAGGAAGAATGCAGCCAGGGGTGCCAGTTCGAACACGGCGGTCATGGCCGCGTATCATAGCCAATTCATGGGCATCCATTTACAACTCCACCCGGTTTCTCCGCAGAAACGCTACATTCGCCAGGCGGTCGAGATGTTGCGCTCCGGAGGCGTCATCGCATATCCCACCGACTCGTGCTATGCGCTGGGATGCCACATCGGGGACAAGGATGCTCTGGAGAGGATCCGTGCAATCCGCGAGGCCGATCGGCATCACCATTTCACGCTGGTCTGCCGTGACTTGTCGGAAGTTGCCCGCTTTGCTCATGTGGACAACTGGCAATACCGCCTTCTGAAGGCCAACACGCCCGGGGCTTATACCTTCCTGCTCAAGGCGACCAGGGAAACGCCTCGGCGGCTCAAGCACGAGCGTCGCGGAACCATTGGTCTTCGGGTCCCGGATCATCCGGTGACTGCTTTGCTGCTGGCGGAACTCGGCGAACCGATCATGAGTTCGACCCTGCATTTGCCGGGCGATGAGTGGCCGCTGACCGATGGCCGGGAAATCGCGGCCCGGCTTGCCCATCGCATCGAGCTGATACTGGATGCCGGCAATTGCGGCCTCGTGCCCACGACAGTGGTGGATCTTTCCGGGTCGCAAAGCATCATCGTCCGCTACGGGCGAGGCGATCCGCGTCCCTTTACCATCGAGTGAACCGTATAATGCGGGCTGCAGGTGGATCGCGCATGATTCACCACATGAAGTGTATATTGTAATTAACTGTATTATATGAGAAAAATCCTTTGACGCCTGGCGCCATTCAGAATCGCCGGATCCTCTCGGGCATGCGCCCGACCGGTCCGCTCCACCTGGGAAATCTCCATGGTGCGTTGAAGAACTGGACAGAGCTGCAGTACCAGTACGATTGCTACTACTTCGTGGCCGACTGGCATGCGCTGACCACGGATTATGCCGACACATCCAGGCTCGAGCAGCATGTGTGGACCATGGTGGTCGACTGGCTGGCCGCAGGCTTGAATCCGGGTGTGTGCACCCTGTTCATCCAGTCCCGCGTGCCCGAGCACGCTGAACTCCATCTGTTGCTGTCCATGATCACGCCTTTGAGCTGGCTCGAACGTGTCCCGACCTTCAAGGATCAGCAGGAGCAGCTCGCGGAAAAGGATCTTGCGACCTACGGATTCCTCGGTTACCCCTTGTTGCAGTCGGCCGATATTCTCCTGTACCGGCCCCAGTACGTTCCCGTGGGAGAAGATCAGGTCGCGCACGTGGAAGTTTCCCGTGAAGTGGCCCGGCGCTTCAATCACATCTACGGCCGCGAGCCCGAGTTCGAGCAGAAGGTCGAAAAGGCCATCAGAAGCCTGGGTGCACGGAATGCAAACCTGTATCGCTCACTGCGCAAGGACTATCAGGAAAAGGGGGCCGCGGACTCCCTGGTGCGTGCGCGCTCCCTCGTGGAATCGAACGCGAGGCTGACGGTGGCTGACCGCGACCGGTTGCTGGGCTATCTCGAGGGAACAGGCATCACCATTCTTCCCGAGCCCGAAGTCCTGTTGACGGCAACACCGAAGGTTCCGGGGCTCGACGGACGGAAAATGTCCAAGTCCTATGGAAATACCATCGGGCTGAGGGAAGACATCGACAGTGTGACGCGCAAGCTCAGGATGATGCAGACCGACCCGGCCCGGGTTCGCAGGACGGATCCCGGCAATCCGGAGAAATGTCCGGTCTTCGATCTGCACAAGATCTACTCCGACGAGGCGACGATCAAGTGGGTGGACGAGGGCTGTCGCTCGGCGAGCATCGGGTGTCTGGACTGCAAGAAGCCGCTCATCGACAAGGTCGTGCTGGAGATCAGTGCCATTTCCCGCCGCGCCCGGGAGTACGAGGAAAACCCTGAACTCGTCCGGGGTATCATCGCGGAAGGCTGCGAGAAGGCGCGCGAAGTTGCGCGCGAAACCATGGATGCCGTACGTGAAGCGATGTCGCTCAATTACCGATGAAACCTGAATTGACTCTGGTCTCCAGCCGGCCGGCTGTGCAGCCCGCGCCACAGCCCCCACCAACGCAGGCAGAGATGCCGTTCGCGATGGTCGAGGGGGAGCCGCTCACCGAAATGCCTCGCGACCTGTACATCCCGCCGCAGGCACTGGAAATATTCCTCGAGGCCTTCGAGGGTCCCCTGGATCTGCTTCTCTACCTGATCCGGCGGCAGAATCTCGACATCCTGGACATCCCCATCGCTGAAATCACCCGCCAGTACATGCAGTACATCGAATTGATGCAGGTGCTGCAACTGGAACTGGTGGGTGAGTATCTGCTGATGGCGGCAACACTGGCTGAGGTGAAATCCCGGATGCTGTTGCCTCGGCCCAAGGGAGAAGGCGAGACCGAGGAGGCTGACCCGCGCGCCGAGCTGGTCCGGCGCCTGCAGGAATACGAGCGATTCAAACAGGCCGCCGAGAACATGGACAACATGCCGCGCCAGGATCGGGATTTCAGGATAGCCAGCGCGGAGCTGGTCGACCGGAAAGTGGTGAGGATCCTGCCCCGGGTCAGCCTGCAGGAAATGCTGGTGGCGTTCCAGGAAGTTCTTGCCCGCAGCGACATGTTCGCGCACCACCATGTGCAGCGCGAACCTCTGTCGGTTCGCCAGCGCATGACCGAGGTTCTCTCAGCCCTTGAGCAGGGAGGATTCATTGAATTTCCGCAACTGTTCCGTGCCGAGGAAGGCCGGCGCGGTGTCACGGTCACGTTTGTCGCAATTCTGGAACTGCTTCGCGAAGGGCTGATCGATATCGCACAATCGGAGCCCTATGCTCCCCTGCATGTGTGCAAAGGCAATCCGGCGGCGCGCCACCTGGCCCTTGTGAACGGGCTGCCCGAAGAAGGGACTTCAGCATGAGTGACCAATACACACGCAATGTCATCGAAGCTGCGTTGCTGGCCGCCGGCCGGCCGCTGCCGCTGGCCGAACTGGTCAGTCTGTTCGGGGCCCAGGAGGAGCCGCAGGAGCCTTTGGTGAAGCTTGCGCTGGAAGCGCTTGCGGCGGATTACCAGGAGCGCGGAATCGAATTGAAGGAGGTCGCCAGTGGCTGGCGCATTCAGATCCGTTCCAGTGTCTCGGAACCCGTCTCGCGGCTGTGGCAGGAGCGACCCGCCAAGTATTCCCGTGCATTGCTCGAAACGTTGGCGCTGATTGCGTACCGTCAGCCGATCACTCGCGGTGAAATCGAACAGATCCGGGGTGTTGCCGTGAATCCGAACATCATCAAGTCGCTCCTCGAGCGGGGCTGGGTGCGGGTCGTGGGGCATCGCGACGTGCCGGGAAGACCGGAGCTGCTGGGCACGACACGGGATTTTCTCGACTATTTCGGCCTGAGAAAACTCGATGACCTGCCCACGCTGATGCAGCTGAAGGAAATGGAGGAATTGCGGGTGCAACTCGCGCTGCCGGGCGCTGAGCCTGCGATCGAGCATGCAGAAGCTCCGGGGGAACCTGAACAGACCGCCATGGGAACTCAATTCGCCACAGATGAGGCTGGCGAGGACGAGGAAGTCCCTGAGGAGTCGCGGATTCAGCCTCCGCAAGGCATGGTGGCCGCCGGGCCTGGAATTGACTAGCTTCAGCAGCTGATCCAGTCACATGCAAAAGCAGCGGCCGGCGCAGCGCACCGGAGTGGCGGCGCCAGGCAGATCGCCGGAGCGGATCCAGAAAGCCCTGGCGGCTGCCGGCATCGGCTCACGCCGTGACGTGGAGAGATGGATCGCAGCCGGGCGACTGCTGATCAATGGCGTCGTTCCTGAGCCGGGCGCGCGACTGGCGGATCGTGATCAGGTGACGCTGGACGGGCAACCAGTTCGCTTGCGCAGGGCCCCCGTGTGCGCTCCCGGGCAGTTGATCATGGTGAATCGGTCCCCGGGCTCGCCGCTGGATCGATCGGAGGCCGCCCGGCGCGCTGCCGGGGATGCGCGACTGCGGCAGCGCCCGCAGCGCTGGCTTGTCATCAATCCCTTGCCGCCCGTAGATGGCGGCCTCGAATTGCTCACGGACGATGGCTCACTCGCACAACGGATCTCGCGGGCAATCCGGGTCTTGACCATGGACTTCGTCTTGCGGGTACGGGGAGAACCCGGTGCAGATCTCCTGCGCGAAATGCGGGAAGGGGCGGAGGTGGAGGGCGAGACCCTGGATGTCCTTGCTGCCGAGGCGCAGCCGGGAGAGGGGCAGAACCATTGGCTGAGTCTCACGGCCCGCGCGACCCGCCCTGCGCAGATCCGCCACTGGCTTGCGGCGCGAGGCGTGATCGTCAGCCGGTTGATGCGGATCCGGTTCGGACCATTGCATCTGGGGAGGGATCTGCCGCGCGGTCACGCGCGAGTGCTTTCCCAGGCAGAACGCAATGCTTTGCTGAACGAGGTGGATGCTGCCGGCGCAAGGCGCGCCCCGCAGGCTTCCTCCGGCCGGGCATCGTCAGGATCCGGCGGGTGAGGATTCCGCCAGAAGTTCCAGCAGATGCTGCTTCCACACGGCGGCCCAGGTATGTGTGCCGTGGCCATGCGTTGCTCCGGAAGCCGGCAGCAGGATGAAGCGACCGTGTTTCAGGCGTCGCGCTTCACGCTCCGCGATGCCCAGTTCAGGTGGATTGATGAAATCGTCCGCCGAGTTGATCCACAGGACCGGCACCCCGATCTGATCCAGGCGGGCAGACGGGTCGTAATTCCGGGACGAGCCCAGCTGGTAGAGCAGGTCGTTCGCATCGAACCCAGACACCATCCGGGCAAGCGCCTCATCGACATGGGCATCAGCCGCTTCTCGTGTCGGGTAGCTTTTCTGCATCTGCAGCGGTGCGCTTCCGGCGATCATCAGAATGCCTGCGGCGTTGCGCAAGGCTCGTGTCGGCTGGTTCCGGTAATTTCCCTTGTTCCAGTCTGGATCCGCGGTGATGGCCGTGATGATCAGATCGCGCCACATGCGGTTGCGCCCCGCAATGGCCACGGGCAGGCAGGCCAGCGGCATCAGGGCATCGGCAAAGCCCGGATGGATCTCGCCCCACATCCAGGCATGCATGCAACCCATGGAAGTTCCCATGATCAGCCGCAAGTGGTCGACGCCCAGCCCCTGGGTCAGCAAGTCATGTTGCGCGGCCACCATGTCGTCATAGTCGTAGTGAGGAAATTCCGCACGAAGTCCGTCACTGGGTTTGCTCGATTCCCCATGGCCAATGTTGTCCGGAAGGATGATGAAGTAGCGCTGCGCATCCAATGGCTGGCCCGGGCCGAACAGTTCACCCGCGAAGCGGTCCTGCAGGAATTGCGCACCGGATCCCCCGGTGCCGTGCAGGATCAGCACTGCATTGTCGACGCGTCCGGCACTGCGATGCGGCTTGCCCAGCGTCCGGTAATGCAGGCGAAGCGAAGGCAGTGATTCGCCGCTGCGAAAATGGAAGTTCCGTATCAGGAACTGTCCCGTCGCAGGCTCCGCGGGCGACATCGCGGCATGCACGGCGGGTGCTGCAGACATCGCGATGCAAAGGAGAAAAAGAACACGGATCCGCTGCATGTTCGACTCCTCGTCAGGCTTGCAAATCGAAATGCCGGCCATTCACTTCGCGGCTGTCGGCGCCGAGCAGGTACAGGAAAGTGCCAGCCACCGATGCAGGTTCGGGAACCTTCTTCGGGTCTTCCGCAGGATAGGCCGCAGCTCTCATCGGTGTGCGCATGGCACCCGGATTGACACTGTTCATGCGCAGTTTGCCCTCGGCTTCGACCTCCTGTGCCAGCATCGCGCTCAACGCCTCCAGTCCCGCCTTCGCGACGGCATACGCACCCCAATATGCCCTGGGCTGGCGCGCAACGCTGCTGCTGACAAATACGATGGAGGCCGAGGCTGATTTTCGCATCGTCGGCATCAGGGCCTGGGTGAGGATGAAAGGGGCGGTCAGATCCACGTGCAGAACCTTGAACCACGTGGGAACATCATAATGTTCGATCGGGCTCCGATCGCCCAGAAGTGCGGCGGCATGGACCAGACCATCCAGCCGGCCGAATTCGCCTTCGATCGCGTCCACCAGTTCGTCGTATTGCGCCGCGTTTGCAGAGGCCAGATCCAGCGGGGCCAGCGCCGGCTTTGGCCCGCCCTGGGCCAGAATCATGTCGTATACGGCATCCAGCCTGGACTTCCGGCGGCCACTGAGTACGACCTGTGCGCCATGACGTGCGCAGGCCAGCGCCAGCGCACTGCCCAGACCACTGCTTGCACCGGTGATCATGATGACCTTGTCGCGAAGCAGATCCTGTGGAGCGGCATAATGACGATGGTCGATCATGGGCAGGCATCCGTCTCGAGCCAGGGGAGCAGTTCCCGCGGTGAGCGTATCGTTCCGTCGGCCTGCCAGTTCTCCGGTCTGTCTCCGGCTCCGAGGTAGCCGTAGCACGCCACCAGACTGCGCATGCCGGCGGCTCGCGCAGCCTGGATGTCGCGCTCCGCGTCGCCCACATACAGGCAATGGGGAGCTTCGGTTCCGGCAAGGCTCGCGGCATGCAGGAGTGGCGCCGGATGAGGTTTGCGGGTCGGCAGGGTGTCACCGCTGATCACGCACACGAACCGCTTGTCCAGACCGAGCCTCGACAGAAGCGGCGTGGTCAGCCAGCCAGGTTTGTTGGTGACGATGCCTGCCGGTATGGCCCGTCTGGCCAGATCATCCAGCACGAAGTCCATGTCGGGAAACAGGCTCGTACCCTGATGCAGGTGATCGGAATAGATCTCCAGAAACCGGCGTTGCAGCGGGGGATGATCATGGTCATCGCAATGCGAAAAGCCTGCCTGGACCAGCCGCAGGGATCCGTGACTTACGTGCGGACGAAGTGAATCGAACGGCAGCGGCGCCAGGCCGTATTCGACCCGCAGGCGGTTGAGCGCACCTGCCATGTCCGGAGCCGTATCGAGCAAGGTTCCGTCCAGATCGAACAGTACTGCCTGAAAGGGACGGTTCTTCAATTTCAGTCGCCGCCGGCCGTGAAATGTGCGAGGTAGTTGACGTCGGCATCATTCGAGAGTCTGAAGGAGCGCATCAGCGGGTTGTAAGTGATGCCGGTGATGTCGTTGAGGACAAGGCCCACGGCCCGTCCCCAGCGCGCAAGTTCAGAAGGGCGGATGAACTTGCGGTACTCATGGGTGCCCCGTGGCAGCATTCGCATCAGGTACTCGGCGCCAATGATGGCCAGTGCGAATGCCTTGAAGTTCCGGTTGAGTGTGGATACGAACAGCGACCCACCGGGCCTGAGAAGTGTCCGCATGGCGGCAATGGTGCGTGACGGGTCTGGAACGTGCTCCAGCATCTCCATGCAGGTGATGACATCGCAGGCAGCAGGTGTCCCGGCTGCCAGTTCTTCCACCGACATGAGTCGGTAGTCCACTTCAAGCGACGATTCGAGCGCATGAAGCTTCGCAGTCTCCAGCACGTCGGCAGCGAGGTCGATTCCCGTAACCCGGGCGCCGGCCCTGCAAAGGCCTTCGGACAGGATGCCACCCCCGCAACCCACATCAAGGGCGGTGCATCCGCGCAAGGACACGCGCCGGGTGATGTAATCCAGCCGCAGGGGATTGAGGTCATGGAGCGGCCGGAATGATCCGTGGGGGTCCCACCAGGCCTGCGCCTGGGAGTTGAACCTGTCGATTTCAGCCTGATCGACATTGACCGGTGAAGTTCTGGAGGGCGAGGGTTGGGACATGCGGATGGCAGTTTAGCATCGCATCCGCGCCAATCCGTGCGCGAAGGTCAATCTAGGCCTTCCGCAGCCACTCCCCGGCACGTTCAAGCAGGGACGGCCAGTCCAGACGCGTCAATTCGCCTGACTCCAGCAACGGGCGACCGGCAACCCACACATCGCTGATGGTGTCACGGCCCCCCTGATGCACGAGTTGACCAACAGGATCATGAACCGGCTCGAGTGCGGGACGACTGAAGTCCACACAGCACAGGTCAGCCCACTTGCCGGATTCGAGCGTGCCGATCCGGTCGGCCAGACCCAGAGCCTGTGCGGCACCACGGGTGACCAGTGCAAGGGCCTCCCACTCCGGCAAAGGCATTGCACCATCATCGGCAGGCGCCGCTGCGAGCCCTGCCGCGAGGCGCATTTCCTGCCACAGATCATGGCCATGATTCGCGGGTGGGCCCTCCGTTCCCAGGGCAATCGGCAGGCCCGATTGCAGCCACCGCCTGACCGGAGCGCCGCCGCTGATGGATGCCAGGCTGGAAGCCGGACACAGGGTGATATTGATGCGACATTGCCGTGCCAGTTCCACATCGGCAGGGCAGACCTGTGTCATGTGGATTGCGTTCAGGGATGGACTCAGCAGACCGAGCCTTTCCAGGCGCTGTATCGGGCGCTCGCCATGCATGTTCAACGACGCGTCGACGGCCGTCGGTGATTCATGCAAAGTCAGTGCGACCGGTGCGTCGAGTTCGTCAGCCAGCGTGCGGACGCGCTCCAGCGCCTCATCGCTGGTTCCTCCGGAAAGACAGGGCACGAAGGCAAAATCGACGCGCGGATGACCCTTGAACTCATCACGCACCCGCAAAGCCTTGCTCAGATACTCCGCAGGGTCCCGTGCCCATGTGCTCGGGCAACCGGATATGGGCAGCCCTGCACGGGCCCGGATGCCTTGCTCCGCTGCAATCAACGCAGTCTCATCGGGGGAAAATCCCATATCTGCAAAGCAGGTGATGCCTCCCCGGATCATGCGGGCAATTGCCAGCAGCATTGCATCCCGCGCGGTCGGCAAGTTCAACCCTTGCCGATCCAAAGACCCCCGGGCGGTGCCGGCACGATGCCCGTCTTCTACCCGCGCAGGGAAGGCAGATGCCCGTACGTGTGGATCGATGAGCCCCGGCATCAGCAGATGCGACGGGCGGGAGATCCTCGCGGCATGCGGGTGCACACGAGCGGCGTCGGCCTGCGGGAGAATGTCGAGGATCCGGCCGTTGGCCACCGCGAGCGCATGTCCGGTCAGGATTCTTCCCGGCCCGTCCATCGGCAGGATCCATCGCGGCTCGATCAACAGGTCTGCGGTTTCCGGCATCGCGTGGAGTATATCGGTTCAGGCCCGGTGCGCCCGGCTCCAGTGAAGATGTTGCGCAATGAAAATGGCAGGAAGTGCCGGGATTTCGCCCGCAAATCCATCCGTCATGGTAGAATTTGCGCATGAAGATGCATTTTTCCGCCGCTCCGGCCGCCGCCCGCTGACACCCGTTTTCCAGGACTGACACCCCTCTCGCTCATGGCCGGGATCGCACGCGAAGTATTGCCCGTCAACCTCGAAGAGGAAATGCGCAAGTCCTATCTGGACTATGCGATGAGCGTGATCGTGGGCCGCGCATTGCCGGACGTGCGCGACGGCCTCAAACCCGTACATCGGCGCGTACTGTATGCGATGCACGAGCTGGGCAACGAGTGGAACAAAGCCTACAAGAAGTCCGCCAGGGTGGTCGGTGACGTCATCGGCAAGTATCACCCGCACGGTGATGCGTCCGTCTATGACGCCATCGTCCGGATGGCGCAGCCGTTTTCCATGCGCTACATGCTGGTGGACGGGCAGGGGAACTTCGGTTCGGTGGATGGCGATCCGCCGGCAGCCATGCGCTACACGGAAGTGCGAATGGCACGTGTCACCCATGAGTTGCTCGCCGATATCGACAAGGAAACCGTCGATTTCATCCCGAACTATGACGAATCCGAACATGAACCGGCTGTCCTGCCGACGAAGGTACCGAACCTGCTGGTCAACGGCTCCTCGGGCATCGCCGTGGGCATGGCCACCAACATCCCGCCGCACAATCTCGGAGAGATCGTCTCGGCCTGCATCGCACTGATCGAAAACCCCGACCTGACGCTTGCGCAACTGATGCAGATCGTGCCAGGCCCCGACTTTCCCACCGCCGGCATCATCAACGGTGCCCAGGAGATCGTCGCCGCCTACAAGACGGGCCGTGGGCGCCTTCATGTCCGCGCACGGACCTGCATCGAGGATGTGGGCAAGGGCGAGCGGCAGGCGATCGTGATCACCGAGTTGCCCTACCAGGTCAACAAGGCACGTCTGATCGAGCGCATTGCCGATCTGGTCCGCGACAAGCTCATCGAAGGAATTGCGTCGGATGGCCTGCGCGATGAGTCGGACAAGGATGGCATGCGCGTCGTCATCGAGCTCAAGCGCGGTGAGGTCCCCGAGATCCTGCTCAACAACCTGTATGCACAGACTCCGATGGAGACTGTGTTCGGGGTGAACATGGTGGCGCTGGTCGATGGGCAGCCGCGGCTTCTCAGCCTCAAGGAAATGCTTGAAGCATTCCTGCGGCACCGGCGCGAAGTGGTCACGCGGCGCACCGTATTCGAACTGGGCAAGGCGCGCGAACGTGCACACATCCTCGAAGGACTGGCCATTGCACTGGCCAACATCGACGAGATCATTGCGGCCATCAAGGCATCCCCGTCCCCAGCCGAGGCGAGAACCGCACTTGCAGGACGCGTATGGAAGTCGGGCGCGGTGCCCGCGATGCTGGCCCGTGCCGGCTCCATCAGCACCCGGCCTGTGGAAGCCCAGCCCCTGGGCATCGTCGATGGCGGATACCGGCTGACGGATGTGCAGGCGCAGGCCATCCTCGAGATGCGTCTGAACCGGCTGACCGGCCTGGAGCAGGACAAGATCGTCGCGGAATACCAGGAACTCCTGAACCGGATCATCACGCTCTCTGACATCCTGGCACGCCCGGAAAGGTTGCTCGAGGTCATCAGGGAGGAACTCCTGGGACTCAGGGAGGAGTTCGGCGACAGGCGGCGCACGGAAATCATTTCCGCTCACGAGGATCTCACCATCGAGGACCTGATCACGCCGGAAGAAGTCGTGGTCACCCTGTCGCACGAGGGCTATGCCAAGGCCCAGCCGGCATCCGCATATCAGGCGCAACGGCGGGGTGGGCGTGGCAAGACCGCGACGACCGTCAAGGATGAGGATTTCATCGACAAGCTGTTCGTCGCAAACACCCATGACACGTTGCTGTGCTTTTCCAACCACGGCAAGTTGTACTGGCTGAAGGTCTATCAGTTGCCACAGGCCAGCCGCGGCTCTCGCGGCAAACCCATCGTGAACCTGTTGCCGCTCTCAGAGGGTGAGCGCGTCAGCGCCGTGTTGCCCATCAAGGAGTTCGAGGAAGGCAAGTTCGTGTTCATGGCTACCCGCAAGGGTACGGTCAAGAAGACATCCCTGTCGTTGTTCTCTCGGCAGCGCGCCAGCGGCATCATTGCGGTGGCACTGGACGATGACGACCAGCTCGTAGGTGCATCCATCACGGACGGCAGGCGCGAGATCCTGTTGTGCACGACGGACGGCAAGGCCATCCGTTTTTCCGAAGATCAGGTGAGAGCCATGGGTCGCGAGGCTGCGGGTGTGCGCGGCGTCCGGCTGGCCCCGGAACAGCGGGTCAATGCCCTGATCGTGCTCGAGGAGGGGTATATCCTCACCGCGTCGGAGAACGGTTTTGGCAAACTCACGGCCATCGAGGACTTTCCCCTCCAGGGCAGGGGAGGGCAAGGGGTCATCGCACTGCAACTCACCGAGCGCAACGGCGCCATGGTGGGCGCATTGCAAGTGAAACTCGATGACGAGATCATGCTCATGAGCCAGGCCGGGGTTCTGGTACGCACACCGGTCAGCAATATTTCCGTCGTGGGACGCAACACGCAAGGCGTGCGCCTGATCCGGCTGGAGGAGGGTGATCGTCTCTCGGGGCTGGAGTGTCTCGACGGCCTGTCACAGGGTGCCGGGGACGAGGAAATTTCCGGACAGCAATCGGACTTGCAGGCAGATTCCGGCCCCGATGGGGAGTGACCTTCGTTTACGGCCTGAACCGGGGTCGATCCCCTGATAAACTCGTTTCGTTTCCACTTCCCGGGATGATTCAGATGCGCGTATTCAATTTCGCGGCGGGTCCGGCGACCCTTCCGCTCGAAGTCCTTGAGCAGGCTCGCCATGAGATGCTCGACTGGAATGGTGCGGGGATGTCGGTCATGGAGGTCAGTCATCGCAGCAAGGCCTTTGTTGCCCTTGCAGAACGCGCGACGTCGGATCTTCGTGATCTGCTTGCGGTCCCTTCCCATTACAGGATCCTGTTCCTGCAGGGTGGTGCCACAGGACAGTTTTCCGCCATCCCGATGAACCTTGCGCACGCGGATTCAACCGTGGATTACGTCAACACAGGCCAGTGGTCCGCGAAGGCCATTGCCGAGGCCAGGCGCCTGTGCACGGTGAACCTTGCGGCCGATGCCGGTGGCAAGTATTCGACCCTGCCGCCCCAGTCGGCCCTGAAGCCCAGCCGGGGTTCCGCATATTTCCATTACACACCGAACGAGACCATTGGTGGCGTCGAATTCAACTATGTACCGGATACGGGAAGTGTTCCGCTGGTAGGAGATTTCTCCTCCACCATCCTTTCGCGACCGATCGATGTGAGCCGGTTCGGCCTCATCTATGCGGGCGCGCAGAAGAACATCGGGCCATCGGGCCTGGTCGTGGTCATCGTGCGCGAAGATCTCATCGGGCGTGCCCGCCCCGGTACACCCACGATCTTCGATTACCGGTTGATGGCCGACAACCAGTCCATGCTCAACACGCCGCCGACCTTTTCCTGGTACATCGCTGCACTGGTCTTTCAGTGGATCCGCAGACAGGGGGGGGTTGCGGCGATGGCGGAGCTCAATCAGGCCAAGGCCGCCAGACTGTACGGATATATCGACGCCTCCGGCTTCTACGCCAATCCGGTTGCCCTGGAAGCGCGGTCCTGGATGAATGTGCCGTTCACCCTGGCTGATCCAGGGCTCGACAAGGCCTTCCTTGAAGGGGCGACCCGCGCAGGGCTCGCAAATCTCGAGGGCCATAGGTCGGTGGGCGGCATGAGGGCCAGCATCTACAACGCCATGCCGCTGGCCGGCATCGAGGCGCTCATCGCATACATGCAGGAATTCGTACGCACCCGAGGCTGATCCATCCCATGATGTTCAAGGTTCTGACGCTCAACAATGTTTCCGACAAGGGACTGAAACGGCTGCCTGGCGATCGCTTCGAAGTGGCACCGGACCTCGATGATCCCGACGCCATCCTGGTGCGATCGGCCGACATGCATGCCATGAATATTGGCGAAACTGTCAAGGCGGTCGCGCGGGCCGGTGCCGGAACCAACAATATCCCCATCGTGCCGCTCAGCAAGCGCGGAATTCCGGTGTTCAACGCTCCTGGCGCCAACGCAAATGCGGTGAAGGAACTGGTCATTGCCGGCATGTTTCTGGCAGCTCGAAACATCTGCGATGCATGGTCTTTTGTCCGCGGGCTTTCGGGCGACGATCACGCCATCGAGACTGCCGTGGAGAAGGGCAAAAAGAAATTCGTCGGTTTCGAGCTGCCCGGCCGCACGCTCGGGGTGGTCGGCCTTGGCGCCATCGGTGTGCAGGTGGCCAATACGGCTCTCGGCCTTGGCATGAGGGTACTGGGATACGATCCGCTGATCACCGTCCAGCGGGCCTGGCAGCTATCCTCTGCCGTCGAGCAGGCATTGTCACTGGAGGATCTGTTTGCGCGCTCGCAGCTGGTCACCCTGCATGTGCCGCTGAACGACAAGACCCGGGGGCTGGTCAACGCAGCGAGGCTCCGTCTGATGCAGGGGAACGGAGTCATCCTGAACTTCTCCCGCGCCCCCATCGTGGAAGAGGCGGCAGTGCTGGCTGCCCTGACCGAAGGACGCCTTTCCTCTTACGTGTGCGATTTTCCGTCGTCGACATTGCAGAAGCACCCGAGAGTCATCGCGCTGCCCCATCTGGGTGCTTCGACCAACGAAGCCGAGGAGAACTGCGCTGTGATGGCGGCGGATACGCTGCGCGATTTCCTGGAAAACGGCAATATCCGCAATTCCGTGAACTTCCCGGAATGCATGCTGATGCGGGTTCCGGGCACGTCCCGCATCTCGATCGCCAACGAGAACGTTCCGAACATGGTCGGACAGATTTCCACCTGCTTCGCCCAGGCCGGATTGAATATCGCGGACCTGCTGAACAAGTCCCGCGGAGAAATTGCCTATACGCTGATAGACATCGACGGAGTGGTTCCGGAAACCGTACTGGAGCGTATCCGGTCGATTCCTGGTGTCCTGTCCGCACGATTGTTGTCGTAGGAGACCCATATGGCATCATCGCCGCGAAAGACCGCAAGAACCCGGAAACCGCGCACCGCAGGTCCGGCCCGTCGTTCCGGGGAAACGCCGGTCGCGCTGGACCTTGCGGGCATACGCGAGCGCATCGACTCGATCGATGCGCGCATTCATGGGCTGATCAACGAGCGCGCCCGCCTGGCACAGCAGGTGGGCATTTCCAAGGCGGCGGGCGGCCGGACCGTCGATTTCTATCGCCCGGAGCGGGAGGCGGAGGTACTGCGAAGCGCTGTGCGCCGCAATCAGGGACCGCTGCGCAACGAGGAAATCGTACGTCTGTTCCGGGAGATCATGTCGGCGTGCCTTGCACAGCAGGAACCGCTGAAGGTCGCGTTCCTTGGGCCGGAGGGAACCTTCACGCAGGCGGCAGTCCTGAAACATTTCGGACACTCCGTGCGCGCGCTCCCGATTCCCTCGATCAGCGAGATCTTCCACGAAGTCGAGGCGGCGGTGGCTGACTTCGGTGTGGTACCCATCGAAAATTCCACGGAAGGCTCCGTGCATCATACGCTGGATCTGTTCCTGAATTCTCCGCTCAAGATCTGCGGTGAAGTGGAGATGCGCATCCGCCATTTTCTGCTGGCCCGGTCGATCGACAAGTCGGCGATCAAGCGGGTGTGTGCGCATGCCCAGGCATTGGCCCAGTGTCGCGGATGGCTCGATGAGAATCTGCCTGATGTCGAGCGGGTGGCCGTGGCGAGCAACGCGGAAGGCGCACGCCGCGCCCGCGACGAGCGTGGTTCCGCCGCCATTGCCGGTGAGGCTGCTGCAGAACTGTATGGGCTTGCGGTACTTGCGCGGGAGATCGAGGACAGGGATGACAACAGCACCCGGTTCCTGGTGGTGGGGCGCAAGCTGTTTTCGGGCAGTGGGGCCGACAAGACCACCCTGCTGGTTTCCGCGGTCGGGACGGATGATGCGGGCGCGCTGTACCGGCTGCTCGAGCCCCTTGCCCGGCACGGTGTGAACATGACGCGCATCGAGTCGCGGCCTTCCCACAAGCGCAAATGGGACTACGTGTTCTTTCTGGATCTGGAAGGCCACGTATCGGATCCGCCGGTTGCAGCGGCACTTGCGGAAGTGGAAAAAATTGCGACCCTTTACAGGGTTCTCGGTTCCTATCCCAAAGCCGTGATGTGACAACCTCCATGCGCGTGTATCAGGCGCGACCCATTCGACAGGTTGCAGGGGATATCAGCGTGCCGGGAGACAAGTCGATCTCCCATCGATCGATGATGCTGGCAGGTATCTGTGAAGGCACCAGCCGGGTACAAGGCTTCCTGCCCAGCGAGGATTGCCTGGCCAGCCTGCGCGCCATGCAGGCCCTTGGAGTGCAGTTGCGCATGCCCGCACCGGATGAGGTGCTGGTGCAAGGCGCCGGTCTGCGGGGACTGAAGGCGCCGGGCGGCGACCTGGACATGGGCAATGCCGGCACTGCCATGCGCTTGTTTGCAGGTCTGCTCGCGGGACAGCATTTCGATTCCCGGTTGATCGGAGACCCGTCCCTGAGCCGGCGTCCCATGGAGCGCGTTGCCATACCCCTGCGTCTGATGGGCGCCCGCGTGAGTACGACGGAGGGTCTGCCTCCGATCCTGATCGGGAAGGTCGGGCGTCTTTCCGGAATCGAGTACACCATGCCCATGGCCAGTGCCCAGGTGAAGTCGGCGGTGTTGCTGGCCGGTCTGTATGCAGACTCGCCGACCTGCGTGATCGAGCCCGCAGTCTCACGTGATCACTCCGAGCGCATGCTCGAGTCCTGCGGAGTGCGCGTCCAATGCCGCGGGGGGCGGGTGCATCTGGACCCGCCATCCCGGCTCGAGGCCGTCGACCTGCGCATCCCGGGAGATTTTTCCTCTGCTGCATTTTTCATCGTGGCGGGTCTGCTGGGTGCCGGACCCGGCGATCTTCTGATCCGCAATGTGGGCATGAATCCGACCCGGACCGGACTGCTCGACATCCTTCGGCAGATGGGTGCCGACATCCGCGTCCTGAATCAGGGTGTGACCGGTGCAGAGCCAGTGGCGGATCTGCAGATCCGGCGATCTGTGCTCCGGGGTATCACGGTGCCCCCGGATCTTGTCCCGTTGGCCATCGACGAGTTTCCGGTCCTGTTCATCGCCGCGGCATGCGCAAGAGGCGAGACGCGGATCAGCAATGCCGCCGAACTCCGGGTGAAGGAGACGGACCGGATCGCCGTCATGGCGGCCGGCCTTTCGGCCCTGGGTGTCGAGCTTGAGGTATATGCCGATGGCCTGAGCATTTCCGGCCGGGACCAGGGCGCGGCATTCACGGCGGGCGAGATTCACAGCCGCGGCGATCACCGCATTGCCATGGCGTTTTCGGTGGCCAGCCTGCGTTCCGCGGGCACCATCCGGGTCCATGATACGGCCAATGTGGCCACCTCCTTTCCCGGGTTCGTCGATCTGGCTCGCAGCGTCGGCTTCGATCTCGACGAGATTCCCGGCCTGGATTGAGGATCCATGGTTCCGGTCATCACCATCGATGGACCGTCCGGCTCGGGCAAGGGTACGGTCAGCCGCGCGGTTGCCGCCCATCTGAAGTTTTCATTGCTGGACAGCGGAGCCCTTTACCGCCTGGTGGCCCTTGCCGGACGCCGGGCTGGCATGGACCTGGGAGATGCCAGGGCCCTGGCTGATCTGGCGGAGCACCTTGATTTGAGATTCGGGTCGGGTCCGGATGGCGCCGAACAGGTGCTCCTGGACGGAAACGACGTCACCGTTGCAATCCGGACCGAGGAGGCCGGAAACGATGCCTCCAGGGTTGCCTCGCTCGGCGCTGTCCGGGCCGCCTTGCTCGAACGCCAACGGAATTTTGCCCGCCCGCCTGGCCTGGTGGCGGACGGACGTGACATGGGTACCGTGGTTTTCCCCGATGCAACCCTGAAGGTCTATCTGGCAGCGAGTCCGGACGAACGTGCTCGCAGACGGTATAAGCAGTTGATGGAAAAGGGACTTCCTGCTAATCTTGCCGGCCTTTCGCACGCGATATCCGAGCGTGACCGGCGCGACATGATGCGACCGGTTGCGCCGTTGAAGCCCAGTGCGGATGCAGTGGTGATCGACTCGACCGGATTGACGATCGACCAGGTGGTCGCGCAGGTGTTGCAGCTTGCCCGTCAGCGTCTGGGTCTCTGATACATGATTTTGGTGGCTGGCCCAGGGAATGAGCGAGCCGGGTGACAACAGCTTGCCGGTGAGGATGGACCTGAACGGCAGAGCGCAAGAACCGAAGCCGCAAGGCTTCAAGTGACGTAGCAGCACATGACTGAAAGTTTTGCAGAACTGTTCGAACAAAGCATCGCCAACCAGCGCATCAAGCCGGGAACGATCCTCAACGGCCTGATCATCGACGTAGGCCAGGATTTCGTGGTCGTCAACGTCGGACTGAAATCCGAGGCGGTCATTCCAGCCGAGCAGTTCAGGAACGAAAAGGGGGAAATCGAAGCAGTCGTCGGCGAGCACGTCGAGGTGGCGCTCGACAGCGTGGAGGACGGGTCGGGCGAAACCCGGTTGTCCCGCGAGAAGGCAAAGCGTGCCCGTACCTGGACCCGCCTCGAGCAGTCCTTCGAGAAGCAGGAGATCGTCAGCGGCATCATCACCGGCCGCGTGAAGGGCGGTTTCACGGTGGAAATCGAAAACGTGCGCGCCTTCCTGCCCGGTTCGCTGGTGGATGTGCGTCCCGTGCGGGATCCGTCCTACCTGGAGAACAAGCCGCTCGAGTTCAAGGTCATCAAACTCGACCAGAAGCGCAACAACGTGGTGGTGTCGCGCCGGGCAGTGGTCGAGCAGGAATACAGCGCCGAGCGGTCAGCACTGCTGGACAACCTGCAGGAAGGATCAGCCGTGAAAGGGGTGGTCAAGAACCTCACCGACTATGGCGCATTCGTCGATCTCGGCGGCATCGATGGCTTGTTGCACATCACCGACATGGCGTGGAAGCGCGTCAAGCATCCTTCCGAAGTGGTCAAGGTGGGCGATGAGATCGAAGTGCGCATCCTCAAGTTCGACCGCGAACGGCAGCGCGTTTCCCTTGGTCTGAAGCAGCTCGGTTCGGATCCGTGGCAGAACATTGCGCGTCGCTACCCGCCCAACTCCCGGCTGTTCGGCAAGGTCACCAACATCGCCGACTATGGTTGTTTCGTGGAGATCGAGGAGGGCGTCGAAGGTCTGGTTCACGTTTCCGAGATGGACTGGACGAACAAGAACGTCAACCCCGCAAAGGTGGTCCATGTGGGCCAGGAAGTGGAGGTGATGGTACTGGACATCGACGAAGAGCGTCGCCGCATCAGCCTGGGCATCAAGCAATGCAAGACCAATCCATGGAAGGAATTCGCCGAGAACTACAACCGCGGCGACAAGGTCAGCGGACAGATCAAGTCAATCACCGATTTCGGCATCTTCATTGGACTGTCCGGCGGCATCGATGGTCTGGTCCATCTGTCCGACATCTCCTGGGACGTGCCCGGCGAGGAAGCCGTACACAGCTACCAGAAGGGACAGCAACTGGAGGCCATGGTGCTGTCCATCGATCCGGAGCGTGAGCGCATCAGCCTGGGTGTAAAGCAGCTCGCGAAGGATCCGTTTTCCGCCTACATCGCCGAGCATCCAAAGGGCAGCATCGTCAAGGGACTGGTGCGCGAGGTGGATGCCAAAGGTGCCATCATCGACCTGGGGAACGGTGTCGAAGGCCAGCTTCGTGCCTCCGAGCTCTCACGGGATCGCGTCGAGGATGCGAGAACGCTGCTCAAGGTGGGCGAAGAGGTTGAAGCGAAATTCACCGGTGTCGACCGCAAGGGACGCAGCATTGCGCTGTCGATCAAGGCCAAGGACATCCACGATGAGCAGGAGGCGATGCAGAATTATCGTACCGACGCTCCGACTGGCACGAGCCTGGGCGACCTGTTGAAAGAACATATCGCGGGCCAGGAGTGAGCATATCGGCCGGCATGGCGCATCCGCGCCGCCATGCCGGCCTCGAGTTCGTATGATCAACGGCAATTACGGATCGGTCATGACCAAATCTGAGCTCATCGAGATCATCTCGGCGAAGCAGAAGCACCTGCCGGCCAAGGACGTCGAACTGGCGGTGAAGCAGGTGCTGGAAATCATGAGCGACGCATTGGCGACCGGGGAACGGATCGAGATCCGCGGATTCGGCAGCTTTTCGCTGCATTTTCGCCCTCCACGCCAGGGTCGAAATCCAAAAACAGGTGAAGCGGTTGCGCTCGCCGGCAAGTATGTACCTCACTTCAAGCCGGGAAAGGATCTGCGCGAACGCGTCAACGAAGGCGCCGACCAGCCCATCCGGGACTGAGTGGGCGGGAGGTCCGGGTTGCAAATCCGGGTGTTCAGGCAAACAAGGCGTCTGGACTGGTTGCTTTGCCCCATCCAGAATCCTCCTCCGGCGAATACCCGCCGATTGTCAGTTCAAGGAGGAACCCATGCATCCGTCACTCATTCGCTGCATCTGCCTGTGCGCAGTTCTGTCGGCATCGCTGGCCGTTCGGGCCGGCCCCGTCAATGTCAATACCGCGGACGCGGCCCAGATCGCCAAGGAGCTCAAGGGCGTGGGTCTCGCACGGGCACAGGCTATCGTGCAATTCAGGGACAGGAACGGGCCTTTCAAGTCCGCTGAAGACCTGCGCAAGGTCAAGGGATTTGGCCCCAAGATGCTCGAGCGCAATCGCGCCAATATCAGGGTTGGCGGTTCCAGTAGCTCCAGACCGGCGCAAGGGTCGGCGACCGACACACAATAAGGCGAAGATCCCGGACCGGTTTCCGGGCTGCACGGAGACTCAATCTGTGCAGCCCGGACTTGTGCATTGCGCCTCAGATCGGAGGTTTCATTGCGGTATCATTCCACCAATGAGTACCAGCAACGTGACGACAGCAGTCTTTCCGGTCGCCGGTCGCGGTACGCGTTTCCTGCCGGCCACCAAGGCAAGTCCGAAGGAAATGCTGCCCATCGTCGACAAGCCCCTCATCCAGTACGCGGCGGAGGAAGCGCTCTCCGCGGGCGCGCGAACACTGGTGTTCATCACCGGCAGTTCCAAGCGTGCCATTGAGGACCATTTCGACAGTGACCCGGAACTGGATGCAGCCCTGACGGAGCAGGGAAAGCACGATCTGCTGGAGACCCTGCGGGGAATCCTGCCTTCGTGGGCTGCCTGCGTCTACATCCGCCAGCCGGCACCCCTCGGCCTCGGCCACGCAGTCCTGTGCGCACGACCCGTGATCGGCAATGCGCCATTCATGGTTCATCTGGCCGACGATCTGATCAACGCTGACATACCCTGTCTCAAGCAGATGGTCGAGGTTCACCGAAAGCACGGCGGCAGCGTGCTCGGCGTGCAGAGTGTCCCGAGAGCCGAAACGGACAAATACGGGATCGTCTCGGTGGAGGCGCCGAGTGCGCCGCGGGTAAGCCGCATCACCCACATCGTCGAAAAGCCCAGACCCGACAAGGCGCCTTCGACGCTAGCGGTCGTAGGCCGTTATCTCCTGACCGGCAGGATATTCGACGAGCTTGCACAGATCGGCAAAGGGGCGGGTGGCGAAATCCAGCTTACCGACGGCATAGCCCGCCTGATCTCACACGAGAACGTTTACGCCTACGAGTTCGAGGGCAAGCGCTTTGATTGCGGCAGCAAGCTCGGCTACCTCCAGGCCACGGTCGAGTACGGCCTGAATCACCGGAAGCTGGGCCAGGACTTTCGCACCTACCTGAAGCAGCTCGCGCAGGGTCTGTAGATCAGACCCGGACCGGCAGCGCCTGGGTCCGCTAGGATCCCCGACTGAAGCCACTGCCGCGCGCAGGGGCGCGGTGATGCCGCCGGCCATGCGGTCTGTTGCCATGGCCCGTCGGACGCGCCGCTGCAGCCTTCGTGGAGGCCGGATGGTCCGAGGCCACCGCGGCATGGCGATGGCTCCTCGACCCGCCGTGCGCGCTCTGGGGCCGGATCGTGGCTGGTTCCGGCGTCGGAAACGCTGGAGTGGGTTGTACGGGCACACTGCGATTCAGCAATCGCTCGATCTCCCGCAGCAATGGCGTCTCGTCCGGTGAGATCAGCGACACAGCCGTTCCGCCAGCGCCAGCGCGGCCGGTCCGGCCGATGCGATGCACGTAATCCTCCGGAACATTGGGCAGCTCATGGTTCACGACGACGGGCAGCTCCTTGATGTCGAGGCCGCGTGCGGCCACTTCGGTGGCGACGAGCGCAGTGACCCGACCCTGTTTGAACCCTTCCAGCGCCTTTACCCGGGCCGCCTGACTCTTGTTGCCGTGTATGGCAGCTGTCGGAATCCCGGCTGATTCGAGCTGCTGGCAGAGCCGGTTGGCACCATGCTTGGTCCGGGTGAACACGAGCACCTGATGCCAGTCGCCCGTCCTGATCAGATGCGCAAGCAGGTGACGCTTGTGTTCCTTGGGGACCCGGTAGGCGCATTGATTCACTACTTCCACGGCGGTATTGCGCGGGGTAACCTGGATCGACACCGGATCGTGCAGCAATCGCTGCGCGAGGTTTCGAATATCGTCGGGGCAGGTTGCCGAAAACAGCAGATTTTGCCGCGAGCCAGGCAGGAGCTTGAGCAATCGTTTGATGTCATGGATGAAACCCATGTCCAGCATCCGGTCTGCCTCATCGAGCACCAGGACCTCGACATGCGACAGATCCGCCGCCCGCTGCTGTTGCAGGTCCAGAAGCCGGCCCGGTGTTGCCACCAGCAGATCGCAACCATTCTTCAGCGCCTTGATCTGCGGGGTGATGTTGACCCCGCCGAATACCACCTGGGTGCGAATGGGAAGGTACCGGCCGTAGCTGCGGGCATTGTCGGCCACCTGCGCGGCCAGTTCACGTGTGGGTGTCAGGACCAGAGCCCGGGGAGCGATACCCTTTCGATGCGGCGTCGTCGCAAGCATCTGGAGGATCGGCAATATGAAGCCGGCGGTCTTGCCGGTGCCCGTCTGGGCACCTGCCAATACATCCCGGCCGGCCAGTACGGCCGGTATCGACTCACGCTGGATGGGGGTAGGTGCCTGGTAGCCTTTTTCAACAATGGCACGCAACAGGTCGGGCATGAGCCCCAGATCGGAAAATGGCATCGGAATCCTCGTTGGCTGGCTCGCACGGCCACTGCCGGCCAGGGCAGCGCTGCGGTCATTTGCGAGGAAGATGGGTTGACGAATGAGACGTGCCGCCAGGATGACCCGCGTGCGCGTTACGGGTACTGACCGTGTACCCCTGTCATTGGAAGCCGCGCACTGTACAGACTTACAGCCTGGATGTCCAGCGAGGATACAATGCGCCACCGTGCGTGCACCCTCAGACTCGTCCCCGTTCCTGCCAGTCGCCGCGGCTCTGTCCGCCATGCTGTTCATCCAGTCCGGCGCTTCCATTGCGAAGAACCTGTTTCCCGTCATCGGTACCCAGGCCACGGCAATTCTCCGGCTGGCCCTTGCGACCCTCATGATGTTCGCATTCTGGCGGCCCTGGAGATTCCAGGTAGCGCGCGGGCTGTGGCCCTGGATCATCGCCTACGGTGTGGCGCTGGGAACGATGAATTCCCTGTTCTATGCGGCGCTGGCCAGGATTCCACTCGGGATTGCAGTGTCCCTGGAATTCGCCGGACCCCTGGGTCTTGCATTGCTGGGTTCGCGCCAGACCCGCGACGTGCTGTGGGTGCTTCTGGCCATCGCCGGGATCTACCTGTTGCTGCCCGTCGCAGACCATGGTTCCCTGGACCGGACAGGTGTGCTGCTGGCGCTCGGCGCGGGCATGAGCTGGGCAATGTACATCGTATTCGGCAAGCGCGCAGGTGCCGGTGGCAGTGGTCCCGCAGTGGTATACGGGTCCCTGGTCGGGACGCTGGCAGTGCTGCCTTCAGGGGCCGGGGCCGCTTTTCGTGGCCTGCAGTTGCCAGGCGTCCTGGTCATGGCGCTTGCGGTGGCGTTGCTGTCGAGCGCAATTCCCTATTCCCTGGAAATGATGGCATTGAGGCGGCTCCCCGCACGCGTGTTCGGTGTGCTCATGAGCGTGGAACCGGGGATCGGCGCCTTGATGGGCTTCCTGCTCCTGGGCGAGCATCTGTCTGTCGTGCAGATGATTGCCATGGCACTGATCATCACCGCGTCAGCGGGCACGGTGATCTCGCACGCTGCAATCGGCCGCGGCAAGCCGGAGCAGATCCTGACCAGCTAGATCCGGCTGGACATCGCGCTCAGCGTCGGCCGCCACCCAGGAGGCTTCCCAGGACACCTCGAACGATCTGGCGACCGACATTCGAGCCTATCGAGCGGAATGCAGATCGTGCGGCCGATTCGGCCAGCCCTTCGTGTCTGCCGCCGCGTGGGCCCGTGGTACCCAGGAGAACGTCCCTCAGCGAACCCAGCAATCCGCCTGCACCAGCAGGCGAATCAGCGCCCGCACGACCGGATGCATCGGAAGGAGCGCCACTGGCCACCGCGCGTCCCTTCAGCTTTTCGTATGCCGATTCCCGGTCGACGGATTTTTCGTAGACCCCGGCAACCAGGGACCCGGCGATCAGGGCTTGGCGCTGTTGCGGGCTGATCGGACCGATCTGGCTTCCCGGCGGTATCACGAAGGCACGCTGTGTGATTCCCGGCCGGCCTCTCTCATCGAGGAGACTGACGAGGGCTTCACCCACCGCGAGCTCCGTAATGGCATTTGCAATGTCGATCTGCGGATTCACGCGCATGGTGCTAGCCGCGCTCCTCACGGCTGCCTGGTCACGAGGCGTGAAGGCGCGAAGCGCGTGCTGAACGCGATTTCCCAACTGCCCGAGCACCGCATCCGGGATGTCCAGCGGGTTCTGCGTGGCGAAAAACACGCCGACGCCCTTGCTTCGAACCAGGCGTACCACCTGCTCGATGCGCTCGAGGAGCACCTTCGGTGCATCCGTGAACAACAGATGCGCTTCGTCGAAGAAGAATACGAGCTTGGGCTTGTCGAGGTCCCCGACCTCGGGCAGGCGCTCGTACAGTTCACTCAGCATCCACAACAGGAAAGTGGCGTACAGGCGAGGGCTGCTCATCAGCCGGTCTGCCGCGATGATATTGACCACACCCTGCCCATTCGCACTCTGGAGGAAATCCATGATGTCGAGCATGGGTTCGCCGAAGAACCGGTCGCCTCCCTGGGCCTCGATCTGCAGCAAACCCCGCTGGATCGCACCGATGCTCGCGGGCGACACGTTCCCGTACCCGGTAGTGAACTGTCCGCTGGAATCCCCCACGTACTGCAGTACTGCACGCAGATCTTTCAGATCCAGCAGCAGCAATCCGGCATCATCTGCGATCTTGAAGACCACTTGCAGGACTCCTGCCTGGGTCTCGTTCAGATCCAGCATGCGTGAGAGCAGCAGCGGCCCCATATCGCTGATGGTGGCCCTGACAGGGTGACCCTGCTCGCCGAACACGTCCCACAACGTGGCTGGGCAGGACCAGGGTGCCGGCATGGGCAGCCCACGCTCCTTGAGGACCTGCGCCAGTTTGTCTCCAATGGTGCCCTTCTGCGTGATGCCGGTCAGATCTCCCTTGATATCCGCCATGAATACGGGAACCCCGATGCGGCTCAAGCCCTCCGCCAGGGCCTGCAGGGTCACGGTTTTTCCAGTGCCGGTCGCGCCAGTGATCAGTCCATGACGGTTCGCCATGGAGGGAAGCAGTGCGCATTCGGTGGAGCCCTGCCGGGCAAGCAGAATCGGTTCTGTCATGAGCACTCCCGTGCCTGCCGCAGGTCTGGCTCCCCGGGGGTGATTCGAACACCCGACCAACGGATTAACAGTCCGTCGCTCTACCGCTGAGCTACCGGGGAATGATTGGCGAACAAGAGGCGCGGATTTTCCAAGAAGCCGCGCATTGAAGTCAAGAAAACCCGCCCGCTCAGTTGCTTCCGGCCAGGCGCTTGTCCAGGGCCGACACAATCCGGGCAAGGGCAGCTTCCAGCATCTGCATGCTGCAGGCGAACGAGAACCGGAGGTGCCCGGGAGCGCCAAAGCCCGTCCCGGGTACCACGGCCACACCGGCTTCCGACAGCAGATAGTCGGCAAGAGCGCCATCGTCTCCGAAATTGAAGCGATGCAGGGCCTGCCGGACGTCCGCGAATGCGTAGAACGTGCCGGCGCCCGGGCGACAGGAAAACCCAGGCAGCCGATTCAGCCGAGAGACCAGAAAGTCATGCCGTTGACGGTAGGCCTGGTTCATCCTGGCGATGCAAGACTGATCGGAGTTCAGTGCGACGGTTGCAGCGTGCTGCGACATGCTCGGAGGATTGGACGTCGATTGCCCCTGCACGGTAGCCATGGCGGTGACCAGTTCGGCGGGACCGCCACAGTAGCCAATTCGCCAGCCAGTCATGGCGTATGCCTTGGAATGGCCATTGATCGTGACGGTCCGATCATGAAGATGCGGATTTGCCTGGGCAAAGCTCGTAAACGGCTCCTCAGCCCAGTAGATGTGCTCGTACATTTCATCAGCGCCGATCACGACCTGCGGATGGGCGGCCAGTACCTCACCCAGTGCCCGCAGCTCAGCACGGTTGTATGCGGCGCCGGTCGGATTGCCCGGGCTGTTCAACAGCAGCAGCCGTGTCCGCGGGGTGATCGCGGCATCGAGCTGCTCGGGAGTGATCTTGAAGCCCTGATCGAGGCCTGCAAACAGGGTGACGGGTCTGCCTGAGGCCAGCAGTACCATGTCCGGATAAGAAACCCAGTAGGGTGCCGGAATGATGCACTCGTCACCCGGGTCGAGCAGGGCGGCGCACAGGTTGAAACAGGTCTGTTTGGCTCCGCAGGAGACGATGATCTGTTGACGTGTGTAGGTCAGGCCGTTTTCACGCCTGAATTTTTCGATGATGGCATCCTTGAGCTCCGCAGTGCCGTCGACGACCGTATATCTCGTCAGCCCTTTGCGAATTGCCTCGATGCCCGCTTCGGCAATGTGCAAGGGGGTGTCGAAATCGGGTTCGCCCACCCCCAGACTGATGATGTCCCTGCCCTCGGCCCGGAGCCGTGCAGCGCGGGCGGTGACAGCGAGAGTTGGCGATGGCCGGACCGACCGGACGCGGCTGGAAAGCTGGATTGGCACGGTGAAATTGACCTGTGGGCCTGCTGGACGCGCGCAGTGTACGAGAATCGGCTCGGCGCTTCCATGCGCATTGCATTTGGAGCAGCCTGGTGGACAATTCCTCCATGGACTTCAGTTTATCGAGCAAATTCCGGCCTGCCGGCGATCAGGCTCAGGCCATCCAGAAACTCGTAACAGGACTGCGTGACGGGCTTGCCCACCAGACGCTGCTCGGAGTGACCGGTTCCGGCAAGACCTTCACCATGGCCAACGTCATCGCGCAGTTGCAGCGACCGACCATGATCCTGGCTCACAACAAGACGCTCGCTGCGCAGCTGTACGGCGAGTTCCGCGAATTCTTTCCGAAGAACGCCGTGGAGTATTTCGTTTCCTATTACGATTACTACCAGCCCGAGGCCTATGTTCCTTCCTCCGATACCTACATCGAGAAGGATTCCTCGATCAATGAACACATCGAGCAGATGAGGCTTTCCGCAACCAAGGCCCTGCTCGAACGCCCCGATGCGATCGTTGTGGCCACCGTGTCTGCCATCTACGGTCTGGGTGATCCCGAGGCATACCTCAGCATGGTGCTCCACCTGTCCCGGGGCGAGCCGCTGGATCAGCGCAAACTCCTGAGACGACTCGCGGACATGCAGTACACGCGCAACGAGATGGATCTGCATCAGGGTACGTTTCGTGTACGTGGAGACATCATCGACATCTTTCCTGCCGAATCCGGCCGTGACGCGGTCCGGGTTGAGCTGTTCGACGATGCTGTCGAGGCATTGAGCTGCTTCGATCCGCTGACCGGGGAGATCCTGCGCAAGGTCCCGCGCCTGACCATTTTTCCCTCGACACATTACGTGACGCCGCGGGAGCGTGTGCATCAGGCCATCTCGCAGATCCGGGATGAATTGCGTGTCCGGCTTGCGGAGCTGCATGCCGCGGGAAAGCTGCTGGAAGCGCAGCGGTTGCAGCAGCGCACCACATTCGATCTGGAGATGATGAACGAAGTGGGTTATTGCCCAGGCATCGAGAACTATTCACGGTTCCTCTCCGGTCGCCAGGCGGGAGAGCCGCCGCCGTGCATGTTCGATTACCTGCCTCCCGATTCCCTGCTGATCATCGACGAGAGCCACCAGACCATCCCGCAGCTGGGTGCCATGTACCGTGGCGACCGCTCCCGCAAGGAAACGCTGGTGGAATATGGATTCCGGCTGCCCTCAGCCCTGGACAACCGCCCGCTGCGCTTCGATGAGTTTGAACGCATGGCGCCTCAGACCATTTACGTCTCGGCAACTCCGGGACCGTACGAGCTGAAACATTCCGGCCAGGTGGTGGAACAGGTGGTACGGCCAACTGGCCTGGTTGACCCGGAAGTCGAGGTCAGGCCAGTCCGTGCACAGGTGGATGACCTGCTTTCCGAGATCCGCCTGCGGGTTGCCCGTCATGAGCGTGTGCTCGTTACGACGCTCACCAAGCGTATGGCCGAGGATCTGACCGAATACCTGACCGAACATCAGGTCAAAGTGCGTTACCTGCACTCGGATGTCGACACGGTGGAACGGACCGAGATCATCCGGGATCTGCGGCTCGGGAGATTCGATGTCATTGTAGGCATCAATCTCCTGCGCGAAGGCCTTGACATGCCCGAGGTGTCGCTGGTGGCCATTCTGGACGCCGACAAGGAGGGCTTCCTTCGTTCAGCGGGTTCGCTGATCCAGACCATCGGGCGGGCGGCACGCAATGTCAATGGAAAGGCAATACTGTATGCAGATACCCGCACCGGCTCGATCGAGCGCGCGCTTGCTGAGACCGAGCGCAGGCGGCAGCGCCAGATGAATTTCAACCAGCAGCATGGCATCACCCCCAGAAGCATCGTCAAAGGGGTTGCGGATGTGATGGAGGGCGCCCGCGATGAGGACTCCATGTACCAGGCCTCCATACCCGAGATGGCTCCCGAAAAGGCAGCGAAACACATCAGGAAGCTGGAGGCCGAAATGCTCCGGCTGGCCCGGAATCTGGAATTCGAGCAGGCAGCAAGGATCCGGGACGAGATCCAGAAGCTGAAAAATGCCGCTTTCGGTGTCAGCACCCGGCGGGCCGGCTGATATGACATAATTTGCGCAAAGCGCGCCGTTCATCACACTGCCCAGGTCAAGGTGTGGGCTAGACTTACGCTCGATGGCAAAGGTGCAGGAAACCCATCCGGTACCGGAAGCGGATCTGGACAAGACAGACGAACTTCCAGTGCTGGACATGATGAAGCTGTCTGCCCAGAGTGCGGACACGCTGGTCCCTGTCCGCCAGGATGCACTTTCCCTCACCGCGGAAGACCGCCAGTCGCACGTGGATCTGCCCGCGCTGATTGCAAGCGTGCAACTGGCAGAAGAGCGTATTGCACAACAGGCGGCCCACCAGGAGGCGCTCGAGCGGGATCTGGGTTCCCTGCGGGGACAGCTCGAGGAGTCGACACGTGAAGTCCTGAGAGTCAGCGGAGAGGCGCAGGCCCTGCGCACGACGCTGGCCGCTCGCGAGGAATCACTGGCGCGGGCCCTGCACACGGCTGGTGAACGCGACCAGTCAATCGTGGAGCTGCACCACCAACAGTCCGGTCTGCAGCAACAACTTGCCGAGTCAGCTTCCGCGTACGCCAGATTGAAAGCCGAGTCCGAGGATGTCCGGGCACGGATGCTGGATGAGCATGCGGCAACGAGGGACCGGCTCAGCGAGGAGTTGTCAGACGCGCGCGCCCGGCTGGGGGAGGAGCTGGCACAAACACGCGCGCGGCTGGAACATGAGCTTGAAGATTCGCGCTCCCGGATCGAATCGGGGCAGCAGCAGCTGGACCAAGCCCAGCGCACAATCGGAGACCTGAAGACCCGAATCGCCCGGGAACAACAGGCCCTGGCGGAAGCCCAACGCGAGGCAGCCCGATACCGCGACCAGTCCAGCGCGTTCCTCGAGAATCTGCGAACACGAGAGTGGCGCCGTCATCACGGTGAGGGCCTGTTTCGTGAACTGGACTCTCATCTGGCAGCTGCGCAATCCGGGCGTAGCGAAGCCGAGATGCGCGCCAACACGCTGGCAATGCAGCTGGGCGAGGTGCAGGCGCAGTCCGAGGCCAGTGCCCAAGGAATCCGGGACCTTGAAGCGACGTTGGCCCGCACCCGGGAGCGGGTCCAGAACCTGGAATCCGCACTGGAAGCCAGGGAGCAGCAGCAGAAGGTCCTTGTCCGGGATCTTGAAACAAGCCAGGCTGATCTGACCCGATCCACACAGGAACTCGCATCCCTGCGGCTCGCAGCGGAGGCTGAATGCAAAGCTGCTGCCGCACAATCAGCGCAGGTGCAGGACCGACTGACAGAGGAGATCTCCGCGCGCGACCGCATGCTCCAGTCCGAACGCGAGTCCCGCACACAGATGCAGAGGCAAGTCGAGTCTCTCGAAGCCGCACAGGCAGAGCATCTGGTGCGAATGGCGGAAATGGATCGCATGCTGAGCGAGGCCCAGGCTCAGAAGAAGCGGGATGACGAGTCCCTGCAGCGTCAATCGGCGGCTGTCGAGGCCGTGCAAGCCGATCTGGTCGTACAGAGGAGCAGGGCAGACAAGCTCGAGAGCGAGCTTGCCCTGGTCACCACGCAGTTGAATGAAGTGCGCAGGCCGGTCGAACAGGCGGAGGCGGAAATCCGGGAATTGCGCTCCGATCTCCAGATCAAGGGCCAGTCCCTCGAACAGGCGCACGATCAGATCAATCAACTGCAGGGCCAGCTGGAGCGCTCCAAAGGCGCACTGGAGGAACGTGAGTTCCTCATCCGCAGGCTGGAGCGCAGCGCCAATACCAGCGCGCAGGTTCTCGGCCGGTTGCAGTCAAGCATCGAACGGCTGGGCACCGGGCAGGCACCGGCTCCCGCGGAGCAGGTGGTTCCGGCACAGGCGTTTACCCCCAGCCTGATCAGGATCGACAACGGCGCGGCAACGACCTACGCACTTGACCAGCGGACACGCATCGGCAGGGCGCCGGAAAGTGAGATACGACTCGAATCCTCTTCGGTCAGCCGCCATCATGCATTGATCCTGTGCAATGCCCGCCATTGCATCATCGAGGATCTCAACAGTACGAATGGCGTGGTCATCAATGGGCGCAAGGTCAGCCGGCACAAGATGAAGGACGGTGATGTCATCGTGATCGGCGATGCGCAGTTCAAGTTCGTGGATGCCGGGGCTTTATTGCCACAGCCAAATCCGGTATCGTTCGCGCCGTCCTGATCGGCGCGCTTAGCTCAGCGGTAGAGCATCACCTTGACATGGTGGGGGTCAGTGGTTCGATCCCACTAGCGCGCACCATTGCACGGGGCGTCCGGCGCCCGCTTGCGTTATATTTGCGCGCCTATGCCAATCATCACCCTTCCGGATTCGAGCCAGAGACGTTTTGACCAGGCCGTGACAGTGGCCGGGGTTGCCGAAACCATCGGGGCCGGGCTCGCCCGGGCGGCACTGGCGGGGCGGGTCGACGGCAGGCTGGTCGACACCTCGTTCCTCATCGACCACGACGCATCATTGATCATCATCACCGAGAAGGATCCGGAAGGTCTGTCGATCATCCGGCATTCGACAGCTCATCTGCTGGCGCATGCCGTCAAGGAGCTGTTTCCGGACGCCCAGGTGACCATAGGCCCGGTGATCGAGGACGGCTTCTATTACGACTTTGCGTTCAAGCGCCCATTCTCGACCGAGGATCTCGCTGCCATCGAAAAGCGAATGGGCGAGATCGCGCAACGGGACCTGCCTGTCAGGCGGCGCACCCTTCCCCGGGATGCCGCGGTGGCGCATTTCGAGGGCATCGGCGAGCAGTACAAGGCGCAGATCATCGGACAGATCCCTCAGGGTGAGACCATCAGCCTTTACCAGCAGGGCGACTGGGAAGACCTTTGCCGCGGACCACACGTCCCCAGCACCGGGCGCCTGAAGGCATTCAAGTTGATGAAAGTCGCCGGTGCGTATTGGCGAGGCGATTCGCGAAACGAGATGCTGCAGCGGATCTATGGCACTGCCTGGGCCAACGAAAAGCAGCTGAAGGATTACCTGACCCGGCTTGAAGAAGCCGAAAAGCGCGACCATCGACGCATCGGACGGGAACTGGACCTGTTCCACCTGCAGGATGAAGCGCCAGGGGCCGTGTTCTGGCACCCGAAGGGCTGGACGATGTTCCAGGTGTTGATCAAGTACATGCGCGAGCGGCAGCTGGAAGCTGGCTTCCAGGAGGTCAATACACCGGAGATCATGGATCGCGAACTGTGGATCCAGTCGGGTCATGTGGAGAAATTCGGCGAGAACATGTTCATGACCCGGACGCCGGACGAGCGCGTATTTGCCATCAAGCCCATGAACTGTCCGGGTCATGTCCAGGTGTTCAACCAGGGGCTTCGCAGCTACCGCGAATTGCCGTTGCGGTTTGCTGAATTCGGCAAGGTGCATCGCTACGAACCCTCCGGCGCGCTTCATGGCCTGATGCGGGTGCGTGCCTTCACCCAGGACGATGCCCACATCTTCTGCACGATGGATCAGATCACTGCCGAGTCCGTATCGGTGACTCAGGCAATCCTGAATATCTATCGGGACTTCGGATTTGAGGATGTGCGCATCAAGTTCTCGGACCGGCCGGCAAAACGAGTAGGGTCGGATGAGACCTGGGACCGGGCCGAGGCTGCGCTCAGGGCAGCAGCCGATGCGGCGGGAATCGAGACCACGTTGAATCCAGGCGAAGGAGCCTTTTACGGGCCGAAACTCGAGTTCGTCCTGAGAGATGCCATAGGCCGGGACTGGCAATGCGGCACCTTGCAGGTCGATCTGAACCTGCCGATTCGCCTGGGCGCCCAGTATGTCGGGGAGGACAGTCAGAAACATGCCCCGGTCATGCTGCATCGCGCCATGTTCGGTTCCCTCGAGCGCTTCATCGGGATCCTGATCGAGCATCATGCGGGAAAGCTCCCAACCTGGCTCGCACCGGTGCAGGCTGTGGTCATGGCCATTACCGACAAACAGAAGGCGTATTCCGAAGGGTGCGTGGAACACTTGAGAAATCAGGGGCTTCGGGTCGAAACAGACTTGAGGAACGAGAAAGTAGGCTTTAAAATCCGCGAGCACACATTGAAACGCATCCCGTACCTGCTGGTCGCGGGCGACCGGGAGGTCGAGGGACGCACGGTGGCCGTGCGCACGCGCAATGGCAAGGATCTTGGCAGTGTAGGGCTCGAGGAGCTCACCGCCGGGCTTGCCAGGGAAAGCGCGAGCCGCGGCCGTCATGTTTTGGAGGATCAGTTATCGCAACGTCGAAGCGCGTAAGGCGGAATGAGGAAATTTCGGCACCCGAAGTCCGGGTGATCGCTGCCGATGGCAGCCAGGCCGGTGTCATGAGTCGCGCAGCGGCCCTGGACATGGCCAACCAGCAGCAACTGGATCTCGTCGAAGTCTCGCCCATGGCAGCGCCACCCGTGGTGCGGGTCATGGATTTCGGCAAGTTCCTGTTCGAACAGAACAAGAAGGCGCACGCGGCGAAGCGCAAGCAGAAGCAGATCCAGGTCAAGGAAGTGAAGTTTCGCCCTGGAACGGAAGAGGCGGATTACCAGGTCAAACTGCGTAATCTGATCCGCTTCCTGACCGAGGGTGACAAGGCCAAGGTGACATTGCGTTTCCGGGGCCGGGAGCTCGTGCATCAGGACATCGGCCGTCGCCTGTTGGCGCGCATCGCCGAGGATCTGAGTACGCATTCCACGGTGGAGCAGAATCCGCTGATGGAAGGCAGACAGATGGTCATGGTGTTCGGACCCAAGAAGAAGTGAGCGGCGGGCCCTAAACAAGTCCGTCATCCGCCCGAAGCGGCGCCGGAGTTCTCCCGAGGGGAGATCGGCGTTTGCGAACCGGGCTATTAAAAGCAGGAGTAGAGCATGCCCAAACTGAAGACCAAGCGGGCTGCGGCGAAGCGTTTCGTGAAAACAGCGAGCGGCTTCAAGCGCGGCCAGTCCCATCGTCGTCACATCCTGACGAAGAAGCCCAGCAAGCGTAAGCGCCAGTTGCGGCGCGAGTCGCATGTGCACGAGACCGATATCGGTCGCGTCAAGCAGATGATGCCGAGCGCCTAGTGCGCCGCCCCAACGTCAGGAGTCAAACATGGCACGAGTAAAACGTGGCGTCATTGCAGGGCGCCGTCACAAGAAGGTCCTCAAGAAGGCAAAGGGCTATTTCAACGCCCGCCGCAAGGTATTCCGCACAGCCAAGCAGGCGGTCATCAAGGCCGGCCAGTATGCGTACCGTGGCCGGCGCGAGAAGAAGCGCGAATATCGCGCACTCTGGATCACAAGGATCAATGCAGCGGCCCGCCTTTCGGGACTTTCCTACAGCCGTCTGATTGACGGTATGGGCAAGGCCGGGTTGAGCATCGACCGAAAGGTCCTCGCGGATCTCGCGGTCCACGACCTGCCGGCATTTGCGGCCATCGCCGAAAGGGCCAAGGCCGCTCTGGCAGCCTGAAGCGAGGTCGGATGCGATGAGCGCTGGACAGACGCTTGCCGCGGTCATCGAGCAGGCGCTGGCGGAAATCGCCGCCAGCGTGGATCTCGCGGTGCTCGAAGAACACCGGGTGCGGTTGCTGGGGCGCAAGGGAGTGCTGACCGAACAGCTCAAGGCGCTGGGTACGATGCCGGTCGCCGAGCGTCCTGCGGCGGGTCAGCGCATCAATGAAGCCAAGCAGGTCCTGCACGAGGCTCTCGTCCAGCGGCGGGATGTGCTGCAGGCTGCGCGGCTCGATCGTGAACTGGCCTCGGGCGCCATCGACGTCACCTTGCCGGGGCGTGGCGAGGAATGTGGAAGCGTCCATCCGGTCACCAAGGCGCGGCTGCGCATCGAGTCCATCTTCAGGCAGGCGGGTTTCCAGATCGCCACAGGGCCCGAGATCGAGGATGACTTCCACAATTTCGGCGCCCTGAACATTCCCGCGGATCATCCGGCGCGGGCAATGCACGACACGTTCTATTTTCCGGATGGGCGGCTTCTGCGCACGCATACCTCGCCGGTACAGATCCGCGCCATGAGCATCACTCCGCCACCGTTCGCGATCATTGCGCCCGGCCGTGTGTACCGCTGCGACTCCGACATGACACACACGCCCATGTTCCATCAGGTGGAGGGGATGGTTGTCGGAGAGAATGTCAGCATGGCCAACCTCAAGGCGATTCTGCTGTCGTTCGTGGAACAGTTCTTCGAGCGTCCGCTCGGCGTGCGCCTGAGGCCCTCGTATTTTCCGTTCACGGAACCTTCCGCGGAAGTGGACATCGAGTGCGTGTTCTGCGCAGGCAAGGGATGTCGCGTCTGCAAGCAAACCGGCTGGCTGGAGATCCTGGGCAGCGGGATGATCCACCCGAACGTGCTGAAAGCAACGGGAATCGACCCGGAACGCTGGCAGGGATATGCATTCGGGATGGGTATCGAGCGGCTTGCGATGCTTCGCTACGATGTGAACGACCTGCGCATGTTTTTCGAAAACGATCTTCGTTTCCTGAAGCAGTTTCCATGAAAGTCACCCATTCATGGCTCCGGGAATTCATGCCGTCGATGCCTCCGGCCCCGGAGGTTGCGAAGCGGCTCACGCTGACGGGTCTGGAAGTGGAGTCCCTCACACCGGCTGCTCCGTATTTCACCGGAGTGGTCGTGGGTTCCGTTCTGGAAGCCGTTCAGCATCCCGATGCCCTGAAGCTGCGTGTATGCAAGGTGACAACGGATGGTGAGAACCGGCTGCAGATCGTCTGCGGCGCCCCCAACGCCCGTGCCGGCATCCGGGTCGCCGTCGCCATGGTGGGCGCGAGGCTGCCCGGGGACCTGCTCATCGGGCGTGCCGTACTGCGAGGCATCGAGTCCGAAGGCATGCTGTGTTCATCGCGTGAACTGGGCCTGGGTCCGGATCAGGATGGCATCCTCGAGTTGTCACAGGATGCGCCGCTGGGACAGGGTTTGCGCGAACTGCTGGATCTTGATGATGTGACCATGGAAGTCAACGCGACGCCCAATCGTGGCGATTGCATGAGCGTCCTGGGCATCGCACGTGATTACCACGCCGCTGTCACACGCTCGGCCTTGCGTCACGTGATCACGCCGGTACCGGCTGTTCACAAGGACACGTTTCCGGTTCGCATCGAAGCGCCGGATGCCTGTCCGGTTTTTGCAAGCCGCATCGTACGGGGTATCCGCACGGGCGCGGCGTCACCTGCGTGGCTGAAGGAGCGGCTGCGCAGGGTGGGGATCAACAGCATCAGCGCAGCAGTGGATGTCACCAACTACGTGATGATGGAACTGGGCCAGCCCATGCACGCCTATGATCTGGGCCTGCTTTCGGCCGGGATCGAGGTCCGGTGGGCCAAACCCGACGAACCGGCGAAGTTGCTCGATGGCAATGTGTACCCGCTGCAGCCGGACTGCCTCGTGATTGCCGATGCTGAAAGCATTCTGGGTTTTGCAGGCGTCATGGGCGGAATGGACAAGGCGATATCCGATCGGACCATCGACATCCTGCTCGAGGCAGCACACTTCACTCCGGCCTGCGTTGCAGGTCGGGCGCGAAGATTCAGACTGTTCACGGATGCGGCGCAGCGCTTCGAGCGCGGCGTGGATCCGGGTCTGCCGCTTCAGGCCATCGAACGCGCCACCGCGCTGCTGCTGCAGATTGCCGGCGGAGTGCCGGGCCCCACACACGCGGTGCAGGGTACGTCCATGGGTGCTCCGGTCCAGATCGACCTGCGGCGCACGCGGCTCGCTCGCCTCCTGGGCGCCGAGGTGCCCGAGCACGAGGCGAGCGCCCTGCTTGGCGCAGTCTGCGAGCGGGTTGTGGAGACCCCGGCGGGCTGGAGAGCAGGAATTCCCGGCCATCGCTTCGATCTTCGGATAGAGGTGGATCTGGTGGAAGAGATCGCGCGACTGCGTGGTTTCGACACCATAGCGCCTCGGCATGCGGTGGTCGAACAGAAGGGCGGGACTGCAAGCGAAACGCGAGTTCCACATGCAAGGCTGCTGACCAGCCTTGCCGACCGTGGGTATCGTGAGGTCATCACATACAGCTTCGTGAATCCCGCTGATCAGCGAGCGCTGTTTCCGGATGTTGCGGACCTGCAGCTTGCAAATCCCATCTCGCCAGAACTCGGGTCGATGCGGGTGTCGCTCTGGCCGGGGCTCCTGCGTACCTGTTCACAGAACCTGCGCCGCCAGCAAGCCCGCGTCCGCATCTTCGAATTCGGACGAAGATATCTGCAGGGACCGGATGGTACGAACGAGGTCGAGGCGCTGGCCGGCGTCATCACGGGCGCCCGTCGACCCGAGCAATGGGCGGCCGGCACTGAGGCCGCGGACTTCTATGATGTCAAGGGTGACCTTGAGTCGCTGTTCGACCTGACCGGTGCACCTTCAGAGTTCGCCTTCCGCGCAGGTGAACTGGCATGCCTTCGTCCCGGGCGCACCGCACGTATCCTGCGCAACTTTCGGGAAATCGGCTGGCTGGGAGAGTTGCATCCCCGCGTGTCGCGCACATTCGATCTCGGGACTTCCACGTATCTATTTGAGCTTGAAATAGGATCAAGTTTTATATGCAATCAATTGACATATAAACAAATATCCAAATTCCCGATTGTCAGAAGAGACGTTGCGATCGTCGTGGACGAAGCCGTGACATTCGCGGACATCGAGGAAAATGTTAGTGTTAGCGCCTCAGGTCTGCTGCGCGAACTTCGAGTCTTCGATGTCTATCGGGGCCTGGGGATAGAATCCGGTCGAAAAAGTATCGCTTTGGGCTTGATTTTGCAGGATTCTTCACGCACGCTTACTGACGAAGATGCGGATGCCGTCGTAGCAGTCGTCGTCGGGCAGTTACGGCAGAAGTTGAACGCCACGATAAGAGACCAATAAGCAAATGGCAGCCCTGACAAAGGCGGAAATGGCCGAGGCCCTGTTTGATCGACTTGGCTTGAACAAGCGGGAAGCGCGTGAACTGGTGGATCTGTTTTTTGAAGAAATCCGCTCGGCGCTGTCTTCCGGGGAGCAGGTGAAGCTGTCGGGGTTTGGAAATTTCGATCTGCGGGACAAGAATCGCCGGCCGGGCCGCAATCCGAAGACCGGTGAAGAGATCCCGATCAGTGCCCGCCGTGTCGTAACCTTCCGACCGGGGCAGAAACTCAAGGCACGCGTCGAGGCGTATGCTGGAACCAAGCAATAACAACGAATTGCCGGCCATTCCCGGCAAGCGGTATTTCACGATCGGGGAAGTCAGCGATCTGTGCGCGGTCAAGCCGCATGTGCTGCGGTATTGGGAGCAGGAGTTCCCCCAGCTCAAGCCGGTCAAACGGCGCGGCAATCGACGCTATTATCAGCGGCAGGACGTGCTGGTCATCCGCCAAATCCGCAGCCTCCTGTATGAGCAGGGCTTCACCATTGGAGGCGCACGCAATCGCCTGGCCGGTGACGATGCCCAGGTTGATCTGAACCAGAGCCAGCAGCTGATTCACCAGATGCGGGTGGAACTCGAAGAGCTGATGCGCATTCTGCGCCGGTGATTTTTCGGGCCAGCGACACAACGCAGGTTCCCAAGCGCCATTTTCGCGCCATGCGCCGAGCTCTTTCGGCTATCATTTCGGCACGGTCGGGGCGTGGCGCAGCCTGGTAGCGCACTTGCATGGGGTGCAAGGGGTCGCAAGTTCGAATCTTGTCGCCCCGACCAATGATTTACGTGGTTCTCCTTGTCGGCTTGTGTCCACCTTTGTGTCCACTCCCAAGGAGACCCTTCCATGCCAAGATTCGCCCCCTCGAAATCTGTGTCCACTGCCGCGTCCAGTGCACTGCACACGGCAGATTCCGCAGCTGCGGAAATTCCGCGCAAGCCCGATCCAATCGCCCGATCCCTGCGCAGTGCGCCACGCTCCCGGGCCACCCTGCAGGAGATGACTGGCCGGTTTGACGCGGCCATCAGCGCCGATCAAGGCGAGGTACTGAGGGCCCTGGCCGGCGCCTTCATCGAGGCGCTGTACCTGGACAATCGCGCACTGGAGGCCCGCTGGGCCGCCCCTGAGTCCCTGCCTGCGCTGGTGCGGCTGGTGAACCTGCCGCCGGATGTGCAGCGCTACGCGGCGCTGGTGAGCCGTGCGCAGCTGCGGCTGGAGGCCGTTGCCAAGACTCTGCGGGGGAAACAACCTTGGGCCAGCGCGGCCCGGGGGTGCAATCATGACTAACGTCACATCGATTGGCGGGGCGGGATCCGGCAATGGGTCCGGGGCTGAGGCGGGTCATTGCGTGGGTCGCTATATCGCGAGTGGGTCCGAACCGGCCGAGCAGGTGGCGTGCTTCGAGTGGCAGCGCGGCATCAAGGTTGCCATGAGGATGCTGGAGGATGCGGGCGATGCGACACTCGATGAGACAGGGGTGGGCGCTGAGTTTCGCGAAGGGCGTCCGCAGTTCAATTTCCTGCTACGCGCGATAGAGGAGCTTCAGGCCAGCGGAAGCCGCATCGCCCTGCAGGGCTTTTGCTGCGTGATGAATGACTTTCTGGGCTACTTCGCGGAAAGCTCACATGACCCGCTCAATGCCACGCGCCGCAAAGTGCCGCGGCCGATCCCGATGACGACTGAAATGCCGCAGATCCCCCGCGAAAGCGCTGACCAAGATGAGGGGGACGGCCATGAGTAAGCGCGGCAAGGCGAAGCCGGCGTCTGAGGCATCTGCGGATACAGGGCGCTTCCTCAAAGCCATGGCAGGGCAGGGAATTGAGGTCTGCGGTGCCGGCGGTCGGCAATGTGCCCGGTACTTCCCGGACAGTCGCGAACTCAAGACGCTTGCCGCCACGTATCCGGGTATCGTGTTCAACCGCATTTCGGTGGAGTGGTTCAACCATGAGACCCCACACTTCGTTGATGATGATGCCGGTTGTTACCTGTCAGTCAGCGGCGATCCTGCGGACCTGATCAAGCACCGCTTCATGCACCCGGAATGGATGCGGTTATCGAAGTGCGGGCGTGGTCGCCGCCGAACCAAAGGATTCGGGAGCGCGGACATCATCAGGCGAAAGAGCGGCAAGTATTCGCTCAGCTACCTGTATCTAGATCACGCGCTCGATCTGTTCGCGCCGGCGATTCTGCCGCTGTATTGGACGCCGCCCAAGCGCGAGGCCCAGAGCCGTTAACTGAGGAGCGTGCACATGAGCAAGACTGGCGAGACGAGTCGGGCGAAGGTCAAAGACATGATCAAGATCGAAATCAGCAGGGATGCCTGGGATGATTTGTGCATGCAGTACTCTGGCACGCGCGAAGCGCTCCTCGAGGCTGGCGCCGTGACAGAAAAAGAGTTCAGCCCGATAGCCCCTGGCAAGACCCGCCGCGATGCGGCTGGCGATCGCTTGATCATCGAACGGCGTCCCAGTGGCTACTACGTGAGGCGCCACAAGGACGAGGAAACTGCCCTGGCCGAGCGTTTGCCGGGTGTGGCGCAGTGGCTGGCGCAGGAGGCCGGCGTCCCAGCGGAAATAGTTGATCAGGTGCGCGAGATCCTCCAACGCTTCAGGATGACGCCGCCGTGAGCAACGTCATCCCTTTCCGCAATCCTGATGCACCCTTGGAAGGCGAGGCGCGCGATCGGGCGCTCGATCTGTACCGGGAAGGGATGAAGAAGGTTGCCGAGTTTTTCGTCGGGGCGGCGTTCAGCGCATCGGACCGCATACCGGGATGTGTCGGGCTTGGGTGTGAAGACGCCCTTCCGGCGTTCGTCGACGCCATGCGCGCGGAGGTGGACAAGCTCGACTACTGCCGCCGGCGGTGACCGGCGGCAACGTGTGGCATTCGCTCGGGGCCAGCCGTCATCGAAGTCTTTCAGGTGTAGCTTGAGGGCCATGACTTTGATGCCGCCCGGAACCGTCGCTCGTTCTCTGCCCGAAGTGCACGGAATCGCGCTGAGTCCTCGTCCTGCAGGCGAAACTGCCGTGCGATTGCACCCGTCGAGGCAGTGGGGCTGATGCGTCGGGCCGCGCTTGCGTGCCGTGTCCCGAGTTCACGCCGGTCGCGCTCCTCGGCAGCCAGGAGCATCTCACGCAGACTTTGCCCGTTGCCCATGGGCCCCGATGATCACAAAGCCGCATCGTCATGTCCACCCGGTCAGCGTCAGTTGATGGGCCACCATGCTCAACGAGGTGCGTCAGGCGAGGCGCGCGGCTCAAGCCATCCGGTGACTACAAGACCCCGGTTTCGCGTCACTTGCACGAATACCCGACAGGCGGTGCACACGATACGCGTCCCGGGATTTGCGCCGTTCGCGAACTCCAGATGATGAAAGCATGGCTTGCAGCACTCGATCGACGGCGCCGTGCGATTCGCCCAGCATTGTTCGATCAGTGCCCTGCGTCGCTTCGTGTCGATCATGCGTCCGGGTTCGCGCGCACGGAACGAGTCAGGAAGAACGTTTCAATGTCGCGGCCATGCTCACGCACCAACTCGCTCCCGAATCGCTCCATAAACTGAGAAGCCTTCTCGCGCGCCTCCCTCTCGGAGGCCGCCTTGCAATGCCATTTCACTGTCAAGTTACCGGGGAATTTCAGGTTGAAATTGTAGGTTTTTTCCATTGCTAATACCTCATGGTTGAAGATTGGCCCGTGCGCCTCGGCCGCTGCGCTGTTGCACAGCGTGCGCGAGTCGAGGGCCGCCGCGTCGAGCTCGGCGCCGATGTCGTGACGTGACTTGAACGGCCAGCCCCCAAGCGGAGGGGCTTGTGACTGGCTGCAGGAGTTGTTTCGATGAACTGGTGAGCGCCTGCCGCACCGGAGGGGCCCATGGCGCACACAATCGAGAATGAGACTTGCGGATGCTTGTCGGTCATGGGTCAGCTTCTACGCTGCGGAATCCATCGAAGCACAATGGAGCGCTTGGCGCCGAACGGTCCCTCGCATTCGGCAATCCGCTCATAAAGAGCTTACGGAACTTGGCAGCTTTCTCGCCTGCCTCCTTCGCGGAACGTGCTTTGCAACGCCATTTCACCGTCCAGCCGTAGGGGAATTTCATATCGAATTCGTAGGTCTTTTCCATTGCTGATACCTCATGAGTGGGGATTGACCCGTGCGTGCACGCTCACTGCGTCACCACCAACCGGCCGGTTTCGCGCAGGTGCGTGCGCATCGCGCGTGCGATCTCACCGCGCGAGTTTTTCAGCATCTCTTTGACGCTCTTGGCGTCCATCGCCTTGACGTTGAAGTGCAGGTGCACGGGGGCGAGGCCGGCGCCTGGCACGTTGCTATCGGACAGGTTCCGGATGACATCGGCATGCCGCGCAGGTAACACCATCTCGCGGGCATGGAGTTGTGTCACCGGGTTGACGCCGGCCGGTATGTCATAGCCGGCGGCGGCCGAAGGCAGGTTTGACCCGAAGGCCATGACCCCGCCATAGGCCACGGCGGCGGCGGCCGGGGCCAGGAACGGGCCGACATACGGAATGCCCACCACGGCCTTGTAGGCAGCGCCCGCGGCCGCTACGGCATTCGCCTGCAGTTCCTTTAGCGCCGTGGCCTTGCCCGTCAGCGCCTGCAACAGCAGGTTACTGATGTTGCGCGCAACCATCGAGGCGAGCGCATCGGCAATCGAGTTGAACAGCCCCTGAAACAACCCCTTCAGGGTGAGTGCACCGCGGGCGAAGGCCATCATCGTCTGTTGCCAGCCGCTCTTGATCGATTCGTACGTGCGCTGCCATTCAATGCGCTGCAGGGCCTTTTGCTGCTTGTCGATCTGGTCCATTCTCAGAACGTGCTGCTGCTCCAGGTCCTCGAGTTGCGCGTTGAGTTCGGCCGCGCGCTCGATATTGCCGGTGGATCCTGCCGCGGCGATCTCGCGCACCAGTGCATCGCGCTTGATCGCGAAGCGTTCGTCCTCGAACTGGCGCTCCTGCTCGAGAAGCTGCGTTTCGGTCTTGTCGCCCATCGACACTTCGAACTGCGCCTGCTGCTCGCGCGCAGCGACCTCGCCCAGGAGCCGGTTCTGCTCGGCGTTTGCGGCCGTCTGGCGAATCTGCTCAATCGAGGCAAGCTTCGCCCGTTCGATCTGGATGACCTGCTTGGCCGCATCCGCGTACTGCTGGGAGTCGCGGCCGTAGGCGATGGCCATGCGGTCGACCATCTGCTGAGCCAGCGCAATCTGCGCATCGAAGGAGCTTTTGACCGCTTCCTGCTGCTCCTTCAGCCGCGCAGTTTCCCCATCAAACTCCTGCTTGCCAATGTCGAGTTTCAACTGCAGGGCCTTTCGGCGGATGGCGATCTGGTTTTCCGTCGAGAGCTTCTCGGTGCTGAGGACCTGCTCCCAGTAGGCCAGCTCCTGCGCCTTGGAATATTCCTGGTAGCTCCCCTGTGCCTGCGCGGATTGCAGATAAGCGAGCTTCTCGGTTGCCAGTCGCTGCTCAAGCAGCGCCATCTGGTTTTTCAGCTGTTCATCGCCGCCCGTGGATCGATCGTTGCCGCCCGCGCGAGGTTTCACGCTGCTTTGCTGCCCCGAATTGGTATCGAGCGCCTTCTGCAGGGCCTCCTGCATCGCCCGGGCATCATCAGCCACCACGCCCTTGACGAAGGCGATTCGATCCTCCAAGCGCTTGGTGCCCGCGGCCCAGGCCGCATCGGCGCCGTCAAAGTCGAGTTTGAGCACGTGCCCCGCCCAGCTGGCAAAGCGGCCGATGTAGGCGGTTGCGATATCGATCGACCCTGCAATGCTGTCGGTCCAGTTCACGATGATTCCCTTGAACTGGATGAACACCGACTCGATGGCGTACAACGCGGCCCGGAAGATGTTCAATGCCTGCGGGCCGTGCTCGGCAAACCACTCGCCCAGGCTCGACAGGACCGGCATCAGCGCATCGGCCAGTGCACGCTGGAAGCCATCCATCACATCCCCGACATCGTTCATCGCGGAACGGTATCGGTTCGTCGCCTCCACGTTCTCCTGGCCGATGGTGGTCCCCAGCGATGCAGCTTTCACCGCCGCCTCGGTCATCGCCTCGCGGGTCAGGCGGATCGAGGGCTCGACCTGCGCCCAGGCCTTGCCGTAGATCTTCACGCCTTCAATGTTGCGGTCCGCGCCTTCGCGGAACTGCAGCAGCTTCTGGTTGACATCGAGCATGATGTCGAGTTGATTGCGAAAATGCCCGTTCTGGTCGCGGGTGGCTACGCCCAGGCGCTTGAACGCCTCCTCGTTGGTCTTGAGCGTCTGGCTGATCTTGGCCGCCCCGGTGCTGAACTGATCCTGCGATATGAAGGCATTGTTCAGCGCCACGGCGAGCGTGCCGGCATCGGTGGCGGAGATGCCCAGCTGGCGCCCGAGTTCGGCCGCCTCCTTGGTCAGCTGCACCGAATGGGCGACGGCATCGCCAAACAGTTTCCCGCCGCCCAGCACCGCGGCGAAGGCGACGAAGGCGCTCTGTACCTTGGACACCACCCCGTTGATGGCATCAAGGCGCGTGCGCATTTGTTCGGCGCTCGAAGTCACCGCCGCGGTGGCCTTGTTCAGGACGGCCGTAAGCCCGGTATCCTCGGCACTGATCTTGATTTTGATGTCGTCGCTTGCCATGTCATGCACTCCCCGCGGGTTGCTGCCGCTCCAGTACGCCAATCACTGCCGCGATCAGCGGCATCAGGTCTGACACGTCGAACAGCGCCGGTGTGTCCTCGATCCAATCCCCGGTCTCATCGATGTGCCCGGCGCCGAACAGCTGCTCGCGCGTCATCTCGGGGTAATTGCGCCGGAAAGCGGCGGTGATGACGTTCTGGAACATCCCGAGCGCCTCAAGACTCGGGATCTGGCCAGCCTGATAGCGCTCGATGTGCTCGCGGAAGGCGGTCAGCGCCGTCATGCTCAAGGGCGGGACGATGTAGGTCGTGCCGGACTTTTCAAACTCGATGCCTGGAATCAATGCCATAAGTGCCTCCGATTGGTTGGGTCATGAGGGTCCTGCGGGTCGGCCCACATTTTGTAGGGGTTGGGCAGAAGCGAGGGGACGCTGCGCACACGAAGTGCGGTCCGTAGCTCGGCGCCGCCGTCGTCGATGATCGAGCGGGCGCTGGCGACGGAGCGGGAACTTACATTGAGTGCCTGCGCTGCCTGTGCCTGAGTCGGAATGTGCAAATTTGCAACTTGATCCGATCTCCGGTCGCCTCCGTGCCCCAGGTTTGCGACCTTCGCGGCGACCATCGCGCGTTGAGTTTCGGTCAGTGCGTGCGAAGCAAGGAGACAATGCAGCAGGGCGAACGCGAGCCGTAGTGGGGTGCTCATTGAAGGTCCTGTGTTGAAGTGGATGTGCGCGCCATGTCAGTGTTCCCGAGCATTGGAGTTGCCGGCTTTTCGTGCATCGGCCGGCGCGATGACCCCGCGGGAGGAGAACAACCCGCCACGATTGAAAATGCGGGCTCCTGGCACAGTCGCGACGGCAAGACCGCCGTGCGATGGAGCCGATCCCGATCCAAGTGCGATACAGTGCTCACTCATGGCACATCCATAGGGGCCCTTGACCGTCGCAGCGCCGCCGCTGCTCCGCGTTCGGCCCGCGCGGCCCGCCGCAATTCCCACTTCGCGCGCTTGAACCGCGCCACCCGGTCCGGAAGCGCGCGGATGCCCTTTCTGGCAAGCATCTGCGCGCGAGCTTCATAGCGTTCATCACGCATGGCGGTTTGCGGACGCTTTGTGTTTTCCGGGTGAGGATTGAGCCGGCACGGGTGCAGGTTCGCCGCCTCTTTCCAGCAACCGTCCCAGCAACCCCTCGCGCACGCGCTGCGCCGCTCCAATGGCGATCAGGTAGTTCGCCACGTCCAGTTCCATCTCGAAGGTCTCCCCGGCGATCGCATGGCGCCCCGGTCCCACGCAAAGATTGCGCAAGGCCCGAAGCTGGACCCCCTTGGGTTTTGCATCCGGTGAAACCCTCGCGGGCGATGGCGCTTGCGCGGGCCGCGGCGGCGCATCGTCGAGCGCCGCTTTTGGGATGACCGGCAGACCCGAAAGTTTCCGATTGATGCGGTTGATTTCGTCCTCGATCGCCCCCGCCTCCACGCGGCGCGCTGCTTCCTGTTGCGTGACGACCTCCACGGCCTTCTCCCAGGCGGCATGTGCGCGATCCATGTCTGCGCGCAGACCCACCAGCACCGCTTCATGCCGCGCGTGTACCGCCGCCACGTCCTTGCGCAGCTGCTCCCGGGAGTCCAGCAACTCGAGCTGCCGGGCCATTGCGGCCTCGTGGCCGGCCTTCGCTGCCGGCAGCAGCGCATGGGCGGCAGTGCCCACCTGCGAGCTCAGCCGGGCAAGCGTGGCCGCCTCGATCTTGTCATCCCAGGGAGTGAGCAGCGGATCGCCCGCTGGGCCGAAGTGCAGAATATGCCGCTCGGGGATTGCTGAATCGACACCTGCAGGCACTGAAATTATCGTCATGTTGGTCTCCTGGGTTGAAAATTGAATCGTTGAGGGACTTCGGTCCCTGGAAAACACCGGCAAGCCATGCCGAATTTGGTCGCGAAGCTGCTGACGCGACAGCCCCGCACAAGACATGCCTGGCCAATGCTCAGGCCGGATTCGTGACGGGGAGCACTCGATACGTTCATGTTGGGGCGCCCCTTTCTGGCGGGTCCTTCGCAAGCTCCGCGAGCGCCGAATACACCTCGATGCGGATGCGCTCCGCGATGGCGACCGGGTCGGTGAGATCGGCCAGGACGGGACCGAGCTTGGCCGGCAGCGCAAGCAACTTTCCCCGGGCCGAAGCGATCATGTCCGCCCACTCGGCCTCGATGTCGGCCAGCGGAGCTACCTCGCCGCGCCGTACCGCCACCTCGATCTCCAGCTTCTCTGCCGCCGCACGATCCCGCCGCGCACGCTGCTGGTCGGGGTCGAGAAATTCTGCGTTCCCGGACACGCGATTTGAAAATCCCGCCTCGATGACGCTCTTCAAAAGCCATAACTCCTGCTCACCCGCCCCGCGCTTGCGCCGATCGTCCGGGGCACGCCCCGCCAGCCAGCCCTGCACCGTCCTGTACGACGTGCCCAGCTCAACCGCCCAGTGATGCACCGTCTGCAGCGTGGGCTTCATCGCCATTTGTCATTTGCCTCGCAACTTTCTGGCACTAGGGGATTCCCGCGCGTCGCAGGACCCGCAGGGGGTCGCCCTGGGTAAGGACCCGAAGAATTCGATCGACCCTTTCATGCCTTGGTGCCTCCTGTCGCGCGAGCGTGCCGTCTGATCACGCCCGGCCTCACATCCCGTGCCTTGCCGTTCAGCCGCAAGTTGGATCGGGTTGTCGTTCGCGTCACGCATCGGCGTAGGCCTGTTCACGTTCTGGCTGCATGGCCTTGCGGCGCCGGGTGACGTGGTACTCGGTCAGGACTTCGTGCGCGGTGAGGTCCAGCGATGGCCGCGGGGTGCCGTCCTGGGCCGTGTAGGCGCCGGCCTTGAGTTCACCGGCCAGCGCCACCGCCGCGCCTTCGGACAGGGCCAGCAGGGCCGCGCCCACCGACTCGCGGAACGTGATGACGTTGACGAAGGCGGTTTCGCCATTGGGCATCGAGACTCGAAGCTTTGCCGTCACGAACGGGTTGCCGTTCTTCGAGAGTCGCTGCTGCGGCTGGCCGTACAGGCGGCCGGAAATCAGGGCGTCAATCATGGGCGGGTCTCCTGACAGGGAGGTCGATGCGACGAATCGGCGAATACATGACTCATTCCCCCAGATTGGTGATGAACGCATCGAGCCACGCATCGACGGTTGCAACGTAGTCGCGCAGCTTGGAAATTTCGTGAGGCTTGAATGCGCCGGCGATTCGGCGCGGTTCGTTCTTCTGGCAGAACTCGGCGA
>JBGAGK010000019.1:0-95194 GCA_044226785.1 Steroidobacteraceae bacterium | reverse complement strand
AATCCGCAGCACCACGGACTCACGCCCTTCGGCAGGGCCGTGGTCCACGAGATGAATCGCCTGGGCATGATGGTGGACATCAGTCATGTCTCCGGGGAGACGATGAACGCAGTGCTGGACGTGACCCGTGCGCCGGTGATTTTTTCCCACTCCTCCGCGCGGGCCCTGGACGACCACCCGCGCAATGTCAGCGATGCGGTGCTGCACCGGGTCGCGGGCAATGGCGGAGTGGTGATGGTGAATTTCTACCCCGGATACATCTCGGATGCCTACAACCACTGGCTCGCGGACCGGGCCGCCGAGCAGGCACGTTACAACAGTCCTCCTTACAATGGCCTGTACATAGGGCAGCCGGAACGTGCAGAGCAGGCCCTCAAGGACTGGGATGCCGCCCATCCAAAGCCCGCCGTGCCGGTGAGCCTGGTAGCCGATCACATGGATCACATCCGCAAGGTGGCGGGCATCGGGCATGTGGGGATCGGAGCTGACATGGATGGCGTCGAGGACCTTCCCACCGGCATGACCGGCGTCGATGCCTATCCGCTCCTGCTGAAGGAACTGATGCGCCGCGGCTGGTCCGATACGGACATCCGGGCGCTGGCCGGCGAGAACCTGTTACGGGTCATGGCGGCGAACGAAGACGTGGCGCGCGGCATGAGCCGTGAGCTGCCGTCGACTGCAACGATCGACGCGCTGGATCCCCCCGCACCGAAACGCTGACTCAAGCTTGCGGGCCGGCCTGTTCCTCGTCGGCCCGGTGCTTGAGGTATTTGCGCATGGCCACCGCAGCACGATCGCTCCCGACCGAGATTTCGTACACCTCGTCACCTGCGGCCTCGAGCGCCTGCTCCACCGCCTCCAGGCCCTGCACGTCCTCGTTGAACGCCAGGAACAACTGCTCATGCATGAAAGCCGTCACCTCCGGCTGACCCAGGGCGAAACTGCGTCCATGGACGATGAAATAGTGGGTCGAGTATCGGGATTGCGGCGTCGGGATGTGCGCGGTCTTGATCTCGAACGCCGGGCGCGATGATTCAGGCAGGGTGGTGTCGCAAAATCTCGCGGTGACCACGTGCAACGCGGGTGAGACGAATTCGGACGTGGTCACCCGCGATGCCTTGTCGTGCCGGATGCCCGTGGGCTCGGCCCAGACCGGCGGCAGGCGCGTGGGTACCACGCTGCGCCTCAACTCGAAATGCGCGTCCTCGATCTTCACCTCGTAGGGAGCCGCGGCATAGTCGGGAGTGCCGAAGGTGCGCGCATGCAGGAAGCTCAGATGGCTCAGGTCCATCAGGTTCTCGTGCAGGCTCACATAACTGGCACGCAACGGCAGATAGCCCTGCGAACGCTCCCAGTCCGGCGCCAGCAGCCAGGGCTGGTGCGGTATCCGCGCGGGGTCAGCGCGTCCCGGATCACCCATCCAGATCCAGATCAACGGTCCATAGTCCACCACCGGATACTGCCTGACGCCAATGCCCTTCGGGCAATGGGCCTGCGAGGGGATCTCGATGCAGTCGCCCTGGATGTCGTAGCGGAATCCGTGGTACCCGCACACGATGGTGTCGCCGTCCAGGGTGCCGGCGGATAACGGCAGGGAGCGGTGCGCGCAGCGATCATCCAGCGCCACGGGGTGACCATCCTGCGTGCGGAAAAGCACCAGGTTGCGGCCAAGGATCTGCCGCTTGAACAGGGACCGGCCGATCTCATCGGCCAGCGCCACCACGTACCACTCGTTGAAGATGAAGGCCGTATTCCGGTCCGCCATGGCATGGCTGGCGGCACGCGCAGCACGTATCAGGTTGGGTACCGGCAGTGTCACGACCTACCTCCGGTTGACGGATTCCTGTGCCGGCGACGCCTCGATCAATCTCTGCCGCTCGTCCCGGATCAGCGCCGGCTTGGGCCTCGCCAACGGTACTCCCACCTGCAGGCGATACGCAAACGCCCGGCTCTGCCGTGCTGTTCCGGCGGACAATGTCACCACCGCACCGATGCGGTAATCACCGTCGCGCGCAGCCATCAGGGTCACCGTGCGGCGGTAGGTCGTACCCCGCGTGACCGCCGCCAGTTGCACAGGCCCCGAATTGCCCGACTGGCTCAGGCCGGACCCGATGGACCAGTCGAGCGTCAACACAGCGGCATCGATGCCTGGCGTGATTTCGACCACCACCTCGAAGGGCTTGTTGGCCGCCAGATGATCGGGCACGGAAAACCGCAGATCCACCGGCGCACCGTACTTGGCATGCGCCTGCCGGTGATGCGCGGCGGGTGAGGATTGCGGCACCGGTGTACCCGCCTGCACCGGAGCGTTCATACCCACCAGAAGTATCGGCGCACAAAGAAGCACTGATGCGGCATGGCTCACGTCTGAAACCCTAGTTGAGCGACACATTGAAGCACGTCAATCCTTTCGGTGTGCTGGTGGTGTTTGCATATTCGTACACCTCGACGACATAGGTGCCGGCCACCAGCGCCATGGTGAGCGTTTCGCTGTTGTTTGTGGTCGTCTCCGCCGAACCGATCCACCCGGCACCGAACAGTTGAAGGTCCGGATCCGTGCTCGCAGGGCCCGAGGCTCGCGTGGCCTTGATGGTCACCGTCCGGTCCGCAGCCAGCGTGAATTTCAGGAACTTGCTCTCTCCGATCTTGTTGCCGTCATGATTGATGTCGAAATTGTTGTTGCTGCACACATTTGAAACCGTGCCGGGCACTGCAGCAGACAGATACAGGGGCAGGATGGACGGATCACCGGCATCGTTGGTCTCACCCGTTCCCCATTCATCGAAGGCAGGGTCCGCAACGGCGATGTCTTGCGCGTTGAGGACGGCATCGATCCCCGATGCAACCGCGGGATTGTGGATTTTCAGGGCAGCCGCGAACGGATAGATGCTGGTCAGCGAGCGGGTGCGGACCATTTCACCGTTCATCACCGTGAATACCGGTCCGAAACCCAGACCCACGTTGCCGGCACCGTGACTGGCCGAGTCGAACACGTGCCACAGCACCCGTGCGATACCCGCCTCACTGTACCAGCCCGGATTGGTCGGCACGGCACAGGCCGGGAACTGCGTGTCGTCCTGCAGCCCCAGGCAGTCGCCTCCGGCCTGGGTGCTGCCATTCGAGTCCTGGTAGATGCTGCGGTTGGTCGCCATGCCCGAGAACCCATCGCCCCAGCCTTCGCTGAAAGCCACGCGCATGTCCAGGCGATCTCCCCCGCGATGGATGCCGCCGAAGCTGTCATCACGCGAAAAGCTGTCCTGGAAGTAATGGCCCCATTCATGGGCGATGACGCTGGCATCGTACTCGTCCGTATCGGTGTTGGCATCTCCGAGGATGTAGATGACATCGCCCGTGGGCGGATTTGCGCTGGCGTCAGCCGGATTGAACTGGGTGGTCTGGATTTCGCCGGTCGCCGGATTGAAGGTATTGTCGGCATTGGGAATATTGTTCACGCTCCAGAACAGGTCCAGTGCTGGAAAGATGGCGTTGGGGCTGGCGCCCTGAACCAGGCTGGTGGCCTGGTACACGGTGTCCAGGATGGCGAACGGCGCGGCGGCACGCGTCGCGGTATAACTGCCGCCGCCCCAGCCTGAGGGCGCATTCAGGTCGTGCTGGCTGTCACTGGTGCCGCTGTTGAAATCCGCTCCGGTCACGGCATACAGCGCGTTGGAATTCGTGTTGTCGAGCACGCGGTAATGCCAGGCCGGCGTGCCGGTGCGCAACATCTCGGCCTTGACACGCAGGAACAGTCCCGTATTCGCCGGCACCATGAGCGAATAGGCTCCCGTGGCATCGGTGCTGGTGCTGGCCGCCACGGTACTGCGGTCTGAGGTGTTCACCGCCTCGACCAGCACGCCACGCGCGGGAGCCTGGACGGTGCCACCGTAGTTGAGACCGATGCCGTTGGCGTTGCCCGGCACCTTGTCGAAGGTCACCGTGCCGTTGATCTTGACGGTTGCAGCACCGCCAGAGCCTGCCGTGACGGTGTAATGCACCGGGATACTGGCCGGACTGCCGGTCAGCGGCCGCGTGCATGCGGCATCGGCACAGACCTTCAGGGTGACCGTGTCATCGAAGGTACCCACACCCAGCGACGCAGGCGACTTGAACTGGATGATGAGCGAGCCATGAGCAGGGTTGCCCACCGCAGCGGATACGGTTGAAATGCCGATGCTGGTGGAAGTCGGCACGAGGTTCAGGGAACCCGCTCCCGTCAGTGAAGCCGTGACCCCCACATTGACCACCGGCGCGGCGGCGTCGGCGGCCGCGGACACGGTCACGGAAGTGCTGTCGAGAAAGAACGAGCCGGCCGGGACCGAGGACTTCGTCACCGTGTAATGGGTGGTGACGCTGGCCGGACTGCCGGTGAGCGGCGTCGAGCAACCCGAATCCGTGCAGGCCTTGATGGTGACCGTGTCGTCGTAGGTTGCGGGAGCGAGCGTCGATGGCGCCTTGAACGAGATGCTTACGGTTGCCTTGCTGGCACTGTTCACCACCACCGAGACCGATGCAACGCCATTGCTGGTCGTCGTTGCCGTGACACCGGGCGAGGATGAACCGGTCAGGCTGATGGAGACCGTCACGGTCCCGGAGGGCGCGGGATCCGCGGTGCTTGCCGAAACGCTGACAGACGTGGTGTCGAGCGTGATCGAACCGCTGGCCGCAGGCGGGCCCGAGCCGTTCCCTCCTCCCCCGCCGCCACAGCCAGCCAGCGCCAGCACCGCGGCCACCATCCCCATTCGAATGACATGCATGGCTGCCGACCCTAGCACAACCGGCTTGCCATGCAAGCGCCGCTCCCCCGAAAGAACAGGCAATGTCGGCAGCCTGCGACGCCAGCGGAACCGGCCATCGTCAGGGCATCCCGGCTGCACACCTGGTCTATCGAGTGACCTTGCGGAAGACCAGCACGAAACGGTCGGTATGGCCCAGCATCGGGGGCTTGAAGGAAATCTGGTCCCGCGCATCCTCGGGATGACGCAGCAGGTCGCTTTGCGCCACCAATCTGAATCCGTGCCGACGGAAGTCTTCCTGCGCGAAGGACTCGTCGATCCGGTGCAACGAAGATGCATCACCGCTCCCGTGACCGGCCTTCGCCGAGTGATCCACGACCAGCAACACGCCTCCGCGCTTCAGTGCCTGGGCCAGCTGGGCCAGCACCCGCGCCGGTTCCACCTTCGGCCAGTTTCCTTCCGAATCGACCCAGTACAGGTCGTGGTACACCTTGACGAGCAGCACTGCATCCAGCGAGTGCCTGGCAAGGCCCATCTCGTTCAGGTCCAGCGTGCGGTGCTCGACATTCTTCAGCCGCCCGGCGGCCAGGCGCTTTTCGAGTTCAGGCCCGCTCCAGTGATCGAAAGCGGCATTGTTGATCAGCAGCACATGCCCTTTCGGCCCGACCAGTGTACCCAGCAGCTCGCTGTAATACCCATCGCCCCCCAGGACGTCGGCCACCCTCATGCCCGGCCGGATACCGGTCAACCGCAGGATCTGCGCAGGATGATCGAGGGCATCGCGTTTGAGATCCGCGGCACTGCGTCCCCGACTGGCCACTGCCGCATCGAAACGGTCCGCAGCCCATGCAGTCCCCATCATCAGGGTTGCCATCGTCACGACGACGCATCGTCGCAGCCCGTGTCCGGCCTTCCACTCCTGCATGTTCATCTCCTCCTTCCTGGATGGGGCATTTGCCACGCCCCGAGCGCATCATTCCCCGGCATTCGCCGCCGGCATCGCAAGAAATGCACCCAGGCTGATGACGGCGATCACGCTCAGATATCCGCCCGCATACGCGATGCCGTGCCGGATGGCCAGGGACGTGGCGATGTAAGGCGCCAGCGACGCACCGAGAATACCTGCAAGATTGAAGGAAAGCGAAACTCCCGTGTAACGGACGCGGGTGGGAAATGCCGATGCGAGGTAACTGCCCAGCGGCCCATAGGTCATCCCCATCAGGGCGAGTCCCACGCACAGGAAAATCAGCGCCCGGGCATCGGAGTGCGTCCCGAACCCGGGAGCAAAGGCGAAACCGAAGGCAATCACGCCCAGCTTCGACAGGATCAACACCCTGCGTGCACCGATCCGGTCTGCAAGAATCGCCGAAGCCGGGATCAACAGCGCAAAGAACAGCACACCGACCATCTGCAAACCGAGAAATTCCGCTCGCGAGAAACCCAGTGCAGAGGTGGCCCAGCTCAGGGAGAACACCGTCATCAGGTAGAACAGCGCGAAGGTGGTGATGGATGCCAGCGTGCACAGCACCAGTGTGCGCGGGTGATCGCGAAGCACGCTCAGCAGCGGGACACGCTCGCGTGCCTCACGCGCCAGGCTTGCGCGAAATGCCGGGGTCTCCACCAGTTGCAGTCTCACGTACAGGCCGAGCGCCACCAGCACGGCGCTTGCCAGGAAGGGAATGCGCCAGCCCCAGCTCATCAGCTGCGCGCCGGAAATCTGCCGGGTCAGGATCAGGAACACGCCCGTCGAGCACCAGAACCCCAGTGGCGCGCCGAGTTGAGGAAAACAACCATACCAGGCTTCCTTGCCCCTCGGCGCGTTCTCGGTGGCCAGCAACACCGCGCCTCCCCACTCTCCGCCCAGTCCCACGCCCTGGCCCAGCCGGCAGATGCACAGCAGGAGCGGCGCCAGCAACCCGACCGACGCATAGGTCGGCAGCAGGCCGATGCACACGGTAGACAGGCCCATGGTCATCAGGGCCGTCACCAGAGTGGCCTTGCGGCCGATCCGATCCCCGAAGTGGCCGAACAGTGCCGAGCCGACCGGGCGCGCAAAGAATGCCAGTGCGAAAGTGGCCAGTGACTGCAGGGTCGCGCTGGTCGGGTCACTCGCCGGAAAGAACAGGGACGGAAAAATCAGCACCGCCGCTGCCGCGTAAATGTAGAAATCGAAAAATTCGATGCCGGTGCCCGCGAGGCTCGCGAGCAGGATTCGCCAGGTCTGGGTCAATGGTCACCTCGAAAAGCCGGAACTGCGCCGGGAACAGAAGGTCTATAGTAGCGCCCACGGCCATGGTCATTGTTTGCGGGAGACTCCCATGCGTACTTTTGCACTTCTTGCGTCGCTCCTCGTCCTGGCGGGTATTTCAGGATGTGCAAAACACAAGGACTCGATGCACCGGATCGACGGCTCGATCCACGTGACCGCCGGCCAGACCAACGGCGATGCCGCCACCCTCAACGGCGCCATCAGCATCGACGACAAGGCGGCGTTCGGCATCGCGGATGCCATCAACGGCGACATCTGGGTCGGCGCAGGTGCAAGCGGCAAGACGGCCAGGGCTGTCGACGGCAGCATCACGCTGGACAAGGGAGCGCATCTGAGCGGCGAGATGACCGTGGCCAATGGCAATCTGACGCTCAATGAAGGGGCCGAGGCGGGCTCGGTGTCCAATGTCAACGGCAGGATCGTCGCCAATGGCGCGGTGGTCGATCGTGGCATCAATACGGTCAACGGCGACATCTTCGTGAACGGCCCTTCCCGCATCCAGGGCGGCATCCACGTGAACCGGCTGCCAACCGGCATCGTGCAGGCAGCCCATGAGCCACCGCGCATCGTCATCGGCCCGGGCGCGACCGTCGAGGGCACCATGAAGTTCGAACGGCCGGTCAAGCTCTATGTCAGCGACAAGGCCACGATCGGATCGGTGGTCGGCGCCAGCCCCATCTCGTTCAGCGGTGACCAGCCACCGCCCTGAACACCCGCTGCCCTGAAGACTCCGATCCCCGACAAGGAGCCCTGATCCGATGCGCCGACTCTTTCGATCAGCCTTGGTCGCCGCAATCCTGTGCGCGGCGATCCCCGCGGTCGTGCTCGCCTCCGTGCGCGCCATCACCGGCCCGACCCCGATCCCCCGCGGCGCAGCGACTTCGGCCCGCGACATCACCGTCGTCAACGAGAAGCTCGCCTTCGCCATCGCCGTCGAATCACACATGCCCTATGGCGTGCCGCGAGGCGGCATCGTCGATGTCGCGCCGGTCAGGGACGGCCGGATCGAACGCGACCGGGTGGAATTCGCCGACTTCATTCCCGACGACTGGTCCGCCTGGCCAAATACCTATCAGCACGTGCAGATACTCCAGAACGATGCGCGTCAGGTGCGAATCCGCTCCACGCGCGACTGGGGCAAGGTGCGCATCAGTACCGAGTACTCCCTTGCCGCCGGAGCCGACGCGGTGAACATCGTCACCATCATGACGAACGAAGGTACGAAGACCCTCGCCGATCTGAAATCGGGGCTCACACTCTGGCCGAACTCGGGTTTTTTCCTGGAAGTGCCGGGACTGCATGACCTCAAGGTGGGACGCGCGGAGCATGCACTGGCCCGGCGGGTCAGCGCCTACGACGAGGACTGGTGCATCACGCTTCACGCGCCCTATCTGGACAACATCGACAACTCAGGCCGGGACCTGTTGCGGATGCATACGCTGAAGCCGGGCGAAAGCCGCCGCTTCGAAGCCCATCTGCAGGTTGACGCGCGCGGGGATCTGGCACCGGTCATGGCCGCGCAGATCGGCTGGGAACATCTGCCCGCGGGCTCGGTGCACGGCCAGGTACGCACCAGCACCGGTGAGTCGCTGGCCATGCCGGTGGTCGTGGTCGAACAGGCAGGCGCCACCTACGGCTGGATCGCAGGTCAGGACGGGAAATTCCAGGCCCGCCTGCCGGCCGGGCGCTATCAGATATATGCGACTGCCAGGGGCTACTCGCAGAGTCCCCCGGTGGACGTGCAGGTGCAGGCCGGTTCCGACACCGCGCTGGACTTCGATGCTCTCCAGCCGCCGGCCGCGCTGGCGCTGAAGATCCGCGACGGGCGCAATGCAAAACCCCTGGACGCACGGATCAGCATCGAAGCCGGCCAGCGCAACGCCGTCGGCTTCCTCGGCCGCTCGGTCTTCTTCACGGATCTGGAGCCGGCTGGAGATGCGGATCTGGTGCTCGCTCCGGGACACTATGGCCTGCGCATCTCATCGGGCGGCGGATTCACCACACCCACCAGGCTCCTGGAGGTGGATCTGAAGCCGGGGTCGCGCAACGCGGCGCAGGTGGATCTGCAACCGATGTTCGACCCGTCGGCGCATGGCTGGTACGCGGCGGATCTGCATCATCATGCCGATCAGGCGGAAGGTGTCACACCCCCGGAATTCCTGGCACGCTCGCAGCTGGCTGCCGGGCTCGACCTGCTGTTCGTCAGCGACCATGACTCCAGCGCGAATCACGCACCGCTCGCGGCCATTGCCGCCCGCAGGGGAGTGCCATTCATTCCCGGCATGGAACTGTCGCCCTCATGGGGTCATTTCAACGCCTATCCCCTGCGGATGGGTGAACCCCTGCGCATCGACACCGGTACCGCCACGGCGCACGAGATCCTGCATGAGGCTCGCCGGCTCGGCGCCATGGTCGTGCAGGCCAACCACCCCTTCATCACCTACGGGTACTACACCAGCGCAGCTGCGCGCACAGTCCCGGGCGACTTCGACCCCGACATCGATCTGCTGGAAATCAACGCCTCCGAACCCGGCGAGGACCGGGTGGCGGCCCAGCTCTGGCAATACTGGAATGACGGGCACCGGATCTTCCTCACTGCCGGCACGGACACCCATGATGTCTGGGCAGACCAGTCAGGCAGGGTCCGCGCCATCGCCCACGTCGAAGGCAGGCTGGGTGCAGAAGGGTTCGTTCGCGCCTTGAAGGACGGTCATGCCTATGTCACTTACGGCCCGCTGATGCTGCCATCGATCCCCTTCGGGGACACCCTGCGCCTGCTGCCGGGTGCCTCCGGCACCTGGAGCGTGGAGTTCCAGTCGGTCGCAGGGCTGCGCCGCGTACTGCTCATTGGCGGCGGCGAAGTGGTGGAGACACATGACCTGGCCGGCCAGCCACAGGTGTGGCATGGTGATTTCCTCATCGACTCGAAGAAGAAGGTGCCGTGGTATGCATTGGTGGCCGAAGACATCCATGGACACAAGGCCTGGTCGGATCCGCTGCGCGTGGAGACACTGACACGCTGAAGACGCGCTATGATGGCGTCCTCCTGGACAAGCGACGATCATGAGCACTGAAAAAGTCCGCGCTCTGCTGGATCAGCTGCGCCTCGAAATGCAATCCACCAACGTGAATCCGGACAGTCTTTCCCTGCTCGAGAAGCTGGACGCATCGCTCGCCGGTCGCACCGGTCATCCGGACCCGGCAACTTCCCTCGCCGATCGCGTGAAGGAACTGGAAGTGCGGTTCGCCACCCGGCACGAACGCACCGAAACGCTCCTCCGGCAGATCATCGACATGCTGGGCAAGATCGGGATGTGACCGGAAACCGATCTTGAACAGACATCAGGCAGAGACCGCAGCCGCCACCGGCGGCCAACTCATGGTGCGCCAACTCATCGAGGAAGGCGTCACTCATCTGTTCGCCCTTCCCGGCGTGCAGCTCGACTGGGCATTCGACCCGCTGGTCGACGCCGCGTCATCCCTGCGCGTGGTGGTGCCCCGGCACGAGCAGGCCACTTCGTACATGGCCGATGGATATGCCCGGGTGTCCGGCAAGGTCGGAACCTGCATGATGGTTCCGGGACCTGGCGTGCTGAATGCCCTGTCCGGACTTGCCACTGCCTATGCCTGCTCCTCGCCGGTCGTGTGCCTTGCAGGGCAGATCCGTACCACCGCCATCGGGAAGGGCTGGGGTCTGTTGCATGAAGTGCAGGGTCAACCCGCTGCCCTGGATGCCGTGACCAAATGGCGGGCTCTGGCACGCGAGCCTGGCGCGCTGCCCGGACTGGTCCATCAGGCCTTCATCGAATGCAGATCCGGCAGACCTCGTCCCGTTGCGGTGGAGATGCCTCAGGACATCCTGCAGGACTCGGCGATCGCAGGGCCTGCATCGCGGGAATCCGTGCCTTGCACAGCCCCTGATCAGGCAGCCGTGGACCAGGCAGCGGCGGCGCTCGAAAGCGCATCGGCCCCGCTGATCTGGGCGGGAAGCGGTGTCCTTTCGGCCGATGCCGGCGAAGCCCTGCGCCTGGTTGCGGAAAAGCTGGGTGCGCCCGTCGTCATGACCGACACCGCGAGGGGCGCCCTGTCCGACCGGCATCCACTGGCGTTGCCCGGCCTTGCGGGCCGCGCGCTGGCTCCTCATGCGGATGTCATCCTCGTGGTCGGCAGTCGCGGCATGAGCGTCCTGGGCAAGCCGACCCCACAGGCCCCACAGGCAAGGACGATCTACATCAATGTCGATGCCGCGGACACCACGCCTCCCCGATCCGCGGGGCTGCTGCTCCAGGGCGATGCACGGCTCGCGCTGCTCGCGCTGGGAAGTTCACTCAAGCGCCAGTCGCCGGCCGGTGGCGTCAGCGCGTGCAAATCGGTCAGGGCCTGGTGTCAGCAACAGATCCAGTCGCTTCAGCCGCAGCTGAGCTGGCTTGCAGCCCTGAGAGAAGCGATTCCCGACGATGGCATCCTGGTCAATGAGCTGACACAGGTCGGCTACGTCGCGCCCTTCGGTTACCCGGTGTACGGACCGCGGACGTTCATTACACCCGGTTACCAGGGAACGCTGGGTTATGGCTTTCCCACGGCGCTGGGCGCATGCCTCGGCGCTCAGGGCCGGCGGGTGGTGTCCATCAACGGTGATGGCGGATTTGGCTGGAACCTGCAGGAGCTGGCCACAGCGGCCCGTTACAGGATCCCGCTGGTCATCGTGGTCTTCCGGGACGAAGCATTCGGGAATGTACGCCGCATGCAGCTGGAAGCGTTCAACCGCGAAATCGGCACGACGCTCCACAATCCGGATTTCGTTGCGCTTGCCAGGGCATTCGGCGTCGATGCGCTGCGGCTCGAGACGCCCGCCGCGCTCACGGCCGCCATCCGCGAAGCTCCCGGTGATGCTCCGCTGCTGATCGAAGTCCCGGTCGGCGTCATGCCCAGTCCCTGGCCTTTGATCCATCCCTCGGCGAAGAACAGCGTTGCATCGCCGCCGGACCCGTTCAGTCTCGTGCGCCGCTCTCCCTCAGACCGCTCCTGAGGCCGCGAGCCACAGCATAGACCTCCCGCGAACGCGAACGCGAAGCCGCGGGCTTGCGCACCGCGAGACGCGTGAAAGCTGCGCGCAGCTGCCTGAGGTACGCATCCGACCCCTCGCCCTGGAACACCTTCACCACGAAGTCCCCGCCCGGTTTGAGCACCTGCTGCGCAAGATCCAGCGCAAGTTCAGCCAGATGGATGGAGCCGGCCTGATCGGCCGAGGCCACGCCGCTGATGTTGGGTGCCATGTCGCACAGCACGAGGTCGGCGGGCTTCGATGCCAGGCGCTGCAGGATTTCGTCGAACACCGCCTGCTCCGTGAAATCGCCCTGCACGAACTCCACATCGCGCAGGGGCTCCATAGGCAGGATGTCGGTGGCGATGACCCGGCCCTTCTCACCGATGATTTTCCCGGCCACCTGCGACCATCCGCCCGGTGCCGAGCCCAGGTCCACCACCCGCATGCCCGGCCGAAGCAGCCGGTCGCGTTCGTTCAGCTGAAGCAGCTTGTAGGCCGAGCGCGAACGGAAGCCTTCCTTCTGCGCCTGCCTGACGTAAGGGTCGTTGACATGTTCCTGCAGCCAGCGGCCGCTGGTCCTGGATCGGGCCATGTAGAATTGTAACGCCGACCCTCCTCTGCCGGGAAAACGGCCAGGAGCCGAACTTGATCCGCCTGAATGCCCTGTCGCTGCCGCTCGACCATACCCCTGAGGCGCTGCGCGCCGCCATCGTGCGGCGCCTGGGCCTTGCCGATGAAGATCTGCTGGAATTCACGGTGATCAAGCGCAGTGCCGACGCGCGCCGGCGCGGTGCCATCCTGTTCGTGTACATCATCGATGCGCAGGTGCGTGAGGAAGCGTGTGTAGTCGCCCGCCATGGCCGGGATGCCAACATCCGGCCGGCGCCCGACATGGCCTACCACCCCGTCGGACAGGCTCCGGCGGGGCTCGAAGAACGGCCGCTGGTCATCGGCTTCGGCCCCTGCGGGCTGTTCGCCGCACTGATCCTGGCCCAATGCGGCTTCCGGCCCATCGTGCTGGAACGCGGTCGTGATGTGCGGCAACGGACCCAGGACACCTGGGCCCTGTGGCGAAGACATGTCCTCTCGCCTGAATCCAACGTGCAGTTCGGAGAAGGCGGCGCGGGGCTTTTTTCCGACGGCAAGCTGTACAGCCAGATCAAGGATCCGAAGTTCCTCGGCCGCAAGGTCATGCTGGAGTTCGTCCGTGCGGGAGCGCCCGGGGACATCCTGTATCTGGGCCGCCCGCACATCGGCACATTCAGGCTCACCGGTGTGGTCGCATCCATGCGTGAACAGATCCTTGCCCTGGGCGGCGAGGTCCGCTTCGGTTCCCGGGTGGAGGATCTATTGATCGAAGATGGCCGGATCCAGGGCATCCGGCTCGCCAGTGGCGAACACATCGCAGGGCGGCATGTCGTGCTGGCGCCCGGCCACAGTGCCCGCGACGTGTTCCGCATGCTCTGCGCGCGCGGCGTTCATCTTGAACCCAAGCCCTTCTCCATCGGCTTTCGCATCGAGCATCCGCAGTCGATGATCGACCGCGCACGATTCGGGCTCCAGGCCGGGCACACTGCGCTCGGAGCCGCGGACTACAGACTGGTGCATCACGCCCGCAACGATCGCGACGTCTACAGCTTCTGCATGTGTCCCGGAGGCACGGTGGTGGCGGCGACCTCCGGGCATGGCCTCGTCGTCACCAATGGCATGAGCCAGTACTCGCGCAATGAGCGCAATGCCAATGCCGCCATCGTCGTGGGTGTGGAACCCGGACGGGATTACCCCGATGGACCACTGGCAGGTATCGGACTGCAGGAACAGCTGGAATCCCGCGCATTCGAACTGGGCGGCGGCAACCATGAGGCGCCTGCCCAGCTCGTGGGCGATTTCCTGCGCGGGATTCCCTCCACCGCGCTGGGCGAGGTCCAACCCTCCTATCAGCCCGGCGTGAAACTTGCGGACCTTTCACAGAGCCTTCCTCCGGACATCATCGCGGCGATCCGCGAGGCCCTCCCCGCGTTCGCGCGCCAGATTCGGGGCTTCGACCGCGACGATGCCATACTCACCGCAGTGGAAACCCGCACCTCATCTCCCGTGCGCATCAGCCGCGATCCCGATACCCTCCAGAGCCTGAACGTCCGCGGCCTGTATCCGGGTGGCGAAGGCGCCGGATATGCTGGAGGCATCCTGTCGGCCGGTGTGGATGGCATCCGCCTGGCAGAGCATGTCATACGGGATCTTCTGGGAGAAACCCGCTCATCATGAAACTCGACGATCTGCGAAAGCTTCACCACCGCAAGCATCGACAGTCCGAGCAGCGCTTCCTGGTCGAAGGCGAACATGCCGTGCTGGAGTTGCAGAAGGCGGCGGCCGCGCGTCCGGACTTTGCGGGAACCGAACTGCTGGTCACGCGGGAACATGCGGCCTGGAGGAGTCCCTTTCCCGTGCATGTGATCTCGGCGTTGCAGATGGCCCGCCTGTCCGAGACGCGCTCGCCCCAGGGCATCATCGCGGTGGTACCGCTCCTGCGGCCCATCGCGCCGAAGCTTGGGGAACGGGTCGTGTATCTGCACGAGGTGTCGGACCCGGGGAACCTCGGCACCATCCTTCGAACGCTGGCCTGGTTCGGCGGGTTCCGCTGTCTGCTGAGCCCCGGAAGCGTCGATCCCTGCAATTCGAAAGTCGTGCGGGCCAGTGCCGGAGCGATCTTTCATGTGCCGGTAGAGGAGAATGTCGAGCTGTCGTCGCTTGCGAAGCTCCACCCGCGTATCGCGTGCCTGGATCTGTGGGGGGATTCGATCGACTCGCCGGGCTTCGCCGCATGCACCGCCTTCGTCTTCGGCAACGAAGCCAGAGGGCTCCCTCGCGCACAACTCGAGTCGCTCAAGGCCGGCTCCTTCACCATCCACGGCTGCGGCAGCATCGAGTCGCTGAATCTTGCCGCCGTGGTGAACATGTGCGCCTACGAACTGCACCGGCAATGATTGAGTCGAACGGTGGGCGCGCGTAAGCTCCACCTGATCCTGCGGCCTGGTCACCGAACCCTGCCGACCCTGTGGCACGACAACGAGAACGAGACATGAATCCGCGACGTCGTTTCCTGCAACATTCCTCCCTCGCCCTGTTTGGCGGTGCGGCAGCAGCCGCTGCGTCCCGCCTCGCCAATGGCGCAGCTCCCACGGATGCAACCAGCGCGGCATCACCCAGGACGAAGCCCGGGCCAGGCGTCGACGCGGCTGGGATCAGGCACGACGGGCCCGTACTGCGCTGGACGCCGCGCCCGGAAGATCTGGCGTACACCTTCGGTGGCGCATCCCCACGTCAGCGCATCGCTTCCGGCACCCGCATCATCTCCTGGAGCGAAGACTGTTTCGCGGGCGCCATCAGGACTCCCGCCGACCTGCCCTCCAGGGTGCTCACGCCCGGTCGCGACAACCCCCAGACGGGGCCATTCCATGTCGAGGGTGCCGAACCCGGCGATACGCTGGCCATTCGTCTGCTCAGCATCGAACCGGCCCGCGACTATGCCGTGTCCGCCTCGCTCCCGAATTTCGGTGCACTGGTCGGCACCGACCAGACCGCCATGCTGGGCACGACCCTGCCAGAGGGCGTCTGGCGTTACGACCTGGATGCGAAGCGGCGCATGCTGCGCACGAGTTCCAGTGACGGTCGCTTCCAGTGGGAGGTGCCCCTGGCACCGTTCCTCGGCTGCATCGGCGTCGCGCCGGCGGGCGGCGAGGTCCGCTCCACCATCGTGCCCGGGAATTTTGGCGGCAATCTGGACTGCACCGAACTGCGTGCAGGCAACACGGTGTATCTGGGCGTGAACATGCCCGGTGCCCTGTTCAGCTTCGGCGACGGGCATTACGCCATGGGAGACGGCGAGATCATGGGCGCTGCCGTGGAGGGCGCCATGAATGTCGATCTCATCGTCGATCTGGTCAAGGGCGTGCCGACACCCATCCCGCGCATCGAGAATTCCCGTGAAGTCATGTTCATCGGGTCGGGCCGGCCGCTGGAGGATGCGGCGCGCGTGGCTTACAAGGCGATGGTGGGCTGGGTGCGTGAGCACGCCGGTCTGTCCGAACTCGATGCCTACCAGTTCGTTGCGCAGTCGGTTCGCGCACCCATCATCCAGCTCGTGGATCCCGAGTACACCGTGCTCGTGAAGCTCGACAGGAGCCTTTTGCCGGTCAGGCGCTGAACCCGGGTCATGGATACCCGACCCGTGATGCCTCCCTCGTCCCTCAGGAGCCTGACGCTGCTGGCACTGGCGGGCGCCAGCATCGAATGGTACGACTTCCTTATTTATGGCGTAGCCGCGGCGCTGATTTTCCCGGCATTGTTCTTCCCCGCCTCGATGCCCCACAGCATCGCGCTGATGGCATCCTTCAGCACTTTCGCGGTCGGGTTCGTCGCCCGACCCGTCGGAGCCCTGGTCTTCGGCCACATCGGCGATCGCATCGGACGCAAGAGCGCGCTGGCGGTGGCCATGGTGCTGATGGGCGTCGCAACCACCCTGATCGCCTGCCTGCCTGCCTATGCGGCCATTGGCGTCGCGGCGCCGGTCCTGCTCGTGGTGTTCAGATTCCTGCAGGGCCTCGCGATCGGCGGACAGTGGGGCGGTGCCATGCTGCTCCTGGTGGAAAGCGCGCCGCCCGAACGGCGCGGGTTCTACGGCAGCATTGCACAGGCGGGCGTGCCCATCGGCGTGATCACCGCCAATCTCGCCTTCCTCGGTGTCAGCGCGCTGATGTCCGTGGAGGATTTCAATGCCTGGGGGTGGCGCATCCCCTTCCTGCTGAGCATCGCACTGGTGGGCCTGGGCATATTCCTGCACCGGCGGATGCAGGACACGCCCGTCTACCTCGAGATGCAGCGCCGGCGGAGCTCGAAACCGGGTGGCGCAGGTCACGCGACCCGCGGATCACCGGTACTGCAGGCCATCAGGGAACATCCGCGTGAGATCGTGCAATGCGTGGGTGCGCACATCGCGGTCAATGTGACTTTCTATATCTGCATCACTTATGCCATTGCCTATGGCGCCGATGCGGCCGGGTTGAACCTGCCGCGCAACACCCTGCTCGGCGCAGTGATCATCTCGAGTCTGCTCATGGCGCCTTTGTTGCTGGTGGGTGGAGCCCTGTCGGACCGGTTTGGCCGCCGGCACATCTACATGCTCGGTGCCGTGCTCACCGCCGCGAGCGCCTTCCTCATGTTCCGGATGATCGACACGGGTTCGCTCCTGTGGATGACGGTCGGCATTGCAGCCACCCAGGGAAGCAGTTCACTCATGTATGGCCCCCAGGCAGCACTGTTCGGCGAACTGTTCCGCACCCATGTGCGTTACTCCGGCGCTTCCGTGGGCTACCAGACCGCCGCCATCCTGGGTGGCGGCATCGCGCCGCTGATCGCCACCGAGCTCAACGCAAGATTCCATTCCACCTTCCCGATCTCCTGCTACGTTGCCGCGACCTGCGTCATCGCATTCATCGCGGTAGCCAGCATGCCTGAAACCTCAACCTCGGAGCTCTAGATGAAACGCGTTCACCTTGCGATATTCGCGCTGATCCTCGCTTGCCCGGGAAGCTTCACCCATGCGGCAAAGCATTCGACGTCCGACCCGGCGGCGGCACCCTCACCCAGCGCGCAGCTGATCGGTCTCGCCCTGTCGCCCTCGCCCATCGACGAGGATCTGCGCCGCCTCACCGACACGGTGGGCGGACGGATGACCGGCACGCCTGCCATGGCGCGCGCCATCGACTGGGCGCTGGATGCGTTCCGGTCGGCCGGCGTGGAGGCACATGCGGAGGCCTACACCCTGCCGCTGACCTGGGCGGAAGGCGCCACACGGCTTGAGATCCTGGGAACCGGGGCGTTCCCGGTCACCGTGATCTCGGAAGGCTGGTCGGCGCCCACGCCCCCTTCGGGCATCGAGGCTGAACTCGTGTATGTCGGGAATGGGAGCGATGCGGATTTCGCACGGCTCGGCACACGCATCCGCGGCAGCATCCTGCTTTCGGACATGCCGGTGATTGAAACCTGGGCCGATCTCACGGATGAATACGATCGGGAGCTCGCGATCAAGGAACGCGGGGTAAAAGCCGGTGCCGCGGCCATGCTGTGGGTCGGTGCGCGGGACCGGCGGCTCATGTACCGCCACACGGACACGGCAAACGGCGAACTGTCCCCGGTGCCCATGGCGACCCTGGCGCGTGAGGATGGACTACGCCTGGCGCGTCTCGCCGAGCACGCATCTGCTCCAATCCGCGTGCGACTGACCATGCCCAACATCGTCGGTGGCCCGGCGCCGGAGCGCAACGTCGTGGCGGAGATCCGCGGACGCGAGCGACCCGACGAAATCGTGGTGCTGGGAGCGCATCTGGACTCCTGGGATCTGGGGACCGGCGCGCTCGACAATGGCTGCAATTCCGCGCTGGTGATCGCAGCCGCGCGCATCATCAAGGCGTCGGGCCTGCGGCCGCGCCGCACACTGAGATTCGTGCTGTTCAGCGGTGAAGAGCAGGGTTACCAGGGTTCACACGCCTACGTGCTGGCTCACCGGAACGAGATGGACCGCACGCGCGCGGCACTGATCATCGACGATGGCGTCGGGCGGATCCGGGGCTTCAGCCTTTCGGGGCGTGCCGACGCCACTGCCGCACTGGCCAGCGCATTTCAGCCCCTGACCGTGTTCGACGCTCATCACCTGTCACTGGATGGTTCGCTCGGTACCGACAATTTCGATTTCCTGCTGGAGGGCGTGCCTACACTCGTGGCGGATCAGGATCCGGCCAGCTACATGAAGAACTATCATGCCTCCTCTGACACCTTCGACAAGGTGGACCTGCCCCAGCTCCACCAGAACCTGGCTGTCATGACCACGGCGATGTACGCGATTGCCGACCATGACAGCGAGCTGGCACCCCGGCTGACTCATGCCGGGATCGACAGGACGCTGGTCAGCACCGGCCTGGACAAGGAGATGAAGACTGGCGGCTACTGGGATGCGTGGATTTCCGGCAAGCGCGGGCGGCCGTGACCGTCTTGCAGAGATTCTCGTGACAGTTCCAGTGCTTCGGGCGGTGCCAGACAAGGACACCGCCCGAAGACCCAAGGTCCTTCTCAGAACATCTTGTAGGACACGCTCAACCGGACCATCCGCCCCTGCACGTCCTGGATTGCCGAGGTCGGCGGGATCACGCCCGTGTTGCCGCCGAAGCCCTTCATATCCACAGGCGCCTTGCTCGCCGCGATATTGAACATGTTGAAGGACACGTTCAGCCGCTCGCTCGGTGCATACACCAGGAAGTAGTCCACCGTGGTGTTGCTGGCCACATGGCATTGCTGGAGCGTAAGGCCCTGTGCCAGACAGCCGGCCGGTGTCCAGTTGGTATCCACCGATCCGTCCATCAACTGCTGGCTGCTGGTGTAGTTGATCCGGAATCCGGTATCCCAGACCGGATCGCCCACTCCGAGGGTCCAGTTCGCGACCAGTCGGGGAAATGCATACTGACCGGCGAGGTTTTCCCGGAATTCGGTGATGGACGCATCATGGAAGGACAACAGATAGGTTGAATTGAGCAGGGTCCTGAAATGCCAGGCGCCCGCCAGCGGTACCTGCCCCTTGACCATCAGGTCGAAGCCCGAAGTCTTCTGGCTGAACAGGTTCATGAACTGCGTGGTGGTGCCCAGCAACTGGCCCAACGCCGGTACGCCGAAGGTACTGAAGTCATTGATGCCGCCAAGCATGGTGTCGTTCTGGCTGAACGATGGATCGCTGGCCGGAGTGTAGGGCAGCCGACTCACGGTGGTACCGGCCGGCAGGGGCTGTCCGGCAGTCGCGGCATTGACGATGGCCGAGGCATTCATCTCGCTCACGTAGTTGTCACGACGGATGTTCCAGTAATCCAGTGTTGCGGCCACATGCTCGAGCGAGTCCCATACCAGGCCCAGGGACCAGGTCTTGGATGTCTCGGGCTTGAGCGCAGGATTGCCATTGGTGTTGGTGAACAATGAGTTGTTGCACTCGTTGTTGTAGATGACATCCGCCCTCGCCAGGAGGCTCGCCGCCTCGGGGCTGCCGGGGGGCAGGTTGCCCAGTTGCGCATACAGGGCATTGACCAGCGCTCCGGCTGCCGGGCAGCGGGCGGGATCTGCAGTCCCCGGAGCGTAGGAGACCTTGGGCGCATTGGCGCTTTCCACCAGATTCGGAGCCCGGAAGCCACCCGACCAGTTGCCACGAAAACGGAAACCTTCAGCAACCTTCCAGTTGAAGCCGAGCTTCGGAGTGAAATGCGTATCGAACCCCTGATACCGGTCCAGACGCAACGCTGCGTCCACCAGCACGCTGTGGGTGACCGGCAGCATCAGCTCGCCGAAGGCTGACCCGAAGGTGCGCGTCGAATCGACCGAACTGACCCCGTAGCCCACGATGTCGCCCGCCAGCAGGTTGGCGGTCGGAGCGATGGTGTACTTCTCGTGGCGCAGTTCGGCACCGGCTGCGAACTGCGCATCTCCTGCCGGCATGGTAAACGCGGTACCACCGACCTTGCCGTCCCAGAATGCCTGGGTGTACTTGCCAACGTACCCCTGTCTGGGGAACAGGGTGTTGAGCAGAGTGGCCGAATTCTGTCCACCCATGCGATACCCGCCGGGCTGATTGAAGAAATTCGGATCATTCGAGATGGTGCCGTTACCTGCCAGATTCGGGTCGATGGTGGCACAGGACAGCAGGTAGCAGCCGATGTACTGCTGGAAGGCAGTGGCACTGAATGCACCTTCCGACATCAGGGATTCGCGCGAACCCATGAAGCCGATCGCGCTTTCCCAGTTCAGGCTGCCCGCATCGCCCTTGAGGCCCGTCAACACGCGAAACTGGGAGTTTCTCGCTGTCTCATCATTGGGCGCATCGGTGAAGCGGTACCGGAACTCGGCATTGTCGCCTGTGGCACCGAACGGGTTGAGCGGGCTCTGCGGGTTCAGGCCCATGTAGTAGAAATTCTCGCCATTGCGCAGCAGGATCTGCGAATTCTGCGCGCCGTAAACTGGATAGGGATTTACGTAGTCAGTGTTATCCTGAGCATACGTGCCTTCGAAAAACCCCGTCATGTTCTCGCGCAACGTCAATTCGCCATCCAGATACGCCTGAAGGCGGCGCGACTGTGGCACTGCCTGGAAGCGCTCGTACCGGTTGTACCGGCACAGACCCCTGATGACCTGCGATTGCGGACACTGTGCTCCCGCCTGCACATCACCCGAGTCCGGATCCAGAAAATTCCCGTACGGACTGTAGGTCGAGGGCGTGCCATAGGACGGCGACACGCTGGTCATGTGGCCGTTGACTTCGCCCAGGTAGTTGGTCCACATGACACTGCTGCGATCGAAGTAGTTGAGGTTCAGCATCACGTTGTAGCCATCCTTGGCCTTGTCGCCGATGCCGGCCGTCAGCGCAGCGGTGGTGGTGGGGAACTTGTTCCCCAGCAGGCTCTGTTCCCGGTCAGCCCGCACTCGCACACCCTGGAAGTCATGGCGGGTAATGATGTTGATCACGCCGGCCACGGCATCAGACCCGTAAATGGCGGACGCTCCGGAGGGCAGCACCTCGATGTGGTCCACGGCATCGATCGGAAACGCATCGATGTTGGTGAACATCAGGTTGTAATCCGCCAGGGCATTGGGCGCCACGCGGCGCCCGTTGAGCAGGACCAGGGTCGACTGTTCATTGAGCCCGCGCAAACCGACACTCGAGGCGCCGGATGCAAAACTGTTGGCACTGCTGATATCCGACAGGGTGTTGTTGCCACTGGCGGAGACCAGTGAATTCAGCACCTCCGTCACGCTGTTGGCACCCAGGCGCTGGATGTCGGAACTGTCGATCACCTGCACGGTCGAAGTAGCCTGCTCCGCCGTCAGCTTGATGCGGGTGCCGGTGACCACGATTTCCTGCAGGGTGCTGACATCGGAGGCCGCAGTGCCCGGCGGCGCGACCTGCGCCCAGCTGGCGCTGCCTCCCAGAAGGGCCACGCAGGCCCACAACGCAATGCGCTCGTTCATTCCATCTCTCTTGACAGCTTGATGAGTGCCGCGGTCGGTGCTGCCGCAGCGTGCTTGTTGGCAAAAAAGCTACGCGTTCTCCGTCGGCACAACAACCTGCCAATCGGCGCTCGCGAGCGGGACGGTGGATGGCCCGTTGCGAATTCGCCGCAAATCCCCGCATGAAGCAGGCGATTTCGCAGCGAACAAAAAAAAGCGAGAGCTTACGGTTTGCTTTCCTGTGCCTGATCCGATCCTGACGATCGGACTGAATACACGGGGCACCACCCTCGATGCAACGTGCCGCGTCCCGGTGACATCAACCGCTCAGCTCTAGCTGCTGCAGGCCAGTTCCACACGGCGATTTCGCGCACGGCCAGCCACGGTGTCGTTGCTTTCCAGCGGGCGCGTGAAACCAAAGCCCTTGGTCAGAAGCCGGCCTGGTGCTACACCGAACTGCGAAGTCAGCGCCTGGCGCACGGCAGCGGCGCGCCGCTGCGACAGATCCTGGTTGAATTCGGCCGTGCCGACGTTGTCCGTGTGGCCCTCGATGGTGAACGCCGGCTCCTTCGAATGCGCAATCACGCCGGCAATGATCTTCAGGGCTGGCTGCGATTCCTCCAGCAGGCGTGCACTGCCGGTGTTGAAGTAGATGCCCGACAGCTGCACATGGCAGGACTTGCGCAGCTGATCCGCCAGTGTCGATCGGGCATGCGAACCGGCTCCACCCTGGCCGCCACCACCGGCCGCACTGCCATCCGCATCCTGCTGCGGCAGATCGATGCGCGTCACTTGTTCGGTCATCACTTTCTTGCCATAGGCAAAGCTGTTCTTCAATGCCAATGGCCACGTCGCACTGTCCAGCCACCAGTACTGGATCTGCAGCGGGTCGTGGCCGGAAGCCGTGAAGGTCCCCTGGGCATGGACCACGGGCAAATCCACGCGTTCGCCGTTGAGCAGGACGGGGAGGGAAATGGTCGTCGCTTCGACCCTGCGGAAGTTGCCGCGGTAGTAGGTGTGCGAGAAATTCGCCCCCAGCGCCGCGCCCATTCCGGAAAGCGGCGAAGACGTCGAACCGTCACTGCCCGACGCGGCCTCGCCGGCGAGCTTCAGCAATGCGCCCATGCCGCTCGGATCAGCTCCATCGATCGCACCGATGACGAAGGGCACGTCCGCGCCGGATTTGATCATCCCGAGCGCCTTGACGGAGGTTTCCTCGTAGGTCTGCCCGGCGAACATCTCGGGGTCGACCGTCGAGATGCCCCAGTTGATCCGCATTGCCTGTGCAATGTCGGCACGCCGCACACGCCGGGTGAACATGGCCTTCTTCATGTCGGCATCGGCTTTCGCATCCGCCGGCGCGCTGAGCCGGATCCGGTAAGTGATGTCGTCTTCAGTAGCGCCGGCCACGGAGTGCCACTGCTCCATGTCCATGCTGGAATAGGCGTGGATTCCACTGCCTCCCGCCGCCACGAACCCCCCATTGACCACGGTCGTGGTGATGACCAGCCCCTTCACGGGCTGGATGGCGCCAATGTCCGGACCGGCCGCATGCACCTGACTGACTGCGAGCAGGGCACAGGCATACAATCCCGCCCGGCGAGCGTGAAATCCGCCGTGCAGGCGCAACCTGCCCGCCTCAGTCATCGTAACCGCCCATGGTCGTCTGGGTGAAACCCTTCGGAATGGCAAATTCGCCCGCCGGGAGCGCGTGGCGCTCGATTGAAGTGACCAGATCTTCTGATTCTGCCTGCCCGCCGGCGAGCTCCCGCGTGCGCACGGGAAAACCGTCGATCTTTCCATACAGCGCAAAATGCTGGGCCGCGGTGCGCGCTTCGGGCAGTGACGACAGCACATCGGTTGCCACGGCCGACGCCTTGTGGATCGCATCAACCAGTTCATCGCCTCCGGCTATCGAACCTCGTGCAGCGATGCAGGACTCGCTGACCACCTTGCCATTGCGCAGCAGCTGCCAGACTTCGCAGGACCAGGATCCGGCGTGATCAGTGCGGCCCGTGTCGGTAACCGTAAACGCACTTGTGTGCCGCTTTTGCACCATGGCGTTCATGCGCTGCTGCATTTCGGCGCGTCGTTCCGGCGGCATGCTCTGCAGCATGGCCTGCATGCGCGCCTGCATCTGCTCGTGTTGACCGGAGAGTGCCGCCTTGTCGAATTTGTAGAAGGTCCGTTTCGCCATGTCGACCTGCCAGATGTTGCCGTCCCGGACCAGCACCCGGTCGGTCACGTGGCCGGCATCATTCAGGGTGTCCATGCGGAACTGGCCATTCTGTGCGTAGATGACGGAGCTCGGGTGCGCCTTGCCCTGCGGCAGGTCCCGCTGCGACATGTGGACGACAGTCCCCGCCTGAGCGGCCGACATCGCCAATCCCCCCACACACAGAAAGCCCGCACACCAGTTCATGATCCACCCCTTCGCTCCCGGAATCCCGCCCGGGATCTGTAACCGCTTCAGATTTTCGCGATCGCCGCAGCCACCAATGCCCTGGCCTGGTCGGCATTGACGCCGCGCAGGTCGATCTTCACCAAAACATCCTTCTTGACCGCCTCGAATTTCGGACCAATGGTTGCCGAGCGTTCCCAGGGGCCACCCCCGGCCGCGTTCTCTTCCCCCGTCAGGTGAGCGCCCTGGGTGAACGTCTGCCCCGTCATTTGCCGCGCAGCCTCATCAACCGAGATGGTCGTCGTCTTTTCCTCGGTGTGGTAGCCGCCGCCGGAGGCGTTGGCGGGTCCGTCCGCCTTGGAAGGAGCGTCCGCAACCCGCTGTTGCGTAACGGTCTGCATCTCTATCCCCCCCAGAGCTGCGCCTCCCATCTTCGATGCCGTGAGGTCGGACCGGAAGTCGGAATTGCCGCTCGACCAGCGGTACTCCAGGTCGTATATCTGGCGCATGCCCTGGGACGGACGCTCATAGGTACAGCTGTCATTGGATGCGACCGGCGTGGCGATCAGCTTGCCCACGATGGCCTCCACCTCGGCCTGCGTGAGGACGCTGCAGGGATCCCTGCGCTTCGGCCGGGTCTCCAGGAACTTTTTTGCCGCCGCCACGTTTGCCCCGCCATTCAGCGTCAGCGGCTTGTCCAAGCGCTTGAACGCCGCGTCGACCAGGGCAGCGGCCTGCTTCAGCGTGGCGGCAGACCCGGTGAAATCGATGGTGATCATCTGGTCGGCCCGCAGGGCATTGAAGATGCAGCAGTTCAACGGCGTGAGCTTGGCCTCGTCCCACTCCCCGGCGATTTCCGATCCGTCCTCCGAGACCATGGCCTTCCTGGTCTTGTCGTTCAGCACGTTGGCACCCTTGACCAGGTTCCCGACGAAATCACCGATGTGATAGGCCTGCTGGCCGCCCTCGTACTCGACGCTGAGGGAAATCTCCTGGAATTGCGGACCGCGGTACATGCAATCGCTCCCGTCTTCGACCGGGTTGCCATTGGACCCTCGATAAGGAGGCGTTCCCAGCGATCCACCGAATATCGCGGCCACCTCCCTGGGTTCAAGCAACGAGCATGGATCGTTGTCGTCGGTTTCCGTCGAATCGGACTGCGCCATGGGCGGCTGATCCGATGTACCCGCCAATTCCCCGGTATTGCTGGACGGTGACTTGCCACCACAGCCCGCGAGCACTGCACACAGGAAAATCGCCATTCCGGAACCGATGCCACGCATATCGACTCCTGACCAGGATCGCATTCCTGCAGATTGAATGTGCTGCCGATTATCTTGCGACGTTGATGGCTTGGCAATCAGAAACTGGTCAGAGCGATGGTCACTGCCCTGCAGGCGGCTGATCGCCGCTGAAGGAGATTGGCGTGGCGCCAGTGACGGGACCGGTCTGTGCACGGTCGCTGACGTAGAGTCGCACTTCCCGACCGAACTTGAGCGGACCCTGGATCACCGCACCCGGCCCGATGACGATGCGCGGTACATGATGGGTGAAGGAAACGGAAAACCCGGTTGACGCATCGTATTCGATGCCGCCCTCGACGCGGGATCCCGCACCCACGTCGATGTCGCCATTGGTGGTCCGGATGCCTTTGCCGACGCGTGCGCCATCGAGCTCGAACTTGCCGTTCACGTTGCGCAACTCACCGCCCACATTCGCGCCATGCTGGAGCGTGAATGCGCCATTGACCGTCTTCAGATCTCCGCTGACGCGCGCATCCGCACCCAGGGTGATCGAACCATTGACAGTGGTTGCCGATGCCGCACTCGCCCGATCACCGATCGTGATCGAGCCATTGACGGTGGAGGCAGCTTTCACGGCAGCTCCAGGCTCGACATGCACCGCACCATTGACGGTGGAAGCATCGGCGAGTGGCTGCCCGACGGCGATATCCACCGAACCATTGACGCGTTCGTTGTCACCCGAGCCGGAGCAGGCCGCGAGAAATACGGCGCAAAGCGCAAGCGCAAGGAGCCTCATGACGGGGATGATATCAAAAAACGGACTCTCCGCCGCCTGACACATCCAGCCCATAGGTACGCCGGTACACACAGCGAAAGAAACACAGCGGCAGTCAGTCCCGAGCGCCAGTCCTGAATTACTGCAGCCAGCAGGAATGCCCCGGATCCCACCAGAGCAATACCGGTAGAGAATGGATAACCCAGGGCCCGGTACGGCCTCGGCATTTCCGGATGCCGGCGTCGCAGTTCAAACACCGCGAGAAACACCGCGCAGTAGTTCATCGCGGTCAACACCGCGAACAACGCGAGGATCTGATTGAAACTCCCGGTCAGGATCAGCAGGCATGCAGCCAGCGCCGTCACCGCAACGGCCGGGAGCGGCGTCCCACGCCGGCTCACCGCAGCCATGGCGGACGAAATCCAGCCCTCGCGCGCCAGCGAGAACAGCACGCGAGGCGCCAGGATGAACTGGACATTGATCAGACCCAGCACGATCAGCAGCGACAGGGCGGTGATCAGAGCCGCACTTCCGTGCGGCAGCACAATCTGCGCCGCATCCGCCACCGGCAGCTTCGATGCCGCGAGTTCTGGAATGGGAAGTACGCGAAGCAGCGCGAGGTTGATCAGCAGATACAGCACGCCAACCATCAGCGCACCCCCGATGATGGCCCTGGGCAGCGTCCGGGATGCATTGACCGATTCCTCGGCCGTGTAGATCGGGGCATACCAGCCATCGAACGCCGTGAGTATGGCCCGCCAGGCTGGAACCATGGCCAGCAACGCCGCCGGGGACCATCCGTTCCCTGACGGTTGTGCAGGCGCAGCCAAGTCAGCCGGTTGAGCCACCGGCTGAGCCAGCAGACAGGCGATCATCAACACCACCAGGAGCACGCCGATGGCAGCGCTGGCAAACGAGGTGACCGACGAACCCGCGCGCACGCCCAGTGCATGCAGGAAGGCAAAGACCAGGATCAGTCCCACGGCAATGGTGGCCTGGGAACCCTTGAGACCAGGCCAGATCGTGCCAAGGAAATCCACGGCCGTGACGGCCGCGAATGCCAGCGTGGCCGAGGAAGCCAGCCAGTCGCTCCATCCCACCGCGAATCCCGCGCCTCCTCCGAAGGCACGGTCCGCATAGACGCGCAGTCCTCCAACCTGCGGGTACATGACCGCAAGCTCGGAAACCGACACGGCACCCATCAGCGCATAGGCCGCGCCGATACACCAGAACAGGATGATGGAAAACGTGCTGTCCGCGGCTGACGCGACCACACCCGGCAGGCGCAGGATGCCCACGCCGACCATCGTACCGAATGCCAGCGCCAAGCCGAATCCGAGACCGAGAATCCGTTGAAGCGAACCTCGCGAGGTCGTGGCCGCAGGATTCATGCGAGCCAGGTCATTTCTGCTTGCCCGGGCAGCCGGATTGCCGCCGCAATTGGTGGTCGGTCAGCCGCTCAGCGACAGATTGGAGGGTGCGCACGCGCGAAGGCTATCATACCGTGGGCGCAGGGAATCGGCGACCTTCATCATGCGCCGGGTCGATCGCAGCGTTGCCCCACTTCGGGCCGGCCTAGTTACGCAGCGTCAACGTAGCGCTCGTTCGACGTGGACACATCCGGCTGAATAGTTGCCGGTCACACGCGAGTCGTTCAGGGTTTCGAGAATATCTGCAGCTGCATTACGAACTACCCCGTACCTGCCACATCGCGTGATGCGGCGCTTGATGGCGGTCAGCTTTTCCCGTAGGCGCGCAAGAAATCCCCACGAGGGATCTGCGCCTGGGTACAAATCGCTCGCATCGTTAACGCGGCGACCACCCGCCGGCGCGACGCATCCACCGGAAATTTCATGCAACTGGGACAGTACCCTCAGCGACATAGGCCGCTTCGATGTCGCTATCGTCGTCAAAGGCTTCAGCGCCAAAGGTCTCGATATGGAATTGCGCCGCTGAATTCGCGTCTGCCAGAGCAGTCTCGTACGAGTCACCCTGGCCCATGACGACTCCGCGCAGGCCCAGGGGATACGCCAGGAATTCGTCCGAAAGGCGCTCGACAATGAACTTCAGAGTGCGCATGTTGCAAGGTTACCATGCCTCCATTGGAAACCGGGAACAGCGGGCATATGAATATGTGCAGTAATTTCGTGGCAAAAAGACCTGCCAGCTGAGCGATTACTCGATGCTGCGCGTCTCGCCCGCTCGCTGGCGCTCAGGGCCGCCTCGGACATGACCCTTGGCGTTCAACGTCGCTGCGCGTTGTCGAACCCGGCTTGTTCGTCTGTCGGGGGTTCGAATCCTGACCGACCACCGGCGCAGAAAAGTTATGCCGGCTGAGGGATTCGAACCCCCGACCCACGGTTTACAAAACCGTTGCACTACCACTGTGCTAAGCCGGCATGGTCAATGACTTGCATAAGAACTGAGATTTGCATGTCATCGGCAGTGTCAGCATCTTGAACGGAGATACCCTGATACTTGCCCTGCCCGCCAATTCTAACCTACTGCAGGGTCGATCAAAGCAGTTGGCGGCCTCAAACCCCGCCGCACCTGCGCCTCGTCGGGATCGGCCAATTTTGCCAGACTCTCTCACGTGGAAGTGTTCCCCAAATCTGCGCCGGTTCTTGGCAGGGATTCGATGTTCTGGGACGTCGATGGCGTTCCGGTTTCCGCGGTTCCCACACCCGATGGCGGTGTTGCGGTGGCGACTCGAACATCCTGCCCAGAGATTCGGGGTCTTTGCCGGTCGGCGTGACACCGCAGGACGTCGAGCGTATGTCACGCCTCTGCCCAGTTCCTGACACGCTCGCCGGTGATCGCCTCGATGCGGTATACGGCCATGGTGCTATCGCCCTGCCTTCTCCACGTCCTTGCCTTTGCGCGACTGCCGCAGTACGGCATCGGCTCTGCAAATGGGCCTTCGCAGGATTCGCCTCTTGATCGGAATCATGGGTCTTACGGATTCCACCACACCCGGTGCTTGCTCCGCATCCCACACACTGACAGCCATCTGCATCTGCAGCCAGCTCTCCGGCGTCGTTCCCAGAAAGGTGGCCAGGCGAACGGCCATTTCAGGGCTCAGCGACCGCCGCTCATGGATCAGCTCGGACACCGATAGACAGCTGACGCCCAGGCGATCAGCGAATTCGGTCTGGGTGATCTTCAGCTCGGGCAGCACATCCTCCCGGAGAATCGCTCCAGGGTGGATCGGCCGCCTCTGCTTCGATCGAAGTGTGCTCATCAGTGGTAATCCACAAGGTCGATCTCGAAGGCATCACCGTCCTTGAAGCGTCAAGGCGATCCAGCATACGGCTGATGCGCGCAATCCGATCCTGTGGCAACTTTCGGCTATCGTTCGTCCGCCAGTACGCCTCGAGACCACGATGCCGAAATGTCCTTGTCACCTGACCGGGTCCCTCCTCTCGTGTAATTTACCACGTGACACCAATGACGGCACCGGAATCAGATTTCCAGCGCGATACCGCGTCATTTGGCCTGGCCCCCGGTTCCAGGTCTCCTCGCAATCGTGAACCAGAGACTGTCAACTCGTAAACACGCGTCAGCCGTTCCTGGATTAGTATTGCGGCGGCCATTCGGGCATGCTCATGATTCAAAAGCCATCGCTCAAACCCGGTTTTCCCCAGCCACCTCCGCGTGCCCCGCAGGTGCACAGCCGCTGGCGCCATGTCTTTGGCGTGTTGCTGATGCGCCTGACTGGCTGGCGCATCGCCGGGAATCTGCCGGATATCCCGAAGTTCGTGCTCATCGTCGCGCCGCACACCTCCAACTGGGACTTCTTCTACGGCTCGCTTGCCTACTTCGTGCTTCGGCTGGATACCCTCTGGATGGTGAAGCAGTCGGCGATCCGCGGGCCCCTGGGCGCGCTGGCCAGATACTTCGGTGCCGCACCGATCAATCGCAGCCAGGCCACCCACGTCGTCCAGGCGTACATCCGGGAATTCGACCGGCGCCAGCGCATGGTGCTGACCATCACCCCGGAAGGAACCCGCAAGAAGGTCAAGGAGTGGAAACGCGGCTTCTACCACATTGCCTTGGGCGCAGGTGTCCCCATCATACCCGTCGCTATCGACTATTCGGTCCGGCAGGTCATCCTGTTCCCGCCGTTTCAACCCGGCGGGGACATCGAGGCGGACCTTCCGCGCATCAAGCAGTTCTACCGCAAGGAAATGGCGCGCCATCCGGAGCAGTTCTGATACCGCCGCTCCGGCGGCGCGTTCCGCCGGAGCCCAAGGTACATTCTAGTCGACGCGCTCGCCATGCAGCGAGATGTCCAGACCTTCGCGCTCCTGCTCTTCGGTGACGCGAAGACCGATGACCAGGTCGATGAGCTTCAGGATGACAAAGCTTGCGATGAATCCGTACACCACGGTCACCGCGACGCCGATCGCCTGGATCATCAACGACCCGTCCACGCCGCCGATGTCCTTGCTGGCGAATACTCCGGTGAGGAGCGCCCCGACGATGCCGCCGATCGCATGCACGCCGAAGGCATCGAGCGAATCGTCATAGCGCATCGCATGCTTCAACGACGTGGCGGCAAAGTAGCAGATCACGCCCGCGACGATGCCGATGACTACCGCAGACGTGGGGCCCACGAACCCGGAAGCAGGCGTGATGGCCACGAGCCCAGCCACCGCTCCTGATGCGATGCCCAGCACGCTGGGCTTGCGGTTGGCCACCCACTCCGCAAACATCCAGCCCAGCGCCGCGGCGGCGGTGGCCATTTGCGTTACGAACATGGCCATGCCGGCACGGCCGTCGGAAGCCACCGCGGACCCGGCATTGAAGCCGAACCAGCCCACCCACAGCATCGAGGCGCCGATCAATGTCAGCACGAGATTGTGGGGCGCCATGGATTCACGTCCGTAGCCGATGCGCCTGCCCAGGACCAGGCAGCTGGCAAGACCCGCAACGCCTGCATTGATGTGAACCACCGTGCCGCCCGCGAAATCGAGCACGCCCAGGGTGGCGAGCCACCCGGTGGGCTCCCACACCCAGTGGGCGATGGGCACGTATACCAGCAAGGACCAGGCCGCCATGAACACCAGCATGGCCGAGAACTTCATGCGCTCGGCAAAGGAACCGGCGATCAGGGCCGGAGCGATGATGGCGAAGGTGAGCTGGTACATGGCGTAAACGCTTTCCGGAATGGTGCTCGCCAGATGCGACACCGACAGCTTCCCCGCCTCCTTCATGTACACCATACCGTCCATGAAGGCGCGCATGGAACCGCCCAGCACCGGTGACCCCGGCGTGAATGCCCAGGAATAGCCGATGATCCACCACAGCAGGGAAATCAGTGCCGTCACTGCAAAACTCTGCATCAGCGTGGCCAGTACGTTCTTCCTTCGCACCATGCCGCCGTAGAACAGCGCAAGACCCGGAATGGTCATCATCAGCACCAGAGCCACCGAGGTCAGCATCCAGGCCGTGTCGCCGGCGCTGATCCTGTCAATGGCCGCGAGGAAAGGTGCCGTGGGTACGGACGGGGTCACGTCGTTCATTGATGCAGTTCTCCCGGAGCGATGAGGTATCCGCCTGCGCTACGAGCACATGCTGTGCCAAGGTGGCTCAGGCAAGAAGGATCAGCAACTTGCGTGATGTTCGCGCAAATCCTTCGCAGATCCTTTCGAACCGGACGCACCCTCATGGTGCGGGTTGCGCGCAGCAACGTTGGAAAAATTGCCAGTCTGGTGCAGACATTGCAATCGCCGTGCGGAGTCGCAGCGTGGAGCCGCGGTGCGCGCCGCGGTCAAACCGCACTTGTCGTCGAAAACTTCCGCTCGTAACATGCACGAGGGAGCAGGGGATTCCGGCTGTGTGCGCCGCAGCTTGTCAGGAGCAACCTACATGAAACTCACACTCTTCCATCCTTCGACCCATGTGCCCGGCCCAGTAAAGTCCACGTCCGAAAGTCACGCCCATCACAGGGCAGCCGCAGTCCCCCGCCGCAAGTCCTCGAGTGCCAGCCGGCGCATGCACGAACTTCTCGGCGAATGCGACATCCAGATCGACGGACCGGGAAGCTGCGACATCCAGGTCCATGATCAGCGCTTCCATTCACGTGTGCTGCTGGACGGATCACTGGGTCTGGGCGAGTCCTACATGGACCAGTGGTGGAGCGTCCGGGACCTCGATGGCTTCATCTACCGGCTTCTGGCTGCGCACCTGGACCGGCGCGTCCGGTCGTGGCGCGATGTCGCCGCGTATGCCTCGGCAAGGCTGTTCAATCTGCAGACACCGGGGCGTGCCTTCCAGGTGGGCGAACAGCACTATGACCTCGGCAACGACCTGTACGAGGCGATGCTCGATCCGCTCATGATCTACAGCTGCGGCTACTGGAAGGACGCCACGACGCTGCAGGCGGCCCAGCAAGCCAAGCTGGACCTCGTCTTCCAGAAGCTCGACCTGAGGCCGGGGCAGCGGGTCCTGGACATCGGCTGCGGCTGGGGTGGTGCCCTGCGGTATGCGGCCGAGCGTTACGGCGTCGAGGGCGTTGGCATCACCGTCTCGGAAGAACAGGCCGCGTACGCACGCAGCCGGTGCTCATCGCTCCCCATCACCATACGTCTGGAGGATTACCGGAACCTGCGGGGTGAATTCGACCACATCTATTCGATCGGCATGTTCGAGCATGTCGGCGCGAAGAACTACCGGACCTACCTGCAGACGGCGCGGCGCCACCTGAAACAGGGGGGCCGTTTCCTGCTGCACTCCATCGGCACGATGAACCCGGTCGGGCATCCTGATCCCTGGCTGGAAAAATACATCTTCCCCAATTCGGTCCTGCCCTCGCAGCGGCAGATCGTGCAGGCCATCGAGGGCCTGTTCGCGATCGAGGGCTGGCAGCGCATCGGAAAATACTACGACCCCACGCTGCTGGCCTGGCGCGCAAATTTCGAGGCGAACTGGCCACGCCTGCGTCCGCGCCGGAACGATCGCTTTTACCGCATGTGGCGGTATTACCTTTCCGCCTGTGCGGGCTCGTTCCGGGCCGGCAACAACGATGTATGGCAGGTACTGCTCGCCCCGCTCCCCTGATCGCCAACCTCGCCTCCCGGGGCCTGCCGACACCACGGCGAACCGGCGCTAATGAAGCGTCAGCTCCAGTCGCACCGCCTTGTCCTGGGCGGCAGCCTTGTTGTTCACCACCAGGAACACCCGGGCCGGATCGACCTGCGTGTTGGCCAGCAGCAACTGCTGAATGGCTGCGGCACGCGCCTTCGCAAGATCCGACAGGTCCTGATCGGACACCTGGATGTGCTTCATGAGCACATCGCGCACGAATTCGATGTCGTCTTCGGTTTTCTTCTGCCTGGCCTGCGCCCTTGAGAGCTTCTCCGAACCCTCTTGCTTCGCGGCTTCAGGGAATTGGGGCGCGGATCCGGTCGCTTGCCGGTATGCGGCATCGAGCAGCGAAAGCTGCTGCTTCGGGTCAAGCGTATCGAACGCGGGCGGCGCCTCGACTGCACCGGTCTTTGGATGCGGCATCTTCTCCTGCTGCTGCTTGACCAGAAGCGCCTGGAACCTTGCCTGGACCAGCGCCGGGCGATCCAGGTCCGCGACGCCCGCCAGCGGCACGTCGATCTTCAGTTGCGGTCTTTCCGCAAGCGCCTTGGCCACTGACTTGATACGGTTCTGTGCCGCCTCGTCCAGCGTCGCCACACCGGCCGGAAAATCCACGAACTGCAGGTCGGGACCGCCACCGAACATCTTGCCGAGCAGCGCGAAAGGCGCCGTCACGATCTTGACCAGCAGATTCCTGACCACCTTCCAGATGACCGGCCCAAGCCGGAAATGCGGGTCATCCAGCGATCCGGTCACCGGCACATCCAGATCGATGACACCATTGCGGTCTTTCAAAAGCGCCACGGCGAGCTTGATGGGCAGACTCACCGCGTCCTTGCTGTCGGTCTTCCCACCGAACTCCAGTTGATCGACGATGATGTGGTGGCCGGCCTCGAGCTTGCGGCCATCGATCTTGTAGGTGAGCTCCGTGGTGAGCTTGCCCTTGGCGATGTCATAGCCCGCGAACTTGCCCGAATACGGGTTGAAGGTCGTCAACTCCATGTTGCGGAAGTTCATCGCGATGTCGGTGTACAGGGGTCCGAGCACGTTGGCCTCCCCCTGGATCGTCACCGGCGAGAACCGGTCCACCTGTCCCTTGAGGTCGATCTTCGCCCGTGTGCCGGGCCTGGATGAAAGGCCCGCGATGCTGCCATCCAGCGCGTTGATGCTGGCCGCAAAGTTGGGCGTGAGCGACTGGTCCGAAAAATTCAGGGTGCCATCCTGCACGATGACCCTGCGGATGGCGATCGGCATGCCGGCTTGCGCTGGCGGCCCGGCCGGGGGCGGATTTCGCGCCAGCACGGGCTTGGCGGCATCGGCACGCCTTGCGATATGCGCGGCCCGCGCGGGCTTTACCGCCGGTGTTGCAGGGACCGCCGCCGCCTGCCTCGCTTGTGCATTTTCATTGGCGGGGCTCGCGCCCTCCTGCGGCTGTACGGGCGTTGCGCCCCGGGGACCCGCCAGCGCACGCGTGACGTTCAGCGTATGGTCGGGGGCAATCGCCACTCGGGCGTAGAGCCTGTCGAGAATGATCCGGTCGATGTCGAGCCTGTCGGGGCCAAGACTGAAGTCGATGCCGCGCACCTGAACCCGGTTCCATTTCAGCAGATCCTCGTCGCGCTGAGCGTCCACCGTATGCAGGTGATCGACCGACACATCGCCCTTGAACTGGAGCGCCAGCGGTGCAAGTTTCGGCGCATCCGAAGCCGGCATCCTCACCTGCACATGGCCCTTCACATCCAGATCGCCGCGGCGCAGGACCAGCGCAGTGCGCTCGGCCACATAGGGCTGCGCAATTTGCAGCGGCATTGCGGTCAGTTCGACCTCGGTCTCGGCCTTCAGCGGGCTGGGTACGAGGCTGCCCGCCAGCGCCAGATGCGCAGTCCGGTTGATCCGGCCCTCGAGCTTCACCTCCAGTGGTCTGGTCATGTCCAGACTGATGTTGGACACGGTGACATTCAACGGTGCCACGGCAAGCTTCACTGCGGGCTGGACCGAGCGATCCTCGAGGTCAAGGCTCGCATCTTTCACGAGTAATTTCTTTAAAGAAACATCCCAACTCACTGAATTTGAAGAAGACTCACTGGCGTGATCGAAAGCATCCGATCCGGGATGCTTGCCACCTGGCTGCCGCTCATGGCCGGACGGTGGAGTGGATGCCGGCTGACCGGCCGGCGCATCCGAACCCGACGCAGGCCGGCGCACCAGACGCTGCCAGTTGATGGAATGGTCGCGCTCCATGAAGGCCCTGACCGCAAGGCCATCGAGCAACAGGGAATCCACACTCACGCTGCGCCGGGCAAGATTCAGCTGCGCGGGCCCCACCGACAGATGCGACAGATGCAGCCAGTCGGCTTCGCTCTCCGTGGGTCCCAGGGTCAGACCGGTCAGGTCGAGTCCCGTGAGCTTTGCCTCCAGCTCGGGTCGATCTCGCATCAGGAAGCGATAACTGCCACCCAGGTCGATGCTTCCGGTGGGAATCACGAACGCGACCTGATGCTTGACGTACTCCCACAGGCCATGGGCCTTCAGGCCGGTGATCCGGAATTCGCCATCCGAGGACAGTGGCTGCAGGGCAAAGTGCCCGCGCCATTCCAGGTGCTCGTCGTTGCGCGAAGTGCCGCTGAACGTGAACCGCCCGCCTTCGGCGCCGGTGGTGAAATCGTGCAGCTCGAAGGCGATCGGATCGACGTGCAGGTCGATCGGATCCGCACGGCTCAGATCCTGGAAGCTCGCGGCGCCACGGTCGAGGCGGAAGGAGGCGATTTCGATACGCGGCAGGGCCGAGCCCTGGCTGGCCGGCGCCGCCGGCGGCGGCGCCTTGCCCTCATCGTGCGGCACCCTGGGCTTCAAGGCATCGAAGTTCAGCCTGCCATTGCGCGCGATCTTCGCGTTCGCAAAGGGTCCTTCGATGTCGATGTCCTTGAACACATACGCGCGATGCCACAGCGAGGACACCTCGAAGTCCACGAACAGCCGTGCGAACCCAAGAAGCGGGGTACCGTCGTGATCCGGCAGGACGAAGTCCCTGACGTCCAGCTGGAGCAGAAAGGGATTGATGCGGATTTCGCCGACCCTGGCATCCAGGCCGAACTGGTCATGGATTCCCTTGATCAGGCCATTGCGGAGCAGATGCGGCGCCAGCAGGAATCCCCCTGCGGCATACAGGAGGACGAGCAGCGCCAGCACTGCAGGAATCCAGACACGCTTCTGCTTGAAAAGTCCCCTCATCAGGCAAGACCCATCCTTGAATTTCCCGTGACCATGCGAGACCAACGCTAGACCAAACCGCCCTCACCGTCCAGCCGGAAGGGACGAAACAGACCGAACAGGCGGACCGGATCAATGCCGGTTGCGTTTGACCATCCGGGCGCGCTTGCGCCGCTGTCGCGGTGTGAGCGGGTTGCGCTTGCCGGCGAACGGGTTCTCTTCGCCGCGGAACAGGACGCGCACTGGTGTACCCGAAAGGTCGAAGGCCTTGCGATACACGTTTACCAGATATCGCCGGTAGGCATCGGGCACGTGATCGGTCTGGTTGCCGTGGATGATGATGACGGGCGGGTTGCGCCCTCCCTGATGGGCGTAGCGAAGCTTGATGCGCCGGCCACTGACCAGCGGCGGCTGATGGGCCTCGATGGCCGCTTCCAGCACCCGGGTCAGTTCCTGTGTCGGCATTTCACGCATGGCCGCCGCGTACACCCGGTCGACCGTCCCGAGCAGGTCGCCCACGCCGGTTCCGTGACGCGCCGAGATGAAATGCAATGGAGCGAAGTCGGCGAAGGAGATGCGTTGCTGGATCTGCTCGCGGATGGCATCGCGCTGTTGCATCGGGATGTTGTCCCACTTGTTCACCGCCAGCACCAGTGCGCGCCCTTCCTCGATCACCGTGCCAAGGAGGCTCGCATCCTGCTCGCCCACGTTTTCGTGCGCATCCATGACGACCACGACCACATGCGCGGTCTCGATCGCCTGCAGCGTCTTGATGACGCTGAACTTCTCGATCGCATCTTCGACCCGTGCACGACGCCGCACGCCGGCGGTGTCGATCAGCGTGTATCGCTGGCCATGACGCTCGAATGGCACCATCACCGCATCACGGGTGGTGCCGGGCTGATCGAAAGCCACCAGGCGCTCTTCACCCAGCAGCCGATTGATCAGGGTGCTCTTCCCCACATTGGGGCGCCCGATCACCGCCACCTTGATGCCGGTGATTTCGGGACCGTCCTCCGGGTCGGGGGCGAGTCCGGCCAGCGAACGTTCCAGCAAGTCCACCACGCCCTGATCGTGGGCCGCGGCGATGGCCATGGGTTCTCCCAGGCCCAGGACATGGAAGTCCGCCACGGCCATGTCCTCGTCGAAGCCTTCGGTCTTGTTCACGGCCAGCACCGCAGGCTTGCCGCTCCGGTGCACCAGGCGGGCCACGTACTGATCCTGCGGCATCACCCCGGTCCGGCCATCCACCAGCACGATGATGCGATCAGCCTCGACGATCGCTCGCTCGGTCTGTCCGATCATCAGGGACTCGATGCCCTCGGCCGTTTCAACCAGCCCGCCGGTATCCACCACGATGCAGGGCACCGCGGTGCGACGCGCATAACCATACTGCCGGTCCCGGGTCAGACCGGGCAGATCGGCCACCAGGGCATCCCGGGTCCCCGTCAGGGCATTGAACAGCGTGGACTTGCCGACATTCGGCCTTCCCACCAGGGCAACCACAGGCAGCATGTCGTCCCGCCCTCAGCGCCGGCCCGGCGCTCAGGCCTTAGGCTTGGGACGGGCGCGGAAGGCTGCCAGCTGCCCGCCATCGGTCAGCACCACGACGGTGTCGTCGGCAGCCACGGGCGGATTGGAAACCCGGTACTTGGCCACACGTTCGCGCGCCATCAGCTGGCCGGTGGCCCGGTCCATCCAGTGAAGGTATCCCTGGAAATCGGCCACCGCGATGGCCGTGCTGGTGACGGCCGGCATGGACAGGCCACGCCGCCTGAGCGCCTCATTGCGCCACAGCTCCGACCCATCCCGCCCATGCAGGGCGATCACCTCACCCTCCGCCGTGCTCACGTACAAGGTGTCGTCCCTGAGCGCGAGGCCTCGATAGCTCGACATGTCATGTGCCCACCAGATCTGGCCATTGTCCAGACCCAGCATGGCCACGCGCCCCTGGTACCCCACGGCATAGACGTTGTCGCCCGACACCTGCACCGTGGAGTCGATATCGACCAGTCGCTCGAGCTCGGTCTTGCCGTGCGGAGCAGCCAGAGTCGTCTCCCATACGGTATCTCCCTTGGCAAGACTCACCGCCATGACCTTGCCGTTGTCGAACCCGCTGATGGCCATGTCCCGGGCAATGATCGGGATGGCCGTGCCACGCAAGGACAGGCGGGGAACCTGCTGTTCGACGGACCAGAGTTCCCGTCCACTGGCGGCATCCAGACCATGCAGCTTGCCGTCCACCGCACGGATCACCACCACGCTCTCGGAGATCGCCGGCGCGGACAGCAGCTCCGCGTTGACCCGTGTCTGCCAGCGATTCTTGCCCGTGGCTGCATCGAGAGCGACGATCTGGCCCTTGCTCGCACCGAGCACCACCAGGCCGTGACCCGCTGACGGGCCGCCGGACAGCGGCAGCTTCAGGTCGCGCCGCCAGCGCATCCGCCCGTCCTTCAGGGCGATGGCGATCACCTCGCCCTTGTGAGATGCGGCGAACACGATGCCCTCGTCGAGCGCGGGACCGAGCCCCAGGCGCAGGCGCATCTGCTTCTTGCCGCCTCCGACGCCTGTGCTCCAGATCTTCGTGACATCGAGCCTCGCCGGATACTTGGTAAGCTCCGCCGGCGGCTCGACGTCCTTGTCCTTGCTGCATGCACTGAGCAGGAGCATGCCTCCGAGTACGGCTGCGACGATGCCCTTCAAGGGGTCACCCTGGCGATGGCTGGCGTCGAAACGGCGACCCCAAGGTCGGCAAGTTTCAGCTCCAGCAGGCCGCGCTCGGAGCCGCGCTCGTCCGCTGCAGCCAGCGCCTGCTGGTATTCCCTGATGGCGCCCTGCGCATCGTTCTTGGCCAGGCTCGCATCTCCGCGCACCTCGTGCATGCGGGCGCTGAAAGCCCCACCGGGTTTCGAAGCCAGCAGGTTCAGGGCCTCATCGGGCTTTTTCTGATCGATCAGTACGCGCGCCAGCCTCAGGCGCGCGATGCTGCGAAGATCCTCATCCTTCGACTCGTTCATGACATGGGTCAGCGGCGTCACGGCATTGGCCAGTTCGCCCGAGTCCACGGCCAGCCGCGCCAGCATCAGGTCGGCCTGATCGGCATAGGGGGTATTCCCATAGTCCTTGATGATCTGCGATGCCAGGGTACGCGCCTTGCTGCGGTCCGCCTTGTCCATGGCATCGTTCATCTGTGAAAACTGCTCGGCCGCGTTCAGGGCAACCGTGTCGCGGTGGCCGGTATACCAGCGCCAGCCCAACAGGATGGCGACGCCCAGCAACAGCCCGCCAGCCAGCGACGGTCCGTTCGCCACCAGCCAGGCCTTGACGTTCTCCAGTTGCTCATCATCGGTCATCATGTCATCAGCCATATCCACCCCTTCAGGTTCGCACGCTCAGACCGAGCAACTGCGCCATTCGTTCACTCAATTTGTCCAGGGCACAGTGTTCCTGTGCCGCCTCACGCCGCAGGGGCTTGATCGCCACCACACCGCGCGCCATCTCGTCATCTCCCAGCACCAGCGCATATTCCGCACCACTGCGATCGGCGCGCCGGAACTGCGACTTGAAATTGCCGCCACCCATGTTGCTCTGCAGGCACAGACCCGGCACCTGGACACGCAGGCGGTCCGCCAGGGCCAGACCCGCACGCTCGGCGGCGGCCCCCGCCAGCACCAGGTAGGCATGCAGGGTCTGCCGCGGTGCTTGCGCCCCGAGCTTCTCCAGCATCAGGATGACCCGCTCCTGCCCCATGGCCCAGCCGATACCGGGCGTGGGCGTGCCGCCCAGCTGTCCCACCAGTCCGTCGTAGCGGCCACCCCCGCACACCGTGCCCTGCGCGCCCAGCACATCGGTCACCCATTCGAATACGGTGTGCGAGTAATAGTCCAGACCACGCACGAGCAATGGATTGATTTCGTAGTCGACGCCGGCCATGCGCAGATATTCACACAGACCGTCGAAGTGCGCGCGTGATTCCGCATCCAGCGAATCAAGTACCCGTGGCGCGCCCGCGATCAGCTGCGCCAGATCCGGATTCTTGCTGTCCAGGATGCGCAGCGGATTGCCCTCGAGACGGCGCCGGCTGTCGGCATCCAGTGCGCTCTCATGGGCGCGGAAATAGGCCACCAGCCGTTCGCGGTACTGTGCGCGGGAGGCCGGGGTCCCCAGGGAATTCAGGGTGAGCTTCAGATGTGACAAGCCCAACAGCCTGAAGATGTGCGCGGACAGCAGGATGACTTCGGCATCGATGTCGGGCCCGGCAAAACCGAAGGATTCGACATCGACCTGGTGAAACTGGCGGAACCGGCCGGCCTGTGGACGCTCTCGCCGGAACATCGGGCCCATGCACCACACACGCAGCCGGCCCTCGCGCAGCAGACCGTTGGAAATGACCGATCGCACCATCCCGGCCGTGGCTTCCGGCCGCAGCGTGATGTGATCCTCGCCGCGGTCGACGAAGCTGAACATTTCCTTCTCGACGATATCGGTGAAATCGCCGATGGAGCGCTTGAAAAGCTGCGTCTGCTCGATGATCGGCACGCGCAACTCCTCATACCCGTAGGCGAGCATGCTCTGGCGCACCGCGCCTTCGAGGCGCTGCCAGTACGGAGCCTGCGCGGGCAGCACATCATGCACACCCCGCAAGGGTTCGATGTGCGCGCTCATGCGGACCGGCCCGTCATGGGCGCGGCACACGGCGCAGCACGCCGTCCGCGCCCGCTTCGAATCGCGCCACGTCACCCCGCACGAACTGCGGGCCGATCACCACGGCCTGGCGGTTGATCTCGAGCTGAACGCCGCTCACCGCGCCAAGGTAGACCTGGAGCGGCGCGGAGCCCGACATCATCCGGACGCTGTTGGCCGCACCCTTGCCCCGAAACACCATGGCCCCCGACGCATCACGCACCTCCACCCATGAATCCGAGGTGAAGCTCAGGCGCAACCGCAAGCGTCCGGTGCCAGGCGCCTGCACATCGGTTGACGGTTCCCTTGCCGCGGCGGGCGCCGCCGAAACGGGCGCTGACACCGGCGGCATCGTGCCGGTGGTCGCAAGCACTCCGCCACTGACCGCCGGCAGTGCCCCCGATGAGGGTTGATCCATGATCGGCACCAGCGGCGTCGGCGGCTGCTCCAGGGTGGCTGCCAGGCCCGCGCCCTGGGAATCGCCCGCCAGTTGCGCAGAGACCCGGCTCCAGGGCTTGAGCCAAAGCAGGACGCCAAGCGCGATCATCAACAGCAATGATCCGACGATGGCGGACAGCGCCCAGCCGGGAAACCGCGCCCAGCGGGCGGCCGACATCGAGACCGGCGCCATGCTCGGAAACGGCGTGCCGGTATCATCGCCCGTCGCAGCCGTCGGGCCGCGCGAGGACATCGGCAGCGAGGTACGGAGAGACTCCTCGGTGGGCTGCGCCGAAGGTGATGTGGCGCTGACCCACTGCCGGTAGGCATCGAGTACCTGCTCCACGGGCAAACCGAGAAGCAGCGCGTATTGCTTCAGATGCCCCTTGGCAAATACCGCAGGACCCAGCTTCCCGAACTGGTTGGCTTCGATGGCCTCGACCACCCGCGGCTCCAGATGCAGCCTTTCCGCCGTATCCGCCACACCCCAGCCACGACGCTCACGCTCCTGGGCCAGCAGTCCGCCTGGAGCGGACAACCCCGTGTTCCCGGACTCCGTGTTCACCGGGGAATGCCACTGCGCAACAACTGCGCCTGCTCGGATGCCGGAAACTCGGCCAGCAGCTTGCGTGCATAATCGGCTGCGGCCACGGAGTCGTGCGCCCTGCGTTCGGCACGCACTCCCAGCCAGTACACTTCCGGCGTGGGCTTGTTGCCGGCCAGGAACCGGCGCACGGCGGTGCTGGCTGCCAGCGCGTCGCCGCGAGCAAGCTGCAGGTCACCGAGCTGCAGCAGGGCCTCGCCATGATTGGGGCGGATCACCAGAGCCTGCTCGAAGTACTTCTCGGCGCGGTCCGGGGCGCTTTCCCGTACGCATACACCTGCATTCGTATAGGCAACTTCGGGTACCTGGTACAGCGGGTTGCGCGCCACTTCCAGAAAGAGCTTCTCGCCTTGCGCCACCTTGTGTTTGCGGCACAGGAAGCCGGCGTAGGTATTCTGCACATTGGGATCATTGCGCCCCAGGCGTGCACCCAGCGCGTAGTGCTTGTCCGCCAGCGCGTCATCGCCCAGCCGCTCGTACAGCACGCCAGCGGTGGCCTGGATCGTGGCGTTGCGCGGATCCTGCCGGAGGGCGCGCTCCATCTTCTCGCGTGCCACCGGCAGGTTGTCCATTTTCATGTACTCCACTGCCAGCTGCAGATTCACACTGGCCGCCTCGGCGCTCGAGTGGCCGGCCGCGACATCGCCGGTCGCGCAGCCGGCCAGCAGCAGTACGAGACCCACCGGGACGGCTCCCACCCGAATCCGCCTGCACAGGTTCATCATGCGTTCACCGCCGGCTGCACGAGCCGGGAGCCGAGGCGCACCAGCGTGCGATCCCGGACCTTGCCGGCCAGCTGGCCGCACGCCGCATCGATGTCATCACCCCGCGTGCGCCGGATGGTCGCGATGATGCCGGCCTCGTTGAGCAGGTCACGGAAACGCAGAATGGCCGCATCGGGGGAACGCCGGTAGCCGCTGTCCCTGAATGGGTTGAACGGAATCAGATTGACCTTGGCCGCCCGGCCGCGCAGGAGCAGGGCCAGCTCCCGCGCATGTCCCGGCTGATCGTTGACGCCGTCGAGCATCACGTATTCGAAGGTGATGCTGCGCCCATTCTGCGCATCGAGGTAATGCCAGCATGCGTCCAGGAGCTCCGCGATCGGATGCCTGCGGTTGATGGGCACGAGCTCATTGCGCAACGCGTCGTTCGGTGCATGGAGGGATACGGCCAGCGCCACGTTGCATTCCCCGGCCAGGCGGCGGATCTGCGGCACGAGTCCGGAAGTGCTGAGAGTCACCCGGCGCCTCGACAGTTCATAACCCAGATCGTCCAGGAAGATCTGCATGGCCGGAACCACATGCCGGTAATTGGCCAGGGGTTCGCCCATGCCCATGAACACGATATTGGTGATCGGCCGGGCGCCACGCTCGCCGGTCAGTTCACGCTGCGCCAGCCAGACCTGTCCCACGATCTCCGCGGCCGTGAGGTTGCGATTGAAGCCCTGCCTGGCAGTGGCGCAGAAACTGCAGTCCATGGCGCAACCGACCTGGCTGGAAATGCACAGGGTGCCCCGATCCGGCTCGGGGATGTAGACAGTCTCGATGCCCTGCGCTTCGTCCATGCGCAGGAGCCACTTGCGGGTGCCGTCGGCGGCTCGCTGCCCGGACATGATCTGCGGTACGCTCACGCAGGCAACCGCCTCCAGATCCGCGCGGAACTGCCGCGCCAGGTCCGTCATGCCGGCAAAATCGCTCACGCCGCGCTTGTAGATCCACTGCATCAGCTGACGTGCGCGAAACGGCTTTGCTCCCAGCCGGTCCGTCACGAAACGTTCCAGTTCCTGACGAGGCAAGCCCAGCAGATTGGTCTTGTCGGCCTGCACGTCCGCCCCGCTCAGTCCAGTCAGCGCTTGCGCGGGCAGAGTTCGGTTTCGCGGAAGAAGTACGCGATCTCGCGTGCCGCAGTGTCTGCCGCATCCGACCCGTGCACCACGTTCTCGTCGATGCTGTGGGCCAGGTCCGCACGGATCGTGCCCTTGTCGGCCTTCTTCGGATCGGTTGCGCCCATGACCTCACGATTCCTGAGGATGGCGCCCTCGCCCTCCAGCACCTGCACCATGACAGGCCCGGAGATCATGAACCGGACCAGGTCCTTGAAGAATGGACGCTCGCGATGCACGGCATAGAACCCTTCCGCCTCCGCCTGCGACAGCTGCAGCATGCGCGCCGCGATGATTCGCAGGCCCGCCGTTTCGAATCGCCGGTAGATCTCGCCGATGAGATTGCGGGCCACGCCGTCCGGCTTGACGATGGAAAGGGTTCGTTCGACTGCCATGATGTTCCTTGTAGAAAATGGACCGGAAACGCAACGGATGAACCGGGCGTTCGGCAAAGACGGGAAAGTGTACGGCGGGTTGTCGGTCAAGGCAATCGCAGATGCCTGCGAAGTGCCTGTAATTTCTGAGAAAATCGCCCCGGTCAGACGCTGAAGCTCTCCCCGCAGCCACATTCCCCCCTCGCCTTGGGGTTCTGGAACTTGAAGGCCTCATTCAGCCCCTGCTTCACGAAATCCACCACCGTGCCATCGATGAGGCGAAGACTGTCAGCGTCCACGATCACCTTGACGCCGCTTGCCTCGAACACCGCATCATCCGGCTCGATCGAGTCCGCGTAATTCACCACATAGGCGAAACCCGAGCAGCCGGTCTTCTTGATCCCGACCCGCAAGCCGATGCCGGAACCGCGCTTTTCAATCTGCGTACGCACCCGCGCCACCGCAGCTTCAGTCAACGAGATCGCCATGAGTTCTCCTGATCAGGCCAACATCACGATGGGACATATTCTATTCCAGTGCCGCCCGGGATTTTGTGATGGCAGCCCGGATCGCCGCATTCCATGCATCTTCGATCAGCAGCAGGCGCCCGAGTTTCTCCACCGGCATGCAGAAGCGCTGGCGCAGGGCCGGCACCGGTTCCGGCAGTGCAGCAACATCGGGGCGGCCGACGCAGGTTTCACAGAGCCAGGAAGCCACCGCAATGACATGCGGGCAGCCAAAGGCGGAAAAGCGCGCCGCAGTCAGCCTTCCATGCAGCACCTGCACGTCGAACCGCACCCAGGTGCCTTCCTCGATCGCCCCGGCCTCGGCCCGACCCACACCCAGGCCCTGCAGCTCGCCGGCATTGACCGGATGATCGAAGTGACGCCTCGTCAGTTCGTTGTAGGTCTCACCGCTCACTGCACTTCAATGCTCCTGAGGATATCCGCTGACCCTGCGAAGACGCGTGACCGCTTCAGCCAGCACCCCGATCACACTGTCCACTTCCGCCCCGGTGCTGAACCGCCCGAGGCTGAAGCGCAGGGAACTCTCCGCCTGCGTCGGGCTGCGTCCGAGGGCACGCAGCACGTAGGACGGCTCGGCGCGGGCGGAGGCGCAGGCCGATCCGGTGGACAGGGCCACGCGATCGATGATGGCCGCGAGCAGGCTCTCGCCTTCCACTCCATCGAAGGAAAAATTCAGGATATGCGGCACGGATCTGGCGGCATCACCGTTTCGAACGACCCCACCCAGCCCGAGAAGCCCCTTTTCCAGCCGTGAGGCCAGTGGGGCGATCCGCTGCCGGTCCAGATCACATTCCCGCGCTGCGATCCCGAAGGCCTCGCCCATGCCTGCGATCTGGTGGGTGGCAAGGGTTCCCGGCCGCAGGCCCTTCTCCTGGCCGCCACCATGCAACCGCGGGGCAAGGTGGAGACCGGAAGCCTTGCGCAGGACAAGCGCACCGGCGCCCTTGGGCCCGTAGGCCTTGTGCGCCGCCAGCGAGGCCATGGCGATGCCGCTTCCGGCCACATCCAGCCGCAGCTTGCCCACGCTCTGCGCGGCATCCACGTGCAAGGGCACGCCACGTTCACCGCAGACCGCCGCGATGGCAGCAATGTCATTGACCGTGCCGGTTTCATTGTTGACATGCATGAAGGTTGCCAGCACCGTGTCGGCACGCAGGGCAACGGCCACGTCGGCCGGATCGATCCAGCCGCCCGGTGTGGGCGCCACGAAGCTCACCTCCCAGCCATGGCGGGCCAGATCACGACAGGCATCGAGCACGGCCTTGTGTTCGATTCGCGCGGTCACCAGATGCCGTCCCCGGTCGCGGTAATATTCCGCCACTCCGAAAATCGCCAGGTTGTCCGCCTCGGTGGCTCCGGAGGTGAAAATGACTTCGTCCGGATCACAACCCACGGCAACTGCGACCTGCGCGCGTGCGGCTTCGATTCTTTCGCGGGCACGCCTGCCATACTCGTGCGTGGAGGACGCGTTGCCGAAGGAGTCTCCATCCGACAGGACCGCGTGCATGCAGCGCGTGACTCGCGGATCCAGTGGCGTGCTGGCCGCATGATCCATGTACACGGGGAGCGGCGCACTCACGACGGGCCCGCACCGCGCGACGGGCCCGCACCGCGTCGCGCCGGGCGGCGCGTGCCTTCGATGGCGGTGAGGAATCCGCGCAGGATGTTCACCTCGTTCTGATCAGGCAGGGCGCGATTGAACAGCCTGCGAATCCGGGTCATCAGATGACCTTCGCCATTGCGGTCTTCAAAACCCACGTAGTCCATGACGCGGGCCAGGTGGGCATACATGAGATCCATCTGCCTGCCATCGGCCAGCGGCCGCTCCACCTGCGTGATCGAGACTGGATTTTCCCGCGCGACCAGCAGTTCATAGCTCAGCAGCTGCACCGACATGGCCAGATTCAGCGAGCAATAGTCCGGATTGGCCGGGATGCGCACCAGCGCATGGCAGAATTCGAGCTCCTCGTTCGCAAGACCGTACCGCTCCGAGCCGAACAGGAGCGCCGCACGCACCCGGGGCGCAAGGCCCGCCACCTGCTGTGCAAGATCGCGCGGCGTGAGGAAATTCCAGTTCAGGTGACGCGGGCGGGATGTGGTGCCGGCGACCAGGTTACAGTCATCCAGCGCCTCGCGCACATGCGTAACCACCCTTGCATTCGCCAGCACGTCGTCCGCGCCTGCCGCGAGCGCCCGGCTGTCGGGGTGCGGGAATTCGCGCGGCCGCACCAGCACCAGATCGCCCAGGGCCATGTTCTTCATGGCGCGTGCCACCGAACCGATGTTGCCCGGATGGCTCGGCTCGACGAGGACGATGCGAACGAGGCTGGTCATGCTCTGGTATTCTACCGTCACGCCATGCATCCACTGCTCAATATCGCTGTCCGCGCCGCACGTCGAGCCGGGGACTTCATTGTGCGCAATCTCTCGCGCCTGGACTCGCTCCACGTGGACACCAAGGGCCGGAACGATTTCGTCTCTGACATCGACCGCCGCTCCGAGGCAGACATCATTGCCACCGTGCGCAAGAGCCACCCGGACCATGCCTTCCTTGCGGAGGAAAGCGGGCGACAGGGAGAGTCGGAGTTCCTCTGGATCATCGACCCGCTGGATGGCACCACCAACTTCCTGCACGGATTTCCCACCTTCGCGGTTTCCATCGCCGTCCAGCACAAGGACCGGCTGGAACACGCGGTGATCTACGATCCCTGCCGCCAGGAGCTGTTCACCGCTTCCCGCGGCGCAGGTGCGCAGGCCGACGGGCGCCGCATCCGTGTCTCGCAACAGCGCAGCATCGACGGGGCGCTGATCGGCACGGGCTTTCCCTACCGCATCCTGGAAGAACATGTGGACACTTACCTCAAGGTGCTCAAGGCCGTCATGGCCGTGGCAGCCGGCGTGCGCAGGCCAGGGGCCGCGGCGCTGGACCTGGCCTATGTAGCCGCGGGGAGACTCGACGGGTTCTGGGAATTCGGGCTCTCACCCTGGGATACTGCGGCCGGCACCCTTCTGATCGTGGAAGCCGGAGGCCGCATCGGCAACGCGGACGGGAGCGAATACCAGCTGGGCCCCCATGTGCTTGCCGGAAATCCCAAGGTCTACGAGAATCTCGCGGACCTGATGCGGCCGTTGCTGCCGCCGGTCCTGCAACGATAAATCTGCCTTACAAGGAGCAGCCATGGGGATCTTCCGGACCAAGCCTATCGTCGAGGAACAGACCAGCGGACTGAAGCGGGTCCTGGGGCCCGGCGCCCTCATCGGCCTGGGGATCGGGGCCATCATCGGCACCGGCATCTTCGTGCTCACCGGTGTGGCCGCGGCCAACCATGCGGGGCCCGCCCTGATGCTGGCCTTCGTGTTCGCCGGCATCGCCTGCGCATTTGCAGCGCTGTGTTACGCGGAATTCGCCGCCATGATCCCGGTTTCGGGCAGCGCCTATTCCTATGCGTATGCGACGCTCGGCGAGGGCATTGCCTGGTTCGTCGGCTGGCTGCTGGTGCTCGAATACCTGTTTGCCGCATCCACCGTGTCGGTTGGCTGGTCGGGTTATGTCGTGAGCCTGCTGGACCAGATCGGACTGCATATCCCGCCGGCGCTGTCCTCGGCGCCCTTCGCCCCGGGTACCGGAGCCGGCGAAGTCGTACGGACCGGAGCCATCATCAACCTGCCCGCAATCTTCGTCATCGCCTCGATCACCGCGCTGTGCTACACGGGCATCCGCCAATCCACCCTGTTCAACTCGATCATCGTGATCATCAAGGTCGCGGTGATCCTGCTGTTCGTGGGGTTCGGCATCAGCTTCATCGATACCGGCAACTGGCACCCGTTCATCCCGCCGAGCCAGGGCCCGGGGAAATATGGCTGGGATGGCGTGTTCCGCGCCGCCTCGATCATCTTCTTCGCGTATATCGGTTTCGACGCGGTTTCCACGGCCGCACAGGAAGCGAAGAACCCCAAGCGCGACATGCCCATCGGCATTCTGGGAAGTCTCGTCATTTGCACGGTGCTGTATATCGCCGTCTCCGCGGTGCTGACCGGCATGGTCCACTACAGCCAGCTCAACACACCTGCGCCGGTGGCCTATGCGCTCGACCAGTACCCGGCCCTGCGGTGGCTGGGCTTCCTGATCAAGCTGGGCGCCATAGCCGGCATGACCTCGGTGATCCTGGTGATGATCCTGGGCCAGTCGCGCATCTTCTTCACCATGTCGCACGATGGGCTGCTGATGCCTGCATTTCGCAGCGTGCACCCCCGCTTCAAGACGCCGGGATTCGCAACGCTGGTCACCGGCACCGTGGCTTCCATCATGGGAGGACTGCTCCCGGTGACCATCCTGGGTGAGCTCGTATCCTTCGGCACGCTGACCGCTTTCGTCGTGGTATGCATCGGCGTGCTGGTATTGCGATCCACCCGGCCTGACCTGGTACGCCCCTTCCGGGTGCCCGCGGCGCCAGTGGTCTGCATCCTCGGAGCACTGTCCTGTGGCTTCCTGATTTTCAATCTGTCCATCAATGCCTGGTTGATGGCGCTGGTGTGGACGGCCCTGGGCCTGGTGGTGTACGGGTCCTACGGCTACCGGCACAGCCGCCTGAACGGCTGATCCGGTCGGGCCATACGCGCCGCGTGCCGGCCTCAGACAGCGCGCTGGTCAGGCGCCGCGGTATTTTCGCATCTGGATGTTGAGCAGCTCCACGGCGAAGGAAAAAGCCATGGCCACGTACAGATAGGTCTTGTCGACCTCGATCTCGACCGACTCTGCCACCAGCACGGCGCCCACCAGCACCAGAAACGCGAGTGCCAGGATCTTGATGGTCGGCTGGCGATCGATGAACTCATTGACCGAGCCCGACACCATCATCATGACCAGCACCGAGCAGATGATGGCGGCAACCATCACCTGGATGTACTGCGCCAGCCCGATGGCGGTGAATACCGAATCGAGCGAGAACACGATGTCGATCAGCCCGATCTGGAGGATGATCAGCCAGAGCTTGTCCCTCAGTTTGGCCGTACGGGCCTTGTGTGAAGGCCTGATGGTCTGCTTGATCTCGGACGAGCTTTTCACCAGCAGGAACGCGCCCCCGGCGAACAGGATGAGATCCCGGCCGGAGATGCCCTGCGCGAAGACGTGAAACAGCGGCTCGCGCATCGTGGTGATCCAGCTGATCGAGAACAGCAGGGCCAGCCGGGTAAGCATGGCAAAGCCCAGGCCGAGCAGACGCGCACTCCTCTGCTGCGCGGCGGGAAGCTTGCCGACCAGGATCGACAGGAAGATGATGTTGTCGATCCCCAGCACGATCTCCAGGACCGCGAGGGTGATGAACGAGAGCCAGACCTGGGGATCGGCCAGCAGATCCATCGACTCACCTCATCTCAGGGCAGGCCGTCCACTTCCTCGGGCCTGGCGGCCTTGCGCTCCAGCAGATCCTCGGTCTGCAGACCCATGTCGAGCGCCGAGGCGGAGGAAATGTAGATCGACGAGTAGGTTCCGGCGAGGATGCCGATGACCAGCGCCGCCGAAAATCCGTGCAGGGTCTCCCCGCCGAAGATCAGCAACGCCAGCACCACCAGCAGGGTGACCAGCTTTGTCATCAAGGTTCGCGAGAGCGTCTGGTTGATCGACTCGTCGATCACCTGGGCGATGGTCAGCTTGCGGGCCGCGCGTGCACGCTCCCGGATGCGGTCGAACACGATCACCGTATCGTTGAGCGAGTAACCGATCACCGCCAGGATGGCCGAGATCGCCGTCAGGTCGAACGTCAGTTGCGACACTGCGAAAAAGCCGAGCACGCAGATCGGGTCATGGAGCACCGCGATGATGGCTCCCATGGCAAGCTTCGGCGTGAAGCGAAGCAGAATATAGACCATGATCAGGACCAGGGTGGCCACCAGCGCCCAGCCGCCCTTGATGAAAAGCTCCTTGCCCACCTGCGGGCCCACCACTTCGGTACGCTGGAGCGTGGCGTTTGCATCGACGGTGTGGAAGATGTCGAGGATGTGGTTGCCGATCTGTTCACCCTTGGCGTCCGGATCCGGCGGGAGCCGGACCAGGATGTCGCGCGAGCCGCCGAAGATCTGCACCTGCGCATCCTTCACGCCGGCGTGCTCAAGTGCCGCGCGCAGCCGGTCGGTGTCCGGCGCCTGCGAGAAATTTGTCTCGACCACGATGCCACCGGTGAAATCCACACCCAGATTCAGCCCATGGATGAAGACCAGCAGAATCGAGCCGACGATGAGGACACTCGACAGCCCGTACCAGACCTTGCGGGTCCGCATGAACGGGAAACGGGTGACCTTGTGGAAGAATTCCATGCGGGAGGTTCCCTAGATTGAAAGCCGCGCAACTTTGCGCGTGCCGCCGTAAATCAGCTGCACCAGGGCGCGACTCCCCATGAGTGATGTGAACATGGACGTGGCAATGCCCAGCACCAGGACCACGGCAAAGCCGCGCACCGCACCAGTCCCGAACAGCCACAGCACCAGACCCGAGATGAAGGTCGTGACGTTGGAGTCCAGAATGGCGGAAAAGGCCCGCTCGAAGCCGGCGGAAATCGCGGCGCGCGGGCTGACGCCGTTGCGCAATTCCTCGCGGATGCGTTCGTAGATGAGGATGTTGGCGTCCACTGCCATGCCCACCGTGAGCACCACCGCGGCAATGCCCGGCAGGGTCAGTGCCGCCCCGAAAATCGACAACAAGGCCACCAGAAGCACCACATTGCCCACCAGCACCACGTCGGCGATCAGGCCGAACAGCTTGTAGTACACCGCCATGAAGATGAACGCGGCCAGCATGCCGAAGATCATGGCGTTGACGCCCTTGTCGATATTGTCCTGGCCAAGGCCCGGGCCGATGGCGCGCTCCTCGACCGCATACAGCGGTGCCGCCAGCCCGCCCGCGCGCAGGAGCAACGCCAGTTCACGGCCTTCGATCGGATTCACGCCGGTGATCTGGAACTGGTTGCTGAACACGCCACGGATGGTGGCGCGATTGATCACCTCTTCATTGACGCGGTCCACTTCGACACCCTCGGCGTTCTTCTCGCGCGAGCGTTCGATGAACACCACCGCCATCAGGTGGCCGATGTTCTCCTGGGTGTTCTTCAGCATCTTGGCGGCGCCGCGGCTGTCGAGACTCACCGACACGGCCGGGCCATCCTGCGTGTTGGGCTGGAAGGATGCGTCGGTGAGCTGATCGCCCGTCACCACTACGTCGCGCTTGAGCAGCACGGGCTGCTTGTCCCGCGTGTAGTACAGCTTCGAGCCCAGCGGCACATGACCGTTGACCGCTTCCAGCGGATTGTTGGTTTCATCCACCATCCGGAATTCGAGAGTGGCGGTCTTTCCGAGGATCTTCTTGACCTCGGCGGAATTCTGCAGGCCCGGGAGCTGGATGGCGATGCGATCCACCCCTTGCCGTGCCACCTGGGGTTCGGACACGGCGAGTTCCGGGCTGTTGAGACGGTTGCGCAGGATGGTGATGTTCTGCTGGACCGCGTAATCCTGCCGCTCCTTGATCTGCTGCGGATTGAGCTGCAACTCGAGTGCGGGCAGGCCATTGACGGTGGTGTCACTGAAAGTCAGTGACCGGTTGTCGGCGGCGATGGCGGTCTTGCCCCTGGAAAAGCTGTCGGCGTCGCGGAACAGGACCTGTACGCGATTACCCGGATAATCCACCTTCACATCCTGGTAGTTCACCCGCGCATTGCGCAACGACGCACGAAAGTCCTGCTCGTAGCGGTCGAGTTGCTGTTTCACAGCGCCCTCGATATCGACCTGGTACACCAGGTACACGCCACCCCGAAGGTCGAGTCCGAGCTTGAGTGGAGACAGCCCCAGCGCGCGCATCCATCCCGGCAGGCGTGAAGCATGGGTCAGCGCGATGGTGAACTGGTTCGGCAGACCGTCATTGATGAGGTCGCGTGCCTTGATCTGGTCCGCCTTGCTGGAAAAACCGAACGTCAGACGCCCCTTGTCCAGGGTCGCGCTCGAGGTGATGACGCCCTTGTCCCTCAGGAACTGTTCGACCCTGGTCTGATCCGAACTGGTCACGGCGGCGCGGTCACGCGCCAGCTGCAATGCATCGTCCTCCCCAAACAGGTTCGGCAATGCCACCAGGATGGCCAGCGCAATCACCACGCCGACCAGCAGGATCTTCCAGCGGGGATAGCCGCTCATGCGCTCCTGACCGTCCCCTTGGGCAGAACCTGGGAAATCTGGAATTTCTGCAGCTTGACCTTGATGTCGGGGGCGATTTCGAGCGTGACGAACTGCTCGCCGACCTCGATCACCTTGCCGAGGATTCCCCCGGTCGTGGCCACTTCATCCCCTGCTGCGACCCGCGCGATCATTTCGCGCTGCTCCTTGGCGCGCTTGTTCTGCGGCCGGATCAGCAGGAAATAGAACACGACCAGCAGCAGCAGCGGCAGCAGCATGGCCGAGAACATGCTCTGGCCGCCGGAAGCCGGCGCCGCCGCCTGTGCGTACGCAGAATTAATGAAGAAATCCATGGAGTTACACCCGTACGACGCCCGCGCGGGGCAGTTTTGGGCGCGTATTATAACCACGGCCCACGCGTTTTCGCCTCAAAGGTTCGAAAGGCTCGCCGGGCCGGTATCGGCGCCGGCCGAAAGACGCTGGTGAAAATCACGGGCGTAGCCTGCCAGCTCCCCTGCCGCGATCGCCGCGCGGATCTCGCCCATCAGGCGCTGGTAGAAGTGCAGATTGTGCAGGGTATTCAGGCGTGCACCGAGGATTTCGTTGCAGCGATCCAGGTGCCTCAGGTACGCGCGGCTGAAATGCGTGCAGGTATGACACGTACACCCCTCCTCGATGGGCCGGGTGTCGAGCCGGTGGGCAGCATTGCGGATGTTGATCACACCCGAGCGGGTGAACAGATGGGCGTTGCGGGCATGCCGGGTCGGCATGACGCAGTCGAACAGGTCCACACCGCGCAGCACGGCCGCGAGGATATCCTGGGGTCTCCCCACGCCCATGAGATATCGCGGCTTGTGCGCCGGCATGTGCGGCACCAGTCCTTCCAGCACTGCCAGTCGTTCGGACTCCGGTTCGCCCACGGCGAGCCCGCCAATGGCCAGTCCGGGAAAATCGATGCGCTCCAGCGCCTCCAGCGATGCCAGGCGAAGGGAAGCGTGCACCCCGCCCTGCACGATGCCGTACAGCAGGCCCGGCGGGTCCTGGGCGTAATAGCTCCGGTGCCCGCGTTGGGCCCAGCGCATCGACAGTTCCATCGACTCACGCGCCTGGCTTTCCGATGCGGGATAAGGCGTGCACTCATCGAAGCTCATCGCGATGTCTGATCGCAGCACACGCTGGATGCGCATCGACTCCTCGGGTGAGAGGAATACCTCCGATCCGTCGACCGGCGAGCGGAAGCGCACGCCCTGCTCGCTCAGGCGCCGCATCTTCGCCAGGCTGAACACCTGGAAACCGCCCGAGTCCGTGAGAATGGGGCCATGCCACTGCATGAATCCGTGCAGTCCGCCGTGCGCTTCGATGACCTCGAGTCCCGGACGCAGGAACAGGTGGAAGGTGTTGCCAAGGATGATCTGGGCACCGAGGCCTGACAGATCTTCCGGTGTCATGGCCTTGACCGTTCCATACGTGCCTACCGGCATGAATGCCGGCGTGTCGATTCTGCCGCGGGTCAGGACAAGACGGCCGCGGCGCGCAGCCCCGTCCGTGGCCAGCAATTCGAATCGCGAGATGCTCATGCGGGTAGCGGACCGGGCGGCGGCCGGCCCGACCCGGGCCCCGGCGTGATGTACATGGCATCACCGTAGCTGAAAAACCGGTACTGTGCGTCGACCGCATGCCGGTAGGCCGCCAGCAGCGGCTCTCGCCCCGCAAATGCCGCACACAACATCAGCAGCGTCGAACCGGGCAGGTGGAAATTGGTGATCAGCGCATCGACCACGCGAAACCTGAACCCCGGGCGGATGAACAGCCGGGTCTCGCCTTCCATCGCACCGGCCTGCCCGCCACTCTCGATGGCGGCGCTCTCCAGGGCCCTGACCACCGTGGTTCCCACCGCCACCACCCGCGATCCGCGCATCCGCGCCCGGTCCATGGCCATGACCGTCGCATCCGGTACCGTGAAGCGCTCCGCATGCATGCGATGGGCATCCAGATCCTGTTCGCGCACCGGCGCGAACGTTCCCGCTCCGACGTGCAGCGTCACCCAGGCACACTCCACGCCACGAGCCTCGAGCCGGGCCAGCAGGGGCGCGTCGAAATGCAGGCCTGCGGTCGGTGCAGCCACGGCGCCGGATTCCCGGGAAAATACGGTCTGATAGCGCTCGCGATCGGCTGCTGCCGGCTCGCGGGTGATGTACGGCGGCAGCGGCATCTGGCCATGCCGCTCGAAAAAGGCCAGCACGTCACAGGAAAACTCGACCTCGTACAAGTCCTCCGCACGGCCCACCACACGCGCACATTCCCCACCCGGCAGCAGGATCCTTGTCCCGGCGCGCGCGGGCTTGCTGGCGCGCAGGTGCACGCGCGCGCTGCGTTCTCCCGTGCGGCGCTCGAGCAGCATCTCCAGCCGCCCACCGCTTTCCTTGCTGCCGAACACCCGGGCCGGGATCACCCGGGTGTCATTGAAAACCAGCAGATCACCCGGCTGGAGCAAGCCCGGAAGATCGGAAAACCATCGGTCATGCCAGCCACCTCCGGCGCCATCCAGACACAGCAGACGGCTCGCCGAACGCTGCGCGGCGGGTTGCTGCGCAATCAAGCGGGGCGGCAGATCGAATTCGAAGTCGGAACGCTGCATGAGGATGCCCATGGTAGCAGCCGGGCGTGCCCTACCCGGGCAGCCACATGCTCATTCGCATATACTCCCGCCGGCAAACTCGGGCCCGAGTGGCGGAATTGGTAGACGCAGTGGACTCAAAATCCACCGCCCTCAAAAGCGTGTCGGTTCGACTCCGACCTCGGGCACCACTCCGGCCATCGCCGCCATCCGCCGGTGTCCTGACATTGCCGTGGACATCCTCAGAAGGTAACCGCCCCATGTACCACTACCAGGAATGCGGCCTGACGAACGTCTACCTCACCAACGGCTACCGCGAGGTGAAGACAACTTGCGGTCGCGGCATTGCCATTGAGGACGTGCACGGCCTTCATAAGGTCATTGCGCGCGCGTGATCATGGGCCAGTCCTCGGGTGTTTGCACAGGCACAGCGTGCCTGATCCACAGGCGGGCGGGTCCACCCGCAACCCCCCATCGTCGTTGTGCGGCAAGCGATCGATCGGGTAATCTGCAAACCGCCCATGTCATCGCCGAGTTCCGATTGAATTTTTGCAGCAACTGCGCCGCGCCCGTCGTCCTCAAGACTCCGCCGGGCGATCATCTGCCGCGTTTCGTGTGCGAGAACTGCGGGACCATCCACTATCGGAACCCGCTGCTGGTCCTGGGCTGCGTACCGCAGTGGGAAGACAGGATCCTCATCTGCCGTCGCGCCATCGAACCACGGCGCGGTTACTGGACGGCACCTGCGGGATTCATGGAAAACGGCGAGACACTGCAGGCGGCCGCGGCGCGCGAATGCCATGAAGAAGCCCTGGCAACCGTCGAGGTGGGCTCGCTCCTCGCCATTGTCAGCGTCACGCATGCCCACCAGGTCCATGTGATGTTCAGGGCGAGGCTCCTCGAGCCGGTTTTCGCCCCCGGCCCCGAGAGCCTGGAGGTCAGGCTGGTCTCGGAGCAGGAAGTCCCCTGGGAGGACATCGCGTTCCCCAGTGGCCTGTTCGCCCTCCGGAAATTTTTTTCTGACCGCTCGGCTGGACGCGAAGATCATCATTTCGCGGAACTCCGCGGCCGCTTCAAGCCAGGGACTTCCTCGGTTCCGGAACCGGCCTGACGTCGGCCGCCGGCTTTGTGGCACAATATCCGTCAATCCTGATGATTACTCCATACGTCAAGGGCATGCCATGACCTTCGTGGTCACCGAAAATTGCATCAAGTGCAAGTACATGGATTGCGTCGAAGTCTGTCCGGTGGACTGTTTCCACGAGGGCCCGAATTTTCTCGTCATCGACCCGGATGAGTGCATCGACTGCACCCTGTGCGAACCCGAATGCCCGGCACAGGCGATCTTTTCCGAGGAAGATGTGCCGGCCGATCAGGAACAGTTCAAGCAGATCAATGCGGAGCTGTCGAAGAAGTGGCCGGTCATCAGCGAAATGGGTGAACCGCCCGCCGACGCCAAGGAATGGGACGGCAAGAAGGACAAGCTCAAGCTTCTCGAACGCTGAGATTCCCGGAATCCGGGACCGGGGGACGCTGGCTGGGCCGGGGCGTTGCCTGCGCCAGGATCAGCGTCGCGAGGATTTCAGGTCCTTCAGGTAGCGCACCAGATCCGCAGGCGGCAGATAACCAGAAATGTAATCGCCGCCTTCGCTGAAGATCGCTGGAGTACCGCGGACACCCAGGGCCTCGCCCAGCCGGTATTCCTGAGCCACCGGGTCATGTCCGCACAGCTTGCCGGTATCGACCGCCGCGCCGCGCTTGGCCTGCGTCAAGGCTGCCTGCCGGTCCTGCGCACACCAGACCGCCTGGGCCTTGCGCCAGCTGTCGGTGCCAGGGCCTGTGCGTGGAAAGGCTGCATACTTCACGCGCACACCCAGCTTGTTCAGTTCGCCGATTTCACTGTGCAGCTGACGGCAATAGGCGCAATCGACATCCGTGAATACCGTGATGGTGTACTGGGGAACCTTGGGCGAGAACACGATGAACTGGGACTCCGGAATGCTCGCAAGCATCCTGAGCCGCGCCTGGTTGCGGCGCGCCTCGGACAGATTCTGGTGGGTGTCCATGTCGTAGATGCTGCCATCCACGAAATACTTGCCGTCCGCCGTGAGATAACTGACCTCCGCCCCCTGGCTGTACTCATACAGACCCGGAATCGGGGACGGCTGCAGATCTTCCAGCTTGCTGCCCGGCGGAAGTTTCTTCAGGAGGTCGACGCGAGGATCTTTCGAGTCGGCGCCGGCTGCGGAATGCGCCAGCACGGTTCCAAGCAATATCACATACAGAAATCGGCTGATCATGACCACCTGGGGATGCCAACAGACCCGGCTGGGCGGGAAATTCTACCGCAAGCGAGGCTGCTTCGCAGCCGGTCAGCCGCGCACCGGTCAGCCGCGCGGATGATGCTGGGCGTGCAATTCCTTCAATCGCTCTCGCGCCACGTGGGTGTAGATCTGCGTGGTCGACAGGTCACTGTGGCCGAGCAGCATCTGCACGACTCGCAGATCCGCGCCGTGATTGAGCAGATGCGTCGCAAACGCATGCCGCAGCGTGTGTGGCGACAGTTCCTTCTCCACGGCCGCCTTCTTGGCGTAGCGCTTGATGATGTGCCAGAACGCCTGCCGCGTCATGCGGTCGCCGCGGCGGGTCGGAAAGAGGTAGTCGGTCTGACGCTCGAGCAGGATTTCCACCCTGGATCCCTGCATGAACTGGCGCAGCCAGCGCATGGCCTCCTCGCCCAACGGGATCAGCCGTTCGCGGTTGCCCTTGCCCAGCACACGCAGCACACCCTGATTGAAATTGATCTGCGTGTGTTTCAGGTTCACCAGCTCGGACACGCGCAAGCCCGTCGCATACAGGACTTCCAGCATGGTGCGATCACGGTGTCCGAGGGGATCATTCACGCTCGGAGCTTCCAGCAGCGCATCCACTTCGGCCTCGGTCAGCGACTTGGGCAGGGAGCGGCCGATCTTCGGCATGGCGATCTGCGCAGTCGGGTCCTCGCTCATCAGCCCTTCGCGGATCACGTAGCGGAAGAACCGGCGGAAGCTCGACAGCTGACGCGCTGTGGAGCGCGGGCGGGATCCACCCTCGACCCGTGCAGCGATGAAGGCCAGCACGTCGGTCCGTGTCGCCTTGAGCAGTGCGCTGTCATGTCCTTCGAGCCACCGGCCGAGTGCCGTCAGGTCGGCCTTGTAGGCCGCCAGGGTGTTCGCGGACAGACCACGCTCCATCCAGACTGCATCGAGAAAGCGTTGCAGCGCAGGATCTGCGACTTCCCGTATCGCCTCACCTGTGGTGCTGGCGCTGCGCGTGAATACCGACCTCTTCAATGCCGTTGACATAGTGACCTGTTTGCCTGGCGCGGGCGGGAATGGGCCCGCGATCGGAGGCCAGTATGCGAGGCGTCCCAAGGGGGGTGCGTGACTCGGGTCACACAACCCGTCAAGCATTAACATAAGGAGAACCGGATCACAGTAGTCTAGCGCAATGCGAGAAATACGCAGATTTGCCTATGGGTTATGGTGCATCGGGTGGTTCACTCCAACCGCCGTCTGCGTGCTGCTGCTGAACCTGATCGTCCCGCGTCTTCGAAGCCGGCGCGCAGTGGCAAGACGCGCAGGCCGCTGGTTCCTGCGGCTGGCAGGCATTCCGTTCAGTATCGAGGGCCTGGAGCAGTTGCCTTCGGAACCTTGCGTGGTAGTGGCCAACCATGCCAGTTACCTGGACGGACTGGTGGTGCTGGCCGCACTGCCGCCGGAATTTGCCTTCGTCATCAAGAAGGAAATGGTCCGCGTACCGGTGGCAGGCATCCTCCTGCGACGGATCGGCTCGGCGTTCGTCGAGCGATTCGACCGCCACAAAGGCGCGGTGGATGCCCGGCGCGTACTCAAGCGCGCGGCAACTGGCGAATCGATGGTGTTCTTTCCGGAAGGCACGTTCACCGGCGAACGCGCGGTAGGCCGATTCCAGGGCGGTGCATTCGCCACGGCCACCCGCAACCGGATGCCGGTTGTGGTTCTTGCTGTCCATGGCACCCGCGACGCCCTGCCCAGCGGAACATTGCTGATGCGCCGGGTCCCGATCCGTGTCCAGGTCCTTGCGACGGTGCGGACAGATGACTGGGAGGGTTCCGCAGGAGAACTGCGCCAGCGCATCCGTTCGCTGATCGCAACGGCCGTCGGAGAGCCTCTGATTCCCTGATCCTGAGGCGGATGGATCGTGGCTTTCCGATCGTTGACGTCGAACCTTTTGCGTCGCAAAATCAGCCGCTCAATACAAGCTTGTGAGACGGAGCCAGGCGATGTCCAGAGATGAAGTCGTTGTTCTTGCGGCGCGTCGTACGCCAGTGGGAAGCTTTCAGGGTGTGTTTGCCGGCGTGACGGCCCCGCAGCTGGGAAGCGCAGCGATCCGCGCGGCGGTGGCTGATTCAGGTGTCGCCCCGGCCGAAGTCGATGAAGTCATGATGGGTTGTGTGCTGCCGGCCGGTATCGGGCAGGGGCCCGCACGCCAGGCGGCACTCGGCGCCGGCCTGCCCACCAGCGTGCCCTGCTCCACGGTCAACAAGCTGTGTGGCTCAGCCATGCGCACCCTGATGATGGCAGCGGACCAGATCGGTGCGGGAAATGCGACCGTCATCGTCGCCGGCGGTGTGGAATCCATGACCAACGCGCCATACCTGCTGCCCAAGGCCCGGGCCGGCATGCGCATGGGGCATGGCGAAGTGCTGGATCATATGTTCTTCGATGGATTGCAGAGCCCCTGGGACGGGAAGCTGATGGGCTGTTTCGCGGATGCAACGGCGGAAAAATATGGCTTCACCCGTGAAGCCCAGGACGCTTTTGCCAGCGAGTCGGTAAAGCGCGCTCTTGCAGCCTGCAATGGTGGCGCATTCAGCCGGGAAATCGCACCCGTCACGGTCAAGACCCGCAAAGGCGAAGTCGTGGTCGACAGGGACGAGACGCCCTTTGCACTGGACATCAACAAGATCCCGACCCTCAAGCCCGCCTTCGGCAAGAATGGCACGGTGACGGCCGCAAGCTCGTCCAGCATTTCCGATGGCGCCTCCGCTCTGGTACTGATGCAGGGCGCCGCTGCGGCGAAGCGCGGCCTCAAGCCGCTTGCGCGGGTGGTTGGCTACGCCAGTTTTGCCCGTGAACCGGAATGGTTCACGCTGGCTCCGGTCGGAGCCTTGCAGAAGGTCCTGAAGATCGCCGGCTGGTCGGTCAAGGACGTGGATCTGTTCGAGATCAACGAGGCCTTTGCCGTGGTGACCATGGCGGCGATGAAGGATCTTGGCATCGACCACACGAAAGTGAACGTGAATGGCGGAGCCTGCGCGCTGGGGCACCCGATCGGGGCCACCGGTGCACGTATCACCACCACACTTGTCCACGCGCTCGCGGCGCGTGGGGCCAGGCGCGGAGTGGCCTCCTTGTGCATCGGGGGCGGTGAAGCCACTGCGCTGGCCCTGGAACTCATCGGCTGAGCGGCGAGCGGGAATGCAGGGCGTCCCTGCCCTCGGCCATGCCCAATCCGTTGACCATCCTGGTTGCCGGCGTCCATGGCCTGTCAGCATGGGTATTCCCGTCATGTAAAGCGCCATATTCAGGGTTCGCCCTCATTGCCTGTCCGCAGTCCGGACATGCAAGATGCGCAGTGGGGATTGTTGCTGCGAAGGCCCGCGGTCCGGGCAAGCTTGAAAAACAGGAGAAGACTCGATGAAGATCGATGAAGCGTGCGCTGTCATTACGGGTGGAGCCTCTGGCCTTGGGGCTGCCGTTGCCCGGCACCTGGTCGCTTCGGGCGGCAAGGTGGCGATGCTGGATGTCCAGGAAGACCTGGGCAACAGGGAAGCACATGCGCTCGGATCCGCGGCCACGTTCATCCGGTGCGATGTCACGCGGGAACCCGACGTCAATGATGCAGCGGCGCGGGCAGCGGCTGCCATGGGTCGCATCAATCTGGTCGTCAACTGTGCCGGCGTGGTGGGAGCCGGTCGAATGCTGGGCAAATCCGGCCCCATGGCCGGTGATTTCTTCACCAAGGTCATCCACATCAACCTCATTGGCACCTTCCTGGTCGACAAGGCCTGTGCCCAGTTGATGACGCAGAATACGCCGGGCGCCGAGGGCGAGCGCGGCCTGATCGTCCACACTTCGTCGGTTGCCGCCTTCGAAGGCCAGATAGGACAGGTTGCCTACTCGGCCACCAAGGGAGCAGTCCTTGCCATGACGTTGCCCATGGCACGCGAACTGGCCGCCTTCGGCATCCGCGTGAACACCATCGCGCCGGGCGTGTTCGAGACACCGATGGTGGGCGGCATGACAGCGGAATTGCAGGACTCGCTGTCCGCCCAGGTGCCGTTTCCCAAGCGTCTCGGGCGGCCTGAAGAGTATGCTGCCCTGGTCGCCTTCCTGTTCCAGACGCCGTACATGAATGGCGAGACCATCCGGCTGGATGGTGCCATCCGCATGCAACCCAGGTGAGCGAGGTTCGATGAGCGAGGAAATCCAGCGCGATGTCATGGAATACGATGTCGCCATCGTCGGTGGCGGTCCGGCCGGATTGTCCTGCGCCATCCGCCTGAAACAACTCGATCCCGGACTTTCCGTCTGCGTGCTGGAAAAAGGCTCCGCCATCGGTGCGCATGCACTCAGCGGCGCGGTACTCGAGCCGGGCCCCCTGGATACCCTGCTCCCGGAATGGCGCAACAATCCGCCCGCGACCTTCGTACCGGCGGAACGTGACGAGTTCCTGTTCCTGACGCGCAGGAAGCGCTTCAGGCTCCTGACCCCGCCGCAGATGAACAACCACGGTAATTTCATCATATCGCTCGGCCAGCTCACTCCCCTGCTCGGCGCCGAGGCGGAGCGGCTTGGAGTGGATGTGTTTGCCGGTTTTGCCGCGGCCGAACCGCTGTTCGACGACAAGGGTGCGGTCAAGGGTGTACGCATCGGCGACATGGGTGTCCTCAAAGGCGGCGAGCACGGCCCGAATTTTGCTGCCGGTCCGGAAATCCATGCCAGAACCACCGTGCTGGCGGAAGGCTGCCGCGGCAGCATTTCGAAGCAGCTGATCAAGCGCTTTGACCTTGCGCGGAACTGCTCTCCACAGACTTACGGTCTTGGCTTGAAGGAACTGTGGCAGCTGCCCAAGGGCCGCGTCCAGCCGGGCCTCATCCAGCACACGCTGGGCTGGCCGCTCGATGCCCGCACGTATGGCGGCAGCTTTCTTTACCATCTCAACCAGGATCGGGTGTACGTCGGTTTCGTGGTGGGTCTGGACTACGAGGATCCCCGATTCAAGCCGTTCGAAAGCTTCCAGCAATTCAAGCACCACCCCAGCGTGAGACCCTTGCTCGAGGGCGGAGAAATTCTGGCCGGCGGTGCCCGGACCGTCATCGAGGGCGGCTTCCAGTCCACGCCCAGGCTGGACATGCCCGGCGCCCTGCTGGCAGGCGATGCGGGAGGCACGCTCAATACGCCGAAGATCAAGGGCATACACCAGGCAATCCGCTCCGGAAGCCTGGCTGCCGAGCATCTGGTGCGGACCGGCGGAACCGAAGGTTTCGATGCCGCATGGCGCGCCTCCGCCGGTGGCCGCGAACTGCACAAGGTGCGCAATATCCGGCCCGGATTCCGCAAGGGCCTGTGGGTGGGACTGCTGAACGCAGGACTGGAAACCATCACCGCGGGAAAACTTCCCTGGACTCTGTCCAACCACGCGGATTACAGCGCGCTGAAGCGGCTGGACGAATACACCTCACCGGAACGCGGCTGGGGCGAGCGCGTGCTTCCGCCCCGTGACCGGCTCGCCTCGGTGTTCTTCGCCGCCACCACGCACGATGAACATCAGCCTGCGCATCTGCATGTTCCTGACCTGCAGATCTGTGCGACACGCTGCATCAGGGAGTACGACAATCCCTGCACGCGTTTCTGCCCCGCAGGAGTGTACGAAATGGTCGATGACGGCGCCGGAGGCAAGCGGCTGCAGATCAACGCCTCCAACTGCGTCCACTGCAAGGCATGCGACATCAAGGATCCCTACGAGAACATCACCTGGACGACGCCGGAAGGCGGGTCGGGACCGAACTACCAGGGTTTGTAGGTGCCTGCGGACGAGGCCGGGGCCGACGGCAAATGTGTTGTCCAGTCGCGACTCGAAGCGCTGATCGACTCGCGGCAGCTGACGCGGGACCCGGCACAGGCGGAATGTGCCCGCAGGCTCGATGATCTGCGCAACGAACTGATCCGCAAGGCAGCTCCATCCACGGGTCTTGCCGGCGTGCTTCGCGGCCTGCTGAGGCGTAATTCGCGACGCCACGCGCCCGTGCGCGGGCTGTACATCTGGGGCAGCGTGGGACGGGGCAAGACCCTGCTGATGGACCTTTTCCACGAATCACTCCCCGAAGGCATTGGCCGGCGGAGCCACTTTTACCGGTTCATGCGCGAGGTTCACGCCCGTCTCGGTGAACTCAGGGACCAGGAGGATCCGCTGCAGCAGGTCGCCGTGGGGATCGCGGAAAAGGCTGCCGTCCTGTGCTTCGACGAACTGTTCGTCTCGGACATCGGCGATGCGATGATTCTCGGCCGGCTCTTCGACGCATTGTTCAGACAGGGCGTGACGCTGGTGGCAACCTCCAATGTCCCGCCGGAGCAGTTGTACCAGGACGGCTTGCAGCGGCAGCGATTCCTGCCGGCCATCGCCCTGCTGCAGCGTCGCACCCAGGTCGTGCGCCTGGAAGGCCCGGTGGATTACCGGCTGCGCCACCTCGCGATGAGCGGGACATGGCTCGACAGCACGGCAGCCGATACGCCGGCCCGGATGAATCAGCTGTTCGACACGTTGAGTGGTCTGCCTCGTGCGGCGGCTGCAACACTCAGCGTGGAAGGCCGGCCGATCAGCGCGCGGCGTGCAGCCCCTGACATCGTCTGGTTCGATTTCGATGCGATCTGCGATGGCCCGCGCAGCCAGAATGATTACATCGACCTCGCGCATGACTATCACACCGTGTTCATCTCGGACGTGCCGGTATTCGACACCGGAAACGAAGACGCTGCACGCCGCTTCGTCATGCTGGTGGACGAGTTCTATGATCGCGGTGTCAAGCTTGTGGCATCGGCGCACTCACCGCCTGCCGCGCTCTATCGTGGAGAACGGCTCCGGCTGGAGTTCGGGCGCACATCGAGCCGGCTGATCGAGATGCAGTCAGCTGACTATCTGGCCCGCCACCACTTCGCCTGATCCCTGCTCACAGCACCTCGCCGCAACCCCTGCCGCCCTTCGGTCCTACGGCTCGAAGTCCGGCTGGGCCTGTGGAGCTGCGGCAGCGAATCGCGGCTGCGACCGGCAATGCTCGTCGATGCGCGCCACCCGCGGAAAGGCATCGACGGAAACGCCCATGCGCCGGGAGGAAAAGCACTGCGCAACCAGGCAGATGTCTGCCATGGTCGGAAAACTTCCCACACAGTACGCGGGTCCCTCTTCATGAGGCGCTCCAGCCAGCATCTGCTCGACCGCAGCCAGGCCGTTGCTCATCCAGTGCCGCATCCATTCGTCCATCACCGGATCGGTCTGGTGAAGGACGTCACGCAGATAGACCCTCACCGCCAGATTCTGCAGGGGCTGGGTATCCGCGGCGAACACCTGTGTGATGGCCCGGACCCGGGCTCGTGCCAGCGGGTCCGAAGGCAGTATGGCGGGATCCGGACGGGTCTCTTCCAGATATTCCATGATGGCAACGGACTGGTTGATCACCCGTTCACCATCGACCAGTGTCGGTACGCGGCCCAGCGGATTGAGGCGGCGGTAAGCCGGATCGTGCTGCTCGCCCCCGTGGCGCAACAGGTGCACGAAGCGCGATTCGTAGGCGATGCCCTTCAGCGACAGCGCCAGTCGCGCGCGGTAGGCAGCCGAACTTCGAAAATAGGTGTAGAGGATCATCGTGCGCCTCACTGCCCGGCCCTGCCATTCGCTGGCATAATTGCGGCCGATCGACCATTTCACGGCAAATCCGCGGATCCAATCATATAGCTTTCGGGAGTGGCATTCACATGGATCAAAGCTTTCCGCCCTCACAGCGAAGCCTTCTGTCATCGGCTGCGGCACTGGCCCGCAGGAGCCGGCGGATCTTCGGTGTCGATCCGGAGCGATACCTTCGTGCCTATTTTGCCAACGTCGATGCCCAGGACCTGACCGAACGCTCGCCCTCGGATCTGGTCGCACTGGCGGGCTCGCACCTGCGCTTTGCCCAACGGCGGCGCGGGCGGGCACTGGTGCGTGTTTTCAATCCCGCAGTCGCCCAGGACGGCTACGCCTGCCCGCACACCGTGGTCGAGCTGGTCAATGACGACATGCCATTTCTGGTCGACTCGATCGGCATGGTGCTGTCCAGACGCGGACTGACCATGCATTTCCTGGCACACCCTGTATTTGCGGTCGAGCGCCGGCGCAATGGCCTGCTCGAATCGCTCCAGCAGCGCGAGGAGGACTCCCGCAAGGGCAGGCAGAAGCTGGAGTCATTCCAGCACTTCGAGATCGACCGCATGGTCGACCCGGTCGAGATCCGTTCACTGTGCGAGGAGATCGAAAACAGCATGCGCGATGTACGCATCGTGTGCGCGGACTGGAGCACGATGCGCAAGGCCACGCGAAAAGTGGCAGCGGACCTGGATGTACCGGGGACACACCTGGACGCGGGCGAAGTAGCCGAGACCCGCGCCCTGCTGGAGTGGATGGAGAACAATCACTTCACCTTCATGGGTTACCGCGAATACCGCCTGCGCGGGGGACGTGGGCATGAAAGACTTGCAGCCCTCGAGGACACCGGTCTGGGACTGTTGCGACGGGGCCGCCCCCACCTGTCCTCCGGCGGGCGGGTCGCCAGCCGCGACATCCGCAATCAGGTCCAGGCTCCGGAAATCACTCTGGTGACAAAGGCCAATTCGGTCTCCACGGTTCACCGGAGGAGCTACCTCGACTACATCGGCGTGAAGCATTACGACCGGAATGGCCGGCTGCTCGGGGAACGCCGATTCCTCGGACTGTGGACCTCTGCTGCACTCAGCGCTCGCCCGCGCGACATTCCGGTCCTGCGCAGCAAGGTTGCGCGCGTGGTCGAACATTTCGGGTTCGCACCCGACAGCCATGATGGCAAGGCATTGCAGCATATCCTGGAGAATTTTCCGCGCGACGAGCTGTTCCAGGCGTCGCTTTCGGAACTGATCCGCCTGGCCACGGGGGTATTCGGCCTGCAGGAGCGCCCGCGCGTGCGCATCCTGCTCCGGCGCGATCCGTTCCGCCGCTTCTACGCCAGCCTCGTTTTCGTGCCGCGGGACAAGTACAACACACAGGTCCGCCAGCGCATCGAGAAGGTCGTGCGCGATGCGTTCGACGCGACCAGCATCGAATCCCAGGTGCAGATTTCGGAATCGAATCTGGCGCGCGTCTATCTCGTCGCGCGCACGCATCCCGCCAGCACCATTCGCGTCGACCATGCGCAGCTGGAGCGCGAGGTGGAAGCCGCCGTGCGATCCTGGCCCGATACCCTGCGCGAATCGCTCCTGGCACAGTTCGACGAATCCCGTGCCCTCCAGCTGTTTGCCCGGTATGCGGGCGCCTTTCCCGCGGCCTACACCGAAGATTTCGACGCGCAGATCGCCGCCAGGGACATCGGCCTGCTGGAGGCCCTGGACAGGGAACCGGACCGGCTGCACCTGGACCTGTACCGCCGCCAGGGACGCGGCACGGACCGGATGTTCCTGAAGATCTTCCGCAAGCAGGACGCGATCGACCTGTCGGACCTTCTGCCGATGCTGGAAAACATGGGCATGAAGGTCATCGCGGAGCGGCCCTATGAGCTGGAGTTTCCCGCCGGGCATCGCGCGTGGATCCAGGATCTGGAGATCGAACTGCGCGCAAAGCCTGCGATCAGGTTCGACCGGCTGGAGGCGGAATTCAAGAGCGCTTTCACGGCCGTGTGGAGCGGCGTAACCGACAATGACTCGTTGAACCAGCTGACGCTTTCGGCGGGCCTGCCCTGGCGCGAGGTGGTGATCCTGCGCGCCTATACCCGCTTCCTGTTGCAGACAGGCCTGCCGTTCTCGCAGGGTTACATGGCGCAGGTGCTGCAGAATCATTCCGGTGTGGTGCGCCTGCTGGGAGAGCTGTTCAAGGCACGCTTTGCGCCGGGGCCATCGCGCCCGGCACGGCAGGCCGCATGCAAGCGGCTCGATGTGCGCATCCGTTCACAGCTGGCGGCAGTCACCCGCTCGGATGAGGACCGGATCCTGCGCGGCTTCTGGAACGCGATGCGCGCCACCGTGCGCACCAACGCATTTCAGCCTGATTCTCAAGGTCAACCGAAGGATTACGTATCGTTCAAGATCGAGAGCCAGAAGCTGCCGGAACTGCCGCTGCCCAGGCCGATGTTCGAGATCTTCGTCTTCTCCTCCCGCATGGAAGGCGTGCACCTTCGCATGGGCAGGGTTGCGCGCGGCGGCATCCGCTGGTCTGACCGCCGCGAGGACTTCAGGACGGAAGTGCTCGGGCTGATGAAGGCACAGAATGTCAAGAACACGGTCATCGTGCCTGTGGGCGCCAAGGGCGGCTTTGTCGTCAAACAGATGCCGGCGGGTGATCGCGACGTGCAGCAACGCGAGGTCATCGCCTGTTATCAGACCCTGATCCGCGGAATGCTCGACATCACCGACAACATCGTCAATGACACCCTGACGCCGCCGGCATCAGTGGTCCGCCACGACGAGGATGATCCCTATCTGGTTGTCGCGGCGGACAAGGGAACCGCCAGTTTCTCCGACATCGCCAACGCCATTTCGGAAAGCCATGGCTTCTGGCTCGGGGATGCATTCGCCTCCGGAGGCTCGGCCGGATATGACCACAAGGGGATGGCGATCACCGCCCGCGGTGGCTGGGAGTGCGTGAAGCGGCATTTCCGCGAGATCGGCATCGATGTGCAGCATCAGGACTTCACCGTCGCTGGCATTGGCGACATGGCGGGTGACGTGTTCGGCAACGGCATGCTCAGATCCCGCCATATAAGGCTGCTGGCCGCATTCAACCATCAGCACATCTTCCTCGATCCCGATCCGGACGCCACACGGTCGTACGCCGAACGGGCGCGCCTTTTCAGGCTGCCGCGTTCGACGTGGGCGGACTACCAGGCCCGATCGATCTCGCGCGGCGGCGGAGTCTTTGCACGCGCCGCCAAGACGATCACGCTGTCACGCGAGTGTCAGGCGATGCTCGAACTCCCGGCAGTCGCCACACCCAACGAGATCATCAAGTCCATCCTGCGAATGCGCGTGGACCTGCTGTGGAATGGCGGCATCGGCACCTATGTCAAGGCAACACAGGAGAGCAACGGCGCGGTGGGCGACCGCAGCAACGATGCGGTGCGCGTCGACGGCAAGACCCTGCGCTGCAAGGTCATCGGCGAAGGAGGGAACCTTGGCTGCTCGCAGCTCGGGCGCGTCGAGTACGCGCAATCCGGCGGCCGCCTCAACACGGACTTCATCGACAACTCGGCGGGCGTGAACTGCTCGGACGTCGAGGTCAATCTGAAGATCCTGCTCAATGCGGCGGTGCGCGCTGGCGAGCTCACCCGCGGTGCGCGCGACAAGCTGCTGGTGCGCATGACCGACGATGTGGCAGGGCTCGTGCTGCGCAACAACTACCTGCAGAGCCAGGCCATCAGCACCATCGAGTCACGCGCCGTGCAGCGCCTGAGCGAACACGCATTCGTGATCCGCGCGCTGGAACGCTCAGGTGACCTGAACCGTGCACTCGAGTTCCTGCCCTCCGACGAGGAGCTTGCCGAACGGCGCAAGTCCGGCGAAGGACTGAAGCGGCCCGAGCTTGCCGTATTGCTCAGCTACAGCAAGATCTGGCTCTATCGGGCACTGATCCACTCGGACGTTCCGGAGGATCCCTTCCTGTCCGGCGAACTGAGCCGGTATTTTCCCAGGGCCATGCAGCAGCGCTTTGCCGAACGCATCCGTACGCACCGGCTGCGGCGCGAGATCATCGCCACAGCCATCACCAACAGCCTGATCAACCGCATGGGCCCCGTGTTTGCCATCCGGGTTCGCGAGGACACCGGCGCATCCGCGGCTGCAATCGCCCGCGCCTACTCGATTTCCCGGGAGGTCTTCGCGGTACGCGATCTCTGGACCCGGATCGAGGCCCAGGACAACAGGATGTCGGCCGCCGCGCAATACGCCGTCATGGACGACATCTCGCACCTTCTGCGCCATGCCACGTACTGGTTCCTGACCAACCGGCGCAATGACCTCGACATCGAAATCAGCGTGAAGCGCTACGGCGCTGCAATCCAGGAACTGTACCGCGAGATCGCGGCTGGACTGGGTGAGTGCGAGGCCGCCGAGCATGCCGCTCGCCGGAAGCGACTTCTGGATGACGGGGCCCCCGAACAACTGGCGAGCCGCCTGGCTGCGCTCGAGCCGCTCCATGCAGCGCTGGACATGGTCGAGGTGGCCGATGGCAGACGTGTGCCCGTGCAGTTTGCCGCCCGCACCTACAGTGAACTGGGAGAAAGACTCGGCCTGTCATGGCTCCGGCAGCAGATCAATTCGCTCGCCGTGGATGGACACTGGCAGGTGGTCGCCCGGGAGACGCTGCGCGAGAACCTGTACGCACTTCAGCGGCAGCTCACGGCGGCTGCGCTGGCGGAAAAAGGCACGAAGCCGGCTGACCGGCTGGAGCGATGGCTGATCCGCCGCAGCGGCGAAGTCGATTACCTGAAGCGCGTGATGGTCGACATGCGGACCAGCGCTACACCGGATTTCGCCACGCTGTCGGTGGCGCTGCAATCCGTCAGGCGCATGAGCGGTCATTGACACAACCCCGGGATGAGAACGTGAGCGGAAAGTTGATCCTGATTCGGCATGGCCAGAGCATCTGGAATGTGGAGAACCTGTTCACCGGCTGGCATGACGTGGACCTGTCCGGGCTCGGGCGCGCGGAAGCGGCCCAGGCAGGCCGGGAACTTCAGGCGGAAGGCCTGGCACCGGCCATTGCCTTCACCTCGGTTCTCAAGCGCGCCATCCGCACCCTGTGGATCATTCTGGATGCCACCGACCGCATGTGGACCCCGGTGATCCGGGACTGGCGCCTGAACGAACGTCACTATGGCGCCCTGCAGGGCCTGAACAAGGCCCAGACAGTGGAAAGGCATGGTGAGGCCCAGGTGAAAATCTGGCGGCGCAGCTACGACATCCCGCCGCCCGCGTTGACCCTGGATGACCCCCGGCACCCGCGCTTCGACACGCGCTACGCCGGCGTGGATCCACGGTTGCTGCCGGCCACCGAATCGCTCAAGGATACCCTGGCCCGGGTGCAGCCCTTCTGGCAGACACGCATCGCTCCGGAGCTGTCTGCCGGGAAGGACGTGCTGGTGGTGGCGCATGGCAATTCGCTTCGCGCGCTGGTGAAGATGCTGGACGCCATGCCAGAGTCTGAAATCGTCGAGTTCAACATTCCAACCGGCATACCCATCCTGTACGAACTGGACGACCGGCTGCAATCGCGCGGGCGGCGCTTCCTGGGTGACGCACAGGCCATTGCCGCCGCCCAGGATGCAGTGCGGCGGCAGACCGAGAAGAAGTGAAGCCGCCCGGCACGGGCGTCGACATCGATGCTCCGCACCGGGGTTTGTACAGGAGTGATCCGGTTCACACCGCCGCAGGGATGCAGCGGGTATAAGGCCTGCATGAGCACACAAGGCGGATCACCTGTGCAATGCCTGTTGCATGCGGGAGGAGCATCGTCATGATCAGATCGATCCGCGACCTGCTTGGCCGCTCACCATCGCCTTCCAGACAGGTGCGATCCGCGCCGCAGATGCGGGTTCCGGCCGGACAGGATTTCCGCGCCGTAGAAATTTCACCCGGCCTGTCGGCCTGCACTGCGGCCCGCGATGCCGCCGGCAGGAAATTCCTGATGCGCAAGGCACCCACCCTGCCACTGACGGGATGCAGCCGGCCTGACCAATGCAAGTGCCGCTTCACCAGGACTTCCGACCGGCGCGAATGCGAGCGCCGTTTCGAAGGCAGCGTCCTGGCGCGAAGTTACGCGGGCAAGGAAGCGCGCAAGGATTCCCGCAGGCGCCCGCCGCAGCGTTGAGCCTGGAAGCGGGTCGGAACCCGGTCGCCCGATCTCAGCCTGCAGGATATTCGGGCTTGCGTTTTTCGAGGAACGCGCTGATGCCTTCACGTCCCTCGGCACTGTGCCCCTGGAGCGAAATGGAGCGCGCCTCGAGTGCAAGCTGGGATTCGAGCTGTCCGGCGGACGCGGCCAGCAGGCGCTTCGCCCGGCCAAATGCGCCGGCCGGACCCGCCGCAAGCTTCCCCGCAAGCCCGGCAGCCGCAGTCTCGAGCTGGGTATCGGCAAACACCTGGTTCACCAGCCCCCACTGCAACGCCTCTTCGGCGCTCAACACCCGATTGGTGAACAGCAGTTCAGCGGTGCGCTTCAGGCCGATCAGGCGCGGCAGAAAGAACGTGGTTCCTCCGTCAGGCGTAAGCCCCACGCCCGTATAGGCCAGGGTGATGCGCGCACTCTGCGCGGCCAGCGCAAGGTCTGCCATCGCGAGCAGGCCAACCCCCGCACCGGCGGTCGTGCCGTTGACCGCGGCGATCACAGGTGCATCCATCCGGGTCCAGACACTGATGGCGGCATGAAGATGGGTGGTGAGTTCATGCAGGTATCTGTGCAGGTTTCCGCCATTGTCCTGCATGTCGCGCAAATCGCCGCCCGCGCAGAAACTCCTGCCAGATCCGGTGAGCACGACCGCACGGACACCGGGGTCACTCTCACAGGTCAATGCGGCCTGCAGCAGGTCCTTTCCCATGGCCAGACTGAGGGTGTTCATCGCAGCCGGCCGGTTCAGCGTCACGAACGCCACGGCGTCGCGCACTTCCACTGACAGGGTCGAATACATGGATGACAGCTGAACCGGACTCAGCCGTCCTCGGCGATGGTGAGTTTGAGATTGTCGAGGTCCTCGGTGAACTCGACCTGGCAGGAAAGCCTCGAGGTCTGCTCGCGATAATCGGTCAGCTCGACCAGCAGTTCCTGTTCGTCGCTCTGCTTGGCGGGGAGCCGGTCGACCCAGGCCTCATCGATGTACACGTGACAGGTGGCGCAGGAGCACAAGCCGCCACAGATGGCGGCCACGCCGTAATCGAGCTCCCGCAGGATCTCCATGACTTTCAGTCCTGGTTTGGCCTCTACCTGATGCTCCTTGCCGTCCCGATCCACCACCGTCATCCGCGCCATTGAACTTACCCCGACCGCCTGCACAAACCCGGTAGTGTGCCGCAAGACCTGCAAGCTGGCCACAGCGACAACTACGGATGGGCCAGGATGTTCCAGAGCAGACATATGAAATCATGGATCTGGAGCAGGCAATGCAGCCGCTCCTGCTCGGCCGGCAGCGGCTCGCGCCCGAGATAGCCATTCACCAGCGCTTCGCAGGCCGGCCCGGAAAGGCCCGCCGAGCGCACCCATCCGGCGAGATCCCAGAACGGATCACCCATGTGCGCATATTCCCAGTCCACGAGCCAGTGTCCCTCCACGGACTGCAACAGGTTGAGCCGGTGAAGGTCGCTGTGACATAACCGCATCGCGGCTGGTGCCAGCTGCGAATATCCCCGCAGGGCAGCCGCCACCCCTGTTTGCGCCCGCTCGACGGCCGCAAGGTCGGCCTCCGGCAGACTCATGGTCGCTATCGCCTGCCGATACAGCTCGCACCAGCCGCCCACTGTCATGTGGCGTGCGGGGCCTGCCGGATCGAGCTCATGAACCCGGCGCAGCAGCGTGGCAACGGCCGCCTGGGATTCAGCCCGCAGAGCCTGCTCGGCACTCCACTCCTGCCCCTCAACCCTGGCAGTGACCAGGATCCCGGATCCGGGTTCGCAGGCCAGCACGGCCGGCGCGATGCCGGCAGCCGCGGCGGCACGCAGCACGCGCAGTTCCCAGTGGCGATCCATGCTGATCGACAGGGCCCTGATCCCCGGTGCCTCCCGGCGCACCGGCACTCGCAGAACGAATTCCCGGCCGTCGCGAAGCACCAGAAAGCTGCGATTGATCAGGCCATCGTGCAGCAGACCGATTTTCGGCGCACCGGCACCCGGCACCAGCCGTCGAGCGGTGTCCTGCACGTATCTCCCGACTCCGGTGACCTGCGGCTGATCAGCCATGCGTCGCGCCGGCAACCGCTGCGGCATCGAGCGAGCGGCGCCATTGGCGCATGCCGATCACGATGAGCACCAGATAGATCATGAACAGCAGCATGGTGGCATACAGGCGCCGGTTGAAATACAGGCCGGCGGCAACGGAATCGATGACCAGCCACCAGTGCCAGTTCTCGTAGACCTTGCGGGCCACCAGGAAAGTCGCAAACACACTCGACCAGGTGACCAGCGAATCCGCCAGCGGCCAGGCGGCCGCCGTGTTGGCGGCCAGCCAGCGCGAGGTCACCAGCGATGCCGCCAGCACTGCCACCAGCCCTCCCAGATGGTTGCGCAGCGACCAGCGGCTCACCCGCAGGCCAACACCCCGACGCCCGCCGCGCCATTGCCACCAGCCATAGACCGCCATGCCGGCGTAGAACACGTTCAGGACAGACTCCATGTACAGATGCGCCCTGAACAGCACCGCCACGTACAGGAGGGAACTCGCAAAGGCCGCCCACCAGCAAGCCCTGGACTCGCGTATGGCCAGCACCAGATAGGCCAGCGCCAGGAGCATGGCCGCCAGCTCGATGAAGCTGGTGCCATGGAATGCGGCGATGATCTGTGCGCCAACCCTGCCGGTCACGCGATTGCAAGACCCGGGATGACCTTCATCACGAACACCAGCTTGGGACCGGCTTGGGCCGCGGCCTGCATCTCGTGGGCCAGCACGCTCATGATCCGCTCGAGCGGTCCCGAGACCTGCGTGCTCATGGCATTCGTCTGCACGGCCAGGTCGGTATGCGAGTTCAACTTCCGGATGAACTCCGTGATCGTCTGCACGAACGCGGCATCCAGCGGATAGAGGCTGATTTCGACGGCTGCTTTCATCACGGGTTCTCCATGGATTCAGAGGTTCTTGAAACGGTACGTTGCGGTCAGGCCGATCTGCCGCGGGTCGCCCCATCTTACATACAGCTTGTCGGGGAAATCCGGCGGCTCATCGCCGAAGTAGAAACCACGGACGGCATGACGGCGATCGAACACGTTGTGCGCCCAGAGGCTTGCCGACCAGTACGGCGCATCGAATCCCAGTCGCAGGTTGAGCAGCGTGTAAGCACTGGAACGCTGATCGTTGCTGGCGTCGAAATAGAATGAATCCTTGCCCGACCAGTCGGCCCTCAGCGACCAGCCACCGGTGATGTGCCAGTCGGCCGTCAATGAAAAATCATGGCGGGGTGCATGCGCCTGATCCCGTCCATCCAGATTGCGCTCGCCGTAGAGGTAATCCTCGTAGCGGGTGCGCAGGAGCCCGAGCGTGCCGGCCAGGGCAAGAGCGGGCGATGCCTGCCAGCGCAGCGAGGCTTCGACGCCGTAATTCACGCCGCGCGCGGCATTGTCCGTGTAGTACACGAAGGACAGCGGATCCACGCAGGCACTCCCGTCGGGATTGCGCGGACCATCGGGACAGCTCGGTGATGGGGCCTGATAACTGGTGCTGACCTGCTGGTCGCGGCGCAGGGCGTAGAACAGGGTGACATCCGTGGCCAGGTGCGACTCGGACCACAGATTCCGCAGCCCGGCCTCGAAATTCCACAGATACTCGGGGCGGAACTCCCGCCGACCGGGGTCGAGATGGGTACCGATGTTGAATCCCCCGGCCTTGTAGCCACGCGACGCGCTGATGTACGCGCTGGATCTGGGCGTCCATTGGTAACGAAGCGCCATCTGCCCGCCCAGCATGGCATCGCGCGGATCGAACGACAGGTTGCTGGTGTCGGCATACCGTGCGTGACGCCATTCGCGCCGCAGCCCCGCGGTCAGTGTCCAGCGTTTTCCCAGGGTGATGTCGGCCTGCGCATAGGCCGCTATGCTGGTGGCGCGATAGCGGCTGTCGAGCCGGTCATCGAGCGGCGCAAGCTCCATGTATTGCCCCTGATCGTGCTGTGCATTGTCCTCGGTGAGACGCAGCAGGTACAGGCCGCCCACCCACGACACGCGCCCGGAATCCCCGAGCAGGCGCAGATCCTGCGACAACGTGCTGCGCACACGCTGCGTCTGCGAGAAATACTGGTATGGCGTATACGGAGCCCAGTCCAGGTTGTTGCCCCAGTCGCCATCGAAACTGGACACGATGCCGGAACGTGCGAATGAACCGATGCCGACCAGCCTGACAGCCGGCCTCATCTGCCATTCGACATGCAGGGCGCCGGCCGCTGACCGCTGTGAATCCCTTCCCGGCTGATCGGACAGGGTCGTGAAGGAGTTGTCGATGGAAAATGCGTCATAGCCATCGTCGATGTCCACGAGCATGGCGGTCAGCCGGATGTCGAGGTCTTCTCCCACCTGATAGTGAAGCTTGCCACGGTAGGTGCTCTCATCCCTTCCGTTGGTGGCATTGCGGCCGAGGTACTGGTCATGCCGGAACCCGTCGCTGATCTCGCGCTGTGCCACCAGGCGAAAGGACAGGGAATCGCTCCCGGCCACCGGCCCGCCGATCACCGCTCCCAGACCATGCAGGGAGTCGCTACCCACCGACCCTTCCGCCCTCGCCTCCCACTCGGGGCTGGCATCCATGGTCTGCAGCGAGATGAGACCCGCAAGAGCATTGGCTCCGTAACGCGTGCCCTGCGGCCCGCGCAGCACGTCTATCGAACGGGTATCGAACAGCGTGGCAGGCATGCCCACACCACTGAAGTCGATATCGTCGATCAGGAATCCGACGGACGGATTGGGAGCCCCCTGGTACTGATCCAGTTCGCCGATGCCGCGAATCTGGAAGTAGCGGGGCCGGGAGCTGCCGCCGGCAAAATTGAGATTGGGCACCAGTGGCAACAGTTCCTCGAAGTGCTGCACACCGGCTTCCCCGATGGTCTTTGCATCGAGCACCGTCACGCTGGCAGGCGTGGACTCCAGCGGCACCACACGCAGGCCGGCCGTCACGATGATGTCCTCCAGGATCTGGGGGCCGGTGCTGTCCTGCTGGGCGTGCGCGAGCGCCGCCCCCATGACGGGGATGAGCATCGCGAAGATCCGGAAGTAATGATTCACACCTGCTCCCTACGCCGGTACTAACCGGATCAGGTTCAACGGGTTTGCGGGCCCTCCCGCATCTCAGGTCTGCACAGACCACCCCAAGGCCGCATCAGTGTAGCCGCCGCTGGTTGCACATGCAAAGATGCGCGCCATGCAGTTCTTCCAGGTCGATGCGTTCACCCGTCAGCCCCTGACCGGCAATCCCGCCGTGGTCGTGCTGGGCTCTGATGGACTCGCCGAGGGGCAACTGCAGGCGATCGCGCGCGAACTCCGGCATGCCGAAGTGGCCTTCGTGCTCGCGCCCGACGGCGCGGACCATGACCTGAGGGTACGGTTCTTCAATGCCCGCAAGGAAACCGCATTCGTGGGCCATGCAACCATAGCGGCGCATGCTGTGCTTCTGTCGCGCGGTCTGCGGCCTGAGGGCCTCGTGCGCCAGAAGTCGGGTACCGGCATTCTGGAAGTCGGGGCCGGGAAGGCTCCCGACGGCATCGTCGAGGTGGAGTTCCGTCAGGGCGCTCCTGAGCTGCAGGAACCGCTCTCCCTGCGCCAGGTGCTGCGGGTTGCCCAGGCATTGCGATTGCCCGCGCAACGGCTGCATGAACGGCTTCCGGCCCGCGTGGCCCGCAAGGGATCGAGCCGGCTGCTCATTCCGGTATCGGCGCCGGAGGCGCTCGATGACCTGGCACCCGACCGCAACGCACTGCTCGAGCTGGGACGGGAGCTGGGAGCTGAAGGCTTTTTCGTGGTCAATCCGTCACGCACACCGCAAGGCATGTTCACCTGTTCACGGATGTTCTGCCCTGACACGGGCATCGACGAGGATCCGGCCAGCGGCAACGCACATGCCATGCTGGCGGCCTGTCTGTGGGCAGCCGGTGAACTCGAAGCGCGCGATCCGCGCTTCACGGGATTGCAGGGGAAACAGATGATGCGGCCGTCGCAGATTCATGTCGTCCCGGAAATCGAAGGCGGGGTGCTGCGCGCCACCCGCATCCGCGGTGCTGCCATCATCCTCGCCGACGGGACGCTGCGCCTATGAGCCAGCGGCCGGGTGCTAGCGAAAACCGGCCGAATCGATTTCCACCAGCAGGGGTGTCCGATGCTGAAGGAAATGTTCCATCATGGCCGGCAGTGAGGCAGGCTCGCGCACCCGCCAGTATGCCAGCCCGTATGCGCCCGCCAGCTTTTCCAGGTCCGGCGGCATCAGGTCCACTGCCATCGGTTGCACGCCCGCATCCATCATCGCAGTCTTGATCTCGCCATAGCCGTTGTTGTTCCACACCATCACGGCGACCCAGACCCCCAGGTCACGCAGCGTTCCCAGTTCCTGCATCGTGAACTGAAGTCCTCCATCGCCCACCAGTGCGATCACGGGGCGCTGCGGTTGCGCCAGTGCCGCGCCGATCGCAGCCGGAAGTGCATAACCCAGCGTGCCGAAACCGCTGGCGGAATTGAACCAGGTGCCAGGCGCAGCGGCCGAAAACCCCAGGTTCCCGGCATAGACCGGCTGCGTGGAATCTCCGGCGATCAGCACACCCGGCAGGCCTTCTCGAAGCTGGTCAAGGAATTGCAGCTGCGTGCGCATGGCTGGCGCGAGGGCCGCATGGCCCGCCTTGCACGCCTGCGCCGCCCGGTTCAACCCGCCAGCCTCCGGTGCGCGCGTCGGGGCACCATCCAGCCGCGTGAGCAAGGCTTCCAGCGTGCGATGCGCATCGCCCAGCAGCGCAATCTCCGGCTGTGCGCCGCGCATCATCTGCTCGGCATCGATGTCGATCCTCAGCAACTGGGGCGGCTGGGGAAGCTCCTTCACCGCATACATGTCGTAATCGGTCGGACCCAGTTCGGTTCCGACGGCAAGAGCGAGATCCGATTCCGCAATCAGTGAGCGCACCGCATCCAGAGAGGGACTGAACGAGACATTCAACGGGTGCCGGGGCGGCAGGATGCCTCGCCCGTTGATGGTCATGATCACCGGCGCCTGCATTTTCCGGGCGAGACGGGCAACGGACCCCGCCGCATGCACCGCTCCGCCTCCCGCCAGGATAACGGGACGGACACAGGACGCCAGGCGCTGTGCGGCCTGTGCGACCTGTTCATCCTCAGCGGCACCGGCAGCCGGGATCGTGGACGAGGGCGCGTCGAGCATGCTGGCATCCGCCGCCAGCAGGTCAAGCGGGATCTCGATGTACGCCGGACGCGGTCGGCGGCCGAGCATGCTGGCGAAAGCCCGCGCGATCACCTCGGGAACCTCGCGGACCGATGCCACGGCATGCGCAAATCCACTGACCCTGGCGGCGACGCCACACTGGTCGGGCATCTCGTGCAGAAATCCCCGGCCGCTGCCCGCTTCTCCGCGCCGGTTCTGGCTGGCGATGACCAGCAATGGAATCGAATCGGCGTAGGCCTGCGCCATGGCAGTGGCGATGTTGGTGACACCGGGACCCGAAATGGTGAAGCAGGTGGCGGGCCGGCCACCGGCCCGGGCATAGCCGTCCGCCATGAACCCCAGCGCCTGTTCGTGCCGTGAGCCGACATGTCGCAGGGGTGATCGTGGCAGGCCCCGGTACAACTCGATGTTGTGAACTCCCGGAATGCCAAAGACATGCGTGATGCCGTGGGCCTGCAGTGCTTCGAGCAGGTACAGGCCGAGGGTCCGCTTTCCGGTCATCGGCTCAACCCGCAGTCACGCCCTGCTTGTCCAGCGCAAACTCTTCGATCATCGGGTAGTAGTGAGCCAGCGGCTGTGTGGACAGCCCTGCCACCTTGCCGCGATCATCCCAGAGCCGGACGCGTATCGCATCGCGGAACTGGGGCTGGGCCTCGAACTGACGCACCTCATCGGCCGACATCGGTCCTCCCTGCAGCGACAGGGTGTGCACGGAAGCCGGACTCAGTCTTGAAAAGTAGCGCGGATTGGTCGCACACAGGTACCGCTTGGCCGGTACGTGCAGGAGCACCGCCTGGGCAATCCGTCGGTCGAATCGCGTTGCGAGCCAGTCGGCGCCGGTCTCCTCGTGACGCGCATCCGAAGTCCAGTCGTCGATGCTGTCCGGCACGTCCACGACCAGATGGCCGACATCGTGCAGCAACGCAGCCACGCGCAGCCAGGAGGGCGCACCGTCCTTTTCGGCAAAGTGGGCAGCCTGCAGGCTGTGCTCGGTCATCGAAACCGGCTCACCAAAATAGGCGCCGGACCCGCGCCGTTCAAACAATGCGGCAATCTCCTCCACGACACTCATGCCGGCGCCCCCTGCTGCAACCGCCTGCGCAACAAACCGACCGTACTGAAAACGCTGTCACGGCTCAGATAACAGCCCTTGAGGTGGCGCGGCTGGCGGGCCGACAGGAATGCCGTGCGCCCATGCAGCACGCGCTGATTGTCGAACATCACCAGGTCGCCATTGCGCAGCCGGAATCGTGCCTGCCATCGCGGTTCACGCAGCAGCGCGGCGAATTTCCGGTACGCAGCATAGAACTCGCGCGTGCCCGCACCCGCCGGTGGAAGCGGCGCGATCGACCGGTTGTTGTAGTGGACAGCCGCGACCTGCCCCCTGCAGTCCAGTTGCACCAGAGGCCGTTCGGCATACAGGTCTGCATCCCGCGACTGGTAGTGGAACGGCACGCGGGTTCGCGTGAGCATCGCAAAGCTCTCCGGGTCAGTCGCCCGCAGATGTTCAGCCAGCGCGATACCATCCGCAAACAGGCTGTCACCGCCCTCGGTGCTCGTCTGCAACGCATGCAGGGACTGGAAGCCCGGCACAGGTTCACGATAGGGATTGTCCGTGTGCAGACCCAGGCCCAGATCCGAGTACGCGAGGTTCTCGGGCTGAGGCACGGAACGCACGTCGAAGGTCAGTCCGTAGTTGGTGGCGCTGACCTGACCCAGTGGCGCCATCGCCTCCAGGATTCCGGAATCCGTGCAGGGCACATCGCTCAGAAACGCCATGCCCTGCTGCAGCAGCCGGGTGCTCCAGGCAAGCCGCGCCCCCGGATCCCCGATGAGCCGGTCATGAGGCAACCATGCGAAGTCGCGCGAAACGTCCATCGTCGCGCCTTCAAGCCAGAGCTGCCGATCGAGTTCCGGCCGCATCCTCCCGACATCCGCGGCCTGTCTGCTCAACCATTCAAGGGCGAAGGACGCGGCCTTGTCGGGTTCATCAATCCAGCTGACCTGCAGTCGTGTGCCCTGCCAGCCTGCCGAGCGGATCCGCGGCGAAGCCGGCAGATCGAGGATATCGACGAGCCGCTGGCCACTGTGGGGGTCGCGGTCCTCGAGGCGATTGTCCCGCAGCCAGAGGCTGTCGAGACGCGTGCAGGCGCCGTCCGGCCAGCGCAAGGTCAACGCCTCCGGTTCGACGGTCAGTTCGGGTGGATGGGTGGATGTCAATGGCGTTCATCCCCGCGGTGATCGCCGGCATGGATCCATGCCGGCGATCCCGCCATACGGGTGATTGGACTACTTCGCGGGTGCTTTGGTCAGATCAAGCTTCAGGGCCGCCGCAGCCGCGTCGAGCTTGGCCTTGACGTCCTTGGCCGTGTTTACCGCCTCTTCCAGATTGTTGGCGGCAAAGGCTGCTTTCGCCTTGTCCCATGATCCGGTGGCATCGGCCAGGCTGGACTTGGCGGTGGCCAGATCCACCCCGGACGGGAGCCTGCGGCTCTTGCCGAGCATGTCGACCCGGCTCTTGACGGCATCCATCACGCCCGGAAGTGATGCAGACAGCCCTTTCCAGTCACCTGCCAGTGCCGTGAGCATTTCATCCTTCTTGGCAGCCGCCGCCGCAGCAAGCCCCTGGGCTGCCGACAGCACGGCGGGCGCACCGGCAATCACTGACTTGTAGTCCTTCCTGGCGAAAGAGTCCTTGAGAGCCGCCAGCTTCGACTGCACGTCCGCCAGCTGATCCGGCACGTACTTGGACGCTTCATCCGTTGCGGCACTGACTGCACTCTCGATACCGTTGATCGCTGCCTGGGCTGGACCTTTCTGATCGGCGCATGCGGCCAACACCAGGCCGACAAACGCCACCGCGGCGAACTGGCCGAATCTTTTCTGCAATGACATGGGGTGAGCTCCGTGAATTGGGAATGGATGGATCAATTGAACAGCCGAATGAACACCTTGCTAGGGGATGCGCAGCTTCTGTCCCGGAAAGATCTTGTTGGGATCCTTCAGGATATTCCTGTTGGCCTCGAAGATATCCTTGTAGAGGCCCGGATCGCCATAGTACTTCTCCGCGATCTTCGAAAGGGTTTCCCCCTTCTGGACTTCATGGAACTGGCCCACTGCTGAAGTGTCCGGCGCGTTGCCTGCAGGTTTGTTGTCAGTCATTGCCACCTCGTGTCTCGTTTGATACGGCCAGCTGCCAGCATGAAGATTACTCCTCGATGTGACGCGAGGCGATACCCTCGAAACGGTCAATTCAGTCCCGCCCGGGAGATTGAAGCTGCAATCAGGAAAATATTTACATTTTTGCAAGGTTCACTCGCCTAAAGTTCACGTGATGCCCGATCGAGCCACTCTGCCTGCGCCTTGCGATAATGGCGGGGGGCGAGTTGTGCACTTTCCAGCAAGTCCTTGAATACGCGCCTGGCATCGTCGATTCGCCCCAGCCGCTTGAGCAACAGCCCATGGCGCAAGCGGGCCTCGGCGCCCGGGTAGCTGCCTTCCAGCACTTCATATTCCTCGAGTGCCTTCGCGGTATTGCCTTCCTCTTCCAGTGATCGTGCATACAGCAGATGGCCTTCTGCGGACCGGAACTCCGGATTGTTGAAGATCAGGCGATCCAGCGATTCTCTTGCAGAGCTGAACTGGCCGAGGGCGAACTGGCAGCGGGCCAGTCCCAGGAGCAAGGTCGGATCATGCTCGAAAATGCCGTTCAGGCCGCCGGCGAAGGCCTGGGCGCCTTGCGCATACTGACCGCGATCGTACAGCTGTTCCCCCAGACGCTTGCGGGATTCGACATCACCGGTCAGGTGGACCTGCGCATTCGCCTGCCGCAAATCCCGGTCCGGATCCATCACGCGCCGCATGCCCTTGCGGGTGCGCCGCGCCGCCTCGCCCTGGAACAGCCCCGGGAGCAGTTCCACCACGATGTAGGCCAGGGGACCTGCGAGCGGGATCAGGGCAATGGCCCAGATCCACATCAGGTTGCGGCCCGTGCGGATGCAATGCGCAATGAGCGCCGCCTGGACGGCCAGGGAGAGAATCAGGTACGGGGACACGGATACCTTGCAGTCGGTTCGACAAGGTACGCATTCTAACCGCGTCCGTCCCTGGACGTTCGAGGGGGATCTCCCGCCGGATTACAAGGAGGCGATCCGTATCCGGCGTTCGACGTCGCGGCAGTTCGACCAGCCGATGTTGGACAGCGCGAAGCCCAGGACCCGCTGCGAGCGCTGGTCGACGGTCACTTCCATTTCACAACCGTGCAGTCCCTGGGGCGCGCCGGAAGGTTGCTGCGGAAGGAACCACACATACACCTGCCTTATCCCCGCCGCATCGACCTTGCGTGGCTTGCCGAAAGCGGTTTCCAGGCGATCCACGGGCTTGCCCACACTGTCTGCAACGATGGAGGGAACCGGCCGCACCGCGAAATCCGAATGACCGCAGGCGCCCAGCAGGGCAATGACAGCAACCGTGCCAGCTGCACACAGGGGTAGAGCACGTGACATAAGCGTTGGCCTTCCGCGAACCAGGTCTGGTGAGTCTTATGCCAGACCGCAGGTCGACCGCCCCCGACGCGCGTCTCAGGATTTCAACCGCCGTGCCCGGGCACGCCGCTTATGTAAACGCAGCACATGCGTCATGCCGGCCGGCAGGTCGCCGCCATGGTGCGCCGACATGATCAAGGTGATGCCTCGCGACATCAGGTCCGACAGGAGCGCACGCATGCTCGCCCGCTGCACGGCATCCAGACCCGTCAGGGGTTCATCCAGCAACAGCACCCTCGGCGAGGCCATCATTGCGCGGGCGAGCAGGGCCCGACGCAGCTGCCCGTAGGAGAGCTGGCGCGGACGACGCGAACCCAGTCCCGTGAGCCCGAAGTACCTGATCCATCCTGCAGCGGTGCGCAGATCCTGCACGGTTGGCGCATCGTTGAGCCCGACACTGGCATGGCGCCCGCTGATCACGAGATCACGCACGGACACATCGATCGCATGCTCTGCCTGGAGTTCCGGCGACACGAAACCCACGGTCCTTTTCCATTCCTCGATCGGCGTCCCGGGCGGAAACCCCGCGCGGGCGATCATGCCGCCGAACGCGGGCGCCAGGTCCCCGTACAGCAGGCGCAGGAAGCTGGACTTGCCCGCGCCATTGTCGCCGCAGATCGCCCAGTGCTCGCCACTGCGCAGTTGCCAGTCCAGGTGTGCGAGCACGCAGCGATCCTCCACGTAAAGGGATGCGCCACGGATTTCCACCAGGACCTGGCCATCGGCCGTTACTGTGTCGGCGAGAGAAGCCGGTTTCAGCAGCCTGGCTCCGGATGGCGCCTTCGGCGGGACGCCCCGCACCCTTTCAGCATCGACCACGCGGCCTTGGCTCAGGTGGAGTCGCCGCTGTGTCCCGACCGGAATATCCTCGCCATGGTGGGCACTGACCATCCAGGCCTGGCCGCGGCGTCTCAGACGGGCCAGCAACGCATCGAACCGTTTGCGCGAGCGCGCATCGAGTCCGTTGAAGGGTTCATCCAGCAGCAGCCAGTGTGGCCGGCGAGCCAGTGCGCGCAGCAGCAGCACCAGGCGCCTCTGCCCGTACGACAGGGTCAGGAAGCGCCGGTTGGACAGATGGGAAACCCCGCCCATCCGCAGCAACGCGCGAACGCGCGCGCACGCGCTGCGGTCGGGCGCTTCCAGCACGATATCCGTGCCCTGCACGCCGGCGGTCAGTACATCGCAGACCCGAAAATTCCAGTTCAGCCGCTGGTACTTGTCCTGGGTCTCGGGACCCAGGAAGGCGATCAGCGCCCTGCCCTGCGCTTCGTCGATGATGTTCCCGGCCATCCGGTAGGCGCGCCGTTCCCGACCCGTGGGCGTCGGCCACAGATCCCCCGACAGGAGCTTGAGCAGATGCGTCTTGCCCGACCCATTCCCGCCGGTCAGGGCCCAGCGCTGGCCTGCACCCAGATCGAGATCCAGCGGCGCCAGCACCCAGCGCCGCCCGCGCCGCACGCCGGCCGCGCGCAAACTTATCTCCAGGCGCTGGATCATCGCTCCATCAACGACCAGACCGCACCCTTGTGCGAGACACGATGCTCATGCTCGAGCTTCAGCAGATGCGCCTCCAGCGTCAGCCTTGCCCAGCCGTGACGCTCGACCGGCACATCGTCGTAGACCCGCGCGGTCAGCGCTTCGATGTCCGCCGGACCCAGCGCCTGCATGGCCGCAAGCACCCTGGCTTCGCGCATCATCCGGTGCTGGCGCAACATCGCCAGCATGGACTTGCCGGATTCGATGACACCGCCGTGCCCCGGTGCGATGCGATCGAAGTCCAGCGCTTCGAGTTTGCCGATGGAGTGAAGATACGCTCGCATGTCGCCGTCGGGCGGCAGGATCACGGGCGTGACGCCCTCGAGCACGTGATCACCGGAGAACAGCAGGCGCGAATCCGCATGGAGATAACAGATGCAATTGGACGCATGTCCGGGCGTGTGGATCGCAACCAGATGCGTCGATCCCAGTGCCAGCACCTCACCGTCGCGCGGCACATGGGTGGGTCTGAAGCTCAGGTCCTGCCGCCCATCGCCCGGCGGCGGCAGACCGATCAGCTCGGCACCGCTGATGCGCGCCAGTTCACACGCCAGCGGCGAATGATCCGGATGAGTGTGCGTCACCAGAACCCAGCGGATCGCACCAACGGCAGAATCGAGTATGGCCCCGAGGTGCTGCGGGTCGGCAGGGCCCGGATCCAGCACCGCCACGACACCCGACCCGAACAGGTAGGTGTTGGTACCCGGTCCTGTCATCATTCCGGGATTTCCGGCCACCAGGCGCCGCACACCCTCGCCCACTACCACGGGTTTGCCTGGCCTCAACAGGGATCGGTCTTCCATCCGCAGTACTGTAGCGACCATTCACCGGATGCGCGAGGCGTTGCCACGTGCGCAGGAGCGGCTACACTTGAGCCTCGCCATGACCGAATCCCATCATCCTGGTCGAGATCGCCCCAATCCCTGCTGGGCGATTCTGGCCGAATCTTCTCCCGGGCAGGAACAGCGTTTTCTGGCCGAGTCCATGGCGCAGCTCCTTGGCGATCTGCTGCGCGCCCTCCTGCAGTCGAAGAGTCCGGGCAGCATTGCCAGTGAGGCGATGCTCGCGCGCTACCGGGCGCTGGCAGCCAGCTGTGGAGCCAGCGAACAAGCGGGCCAGGCCGGCCTGTCCATCAGCCATGCCAGCCTCGCCCGTCGATGCGTGGCCTGGCTCAAGCTCACCCTCAGAGCTCCGGATGACCTGTCGCAGTCACCGGCGGTGCGTGAATTCCTCGATGCCCTGACACTGTTCCCGTCGCTGTTCGATCAGGACCCGGCGGCCCGGTCCCGGCGTGCACGCTTTACCTGGCTGCTCACGCATGACCGCCGGCTGGACGCAAGCACCCGGGAAGCCACTGCCGCCCTGATCGAAGCCTGCGAACATCTGGGCCTGCTGCTCTGGCCGGACGCCGAAACGGCCTGATCCGGTCACATTCCGGGGCACTTGCCACCCCCGACCGTCGCTTTCACGGGTAGCTCATATGTATAATGCGCGAATTTCGCCTGTTCCCCGCGAGGACTCCGTCAGTTCATGAACCAGCCCGCCGTTGCACCCGCTCCCGTCGATCAAGGCACCGTGACCGAAGCCGCAAGCGCGGGATCCGCGCCGTCGAAAGGCTCCTATCGGCGCTTCCGGACCCTGCTGCAACCGTTCGCCGCGGACAAGAGAATGGCGGAACCGATTTTCTGGTTCGTCGTGGACTGGATGGTCCTCATCGCCACCATCGCCATCATGGTGCTGGTGGAGTCGGTGTGGCTGAAAGTCATCCTGTCGCTGCTGGCCGGTCTGTGGATCGCACGGCTGTTCGTCATCGGTCATGATGCCTGTCATGGCGCCTACACGCCGCGTCGCAAACTCAATGCCTGGATCGGCCGCATCGCCTTCCTGCCCTCGCTCACGCCCTACAGCCTGTGGGACGTGGGGCACAACCTCGCCCACCATGGCTTCACCAACCTGAAGGGCCGCGATTACGTCTGGACGCCGTTCACGCGTGAGGAATTCATCAAGCTCCCCTGGATCCGCCAGAAAATGGAAAAGCTCTACCGGAGCGGCTTCGGACAGGGCGTGTACTACATGATCGAGCTGTGGTGGAAAAAGCTGATGTTCCCCTCGCGCAAGCATGTGGGTGCGCGCCGCAAGAGCCACTTCTGGGACAGCGTGCTGGTCTCGGCTTTTGCGCTGCTGTGGATCGGTGGCCTGGTTGCCTGGGCCATCGTCAGCGAACGCTCGGCGGTGAATCTGCTGACTTTCGGCTTTGCCATCCCGTTCTTCATCTGGAACTGCCTGATGGGCTTCATCATCTACGTGCACCACACCAACCCGAGCGTGGCCTGGTACGAGCGCAAGGATGAATGGTCGAGCAATGCAGGCTACGCCACCACCACGGTGCACCTGCGGGTCTGGGGCTGGATCGACAGCCTCATCCACTACATCCTGGAGCACGGCGCGCATCACGTGAACATGGGCATCCCCATGTACCGCCTCAAGGCCGCTCAGGCCCGGCTGTCAGCCACGCTGGATGAACGCCTGAACTCGGAAGTGTTCACCTGGCGCTACTACTGGAACACCGTGCGACGCTGCAAGCTGTACGACTACGCCCAGCACGTCTGGACGGATTTCGAAGGCCGCGTCACCGGTGAAGCGGTGGTGAACGCGCGGCTCGAGACGGGGACACGCTGAACCTCGCCGACCGGACCTTCCTCGACCCCAAAGACGATGTCGCTGGGAAATCAGGCGCCCAGCAGCCCCGCATGGTGCTGCAGGTGCCCTGCCATGAAGCTCTGGATGAAAAAGTACCCGTGGTCGTAGCCGGGCTGCATGCGCAGTTCCAGCTTCTGGCCTGAGCTGCGCGCCGCCGCTTCGAGCAGATGCGGATGGAGCTGTTCGGCCAGGAACTTGTCGGCCGTTCCCTGATCGATGAGGATCTTTCCGGGCAACGCCTTCTGCCCTACCAGCTCGCTGGCATCCCAGTTGCGCCAGGCTCCGCGGTTCGCTCCCAGGTAATTTCCCAATGCCTTGTGCCCCCAGGGACACTGCGTGGGCGCGCAGATGGGCGCAAAGGCCGACACCGAACGATACAGCTCCGGGTTTCTCAGGGCGCACACCAGCGCTCCGTGCCCACCCATCGAGTGCCCGAAAATGCCGGTGGCGCCCGCGCGCACCGGCAGGTTCGCCGCCACCAGTGCCGGAAGCTCCCGGGTGACGTAGCTGTACATGCGGTAGGTGTCCGACCAGGGCGCCTGCGTGGCATCCACATAGAACCCGGCCGACACGCCGAAATCCCAGCTGTCGGCGTCCCCGGGATAGCGCGCGCTGCGCGGACTGGTATCCGGCCCCACCAGCATGAGCCCGAGCTGCGCCGCGACGCCCTGCGCATGCGCCTTGATGGCGAAGGTTTCCTCGGTGCAGGTCAGACCCGCGAGGTAATACAGCACGGGCACCGGCCGTTCACGTGCCTGCGGCGGCACGAACACCGAGAACTTCATCTCCCCGCCGCACTCTTTCGAAGCGTGACGGTAAAAGCGCTGCGTACCGCCGAAGCAGGCGTGCTCGGCCAGGACTTCCATCAGTACAGCACGACGCTTCGGATGGACTCGCCGGCATGCATCAGGTCGAAGGCCTTGTTGATGTCCGACAGCGGAAGCTTGTGGGTGATCAGGTCGTCGATGTTGATCTTGCCGTCCATGTACCAGTCGACGATCTTCGGCACATCGGTCCGCCCGCGCGCTCCGCCGAATGCCGTGCCTTTCCACACCCTGCCAGTGACCAGCTGGAAAGGCCGGGTCCTGATCTCCTGCCCCGAGCCCGCCACGCCGATGATGACCGAGACGCCCCAGCCGCGGTGGCAGCATTCCAGCGCCTGGCGCATGAGATCCACGTTGCCGACGCATTCGAAGCTGTAATCCGCACCGCCGTCCGTGAGCTCCACCAGGTGCGCCACCAGATCCTTGCCGACCTCTTTCGGGTTGACGAAATGCGTCATGCCGAACTTCTCGGCCAGCGCCTTGCGCCGTGGATTCAGGTCCACGCCGATGATCCTGTTGGCGCCCACCAGGCGCGCGCCCTGGATGACATTCAACCCGATGCCGCCCAGGCCAAACACCACCACGTTGGCGCCCGCCTCCACCTTCGCCGTATTGATGACCGCACCGACTCCGGTGGTGACGCCACAGCCGATGTAGCACACCTTGTCGAAGGGCGCGTCAGGACGGATCTTCGCCACCGCAATCTCGGGCAGCACGGTGTAATTCGAGAACGTGGAGCAGCCCATGTAATGGTGGATCATGTCCTTGCCCAGTGAAAACCGGCTGGTCCCGTCCGGCATGACGCCCTTGCCCTGCGTGGCACGGATGGCGGTGCACAGATTGGTCTTGCGGGAGGTGCAGGACTTGCACTCCCGGCACTCCGGCGTGTACAGCGGAATGACGTGATCGCCTTTCTTCACCGACTTCACGCCCTCACCCACGTCAACCACCACGCCGGCACCCTCGTGCCCGAAGATCACCGGGAACAACCCTTCAGGATCCGCGCCGGACCGGGTGAATTCGTCGGTATGGCAGATGCCGGTGGCGCGGATCTCCACCAGCACCTCCCCGGCCCGGGGCCCGTCCAGATTCACTTCATGGATTTCCAGCGGTTTTCCGGCGGCAAAGGCAACGGCAGCTTTGGTTTTCATGGGCGCAACCTGTCGGGTAATTCGTGCACAATCCGTTACCCTAGAGCAAGACGGGTCCGGTTGGAAGCCCACCAGGAATTTCACGCATGAACATCGAGTTGACACCCATCGAAGCCCGGATCATCGGCTGCCTCATCGAAAAACAGGTGACCACGCCGGATCAGTACCCGCTGTCGCTGAATGCGCTCACCAATGCCTGCAACCAGAAGACCAACCGGGAACCGGTGATGGAACTGGCCGAGAGCGAGGTAAAAAGCGCCCTGGATGCCCTGATGAAGAAATACCTCGTGAGCGACCGTTCCGCGGGCTACGGCGGCCGGGTGACCAAGTACCAGCAACGCTTCTGCAACACCGAGTTCGGCTCGCTGAAGTTCAGCCCCGCGGAACTGGGCATCATCGACGTGCTGTTGTTGCGGGGAGCGCAGACTCCGGGCGAGCTTCGCAACCGGGCCGGCCGCTTCCATGAGTTCCCCGACACGGCGGAAGTGGAATCCGCGCTGCAGGCATTGATGAACCGCGAGGATGGCCCCTTCGTCGCACGCCTGCCCCGCTCACCCGGCGAACGTGAATCACGCTACCAGCACCTGTTCAGTGGGCACGTTGAATCCGCACCCGCGGAGCCCGTTTCGCCTGTGCCGCACGTGCCGCTCGCGAGTGAGCCCGCGGCACCGGGACTTGCCGAACGGATCAGCCTGCTCGAGCAACAGGTGGCGGCACTTCAGGAACTGGTCAGGCGAATCGCATCATGACCGAATTGATCTCATGACCGATACGCCCCCCGGGTTCCAGAAGATGGTGGACGAACGCCATCGGGCAATGACGTCCGATGAGCGCATGCGCCTGGTTTCACAGATGTTCGATACGGCCCGCCAGATCATCGAGTCCTCTCTGCCGGCAGGACTTACCCGAGCACAGCGGCGTCTGGCCATCGTGCGACGGCTCTATGCCGGGGAGATGCCCGAAGAGGTACTGCTTGCACATGCACGGTTCGGAGACGAGGCGCAGGACAACCCGGAAACCGGGACAAAGAGATCTGGCTGAGCGACGCCCTGCATGCTCAGTGGCTGTCAGAACTCCGCGTGGACGCGCAAACCGGCGATATCCACCGGTCCGCGGTCGCGGCTGTAGGCCGGATTTCGCACATGCTGCAGATCCAGCGTCAGGGCCAGTGACGGCAGCAACTGCAGCCGGTAATAGCCTTCCAGGATCTGCTCGGTCCGCGCTGCCGGCAGTTGACCATCCCCGACCAGGATACCCAGGCCACCGCGTTCGAAATAGCGCCGCGCACCACCCGACACCGCGCTGATCACGATCGCCACACCTGACTGGTCTTCGGGCCGTCTCCAGCCCCGTCCGCCAGCGCTCACCCCCACGGCCAGCGAGCGATTGATGTCGGTGAAATCAAAGGCCTCCTTGGACCCGTCATTGAAACTCAGGCGCAGGAATGCGCCCAGGGATTCCCGAATGCCCTGCTCGATGTTCAGGGCAAACCCGGTTCGCGATGCATCACGGCGGACCATGGCCGTGTCCGGAACGGCATCCGGGGTCGCTGCGAGCGCCAGCGCATCCCGGTAGCGGCCCATGCGACCGCGATTCAGGTACACCAGCGCCTTGATTGCACCCGGCCGGCCCTCCCACTCCATGCGCCGCTCCAGCTCCACGACGGTCGAGTACTGCTGGAAATGCGGTTCGGTGGTCTTGCCGTTCGGGATGCGCGACAGGTTGAACAGGCCCGCGCGAAGGCTCCAGCGACCGCGGTTGCCCTCGATCGCCGCGCCGGTGGTGAAACCCCAGGCATCGGCGGCATAGTCGAACGCACCGGAATCGATGACCGCCCAGTTCAGGAAATCAGCGCGTGGATCGTGAGCATGGGAATTGGTGTCGAACAGATCGACGATCGAGAACTTGCCGATGGTGAGCACCAGGCCATCCTCGATACCCGGCAGCGGCAACTGATGTGCAGCATCCGGCAGAATCGCCGCACGCGCACCCCAGGGAAAGACTTCTCGCAGGAACAGTCGCGGCACCCGCCAGTACGGCTTGTCTGCGCCCACCTTGTACGCTTCACCGCTCGGAAAGCCGGCAATGCCCAAGGTATCGGACAGGCCGAAACCCTGATCGAGTTCCAGATCCGCATACAGTGCTGCATCCCGCCACAGCGCCACACCCGCGAACAGCGTGGCATCCAGCGTGGTGGCAGTGTCCTCCGCCGCGTCCAGACTGTTGGCGCCGGAATATGGCGCGTGAAACGAAGGGTGATACTGCGTGACGCCCGTGAACTGGCCGTGCAGATTCCAGTCGGCGGCTGCGACCGGTGCCGCGCACAACAGGAGCGGCGCCAGGGCGCGCCACGGGCAGCGCCCGTTCATGTGCATCAGCGCCAGCGGGCCTGGAGCTTCTCCAGCGCTGCCTTCCCCGGGCAGAGCGTCTCGAATGGCAGGCGGTTCAGCGGCACCTTGTTCGTCCGGTTCAGCGTATGGAACTCCGTGGTGCTCGATTCGTCGATGTGGATGAGGCCGGTCACGTATTCATGATTCTGGATCCGGGTCTCGACGAAATGATAGGCCGCGCTCCGGTCGGTGGGGTCATAGCCCGCATCCAGTTTGCGCAGCACCACCCGGCTGCCATCATGCAACTGCACCACCTGTGAGTGCCCCGCCTCGTAATCAACCGAAATTTCGCCGGCATGGGCCACGAAATCCGCTTCCATCACGGGCTGATAATGTTCCCGGGTGAAAACATAGCTCTTGGTCGATCCCTCGTGGTCATTGAAGGTGACACAGGGCGAGAGCACGTCGATGAGCGCAAAGCCGTTGTGCTTGAGGCCTGCCTGGATCAGCGGCACCAGCTGCTTCTTGTCCCCTGAAAAGCTGCGCGCCACGAATGTGGCACCCAGTGACAGCGCCAGCAGCACCGGATCGATCGGAGGGCTCTGGTTGACCTCGCCCTTCTTGGCCTTTGTTCCGATGTCGGCCGAGGCGGAGAACTGTCCCTTGGTCAGGCCATACACACCGTTGTTCTCGATGATGTACAGCATGTTGATGTTGCGGCGGATCGCGTGCGCAAGCTGCCCCAGACCGATCGAGAGGGAGTCGCCGTCGCCGGATATCCCGATGTAGGTAAGCTCGCGATTGGCGGCCGAGGCGCCGCTGGCGATGGACGGCATGCGGCCGTGAACCGAATTGAAGCCATGCGCCCCGGATACGAAATAGGCCGTGGTCTTGGACGAGCAGCCGATGCCCGACAGTTTGGCCAGTTGCTCGGGCCTGAGGTCGATGCCCCAGCAGGCCTCGACGATGGCAGCCGTGACCGAATCATGTCCACAGCCCGCGCACAGGGTGGACATCACCCCTTCATACTGGCGGCGCGTCAGACCCAGCGCATTGGTGGGCAGCGTCGGGTGGGCAACTTTGGGCTTGTTGATGTAGGACATGGGGGTCGCTCAAGGTACTCGTTACTTGATCACCGACAGCCGCGGCGCTTCGGCCAGCTTGGCGCGGATGTCGTTGACGATCGGATCGGCCGACAGGGGCAGGCCGCCGTAACTCAGGATGGATTCCAGCTTCGATTTTTCCACCGGGGTTTCCAGGGTCAGCAACGAACGCAGCTGCGCATCGCGGTTCTGTTCCACGACGAAAATCAGCTGGTGGTCACGCAGGAAGGTTTCCACCTCGGTGGTGAAAGGAAAGGCCTTCACCCGCAGGTAGTCGATGCCGATCTTCTGGCGCGACAGGATATCCAGCGCCTCGCGTATCGCGCCATCGCACGAGCCGACGCTGATGATGCCCACTTCGCAGTCGCCCCGTCCCGTCAGCACCGGTTTCGGCACGTAACGCGCGGCCGTGACGAACTTGCGCTTCAGCCGGTCGAGCACGAACTGGTAGTCCCCCGAGTCCTCGGTATAGCCGCCGTACTGGTTGTGGCCCGAGCCGCGGGTGAAGTACGCGCCCTTGGCGCTCACCCCCGGCAAGGTGCGGTAGGGAATTCCGTCCTCGTCACGATCGACGTATCGATAGAACTTGTCGAGCTTCGCCAGTTCCTCGGCGCAGAGCACCTTGCCGCGATCAGGGCGGAATGCATCGTCCCATTTCAGGTCCGGGCACATCCAGTCATTCATGCCGATGTCCAGATCCGACAGCACGAACACCGGTGTCTGCAGCCGCTCGGCCAGGTCGAAGGCCTTCACCGCCATGTAGAAACATTCTTCGGGATTCGCGGGAAACAGCAGGACGTGCCGGGTATCGCCGTGCGAGGCGTAGGCGCACAGCAGGATGTCGGATTGCTGCGTGCGCGTGGGCATGCCGGTGGACGGTCCCACGCGCTGAACATCGAAGAGCACCGCAGGCACCTCGGCGTAGTAGGCAAGGCCGATGAACTCGTTCATCAGGGAAATGCCGGGTCCGCTGGTGGGAGTGAATGCGCGCGCACCGTTCCAGGAAGCTCCCAGCACCATGCCGATGGCAGACAGTTCATCCTCGGCCTGGATCACGGCGTAATTGCGCTCCCCAGTTCCCGCATCGACCCGAAAGCGCTCGCAGAACCCCTTGTACGCGTCCATCAGCGAAGTGGAAGGCGTGATCGGATACCATGCGCCCACCGTCGCCCCGGCGAATACGCAGCCCAGGCCCGCAGCCGTGTTTCCGTCGATCATGATGTGGCCTGCGGTCTTGTCCATATGCGACACCTTCAGCGGCAGCGGACAGGACAGGCTGGCTTTCGCGTAGTCGTAGCCCAGCCGCAGCGCTCTGGTATTCGAGTCCAGGAGCTTGGGTTTCTTCGCGTAGCTTTCTTTCAACAGCGCATCGATGATGCCCAGATCCACGTCGATCAGCGCCGCGATGACGCCCGCGTAGGCGATGTTCTTGAGCAGGATGCGGTTGCGGACACCTTCGAAATTCTCGTTCACCATCCGGGCCAGCGGCACGCCCAGGACGGT
>JBGAGK010000050.1:0-10218 GCA_044226785.1 Steroidobacteraceae bacterium | reverse complement strand
CCTTGCGACCAAGTGCCGTTCTTGACCTTGTGGCGTACCGCGTCTTCGCTGTATCCAGTGATCTCTGCGAATCGGTTGATCAGCACCCATCGACTTGGGTTGCTCATGTTTCGCTCCATGGGTGCGCCGGTTCGGCTCGGATTGAGGCTGACATCGGCAATTTCATGTCTGTTGATATAGTCTCGCCGATCTCCGTTTCCGAAAACCCGCTCCGGCGTGCATGGGCGTACGCCGGGCGTGGGTGGCAATTGCGCATTCACATTCAGGCCAAGCTGGTGATTGAGGCAGAGTCTGATGTCTGATCGCTAGAGATTCGACGCGGGTTTCGGCCGTGACGCCGGCTCTTCTTTAGCGGCCGATTTTCTGAATCCCCGATCCCGTGCCATGAATGATTCCAGCATGTGCGGGATCAATGTAGCGGCATCGACCGGTTCGCCGTAGGTCTGCGCATGCAGCGCGGCGTAGCGCTCTAAATCGGCCTTGAGCGTGACCGTCAGTGCGACAGTGACTTTTACAGTCTCGGTTTTCGGCAGCGGCCCCAGCCGCAGCTTGCTACTGGCTTCACTCATTGTGACGATCCCCTCTGGAAGAACAGCGGCTGGTACGGCCGCAGGATCAGATCCTTGTTCACCATGACCCGCACCGGGAAACCGGGCCGGATGGTGAGCGTCGGCTGGATGCTTGCATTGCGTTTGGTGATCTCCTGACCGACCTGGTTCACGGTGTCCTGCGCGCTCTGTCGAACGGCGATGGTGACGCTACCGGTCCTGCTGCTGTTGTTGGGTGCTGCCAGCTCCGCACCGACTCCGAGCAGCGTGGACAACGCCGCACCGGCGAGGATGCGATCCCAATGCCAATCGACTCCGTCCTCCAGCCCGGCATAGCCCGCCGGGTCGATGCCGGGCAAGCGGTCGAGCGAAATCGACGAGGTATCGGGCAGGATCAAGCGCATCCACACCAGCAGCACGCGCCGCTGACCGAATGAAACCTGGCTGTCATAGCGGCCGATCAGCCGCGAGCCCTGCGGAATCAGCAGGAAGCGACCCGTAGCCGTGTCGTAGACCGCCTCGGTCACGTTGGCGATGACCTGCCCCGGCAGATCGGAATTGATCCCCGTCACCAGCGCCGCTGGAATGACGGTACCCGCCATCACCTGGTAGGGCGAGGCAGGCCGTTGCAGGCTCGCCAGATTGCGGGTGATGGCATCACCCGCATTGGCGACGAAGGCCTGCTTATGTTCCTGCTGGTTCTGCACCGCCGTCGGATCGGCAGGCTGCGTGGATGGCGCAGCCATCGGATTGAACGGCTGGTTGCCCGAGACGGACTCGGGCATGGCCATGCTCGCAGTGGGTGACGGTGCCGCCTTCACCGCACTGCTGCCCCGAAAGAACACCCCCGAGCGTGCTGCCTCCTCGGCATCGCCCGGCTGTGCCATGCGCCCGGACTGCGTGGGATGGGGGTGCCTGCCGGTGTTGGCATTGTGCTGCGCATGCACGATGGCGGGCCCCAGGTCGCCCGGCAACGGCTCGCCCAATACCGGTACTGGTTTTGGGGGGAGTGGCAGCTTGGAATAGTCCGTCGGCAACTGGTCGAGGTTGTCGGTATGCGCGACGCGATCCACGTTGTACAGCTCGGTGGCCGGGTTGCGTTCGCGCTGGTGCGGTTGCAGCGACCACAGCGTGGCACCCAGGACGATCGCGCCCAGTGTTCCCGCGAGCACGGCCAGCATACGCCGGTTGAGCCGTGTGACCGGACGCGGCGGCGCGCGCAGACTCAAGGTATCCGGGTCGACCTTGTTCGTCCCGGCCGGTGGAGATTGCGGCGTGGCGGGCGTGCTCATGCTCAATCGCTCCGCGCCGTGCTGACCACGCCATCGGTGCGCTCGATGCGCACCACGGCGGCCTTGTCCGCGCCCAGCCGCAACTCTGCCGCAGCGAACAGCCGATCCACCACGTAGTAGGGGGAGCGGAAGCGGTAGTTGACGAGCTGGCCATCGCCCTGCTGCCCGATCACGAACAGTGGCGGCAACTCGCCCTGCGCGATGCCAGCGGGGAACTGGATATAGACCCGCTCGCCGTCATCGAACGCGCGCAGCGGTTTCCACGGTGGGCTGTCGCCGGTGATCGCGTAACGAAACCTGATCTGCTGCAGCGACAAGCCCGAGTCCACCGGCGCTGCCGCTTGGGCCAACTGTGCCTGTTTCTGCAAGGCCAGCATGCGGTCCTTCGGGTAGTCCCACGAGGCCGAGGCCATCCACGCCTGCGGCGTCGAAGACAGTTCGAGCAGGTAGGTGCGACGGTTGGTGGTGATGACCAGATTGGTTTTCAGTCCGACGCGCGTGGGCTTCACGAGGATGTTCACGCGCAGGCTGGCGCCCGCGCCGCTCGCGGTATCACCCACGATCCAGCGCACCGTGTCGCCGGCCGAGACCGTCACCAGTTCTTCACCTTCCTGCAAGGTAATCACGGTGACGCGGCCAGGGCTGGTGTAGACCTGATAAAGCGCGCCGTCCGCGTAGGGCCAGACTTGGATCGCGTTGATGTAGCCCTCGCGGCTGGGCGGCACGCGCGCCTCAGCATTGGCACGCGCCACGCGAGCCTTCTCGTCGGGCAATTCGGCGACTGGCTTGTCCTCTGGCGTGCTCGCCAGCGGCTTCAACTGTTCCGGCAGCGGCAGTGGCTTTGGCACTTCGACGACCTCGATGGGCTTGGGCAACTCCGGCAGCACGTGCGCCGCGACGGGTTCGTCCAGCGTGATGTCCGGTGGCGGCTTGCCGTGTGTGGCGCAACCACTGACGGTTGCCAGGGTGGCGCTCAGGATCAACGGCAAAGCGTAAATGCGGATTTGGGGTTTCATGGTTTCTTTGCTCCTTCGTTCGCGTCGAGTTCACGGCTCCAGGAAATGCCGTTCACGTAAATTCCTAGCGGGTTCTTGCGCAGCCTCTCTTCGGTGCGCGGCGTTTGCAGCACGATGGATAGCACGGCAGTCCAGCGTTCGGTGCCCGAGGGCGAACCATTCACATAGCTGCGCTCGATCCAGCGCACCTGGAACGATGAGTCGCTGGCGCGCACCACGCTGGTGATCTCCACGGCCGTCGAGGTCTGGCCGATGCGCGCGAATGGATCGTTGGTGCGCGCGTAGTCGTTCAACATTGCCGCGCCCGAGTCGGTGGTGTAGTCGTAGGCTTCGAGCCAGTTCTGCCGCACAACGATGGGGTCGATCGACAGCGAGCGCACGTCGGTAAGAAAGCGCGCCAGGTGGTAGGCGATCTGCGCATCGTTGGGCTTGTATGGCGCGGCCGCTTCACCGACTGCACGTACCTGGCCGCCGGTGGCGACCTCGACCACATAAGGTGTGACGATGGACTGCGCCGAGCGCCACACCAGGCCACCCGCCATCAGCAGCGCGAGCGATAGACAGCCGAAGGCCATCAGCCGCCAGTTCTTCGCCTGCACGCGCGCACTGCCGATGCGCTGGTCCCAGACCTGCGCGGCGGCCTGATAGGGAGTGACGGGTTCCGGTGTGTCCGAATACCGCACCTGGGGTCGTTTGAATCGCATGAACTGATCTCCGGTAATTTCAATCTTTAGTGGTTCGAGTCGTCGCGCAGGCTGGGACTCGCACCGCCGCCACCGTGATCGCCCGAGCGCAGGGTGTGAGCGGCCGTCGTGGCCGCATGGCTCACCTGCTGTTTGCGGCGCATTTGTTTGGCCCAGGCGGGCTCTGTCGCAGGGGGCTTGGTTTCGGCTGCATCGGCTGATTCGGTATGACTGGCTGCCGCCGCAGGCGCAGCGGCGTCCGCGACGAAATTCGCGACGCGATCCTTGACCGCTTTCGCTCCGGCTGCGACGCGCTGGCCGACAGCACCGGCGCCGCTTTTGGCCATATTGGCAAGGCCTGCCCCTGCGGCACGAACACCACCGCTACCCGATGCGGCGGCCGCCGCTTGGTAGGCGGTCTGCGCGCCGCTGGCCATCGCGCTGCTCGCACGCCCGGCCGATGCGGCGCTACCGATGGCCGCGCGCGCAGCGCCCGGCGCCATGCGTGCACCCGCCGCCACTGCCGCACCGCCGGTGGCGAGTGCCGCACCCCCGGCCACCGCCAACCCGGCCGCACCCAGCGCCGTGCCGGCCGCCGCACCGGCTCCGAGTTGCGGTGCACCGGACACCAGCCCGGTGGCAATTCCCGGCCCGAAGATCCCGAGCCCCAGCATCGCCAGCGAGGCCAGCATGATGGTCAGCGCCAGGTCGATAGAGGGCTCGGTGCCGGGCGGCACCTGGAACTGTGCAAACAGTCCCGTGCCGATGCCGACGATGACCGCCAGCACCAGCACCTTGATGCCCGACGACACCACGTTGCCCAGCACCCGCTCGGCGAGGAACGCGGTTTTGTTCCACAACGCGAACGGCACCAGCACGAAGCCCGCGAGTGTGGTCAGCTTGAATTCGATCAGCGTGACGAAGAGCTGCACAGCGAGCACAAAGAAACTCACGATCACCACCAGCCAGGCGAGAAACAGCACCGAGATGACATCGAGGTTCGCGAACACTTCGGGGAAGCCGGTCAGGTCGCTGATCTGCGCCATGATCGGTTGCGCCGCATCGACGCCGACCTTGGCCAGATGGCCCGGTTGCAGAAACTGGGCTTGCGTCAGCGTGGAACCCGACGCCACCAGCCCGAGTCCGGCAAACGAATTGAACAGGATGCCGGCCAGATTATTGAAGTTGCCGATGATGAAGGCGAAGGCACCGACGTAGAGTGTCTTCTTGATCAGCCTGCCGATTACGTCCTCGCCGCCCATGGCCCAGAACAGCCCGGCCAGTGTCATGTCGATCACCACCAGCGTCGCGGTGAGGAACGCCACCTCGCCATGCAGCAGGCCGAAACCCGAGTCGATGTAGTGCGAGAAGACATCGAGGAAGTGGTCGATGACCGACAGGTTGTTCATGGCTCAGTCTTTCGGTGCAGAAGCGGGTGCGGCTGGTGGCGCGGGCGTGTATGGCGTGCCGTTGCCCATGAAGCGCCGACGCGTAGCTTCGGCAGCCCTGTTGCACAGGGCATCCCCCACCTTGGCGTAGTCGGCCTTGCACTGCGCGCGGACTTCCTTCAGGCGATCAGGATTCGCCATCATAGATTCGACGGTATCGGTCGGTTCGGGCTTGTTGCACGCGGCGAGCAGCAGGGCGCAGGCGATGATGGTCAGGAGAGTTTTCAAATGGGTTCCTCAGTTGCCGTAGAAGTTGACGGGGGATGGCGTATAAGGTGTGCCAGTGCCATGGAAGCGGTTGCGCACCTCGACGGCACGCGCATGCACCGCGACCTGACGTGCCTGTTCGAGGGCGACGGCGCGGTCTTGCGTGATCTGCAGCTGCTGCGCCTGGATCGCCTGCCGGGCCTGCAAGGCGAGCAACTGGTTCGTCGCCTGGGTGGCCTGCAAGGCGCCCACCGCCGACTGGCTGCTGTTCACGAGGGTGGACAAGGTCTGCTCGTCAGAGGCGAAGTTCTGCACCGACTGCGACTGCACCTCGGTCGCAGTACGTAGTGCCTCCAGTGCGTTCTGCCAACGCTGGCTGGCATCGAGCGCCATCTGCGTTGCCGGGGTCGAGGCGGTGTAGGCAGCGGGATAGAGCTGCGCAAACTGGGTCTCCATTTGCGTCAGATTCAATGACAGCCCCTGCGCCTGCTGCAGCAGCTGGTTCGTCGCGGACAGCGCAGATTGCAGTTGATTGAGCGCACTGAAGGGGAGACTGGTCAGGTTCTTCGCCTGGTTGGTCAGCATCTGCGCTTCGTTCTGCAGTTGCTGGATCTGGTTGTTGATCTGTTGCAGAGTACGGGCAGCTGTCAGGATGTTCTGAATTAAGTTGGCCGGATCGATGACCACCACTGTCGCCTGCGCACCGGGCATCACGCTCATGAGTACGGCGGCGGCGATGGCAAGAAGGATTTTCTTCATGGCTGCTTCTCCTGGGGAGTGAAGGGGAACGACGGGATCAGATCGGCGGCCCAGTCGAGGCCGCGATGGCGCAGCCAGGCGGCTGCGAAATCCGCGGGCGGCACCGTCGCGGAAACGGCGTCGATGGCGCGCTGGTCTTCGGGCTTGGCTGCGCCAGCGAACGCCAGCGTCACCGGCCCGAGTCCGAGGTCGAAGATGCGGTTGCCGAGCCGCGACTGGTAGTAGTAGTCGCGCTTGGGCTGGGCGGTCGCCACGATCTCGATCTGTCGCGCATTGAGGCCAAAGCTCTCGTAGATGGCGCGAATATGCGGCTCGGTCGCCTGCGGGTTGGGCAGGAAAATACGGCTCACGCAGCTCTCGACGATGGCCGGCGCAATGCTGGAATCCTTGATGTCCGCCAGCGATTGCGTGGCAAAGATCACCGACACGTTCTTTTTGCGCAGCGTCTTCAACCACTGCCGGATGCGCGCGGCGAACATCGGGTCGTCGAGGAACAGCCAGGCTTCATCGAGGATCAGCAGTGTCGGGGCACCGTCGAGTCGTTCCTCGAAGCGCGCGAACAGGTAGCGCAGCACCGCCAGCGCCGCCGCTTTGCTGTGCATCAGTTCTTCCATCTCGAACGCCTGCATGTCGGCGAAACCGAGCCGGTCATGGTCGGCATCGAGCAGCTTGCCGTGAGCGCCGTCCAGCACATAGGGTTGCAGCGCCTGGCGCAGTGCGTTCGATTGCAGCAGTACCGACAAGCCGGTCAGGGTGCGCTGACCGAGTGGCGCGCTGGCGAGACTGTTCAGCGCCGACCACACAGACTCCTTCTCGGCCGGCCCGACAACCACGCCTTCGTGAATCAACAGGCCTTGGACCCAGTCCGCCGCCCAGGCGCGATAAGCTTCTTGGTCGATACGGGCCAGCGGTTGGAAGGCGATGGCGCCGTCCGCGCCCAGGTCGTAATGCTCGCCACCCAGCCCAAGCACGGTGGCGCGAATCGAACGCCCCATGTCGAAGGCGAAGATGCGCGACCCGGCATAGCGGCGGAACTGCATTGCCAGCGTCGCGAGCAGCACCGATTTGCCCATGCCGATGGGGCCGACCACCAGCGTGTTGCCCACGTCGCCGATGTGCGTGACCAGCCGGAACGGTGTCGCGCCATCGGTGCGTGTCACGATAAGTGGCGGGCCGTCGAGATGTGTATTGCGCTCTTGTCCTGCCCACACGGCGGAGACCGGCATCATGTGCGCGAGGTTCAGCGTCGAGACGATGGGCTGACGCACGTTGGCGTAGGCGTGCCCCGGAATCGACGACAGCCAGGCATCGACCGCGTTCAAGGTCTCGGGGATCGTCACGAAGCCACGGCCCTGGATCGTCCGCTCCACCGCGTGCAACTTTTCGTTGGCGGCGGTTGCATCGGCATCGAGCACGGTGACGGTTGCGGTGACGTAGCCAAACGACACCTGGTCACTGCCAAGTTCCTGCAAGGCGGCATCGGCGTCCGCTGCCTTGTTCGAGGCATCGGAATCAACCAGCGGGCTTTCCTGCTGGAAGATCGTCTCACGCAGCAGCGCTGCGATGTTCTTGCGCTTGGCGAACCACTGGCGGCGCAAACGCCCCAGCTCGCGCTCAGCCTCGGCCTTATCCAGGCACAGAAAGCGTGTGCTCCAGCGGTAGGCAAAGCCAAGGCGGTTGAGGTCGTCAAGCAAACCAGACCAGGTCGAAGTCGGGAAGCCACGCACCGACACCACGCGCAGGTGCTGGCTCCCGAGCATGGGTGCGAGGCCACCCGTCAATGGCTCATCAGCCAGCAGCGCATCGAGGTGCATCGGCACCTCGGGCGCGGCCACCGGATGCTGGCGCGTGGACACGCAGGCATGCAGGTAGGTCAAGGTCTGGCCGTCATCGAGCCACGCGATCTCCGGCATCACCCCTTCAAGCAGGCCGAAGAAGCGTTCGGTCTCCGACACGAAGCCCTCCAGCCGTTCGCGCCAGTCCACGCCTTCGACCTTGCGGTTCTCATACAGCAGCTTCGCGGCGCGGGCCGTCGATTCCTCGGGCGGCAGGTAAAGCAGCGTCAGGTGGTAGGCGCTCTCGAAGTGGCTATCGGCTTCCTCGAATGCGGCGCGGCGTTCTTCATCGACCAGCCAGGACAGCGGTTCGGGGAACACCGACTCCGGATAGTTAGCGGCTACGCGCCGCTCGGCTTCCACGAACAAAGCCCAACCCGATCCAAGCCGACGCAGTGCGTTATTCAACCGCGCAGAGGTCGCAACCAGTTCACCCTGCGTAGCGCTGTCCAAATCAGGCCCCCGAAAGCTTGCCGTGCGCTGGAACGAGCCGTCCTTGTTGAGTACGACGCCCGGCGCGACCAGCCCCGCCCAAGGTAGCCAGTCGGCCAACATTGCGGGGCGCTTGCGGTATTCGGCGAGGTGCATCATGGGGTCGTCCTCACACGTCCAGAAGTTGCCGGTGCTTGATGTGCCGCGCGAAGACCGCCATGAACTGCGCATCCAGTCTTGCGCCCCACACGGCCAGCGAGTGCCCGGCAATCCACAGCACCATACCGGGCAGCCAGAGTTGCAGTCCGAGCCCCACGGCGGCGGCCAGCGTCCCGTTGGCAATCGCCACGGTGCGCGGTGCGCCACCCAGCAGAATGGGTTCGGTCAACGAACGGTGCAGCGGCACTTCGAAGCCAGGCGCATCAGCAGGCAGTGCGTTCATGCGATCACCGCTCCACCGCTGAAGCTGAAGAAGGTCAGGAAGAACGATGACGCGGCGAACGCGATCGACAGACCGAACACGATCTGCACCAGCTTGCGGAAACCGCCGCTGGTGTCGCCGAATGCCAGGGTCAGTCCGGTGGCAATGATGATGATCACCGCAATGATGCGGGCCACCGGCCCCTGGATCGAATCCAGCACCGATTGCAGCGGTGCCTCCCACGGCATGTTCGAGCCTGCGGCGTGCGCGGGAATGGTGATGGCCAGTAGCAGCGCGGCGAGAGCCACCAATTGCAGGGCAGGTTTTACGGAAATGCGTGAAGTCGTCATGACGGTTCTCCGGGAGTTGATGAAAGTAAAGGGACGCAAGGCATCAGCTCGGCGCTGAGCTGATAGCCGTGGTTGTCGAAGCCAGTGACACGGGCGATTTCCTGTACGCGGCGCGCATGGCCGCGCCCGGCGATGTAGACGATGACGTTGACCGCTTCCGCGATCAGGGCGCGTGGCGGGGTCACGGCGACTTCGAGGATCAGTTGTTCCAGCCGCAGCAGCGCGCCCGCAGCGGAACCGGCATGGACGGTGGCGATGCCGCCCGGATGGCCGGTGCCCCAGGCCTTGAGCAGGTCCAGTGCTTCGGCGCCGCGCACCTCACCCACGACGATGCGGTCTGGCCGTAGCCGCAGGGTCGAGCGCACCAGCTCGGCCATGGTCACAACACCCGCACGGGTGCGCAGCGGGACGTGGTCGCGCGCAGTGCATTGCAGCTCCACTGTGTCTTCGAGCACGATCACGCGGTCGCCGGTGGCCCCGACCTCGTCAAGCAGGGCATTGGCCAGCGTGGTCTTGCCGGTGCTGGTGCCGCCCACGATGAGGATGTTCTGGCGGTCGCGCACCGCGTTGCGCAGGAATTCCGCCTGAGCCTCGGTCAGGATGCCGTCGGCCACGTAGGCGTCGAGCCGGATCAGACCGACCGCGCGCTTACGCAGCGCAAAGACCGGCCCCGGCGTCACCGGTGGCAGAGCGCCCTCGAAACGTTCCCCGGTCTCGGGCAACTCGGCGGACAGCAGCGGCTTGCCACCATGCACTTCGGCGCACACATGCGCTGCGACCAGGCGAATGATGCGTTCGCCATCGGCGGGTGTGAGGCTGACACCCAGCGGTTCGCGGCCGCTGCCCAGCCGATCCACCCAGAGTGAGCCGTCGGGATTCAGCATGACTTCCACCACGTCGGGGTCGTTCAAAGCCTTGGCGATGTCCGGACCCATCGCCGTGCGCAGCATGAGCACGCGACGCTCCAGCGCCAGCGAGGCCGACAAGCCATGATCGTGCGCCGCGCAGCTCATGACGATGCTCCAGGATCGACTGTTGACGACACCGTGTTGGCGTTCTCCTGCAAGTCGAAAAACTGGCTCTGATTGGGCTGAATTTCTTCGACCACATCCTTGACCAGACTGCGTCCGCGCAGCAGGTGCCGGCCGAGTTGTTCGACGAACTGCTCGAAGCGTGCGCGGCCCTGAGCGCGTGCTGCTTCCTGATGCGCTTCCGGCACCGGCGTGC